>CAZOFX010000007.1:0-95422 GCA_964579055.1 uncultured Pirellulales bacterium
CATTGCAGAGGCCAGACAAGCGTGGCATAACTTGAGCGGCGAGGGTGCGTATTGTGTCAAGGGCGGCGGCTTTATTCCAGTTCTGTGTGGATGCCCTCATCAACCAGAACTGCCGTGGCTCCCGTTCACGTACTCCTGGTTGTTCATATCCTTGATCTATCCATGACTCAATGAGGTTATCATCGTTGTATCGAAGGTCGGCCGGCAAAAGACTCTGATCGAGAGATATGCCCTTGATTCCATCAGCCCCCGGCCAGCCCACCACGACGTACATCATTGCGGGGAACTGCTCTGCGGCGATCCTGAAGAGCCGCTGCAAATCATGCATACGTCGATCCTCCACGTTTCATCGCCGTCTTCTCTCTACTTGAGTGCCTGCCGTGATTGTCTTTCGTCTGTCACTGTCCACCAGTCATGATGTTTCGTTCAGGTGTCACGACACGGTTGGTGACGCTCTTCGATGCTACCCGGACCGCATGGGGTCATCGTTCCGCCCAGAGCATCTATGGGCGAGATGATACCACAGATGGCTCCAAATGTCACATCCTGGCTGGCTTATGTCGCACGGTGGGCTTCTCTGGGTTCGTGAATCCTCTGGCCCGAGTCCGGCAACGAGCAGCCATCGATTATCCGTTAGTCTCGCAAACAGCCGTCCCTGGCCCCAGCCGGCTACGATGGTCTCTGCGGTTTGTCTGGAGCCCCATGCTCTGCTTCGCGGACCAATCGCAGCACATCGAGCCTTGTCCACCGGTTTGTCTTGGTATCGCGCCAGTAGCCGAGCCGGAATACGTTGCCGGCATGACTGATCCGCTTCGTCTCAAAATAGGTCGAGATCAAAGTGTACGCATGGTTGAGACTCACTGCTTCTTTGTCTTCCAGGCAGGGAATCTTGCACTTACAGCTATGCAGGGTAGGTGTTTTGGTCCCACGCAGACGCAGTCGCAACGGTTCTTTGAGCCGCACTTCCACGCATGGCCCTTCGGGTCCATTCACGAAGTTCTTCTTTTGCTCCACTTCGTTCCACAACCCAGGCGGGACCATGTGCGCCATCATCGAGAAGAACACGCTCTGCTCGGAATCGAGCATCAGAATCGTGGCCGGGGCCTGGAGTTTCTTCGCAAGTTTAGCATCCTCAACCGCCCGTTCATCCAGCAGTAGCTCGCCGAAAGAGCCTTCACGTATCTTCGGTAAGGGCTGCCCATTCGAAAGCATGATCCGTCCATCTCTAAACATGACGGACAGGCGCACCGTGAGCAAGTCTGTCATTGTGCCTCCTCCACCAGGATCTCTTCTTCGACGTACTGCTTGAACTGGTCGGCGGCAGTGAAACAGCGGAAGCCAGCGCGATTGGCGATGGCAATGGTCTCCGCCGGTTCATTGAGCAACACGGCCACCGGCTGGCTGAGTTCCTTCTGTATCCCGTTGGGCCATACGAGGTCGAAGACGGCCTGCTGCACACCGGTTTCGGGGTCGGCGTAGTCGTAGGACAGTTCGCCAGCGGGCAGTCCCCGCTCGATCATCCAGGCGTTAAGGGCCTCAAGCTCTTCCTCTTCATCAGGTCCGGAGATTCCGCCGACCACCTCGACGGCTCTGGGGGCCTCTACGGCAGCCGCCGGACCTTCGAGCCAACGCATATCCCCGTGGAGCAGTTCAGCCAATCGTTTGTTGGCCTCTTCCGCGAGCAGAGCCTTGCGTGCCTCCGTGAACGCACGGTAGTTCTCGATCTCCCACAGGGCCGGATCGGTCGGTATCCATTGCGACGCCAGCGCTCCGGGATGCTTCTTTTCGATCTCTGGGAAGTAGTCCTTCGGGAAACGGTCGCTGATATTGAGATTGGTGTCTTTCGTCAGGAAACAGAAATTCGCCAAGGCGTTGACCTCGGGCCGCTTGTAGCCGTGTTTGTACAGACGTGCCCGTGGAAAGATGTGATGGACTTCCAGCCGGCTCATCTTGCCGAGCAGGTTGGCCTTGAGCGGCAGTCCCGTACCCCAATCGCGGGCGGCCCCCATGCGGGTGAGCAGGTACAGCACCGGATAGAACCGTGCGCCTTGGCTCCAACCGTCGAAATGGGCGGGTTCCACGCGCAGCCCTCCATGCCACAGACGCAACTGCTCCAGAAGCTTGTCCACACCAGCGTCCGGACCCTCCAGTGCGGCCAGGTCCTGATCGATGTACGTCTCGGTGGAACCTGAGAAACGCCCCCACATACCGGCCTGCACGTACCAGAACAGCAATTTGTCGCGGTCCTTCTCGGATAGGTGGCCATTGCACTGGTCAAGGTAACGGACCATTACCGGCACAGCAAAACGACCGAAGAAGACCCGGTCATGGTCCAGTCCCAGCCGCCCGCTGATGAGATTGAGGCTTGCCTCGATATGTTTGCTGGCCCGCGTGAGCGCATCCTTGATTTCGTCAGCGGTCCTGTCGTGCAGAAACTGAAACTTCGCCTCGCCAGTCAGCACGGTGTTCACAGAGCGAAGGAGCCAATCAAGATTGAAGTCGTAGTCGGCCTTGGCCCAAGTGGCGAGCCTGGTCTTCATCTCGTCACGGGCCTCCGGCCATTCGGCACAGATCTTGGCCAGCGCCAGGTCACCTTTGGAGAGCTTGGTTCCGCCGCTGTTGACGCGGTTGAAGATATCCACCACGATGTCCAGGGTCTTATCCGCTCCCGTAACCTCCTCGACGTGCAGGTCAATATCCGTGATGCTCAGGACGCGCGAGAGGCGGCCTACGTACTCGCCCATCTGCGGTGCAAGGGCAGGGTCGGCAGACAGGCGCGTAACGAATGCGCCCAGCCCTCCTGTGCCCTTCTGCATCAGTTCAGTCACGTCGATCCACAGCGGATCGTCTCGCATCTTCACCGGCTGGTAGAATGCGAACACCTCGTCTTCCAGATGGAAACACAGGCCCGTGAACGCCTGCTTGTTACCGTCGAAGAACTTGGGCGGCCTGCCGCGTAGCACCCCGTAGAGCGACGTCATCCGTTGCTGGCCGTCAAGCAGGAGCTTCACCACGCCAGGGGCGAGCGGTCCTTCGCCGCGATGCTCCGCGGTCTTGGATTCCGTGGCCCAAACAAGCAGTCCGCCTATCGGGTGTCGGCGGTACAACGAATCGAAGAGCCCGCGCACCTGGTCGCGGTTCCAAACGTAACCCCGTTGGAACTCCGGCAAGGCCATGTGTCCCGTATCAATGTGGTCGAGAATCGTGGAAATCTTCACTGTGCTCTCCTTCCGCTATGATCTTCGAATAATCCTGCCGCCCTGATCGATCTGGTCCAAGAGCCTCTCAAACGCCGCCTCGGTCAGAGTACCCGATTCCACATCCGGGTGGAGCGTCACGGGTCCGTCCAGGGTTTCAAGTTATGGATGCCCATAAGTCATTCATCCGTTCGTAGTTGCACGTGCCAATAGGATCACATTCCCTAAACGTGATACCATTATTGGCTCCATGATCCGATTCGCTCCCGTTGGGCGTCCCGACCTTTGCCGAGACACCGTAGCTTGCCTTCACGTTTGAGGTCGGCCAGCGCCCGTTTGAGGGTGGGGTAGCTCACGCCTGTTCCCACCTGTTTTCGTCAATTCGGAATTGCTCTCCATACCCTCACTAATACCCTTACTTGAGGGTGCTGCCCTTACCGCCAAGCCATCGCCACCGGCAGGTTCGCGATGCCTTCGCCGGCGCAGCACTCCGTTTCTTCGATCCTGTGTTCATCTCTGCTTTGAGATCCTCCCGCTCGGTGTCGCTGATGCGGAACTCGCTCGATTGACTCGCAACATTCTGTCTGCCCACCATTCACCATCGCGTATCAGATGCTATTTGGCCACCACGAAGGTCTCGATGCCATATTGCTTGCAGAGCTGTTCTACCTCCTGGCTGATACTGTGAGCGACCAGAAATGCTCTCACTTCTTCAAACTTTCTCCGGCACTCAATCGCGTACATGCGACTGTACTTGATCGCCTGTAGCACTCCTGATATGTCGGCCAAATCTACACCAACCTCAACCTCCACAGCGACGTACCGGTTCTCACTGTCCCGCAAGACTACATCGGCACGATCCCCCGTGGGAAACGGATACTCTTGCTGAATGAGCGTCAGGCCCTCCTCACCCAAGACTGCCGCCGGATTCGCGCCCACCCTTTCCTTCAATCGTCTGTGGTCAGGTCCCTCTCCGCCCTTTCCGTGACCCTTGTGGGCATAGAGATTCGGACTTCTCCGGATGGGCTTGGTCTCGGGGGGTTGGTTGCGATTGAACGCCTGCAAGATTTGCTGATGGAGCGTCTCATCGATTCGCTTCACGCCGCTGTGATCGTCGCCGAATGCACGAAAACCATAGTTCGGGCGATATCCCAACAGCGAGTTCAATTCTACCCTTGGCACAAAGCCAGATTGATTCACCAGCCTCGCGTCGGCTTTCCATCTCCACCACCGCTCGCTGCCATCATCGTACTTCTCAGGTGGTTCGCCCGAGGCGTGCAACTTGCTGGTAAGTTCCACAAGAGCAATGACCTCCTGCTTGCCAAGTTGCCGCCTCAGTTTGTACTTGGAACCATCCGGCCGCTGCCGGACGATCCGCCGTCCACCCTTGCTTTGATAGATCCACACGCGGTCACCCGGCTCCATCAGTTCGCCGACCTGTTCGGTTCCGTCATAGAGCCAGACGCCATACTCGACGTCCATCCCGACCTCCGGCGGCCAATGGGTCGTTATCCAGTACTTACGCATTGGGTTCGCCTCCGCAGTCTCCTCTCAAGACCTCGAACTTGTTTCACGCGTCCCTGCACATCCGGCGGGTGTCCTTGCTTGTCCCGATTCATAGCCCGTAGAGCGCGGCGACGCGCTCGTCGATTTCGCGCTCCCATGCTTCGCAGTTCTCGCCTCTGGCGTCCAGGCACTTCTGTACCAGGTTCTCGATAGTTGTCTTCTCTGCCTTCGATGCCTGCGGGATGGGGATCTGGGCGACGTACTGATAGATGAAACGCAGGTAGTCGCCTCGAACCTGGGAACTGAGATTCATATAGAACTCGTTGACCGCCTCGGAGTTGAGCACACCGAGCAGATACAGGTCCTGCACCGGGATGATATAGCCGGTGTTTCCCAGGTAGTGCGCGTCCAGATCAAGGGCGAACCGCGTACGCGGAGCAATATCCGGGAATACAATCTTCGGTTTCTCGAACTCGGAGTAGTAGGCGCATGCCCGCAATTCCCACCAATGGTTCCCTTGATCCTGCCTCACTTGCAGTGCTGCCTTCCACTCCTTGAGATGATCGAAAATCGCTGGATACTCCTTGATCTTGACGCCAATCGGCGTGACGATCATCCAGCGCCCATCCCCGCTGATAGACCATCGTTTTATGTCTCTACCCATGAGCAAGGGCTTGATGAGGTCTTTGGAGGACGGGTCTTCCTCAATCAGTTGCTGGCGCGTTTCAGAGTCTATCACAAAAGCCTCGTTTAGACCCGTGAGGATTCCTCGGTATATCTGGCCTTCCACATACTGTTCGAGAGGGACGCCGCTCCTTTGCATCCTCTCGATCTGCCGGCACGCCGCCTGATCGGCAAAGGACCAATCCTTCCCGCTCAGGGCGTCATCGGCCAGGGGCCTGCCTTGGGTCTTGATGACAGCCGCCACATCAAGGCCTTCGCCGCTCGGAACCCGAGCTTCTGTGTATACCGGGTTTGCCCGCTGCTTCGTTCTCTGAGCGACGAAGATCATGGGGTAGGCCGTAGCCGCCTCGAAGATCGGGGAGTCTTTGAAGTCCGTGATGGAATGCACGCGGCAGTTCTTGCCGACGTATTCCCTGAGCTTCTTACCGTAGTTGGCGCGGAACCACTTGTTGGAGCTGATGAACACGAGCATTCCATCGGGACCGAGCATCTCGATCGCGCGAGTGTAGAAGTACGTATAGAGGTCGGCCGTGCCCATGTAGGTCTGCGGGAACACCTCTCTGAGACGGGGCTTGATATCCGTTATCAACTCCTGACGGATGTAGGGCGGATTGGCCAGGACGATGTCGAACCCACCCGGTTCGCAGACGATGACCTTGAATGTCTCCGAGTCGAACGCACCCTCTTCCAGGCTGCGCTGTCTTCGCCCTCTGGCAAAGACCTCGGCAAAGTGGACATGCCATGCGATTATCCCATCACCCAACGCCGTACTTGTCTCCTGAGCGATGGCAGCTTCTTCATTCTTGATCGTGTTGTAGAGTTCAGTCTTTTCCTCGCCATGCGCCGTCATGTACTGATTCTTCTCGACTACGAGCTTCAGCGCGCGATCCCTGAGGGCGTTCATCACCAGCGCATCGGCGGACTGGGCATAAGCGTCACACGGGCCAAGGGCCGAATCCCCGGTCTCGATCTTGAAGTCGAGGTTGGGCAGAGGCTGGGCGCTCTGCGCTTCGACGGCCAGGGACAGCCAGAGACGGAGCTTGGCAATGTTCGTGGCGAAGGGGTCGATATCAACGCCGTAGAGGCATTGGCTGATAAGCCGGAGTTTCAATTGAAAGAGGAAGCCCGGATCAGCGGTCAACTTCGGGTTCTGAAGCGTCTTGCGAACGTTGATGAGTTCCTGGAGCAAGCCGAGCAGGTACGCACCCGAGCCACACGCCGGATCGACCGCCTTGACCGTCTCCAGGTAGAACAGGATTTCTTCGGCGTGTTTGTCGGTCAGGTCCGGCGCGACTTCGTGTTCATCCACGAGCCGGGCGATGGCCTCCGGCGACGCCGAGGTCTTCGCGGACAGGAAGCCCTTGATCGCCTCGCGGCACATGAAGGCGACCACGGGCCGGGGTGTGTAGTAGCTGCCGGTCTCATGGCGGCCGGTCACCAGTTCCTCAAAGACCTTGCCGAGCATCTCCGGATCGACGGCCACCTCGATATCCAGTGGCGTCGATTCCTGGACCGTGAAGTTGAAGCGATAGAACAGACCCTTTGGTCCGAGGATGTTCTCGAAGGCCTCATCGGCGATGTCGGTGACCATCTCGTCGAGGCCGGTCTTCTCGAACAGACCGCCGTTGAGGAAGACCACTTCGCCCACGGCGTCGGATATCTGCCTGCCCTCGATAGCCAGGGCCTCGAAGAAGAGCGGCTGGAGCCGCGACCGATAGAACGACCGTTTTCCCACGCCACCGGCGGCATAGAGCGCCGCCAGATAGTTCGTGTCCCCGTTGAACTTCAGCCATCCCTTCTTTTCGATGAAGCGAAGGAACATCAGGCGGTTGAACAGGGTCTGAGTGAACAGGCGGAGATCATCGCCAGAGATGTCGTTGTTCTCCCCAATGACGGTCTCGATGGCCTCGAAGACGCTCTTATACTCGCGGTAGAAGTCCTTGGTGACCTTCTCGACGCTGAACGCGTCCCGCCAGTGATCCATGTCGGGGTCGTCAGGGTTCCAGTCGAGGTGCAGCAGATTGTGTTCGCAGAGCGTGCGAATGTCCGAATCCCCTTCGTTCCAACCGAACTGCGCCAGCGGAGCAGTCTTCTCCTTGTCCTTTGGGGCCTTGAAGTAGGCGAACCGGAAATGGCGGTACTTGTGCGTGCAGACGAACAACAGGTTCTCTCGTTCCCATGTTCGCAGGTTCGCCTGCTGGCCGCGTCGTTTGGGCACGAGGGCGCGAAGGACGCTTCGCAGGGGACCCGTCAAGCCTCTGCCTGTCATGAAGGCATCCTTGTGCTTGAACTCCAGAACAAAGATGCCCCACGACTTGGCGATCTCGGCGCTGAGCGGCTGGATTTGCCAGACGCGACCATCAACCACTTTCTGATCCAGACCCTGGGCGTTCAGCTCGTCGGCGGACCACGTGTAGGCGATGTCTCCGATGTCCTCGGCTTCATCAGGAATCTGCCACCCAAGTGTGTCGCGCAGAAGCACCTGGATGAATGAGCGCTGGCTTTTGACTTGCTGAATGGCCTGTTGAATCTGTTCCGGCGTGGGCATCAGCTAATCTCCATCCAGGCCAGAAGCGTGGGTTTCGCTCCGATGGGAGCCTGTATGTCCTTCAGGTAGGTGTCCTTGATGTGCTTCTCGATGGCCTTGCGGGCGTCGGCCAGGTTCGTGACTCCCTGCTCGACCTTCCGTTCCGTACCTTGAGTGCATCGGACAGCGGTCCAGGTCTGTTCCAGAACTTCGGCCACTTTGCCGGTCTCGGCGTCGCGGAAGTACCATTTGACCTCGCCCTGAGGATGCTTCTCGGGGTCGAATTTCTCTGTGGTCAGTTCCATGAGGTTCGTGGCGGCCTTGCCGACGACCGGCGGCATACGATAGCAGGCGAACAGGCCGGGACGCAGGTTTGGCGCGATGTGGCGAACCTCCTCGCCCCGGCGGTTGACGACCGGACCGAAGCCGGCCCCCGCCTTCTTGCCGCTGAACAGCCGTCGCGGGAGCTTATCCAGAGGCTGCCAGAGTTCAGGGTATTCGGCCTCGATACGCTGCTTCTCCAGCCGCATCAGTTCTTCCGTCGATTCCTTGCCCTCGTAGCGCTCGTTGAACAGCTTCATGGCCATGTCGGGATCGTCGGGGCTCAATAGTGCGCCTTCGATGCCGAGCGTCTTGTTGATCCGCAGGATCTTGCCGTCGAGCCTGCGTTTGAGGTGCAGAAGGTCTTCAAGTTCCTTGGGCGGCAGGAAGTTCCAGAAGTAGACCTTGCCGGCGAGTTGCGGCGCGCGGTCGATCATTTCCTCGATCTGCGGATTCAGACGCCGATCGACGCGGCCGATCCGCTGCATCAGCCGGACCGGGTTCCAATGCAGATCGTAGTTGATAATCAGGCACGCGTCCTGGAGGTTCAGGCCCTCGGACAGCACGTCCGTGGAGATCAGGATGTCGATGGGGTTGTCCAGCGCCTTGGATAGTTCGGTCTGGCCGAAGAGGTCGCCGTTGTTCGCGGCGCAGTTGTAGTAGGGAGCGAACCGCTGGATGATCGTCTCGCGGTTCCTGACGTTGCGCCCGCTGTCCACCTGCTCGACCGCCTTGAAGCCGGCCTGAGTAAGCTGTTCGGCCAGATAGCGGGCGGTGTTGCGAAACTCGCTGAAAATCAGGACCTTCTGGTCCCGAAGCAGATCGTCCTCCCGCAGAAGCGCCAGGAGCTTCTGGAGCTTGTCGTCACGCTGCGGGTCCTCCTCTTCGCCCTCCTTGTCCTTGACATAGAAACGCCGGTAGATCTTGCTCAGGAAGCCGGTCAGCAGTTCCATGTCTTGCTGCACGTCGCGTGTCAGACGCGCCATGTCATGCACAGATGCGTCGAAGTCCCGCATGAAGTCCGGCAGTTCGTTCTCCTCTTCGTCCTCCGTGTCTTGCTCGTTCAATTCCAACCGCTGGAGAATGTGGGCCTGCACCAGACTCCACCATCTCTTGTTCGTCGTCGTCCACGCCGCAAACAGTTCCGCCGAGTAGTATTCGAGAAAACGGGCCATCTTGGCAAGCAGGTCTTCGACGCTGGCCTCGAACGCTTTGAACGAACTCTCCAGCCGCTTGAGCAACAACGTACGGATCAGTCCGACCACGAGCTTCTGATATTCGGCGGTCTGCTTGTCCGGGTCCTTGTCGTAAGCGGAGGTGTTGTAGATGGCCAGTGACAGGAAGGGGTTCTCCTTGTCGAATGCTTCCTTGATCTCCACATAGAGGCTCTCATACACGCTCTTGAGGGAGTAATTCACGACGCGGGGCTGCTGTCTCTCCGGGAACAGCGGCGCGTCTTCGTTCTCGCCTTCGGATTGCTTGACATATGCCCGGCTTCGCTGGATCAGCACATTCTTCAGAAGAGCATCCGTTCGCAGAAAGTCCTCGTCTTCGGCCACCTCAGTGACGGCCACGTCCGGCTTTTCTTTCTCCATGCGCTTCTCGGCTTCGAGGAAGTGCGCCCGCAGGTTCTGAATGCGGATGCCGGCGAAGTGATCCTTCCTGCCTTGTGCAAAGTAGTTGATGAGGTGGTACAGATCGTCGAGCGAATTGTTGATAGGCGTCGCCGTCAGCATGAAGAGCTTCTTGCCCGCCGCCAGATCCATGAGAAGCTTGCCACGATTGGCCCTGGGGTTTCGGAAATGGTGGGCCTCATCGATGATGACGACGTCGGTATGGTCGCGATAGAGTTCGAGCGCCTGTGGGTCAATGAGACCCTCCCGGCCGAAGCTCGTGTGCCGCTCGATATCCAGGTAGCGGTACGTGTTCCTGTAGTAGCGGGGATACAGGTAGCGGTCGATGTTCGCACGCCAGACGCTTTGCTCGGCGGACTTCGGCACGACCAGCAGGACCTGTTTCTTGTCGCGGATGCAGCGTTCCAGGATCATCAGACCGATGAAGGTCTTGCCCAGACCGACGCCATCACAGATGAGCGCCCCATTCCACTGGTCGGCAATCTGCATTGCCCTGTGATATCCGTCTCTCTGGTATTGCGACAGCTTGCGGTACAGGGCCGACTCCATCAGTTCCCAATCGTCCTCGGTCTTCTCTCGACCGGCGAAGTACTCGTACAGCGCCCGTGCGTAGACCGTGAACGGGTCGTACTCTTTCAGATGCGGTTCGATCAACTGGAGGATGTCTTCTCGAACGTCTTCGGCCTCGCCCCAGAGTTCTTCGTACCACTTGCGGAGGTTCTCGATATGAGCCTGGTCGGTGCTGAAGAGGTTCAGTTCGATGTTCTCCGTGAGACCCGGCCGGGTGAAATTCGAGCTGCCCACGATGGCGAAATCCACCGGGCTGGCGTCGTGTGACTCCATCAGGTAACTCTTGGCGTGAAACTTGGCCTTGGAGTACACACGTAGCGCGATTTGGCCGGCTGCGATAGCCTGCCGGACGGCCGGTAGACCATCCAGACTGTCGTCCCGCTCCTTTTCTCGTTCGATGCTGTTCTCGGACGCTTCCCGCATGTCCTGCACGATCTCTCGCTTGGTGCGCCGGGTAGTCTGGTCACCCATGAGGATGCGGATAGCGGCCAGTTTCCTCCAGAGGTCATCGAGCAGGAGAAATGACCCGACCTCGAAAACTCCCGTCGCTATGTCCATCTTCTGGAGATTGGGCAGCAGTCGTCGCAGCGCATTGACGACCGTGTTGTCCCCCCGATTGTCAATAATGACCGGCAGTTTCTCCGCCATGTCGCCCTCTCGAAAAACACCACGGGTCACAACCCGCCCTTATGGTACTATCGGCCAATTGCCGTCTCAACTTGATTTTCCGTGCCAGAAGGGGCCAGGGCCGGGGCACAACTCTATGTAATAGCCGTCGATGCGGGCCACACGGTACCCCCCCTCGAAACCCGTGAAAAAAGACGTGTGGCTGGTCACATGGTCTCCCCGCCCCCGATCTTACGAGATTTCATCCCCCCCTCCCCCCGAGGCGGTCGCGGGCCGGACACTGTCGCAACATCGGGGCGTATGCCCGTCCACATTTTTCCGCGTCTTTGCCTCGCGAAGTCGCCGACACCCGACGTTCACTCTTGTCGGCGGGATCGGCACTGGTATGAAACGTCGGTAGTTCGGAACAAGTACCGACGTTTTAGGAGAATATGGGGTCGCGGTATGGCACGCGGGATCTGGCGGCTCAACGGGTCTTGTCGGCCAGTTGGGTGACGGTGCGGAAGGCTCGCTCCAGATCGAACTCGGCGAAGTCCCTGTCTCGCAAGACAGGCTTCAACTGTGCATCGAGCTGCCGCCGGAGCATCGCCAGACGGGCCTCGGAGACATCGGCCGGCTCGTTGCCGGGCATGGCCAGCTTCTGTCGGACCAGTTCGACCAGGGCCGGGTCCTGCGGTCGCAGGTCCAGCCGTCGCACGGCGTAGTCGATATCGTAGAAATCGCGGATCGCCGCCTCGCGACGTGACAGGGCCGCCCGGAACTTCTCGGCGAACGCCTCCATCCTCGAAATGCAGCGTACCGCCACCGGCGGGACCATCGGTCGGCCCGACACGGGATCGAGCAGAGCGGTTCGCGCAGCCCCATCGAACACCGGCGTCAGGAGCGGCTCGCGCAGACCGATCTCGATCTTGATGCCCTCGGGCTGCCCGCTGAGAAGAGAATTGTAGCCGACGACCGAAACATACTGCGTCGAAACGTTGGCCCCCGTCAGCGGCTCGACCACAGTGAAGCCCTCAAGTTTCGTCGCCAGCTCTGCGACGGTCTTCTTCAGCTTCTTCGCCTGCCCGCTGCGCTCGGCGCGCATCGCATCGCACGGCATGGGGATGGCAAAGTCCAGGTCCTCGCTCAATCGGTAGAACGCCGCGTGCACCTTCGCCATGCACGTGCCGCCCTTGAACACGAGCACGTCGCTCGTTGCCAGGTATCGCAGCAGCAGCGTGCAGAAGTAGTCCTTCTCGATCAGTCGCGGCGAAAACCCGGTCTGGGCCGCCGTGAAATTCACCGCTTCCAGGAACATGGCCGGGTCCTCGTGGACCCGGATGGCCGTTGGATCAGGCTTGCTCATTGAACACCACGCCCCATCGTCGGTTCACCGTGCCCCGCCTGGGCCTCGTGGGAATCCAGGGGATCAGACCGGTGGTCGGATTCAACGCCCGCTCCAACCGGCGCAGCAGCCGGGCATCCACCTGTTCGCGCTCCAGCAGCGCCCCCATCCGTCGGATGGTCCCCGTATCGCCGTAGCGCAGCGTGGTCTTGACCAGTTCGGCCGCGCCGACCCGGCGGGCCGCCAGTTCGCGGCGAATCCACCCGTATCCACGAGGCAGGCTGTCAAATCGCGACCAGTCATACACGGCATCCACAAGTGTTCGCACGCGGGAGCCATAGATCGCCGTGCCGCCGTCCGGCGTCCGAACCTTCTCCGTGTCGCCAAGTCGCTCGTCGGCCACCTTGATGAGCGTCAGAGCTACCGTGCCGATCTGACGCTCGCCCGAGAGTCGATTGTTGTAGGCGTAGACACGGGCGGGGATCTGTTCGTCGAAGCCGTGGAAGTTGAAGGCGTTTGGCCCGCATATCTGATACCGGCCCTGCTTGGCTGCCATCAGCGTGTTCAATGCCAGGGCCTCATCAGGGCTCCACATGCCCCCCAGGGGCAATCGTCGTGGAACCAGATACAACCCCCGCCACACGCGCGCGATCAATCCGGCCCTCTCCAGTCGGCTCAGCAGTTTTCGTTCTTGAATGCCGGTCAGTTGCAGCGGCCCTTGCAATTGGCCTATTCGTATGGCCGTCAGTCCGCGTAGTTGAACATAGGCGAACAGCCGTGTTTCGAGTTGTCCCAAGCCCTTCTTCATGGTTGCATTTTACAGCCGGCATAATCCCCTCACAAGGTATTATCTTAGAAATAGTATGCACACAGGCAAATGACCAACGGGAACTCGCTTGCGACTCCGATCTCACCTGTCGAGAGTGCCTCTCGACTGCCCGGAATCCCTTTTTAAGTGGCGACATTTTGGCTTTGCAGACGGTTTAGCCGTAGCCTCTCCGTGACCAAAACGCACGCTTCTCGCGTCGTCTGGCCGCCCACGCATAGACCCAGGCCGGACACCGGCGAACCCGCTTTGATTGACTGCGACACCACCGTTGCAGCGTTCGGCGTGGAAGCTCCAGAATCCGTGCGGTCGCCCGGACGCCGTACTTGCCGATGAGCTTGAGGGCGTAGTCCTTCTGGTGTCGGTTGTACTGGCCCCCAGCGCCCATCGCCTCGAACTGCCCGCGCATGTCATCATAGATCATCTGTTGCGCCAGAGGGATTCGCTTGCGAGCGCTCCTGCGTGCCATCGTCACTTCCTCCCCCTGCCGTGGGCCTGCACGAGCGTCGTGATCGCCGCCTTGATATGTTCCGGCAGGTCCGGCCAGCATGTCACGACCTCGGCCAAGTCTGGAGGCAGTTCGGGCGCTGGAATATCGACCGTTTTCGAGTTTCGTTTGTAAGCTGGTTTGTAAGCGCCGGATGGCCCCTGCTCTAAGTCATTGCCAGAGCGACGCTTACCGTTTTGTGGCGACGGTCTTGAAAACCGTTTTACCGAAAGGTAACGGGGGTTCGAATCCCTCCTGCTCCGTTGGCACAGCGGACTTCCGTTGCGGCGGTTGGACCTTACTGCTCCGCGCGGATACCGGCCCTTCTCAACGCAGCCCGCGGGGGCGAAACCCGCTGCGCCGCATACGTGGACCATCGGACCGGCAGCCACCGGCTGATCCGGCGTCACACTGCACATAAAGAGTGTTTCCGTAGCCTGAATATCCCCAAATGGTCCCGCCTTCTCTACACCACCATCGCCTCTGGTCGGGAGGCAGGGATCGTCCGCCTCCAAGCGATCTTCCTCTCTGACACATACAGCACGCGCCGAGAAGGCCTCTGTGCAGCCCACGCAGAGAAGACCGGCACGCACCATGCGGAACCCAGGAGATCATGTGCTCCGACACGGCGTCCCAGCGCATGACATGCCTGTCGCCTTCGCCACGTCACAGAAAAAAAAGACACGAATTACGTAGTTGCCACAATTGACCGCCTTCAGGAGAAAGGTAAGGTTTGATGCAGCGTCATGGAACAGACCGGAGGCCTCAGTTCCAGACAACACCGGCGCTCCGAGGAACGGTGCAATCTTGGGTCACGGACGGCCCAACGCGGGGAGGCTGTAGGCGCGCGCTCTGCAGACTCGATCGCTGTGGCTCATGTCCGAGACGGTTTGTCACTTCTCCAGATGGCAGAACGGCAGGGTTCTGCGCAGGGATGCTTAAGAGAGAAAGAAAAGGAGAGTCAGAGATGAGTAAGAAGATGCTGTTCATTGCTGTCGTGTTAATGATCGTTTCAACCACAGCCTTCGCGTATCGTAGCGGGGGCGGCATCGCCCAAAGCCAGAGTACTTGCCTTAGCGTCCAAGGAAGTGTGTCTGGCGGCGGTGGTTCCTATGGCTCAAGCTATGGGACCGTCAGCGCGAATCAGTCCGCCGCAACTGGGAAGTACAATAGCTGTTTTGGGTCCGGCAACTACAAGACGGCCGACCAGAGCGCAACTTCGACCATCGCTACCACCGGTGTGAGCAAAGGTTACTGTGGATGGGTCCGCACATGTGTCAGCGGGTTTGCCAACACCTGGCAAGCCCAGATTGTCTGGTAAACCGAGTTCTCCAGCTATTCAGAGCGCGACAGAACCCTGCGATCCTGGCGGCTGCGGTGAGCGCTCCGCAGCCGCCCTATTTTCTTCTTCCCGGAAGACCCTTATCCGGATCGGCTCGCCGCCGAGGGGCGCCAGTCCGGACGGGTGGCTTCCTTGCCCCATTTCCCTCAAAAGACCGTTGAATCCCGCGAGACGATAGTCTATGATGAGTGCAGGCAATCGCCGTAAGGTCACGATGACCGAAACGGCAAGGAGGAGGATGTGCGGATGCTGGGCGGTGTGAAGTCAAGACCAGCACATCGCATGGAACGATGTGTGCGCGGTTTTTTTGCCCATCTCGACACCCCTCTCAGGGTCATTCACTTCCACAGCGTTGTCCATTGAGGGTGAGCCAGCCAAGTGCGTTCTCATTGAAAGGGTACGAAGATGGCAAGGGGCAGAATTGTCGCGTGCATAACCGTGATGGCGCTCGTGTGCGGTACGGCATCGGGCGCAACCGTGTCCTGGACCAAGGGCCAGTCGCCTCCCGCGTCCTGGACGTTGTCCCCAAGCAACCCGACTTCGTCGAGCGTCATCTCCTTCAGCGGACCTCTGGACGAGCCCACATACGGCAACAGTTGCGTGGCCGAATCCAACCTGGGCGGAACGCCTCAACTGACGGTCAACACGCTGACCCGAACGGTCAGCCTGTGGTTCCAGGGCCCAGCGCCCACCATCTGCACCCTGATTTGGATGCCCGTCTGCGGCCTCGAGGGAACCTTCGGACCGTTGTCGGACGGCAAGTGGACGTTCCGCTGCCAGACGCTCGACATAGAGATCGAGTTCACGGTCGGTGGTGGTGGTGGGAGTGGTGGAAAGGTGATCTATGTGGACCGCTCGGCGACCGGGCCATCGCCCAACGGATCGACATGGTATCGCGCCTATCGCAACGTGCAGGATGCGCTGGCCGTCGCTGCCGGCGGAGATGAGATTCACATCGCCGACGGGACCTACGAGCCGGACCAGGGCGCTGGGCAGACCGCCGGAGATCGAGAGGCGTCGTTCGCTATCCCGGACGGTGTCATCCTGCGAGGCAGCTACGCCGGTTACGGAGCGTCCAACCCCGACGCCCGGGACCCGGCAGCCCACCCGACGGTTCTCAGTGGCGATCTCAACGGCGATGACCTCTGGGGCATCCTCAACCGGGACGACAACTGCCATCATGTCGTCACGATCGAGGGCAACGCCACGCTCGACGGACTGACCATCGCGGACGGGCAGGCCGACGGCCCCTATCCCCATCACTATGGAGCGGGAATCCTGGTCCAGGCGGGGGAGCCTACCATCGTCGGCTGCACTCTCCGAAGCAATACAGGTGTTTACGGCGGAGGTCTGGCCGCGTTTGGAGCTTCGCCCTACCTGGCCAACTGCCAGTTGTCGGGCAATCGCGCCCTGCTCTACGGCGGCGCCCTGTACAATCACGACAGCACGACCACGCTGGCAAGCTGCCTGCTGACGGGCAACTCCGCCGGCAGCAGCAGCGTCGGCGGCGGTTCGGCGATCTGCAACATGGGAGGCGGCGCCGCCCACGTGACCGTCAGCAACTGCACCCTGGCCGACAACGTGGGTCCGTGGCCCAACGAGATTGTCCTGTTCAACTTCAGCTATTCGAGTTCGCCGGGCGAGGCGGTAAGGATCAACAACAGCATCCTGTACAACGACGGCGGCGCCTCTCTGATCTGGAGCGACGACCCAGCTACGGTCGTGGCCTCCTACAGCATCATCCAGGGGGGCTGGTCCGGCACAGGCAACCTGAACGTCGATCCGCGTTTCGTCAGCCGCGGATTGTGGAGCATCGAGGGTGAATGGATCGACCTCGACAGCGATTACCACCTCCAGGCCACTTCGCAGGGGATCAACCACGGCAGCAACAGCCTGATTCTGGCCGACCACGCGGATGTCGACGGCGACGGCAACACCAGTGAGAACCATCCGCTGGATTTGGCCGGCGCGGACCGCGTGCAGAGCAGCAAGGTCGACTCGGGGGCCTATGAGGGTTCCGCTGCCGAACCGCACCCCGAATACGTCTGGGAGGAGCTCAGGACGTTCGAGATCACCTTCGACGTACCAACGGGAGTCACCTATCCGGTCACGCTTAACGGCTCGTACTCGCACCAGATCGAGACCAACTTCAGCGCCGAGCTTAAGCTGGAAGTGTCGGCGGCGTCGGCCGCCGGAGGGACCTGGACCGCGTGGTTCGACCCCGACCCGGGCAACGTCGGACCGGGGATCACGACGGTGAGCTGGCGCGTCAGGGGAGAGAACGTGGACGTCGGCGAACTGACGCCGGGAGCGACGGACGTTACCGTGGCGGAGGTCACCCTGTACGTCCGGCCCGCCGCACCGTAGCAGCCACAGACGCGACGCGAGAATCGGTATCATCAACCCGATCTTCCAAAGGGCTGTGGGCGTTGCTCGCAGCCCTTTTCGCTTGCCTGCGAATCGCGGTTTTGGTCTAATGAGAGTGTCTGGAAGCGGTTGCGCCGGGTGCGTTCGAGCGACGGTATCGCAGAAGAGCGTGCCGGCGCAAGAAGGGCCGGCGGGACCAGGATCACTAAGCCAGGGAGGTGTCAGCGAATTGATTCAAAAAACGCGTGCATTCGAGTGAGTCTTCTCGGGAAGGAGGATCGTCATGGGCAAGAAATCACTCCTGGTTCTTCTTGTGGCAGCGTTGACTCTGCTTTCCGTAGGCGCCGCCTACGGCCGTTTCGATCCTGCCAAAGATCCTGCCCTTCTCGGCTGGTGGGCGTTCGACGACGGATCGGGCACGATCGCCGCCGATGGCTCGGGCAACGGCAATAACGGCACACTTAACGGCGATCCATTGTGGGTCCCCGGGATGTACGGCACCGCCCTGCAATTCGACGGGCAGAACGCGTACGTCGGCACCGGCAAGAGCCTGCTCAACGGCCTGACCGGTTTCACCATGGCCGGCTGGGTCAGTGCGGGCAACACCGGAGTCTATTCGAGTCTGTTCGGCCAGAACGACCTGATCGAGTTCGGCTTCACGACGGAGAGCGGTGGGCAGCTCGGGACCTGGATGGCAGGCAACGGCTGGGCGTTTGTCGGCGCCAATTACGGCTTCGCCTATCCATCCTGGCATCATCTCGTCCTGGCGGGAGACCAGACGAGGATCGCCCTCTACATCGACGGCCAGGAACAGGCCAGCGACGAGAGCGGCATGTCCAGCAGCACTTCCTCGTACTTCTTCAGCATCGGGGGTAACGTCTTCAACGCAACCGGCGACTGGTTCCAGGGCGAGATCGATGATGTTTGGCTGTTCGGTCGAGCGTTGACCGCCGCGGAGATCCGCGTGCTGATGAAAGGTCCGGGTGGGCCTGGTCTGGCGACGGGTCCGCAGCCGGCCGATGAAGCCGTGGACGTGCCTCGCGATGTCGTGCTGGGCTGGACGCCGGGCGAATATGCCGCGACGCATGACGTTTACTTCGGGACCACATTCGATGATGTCAATCAGGCGAGCCGGGGTGACCCTGCCGGTGTACTGCTCAGTCAAGACCAGACGGCGGCTACATACGATCCGGCCGGCGTTCTCGATTTCGGGCAGACGTACTACTGGCGAATCGACGAAGTCAACGCGCCGCCGGACAACACCGTTCTGAAGGGCAACGTCTGGAGCTTCACGACCGAGCCGTTCGCGTATCCGGCACGGAATGTCATTGCGACGACCAACGGCGTCTCTGACGAAGGGGCCGGACCGGAGAACACCGTCAATGGCTCCGGGCTCGACGGCGGCAACCGGCACTCGGTCGAGGCAACCGACATGTGGCTCGTAACACCGGCCAGCGAGGGTCCGCTGTGGATCCAGTACGAGTTCGAACGGGTTCTCAAGTTGCACGAACTCCGTATCTGGAACTACAATATCCAGTTCGAGAAGGCCCTCGGTTTCGGAATCAAGAATGCCACGATCGAGTACTCCACCGACGGCGCCGCGTGGACCGCACTGGGTGATTTCGAATTCGCTCAGGCCACGGCCAAAGCGGAGTATGCCAGCAACACGACCGTCGATCTTTCCGGCGTGGCTGCCCGGTATGTCCGCCTCATCGTCAACAGCGGCTTTGGCCCGATGGGCCAGTACGGCCTCAGCGAGGTCCGTTTCACCTACATTCCCGTCCAGCCGAGAGAGCCGCAACCGGCCGATGGAGCGACCGGGATCGCCCCGGACGTCGCTCTCACCTGGCGCGCGGGCCGAGAGGCCTCCTCGCACGAGGTGCATCTTGGCACCGCCCCGGAGGCGATGACCCTGGCAGGCACCGTCGCCACAGCCGGCTTCGCGCCCACGAGCCTGGAGTTTGGAAACACATACTACTGGCAGATCGTGGAGGTCAACGACACCGAGACGATCCCCTCCTGGGCAGGCGACCTCTGGAGCTTCTCGACACAGGAGTTTGCTCTCATCGACGATTTCGAGAGCTACACGGACAATCTCGATGCTGGTGAGGCCATCTTCGACACCTGGATCGACGGCTGGGTCAACAGCAGCGGTTCGACCGTCGGCTACTTCGAGGCCCCCTTTGCCGAGCAGCGCATCGTCCACGGAGGCCGGCAGTCAATGCCTCTCCAGTACGACAACGCAAGTGCGCCTTGGTTCTCCGAGGCCCAGCGAACCTGGGACGCCCCTCAGGACTGGACCATCCACGGGGCCAACACCCTCGCGTTGTATGTCCAGGGCAGAGCCCCGGCGTTTCTGGAGACGGCCGATGGCCAGATCCTCATGAATGCGATCGGCGCGGATATCTGGGACGCAGCCGACGAGTTCCGCTTCGTCCACAAGAGACTCAGTGGAAATGGCTCCATCGTCGCCCGCGTCGACAGCGTGCTGAACTCCAACGCCTGGGCGAAGGCGGGCGTGATGATTCGCGAGGGTCTGGAAGCCGGCTCCAAACATGCGATGGTGGTCGTGACGCCAAGCAGCGGCATCTCTTTTCAGCGCCGGCCCACGGCGAACGCGGCCAGCGAGAATTCCGACGCCGGCGGCCTGGCGGCCCCCTACTGGGTCAAGCTGACGCGAACGGGCAACGTATTCACGGCACAGAGATCGGCGGACGGCGTCACCTGGGTCGACATCGCTGCCACCGCGCCCGTCACCATCCCCATGGCCGCCGATGTCTACGCTGGCCTGGCACTGACCAGCCACGACACCGCCATCTCGACGGGCGCCGAGTTCTCCAACGTCTCCACAACAGGAGACGTCACCGGCACGTGGCAGATCGCAGAGATCGGCGCGGCGCAGCCGGAAGGCAATTCCGCCGAGCCACTCTACGTCGCCGTCGAGGACAGCACCGGCAAAGTCAACTTGATCCGGCATTCGGACGCCATCGCCACCGCAAGACCCGGCTGGCGCGCGTGGCAGATTCCGCTGAGCGATCTCGAATCGGCCGGCCTGAAGACCAACAGCATCCGGGCCCTGTCCATCGGAGTGGGCGACCGCGAGAATCCGATCGCCGGCGGCAGCGGCGTGGTCTTCGTCGACGATATCGGATTCGGACGACCGTGCGCAGAGGATTGACACATCCTCTGCCGTGGTGACAACATCTCCCCTTGCCTGTGGGGAAATGCCGTTGCATAGTGTCCGGGGACACAGGTAAGATGCTGCGCCGATGAACATGACGTGACAGAAATCCGAAAGAAGGATCATCCGGATCGATGAAGTTCGGCATCATCGCCAATCCCAAGTCCGGCGCAACCAGCGCGATGCGCAAGGCGGAGACTTTGCGAAAGGCCTCGCAGATCCTCGGCAGCGATACCGTGCTGGCGGGTCTCGATACGACCTCGCGGGAGGAGTTCCTTCTTTGCGCCAAAGACCTGGTCGAGAAAGTCGACGTCATGATCGTCGCCGGTGGGGACGGAACGTTCTCGGACATCATCAACGCGGTCCGCTCCGATGTGACACTCTCATACATTCCGCTCGGCTCCGGCTGCGCCCTGCGCTACGCGCTGGACCTGCCCCCGCAGGTGACGCGCATCGCCAGACAGATTCGCGAAGGGCAATCTCACGATCTCGACCTGATCCTGTGTGACGAATCCGTCAAGGCCTTCATGGCCAGCGTCGGACTCGAAGCGGACATCCTGCACCGCCGCGAGACCCTTCAGGCCGGCGGTGTGCGCGGCCCCCATGCCTATGCGATGGCCACGTTCGGCTCGTTCTTTGCCGATCTGGAGCGTACCGACATGACGATCACGGTCGACGATCGAACGTTCGTCGTTCCGGGCGCCGTGACCGCGATCGTAACCAAGATCGCCTACTATGGATACAATATGAGGATCGTGCCCGATGCGGTCTTCGACGACCGGCACCTTCATCTGCTGGCGATCAACTCCGGCTGGGCCGAACTCGTCCAGAGCCTGGCCACGTCTTTCATGGAAGGCAACCGGTTCGGCCGTCACGAGAAAGGACGCCATGTCCGAATCGCCATGTCACAGCCCAGGCATGCCCAAACCGACGGCAACCTCTACCGTGAGGGAACGACGTTCGATTTTCGCGTCCTCCCCCGGGCGCTGAAGATGTGGTACTGACCTCCGGCGAGCCCGCTCCAAAACAGACTTTCGTCCGGATCCATTCTGCCCAGTCGGAAGACGACCTAATCAGGCTTCTGGACTTGACCGGTCATGGGCACGAACCGGACGGGCATGACCTCTCGCCGGTCCAGTTGCCCTCTGTCATCCTTCGTGATCAGGATCAGGTATTGAAAGCCGACCTCGTTGCTCACGGGCAGGATCATCCTTCCCCCCGATATGAGCTGCTCGATCAACGGGGGCGGAACACGGTCGGCGGCGGCGGTGCCGATGATCGTGTCGAAAGGCCCCTTCTCGGGCCATCCGTAGTATCCATCCCCTGCTCGGACGAATACGTTCGAGTACCCCAGCTCTTTGAGACGTGCTTTCGCCGTCTCTGCGAGCGGTTCAACGATCTCGACGGTATAAACCCGGCGAGCAATCTCGGCACACACCGCCGCCTGATAGCCCGATCCCGTTCCAATCTCCAGGACGACAGCATTCGGGTCGAGCTTCAGGGCCTCGGTCATGAACGCCACGATGTAGGGCTGGCTGATAGTCTGACCTTCTCCAATGGGCAACGGGTTGTCCTCGTAGGCGTGCCGCTGCTGGGCCGCCGGGACAAATGCATGCCGGGGCACGACCTGCATCGCCTTGAGCACGTTCGGGTCCTTGACCTCGCGGCGACGAATCTGCGAGTCCACCATCCTCTGCCGCTCGGCGACGCGCTCGCCGAAAGCCCGGTGGCTGTGGTCGCATCGGGCGGATTGCGTCTCGTTCGGCTCGGAAGCTCCTCCCTGCCCTTCGGTGTTCTGATGCTCGGTAACGGAAAGGGAGACCGGTTCCCTCGCCGTATGGCGGACAAACCAGAGAGACAGCAGCAGCACTACGGCAAAGAGGAGTCCAAAATGCTCGCGTGGGCCTATTTTCCTGCGATTCGTGGCAGCCATGGTCATATCCCCCTACGGCATTCCTGCGTATCTACGGATACGATGATCGCTGCGACCTTGTGCTTGCATTGTACGATCCCGGCGGAGGAATTGCACGCCGAAATCAGGGCATGGGCAGGTGGTCTTGGTGCCCATCCCACCCGGACTTTTTTGATGAAAAGGCGGAGGTGGACGTCTATAGTTGAGACGAGCTTCGGTGCGGCCGGGGGCCGACATCGTAGTCGCACGCGTACGGGCACGATGCTCCGCGCGGATTGCCAGCAAGAGGAGATCAACGTTATGACATGCTCCACAGCCCTCTCTTTGCTCGCCGCGATCGTGGCCTTGCTGCCGAGCGCCCAGCCGGGCAGACCGGCGGCGCCCGATTCAGGATCGGCCCGCGTGGTCAACCTCACGATTGCGCCGGCGCAATTCGACGCTGCAACGACGCTCTCGCTACTTCCCAAGCCGGAGGAACTGACCGATGGCGACGGAGCAGAGCTATACGCCAGGGCAGTGCAAGCCCTTCCGCAAGAAGTAAAAGCAGATCGGGTGCAGCAGTGGCTCGGCGCGCCGCTGAGCGAATTGCCACAAGCGGATGTGCAGGCGGTTCTCCAGCAGGCAAAGACCTCCCTGGAGTTGGCCAGCCACGGCGCCCGGTGCAGGAGGTGCGACTGGCCGCCCTTCCAGCCGGGAACGATGCCCGCCAACCTCAGCGAATACCGCGATCTGGCGCTCCTGCTCTGCCTCCAGGCAAGACTCCAGATCGCCCAGAAGCGATATGACGATGCGATCACCACGATACAGGCCGGCCTGGCGATGGCCCGGCACGTCGGAGAAAGCCCGACTGTCGTGCAGGGAATGGTCGGCGTCGCGATCGCGGCGATGGTGCTTCGCTGCGCCGAGGACGTGGCCCAGGCGCCGGGCAGTCCGAACCTCCACCACGCCATGCAGGCCCTGCCGCATCCTCTGATCGACCTGAACCGGCCGATCTCGGCCGAGTTGAAGAGCCTCGACGCGAACTCGCAGTACAGCGAGGCGACGCGCAACATGATGCGGCGACAGATGGAGTCCTCCTTCGGCCGGGTCCGTCAACTGATGAACCGGCTCGATGGAACCGTCATCGCACTTCAGTGCATCGAGGCGCTGCGCCATCATGTGGCCACGCACGAGGGCTCGCTTCCCGCCCGGCTGGCCGACATCGCGGGCGTCAACGTCTCTGCCGAGGGGACACCGTGCACATACCGCCTCGATGGATCGACGGCTGTCCTTGAGGTGTCGCCTCCCAAGGGCGGCCGATCCAAGGATGCGGTCCACTACGAAATCACGGTCGCCCGTTAGCGGCGGCCGGCACGCCAGAGATGCACCGCATGACGAGCATAGCCAATCACACCATCACGATCTTTCTGACAGCCGGATTGCTTCACACGCTTGCTCTCCAGGTCTACGCGGCCGCCGAGAGGATCACGGTATTCAACGACAACGGAGGCTGGTGCTGGTTCCAGGACGAACGCGCGATCGTGCTCGGCGACAGGCTCGTCTTCGCCTCGGTCGCCAATGTCCTTGGAACGGCCGGCGCACACCGGGGCGGCAATATCGAAGTGACCACCGTCGATCTGACCGGCAAAGGATCGAGCGTCACCACGGTGCTCCACGCCCAACTGCAGAACGATGACCACGCCGCCCCTGCCCTGCTTGCGCTGGACGATGAGTGCATCCTGGCGATGTACTGCCGGCACGGCACGGACCCGCTCGTTCGCTTCCGGATTTCGTCCGATCCGGTTGACGCGACGTCGTGGCAGCCGGAAGGACAGTTCCCACGTGAAACGCCGGTGACCTACTCGAATCTCTTCCTGCTCCGCAGTGAAAAAGGCGGCAAGGCTCGAATCTACAACTTCTATCGTGGCGAACACTGGAACCCCAACTGGCTCACCTCCGATGACATGGGACAGACCTGGCGGTACGGCGGGCGATTGATCGCGTTCGGGGGGCGGCCCTACGTCAAGTATGCCTCCAACGGCCTCGACACGATTCACTTCGTCACGACCGAGCACCACCCGCACAACTACGCCAACAGCCTCTACCACGGCTATATGAAGGCCGGCTCGCTCTATCGTTCGGACGGGACTGTCGTCTGCGATGTGAACGATGCCCCGATCCGGCCGGCGAAGGCGACGACGGTCTTCGCGGGCGATCTGAACCACGTCGCGTGGCCCTGCGACTTGCATCTGGACGCCTTCGGAAATCCGTCCATCGTCTACAGCGTCCAGAAACAACTGGACCCAAATCACATTCACTATCGCTATGCGCGATGGGACGGGCGCATCTGGAAAGACCATTTTCTCGCCCACGCCGGGACGGCGCTCTATGCCGGCGAGGAGCATTACTCGGGCCTGGCTGCCCTCGATCCGGACGACCCGAACCGGCTCCACATCTCCACGGATGCCGATCCGGTCACGGGCGAACCTCTGCTCAGCCGCAGCGATGGCCAACGTCATTACGAGGTCTTCGAAGGCCGAACGGTGGATCGCGGCGCTACATGGAGTTGGACACCGATCACCCGTGACTCGACAGCGGACAACATCCGTCCGATCACCCCGGCCAGAAAAGGCGGCCCAAGCGTCCTGCTGTGGCTGCGCGGAACCTACGTGAGCTACACGAAGTACGATCTGGACGTCGTCGGAATCATCGGGCCGGCAGAGCCACGTAAAACAGTTGGCCTGCGATGAGTAGAACGTGTACCATGTCCCGCATGAAGGATCGCAGATTGAGACGGAGATGCAAAGAGGGCCGGAGCATGCAATCGAAACGATGGATCAGATGGACGTTCTTTCTCATGGCGGCGATGGGCTTGGCCACAGGTTGTAGCACGCCTTCGGGCGACATGCCGAAGGCCAAGTCGGAGAGAACGATTGAATTGGAGCACGCGGTCGGAGCCGGGTCGGCGCTGGCGGTCTCGACGACGAGCGGCTCGATCGAGGTGACCGGCCAGGAGACGGACCGCGTACACGTCGTCGCCACCATCGTGGCCCGCGCCGCCAGCAGGGAGGAGGCCCAAAACATGGCCGAGCAGGTCAGCCTTCGGTTTGAGCAGACCGCCGAGGGACTTGGGGTCAAAATCGACAAGCCCGATCCTGCGAGCCGCCGCTTCATCAGCATCAGCTACAAGATCACCGTGCCCAGGCGGACCGGGATCGACTGCGACAGCGCCTCCGGCTCGATCCGCCTGGCCGACCTGACCGGCGAGGTCGGCGCCCGGACCACTAGTGGCTCCATCGACGCGGCCGGCATCTCCGGCACGCTCCGCCTGAACTGCTCCAGTGGCTCGATCTCCTGCGACCGGATCGACGGCGGAGACGTCTATCTCGAAAGCGCCAGCGGCGGCGTTCGCCTGACCAACGGGTCGGTTCTGCGGGTCTGTCAGTTGCTTGCCGCGTCCGGGCCCGTGACCGGCCGGCACATCGAAGCCGATTCCATCCGGATGGCTTCGTCCAGCTCGCGCGTAACCCTCAACGACGCACAGGCGGAGGCGATCAGCCTCCACGCCGGCAGTGGCTCTGTCACGGCCGGCGAAGTCTCGTGCGAACGGCTCCAGGTTGAATCCACCAGCGGAGATATCTCGGCGGCGTTCTGCCCCGACGCCGCCGGCGACGTCGCCGCCAGTGTGAAGTCCAGCACGGGCAGCGTCGGCGTCGTTATGCCTCGGGATTTCGCCGGGCAGGTCGACCTGCGGGCCAGCAGCGGCACCGTTCGCATGAGCCAGCCGGTCACAGTGATGAGCAAGCCGGGCAGGAACTACGTCCGTGGAACAGTCGGCGACGGCGCCGGCAGCCTTCTGGTCCGCTCCGGCAGCGGCGCCATTCGCGTGCGGTAGGGCAGTTGGCATATCGCCACAAAGAATTCGGGAGAAACGACCATGACCGATCCAGGAAGAGAACCATCGATGATCCTCTCACGACGCACTTTCTGCCGGTCGGCGATTGCCGCCGCGGCTCTCGGCGTAGCGAGCGTCCCGGCTCCGGCCTCCCAAAGCGCCGACAAAATCAGGTTCTACAAGAATCTCGGGCACGGCCATATCGGCGTCCGCGCCGATCAGCGACAGGCGCTGGATTACGCCGTGAAGTTCGGATTCGACGGGATCACGCCGAACCCGAGCGAATTCGCGAACCGTTCCAGCTCCGAGATCCGCGAGTGGGTCGATACGATCAAGAGCAAGGGGATTCGCTACGGCGCCGCCGGCCTGTCGGTCGAGTTCCGCCGGGACCAGGACAGCTTCCAACGCGGCATGGAGAAGCTACCCAAGGAAGTGTCTATCCTGCAACAGCTCGGCGTCACGCGCGTGGCCACCTGGATCATGCCCGGCCACGGCGAGTTGACCTATCTGGAGAACTTCGAACAACACAAGACACGGCTGCGCGAGGCAGCCAAGGTGCTGAATGACCACGGCCTTCGCCTGGGTCTGGAGTTCGTCGGCCCGCGCACCAGCCGCGAGAGAAACCGCTTCCCCTTCATCTGCGCCCAGCGAGACATGATGGAACTGGTCAATGCCATCGGTACGCCGAACGTGGGGCTATTGATGGACAGTTGGCACTGGTATACCTCGCACGGGACCGTCGAGGAGCTGTTGACGCTGTCGAACAAGGACATCGTTCACGTCCACGTCAACGACGCCCCCGCCGGCGTCCCGGTCGACCAGCAGGTGGACAACCGGCGCGCCCTCCCCGTGACAACGGGGGTGATTGACATGAAGGGATTCATCAACGCCCTGGTCAGGATCGGTTACGATGGCCCCGTCGAATGCGAGCCATTCGATCAGCAATTGCGGCAGATGGACAGTGACACAGCGTTACAAAAGACCTCCGACGCGATGAAACGCGTCTGGCAACTGATCGATGTCTGATCCAGCGGCTGCAACGATGCCGCGGCCCGGCTAAAAGACCGGAACTACGCCACCGGCGGGCCAGCTCAAGACGAAGCTGTTGTGCGGAGGTTCGTCGGCCGGATAGGCCGAGGCGATCTCGACGTGGCCGTCCACGAAGCTCGCGTTGACAATACCCTGGTTGAGATCTCCGCGGGGGGCCTTGTGGAAGGTCCCGAGACTGTCGGCCGCATTGTTCGGCCTGGCACGCGTGTTGTTGTCGTTGATCCCGGCGACGTTCAGCTCCGGGATGATCCATGGGTTCTCCTCGGAGAAGTAGAACACCTTCGAGGGATTCTTCACCATGGTCTCCTTCTTGAACTTGCTGATGCCCGCCTTGAACTGGGCCGGCACAGAGTCCCATGCGTCCCCGTTGAGATGGGAGTTCATGGTGTAGCTGTACTGCGGCTCGACGGGAATACCGCACACCGTACCGTGTTCCCAGGTGCCGCCGCAACCATGCGATCGGGCAATGACGTCGAAATCGGGACACAGGTGAATGCCCAGTCCCCTGAGATACGGCCACATGCAACCGGCCAGCTCAGGGTGTTGATCGAGATTGGTGCTGGCGTCATGCCAGTTGTGGTTGACGCCCCCCTTGTTGTAGAGCCACGTGAATGAATAGGGAAAATCGAAGTCCCAATCGTTGGAATACATCTTGGCCGCCAGAGCGTACTGCCCCAGATTGGACTGGCAGCGGATCATGCGCGCCTGCGTTCTGGCCCTGCTCAGCGCGGGCATCAGAATACCCATCAACAACGCAATGATTGCGATGACGACCAACAGCTCGATGAGTGTGAACCCTGCTCTTCGCTTCATGATGCCGCTCCTTATCCTGCCGGACAATGTTGCCTTTCGCGATTCAAGATGCGCACCAGACCGCCTGTGTTCCCAGATACAACCCAGATTATCCGCGTTTTCTACGGGTCTGTCAAGGCCATTCCGACCCGTCGGACGCCGTATTTGCCGGGTCGGCCGCTTCCGGGCACGGCCGGTCCGGAAGACCCGCAAAAAGGGCAGCGCGCCTGAAATCTTTCCCGGCCGCCAACGACTAACCAGACAAGTGTGAAACGACCCTATGAAGGAGTATTCGATATGAGCATGGACCATTCCCACATCACGGTACGGAAGCACTCGTTTCTGTCCAGCGCGGCCTTCGGCCTCAGCGCCATCGTCATCACGGTGGTGGTCAGCCTGACCGTGCTGGTGCTCTACGGGGTCCATCTGGCCAGCGAGAAGTCCGATCAGGTCATTTCCCTGGCCCAGGGGGCTATCCACGGCCTCCCCCAGTTCCGCCAGGCACTGCCGCCGGCCCTGTCGGACATGCTCGACGACCGCCGGGACCCCGACTACTGCCGGGAATTGGCCGTGGAAGCCAGGGTCGTTACCCGCCCCGGATCGCACGGACGGGCCCAAACCGCCATCGAGATCACCAACAACGGCAAAGAGGTCGTCTCGCTGCTGTCGCTCCGTGTGATCCTGCTGGACGAGAACGGGGGCCTGCTGACCGAATCCCAGGAATGGGCGGCCACTCCCTTTGCCGCCGATCACGACTGGCGGGGCCCGATCATGCCGGGCTCGCGCCGGCGGTTCCTGTGCTCCGGCGGCCACCTGTACGACGTGGGTCCCCTGGACGAGGTCAAGGCGGAGATCGAGATCACCGAGCTGCGGGTCTGGAACGGCCCGGAAACGCAGCCGGGCCTGCCCGGTGAATCGGCCGTGTCCGTCTCAGCCCGTGCCCTGCCGCCTGGAAACTGATAGCAGCGACCCCGCCGCCGGGCAAAACAATCCGGTTTCGCAATTTGGCGGCATTTTTCATTCATCCGACCCCCGATTTCTGCCGATATCGCCGGACAGCAGGCGGACTATGCCCTGGCGATCCAGGGCGGCCGCGTACGAGGACAGAGGGCCGCAAATCCGGCCTCAGGAGAAGGGTGAAAGATGAAAAGACATTTCGTTTCCAGAACTGCCCACGTCGCGTTCGTGGTTCTCACGCTCATTCTCATCACCGTCGGCGCATCGTGCGTCGAGAAGAAGCCGGCAAACACCTCCGCAGACCCGTTGAGCTTGTGCGTGGTGTTTGCGGACAACGACACGTTCGATTCGGCCATGCAGAGCGAATTCGACGCCACCTATGCCGACTACGCCCACCTGCTGGACGAAACCGTCGGCCCGGCGGATATCCTGCGTTACCGCGGGCAACGCCTCGACTCATTGGACCAGGTGCAGCAGCACTACATCGAGACCTCGGTCCAGGAGCTGCCCGATCTGGTCAGGGATGCATTTGTGCCTGATTGGAACACATGGGCCGAATGGCAAGTCTTCAGCGAGAAGTACCGCCAGGGCGACGAGTTGTGGCATTTCACCTGTCCGCCCTCCCAGGGGGGCAGGTACCGCCCCGGACGCGGGTACATCATCGTGCGCGACGGCAGACTCGCCGCGATGCTCCTGAACCGAACTGTGACCTTCCACGCCAGTTACGCCGATTACGAGTCACTGTTGCGGGGAGTCGCGACGGGAGATCAGGTCGTGGCCTGGAAACAGGTTCCCCTGAATTCGCTTGAAGACCTCCGGCAGCACTACCGCTCTCATTTCGGTCCGCATTCACCTCGCATCCTCCTGGAAGAGCGATGCAGCCTCGACGAGGCGGGCATCGGGAGCACCAAGTGGGACCACTGGCACGTATTCGGACGCAAGTACGAGGCCGGGGATCAACTGTGGTATTTCGAGTCGCCGGGCGAAACATGGAACGGCCCTCACGGATGCTGCGGCTACCTGATCACGCGCAACGGTCGACTCCATGCAATCCTCGTCGTGGCCATCAGTTGAGCGACTGGACTGGCATGCTGCGGTTCGCCCGGTCACTTGACCCACGTGGGTAGAGCCGCTCCCGGACGAGAAGCAGCCGGCAGGAGTTGAGGATTTGCTTCAGCGGCCTGCGTCGGGCGCCGATAGAGCCGTCAAGGAAATCAGGCTTCGAAGGAGGGTCGGAAGATGGAGAGGTTCGGAGGTCTTTCCATCACCCGACTGGCGATCGCCCTGCTGATTCTCGCGGCGGCCGCCATTTCGGGGCCGTCTGCCGCATTGTAGCGTCCCGGCGTCCGGCGGAAACATCAGATTTTTTACTGAGAATGCACTTGCCAGGAGGAAACGGCACCACTATACTCTACTCGTTGTATCGCGGGCGTAGCTCAGTGGTAGAGCGTCACGTTGCCAACGTGAATGTCGTGAGTTCAAGTCTCATCGCCCGCTTTTGGGGCGTTATTCCTATGGATGGGGCCTTTCAGACGCACGTTCGCGTCGGGGAACCACATAGTATCGGCGAGTTACCGGCTAACGGGTAGTTTGGCGTTGGTCGCCGATATGCTAAGCCTGGTCGCCTGTGGCGGCCGGGATGGACATGGCGATCATCGGGCTAAGGGAGGTGTTTTCCCTGAGGCCTTTTTTGTTTATTGGAATCAAGCAGAACTCACTATCTGTCTGGGAGCACTACGATGGAGGAAGAAACGAAGGACTCGACCGCTTCAACGAACCAGGAGCAGGAGAAGCCGCCGCGTACCGCCAGGAACGTCGTGACGGTGGAGGACGCCGGACCCTGCAAGAAGAAGGTGGCCATCGAGATCCCCGAAGAGAGCATCAAGGAAGCCATCGACGAGCAGTACAAAGAGCTGAGCCGCGAGGCGGTTCTGCCGGGCTTCCGTAAAGGCCGGGCCCCCCGCCGTCTCCTGGAGAAGCGCTTCGGCAAGGAGACGAATGAGCAGATCAAGCTCAAGCTCCTGGCGGAGGCCAGCGAAGCGGCCATCAAGGACAAGGAGCTGGACATCCTGGGCGATCCCGACATCGATTTCGAGAAGGTTGAGCTTCCGGCGTCCGGGGCGATGAAATTCCAGTTCGAGGCCGAGGTCCGCCCGGAATTCGAGCTGCCCAAGCTCGAGAAGATCCCTGTCAAACGGGAGAAGCTGGCAGTCACCGAGGAGCAGATCGGCCGCGAGATCGAGCAGTTGCGCCGCTGGTCCGGCGTCTGGACCCCACGTGAGGGCGGTTCAGTCGAGCTGGACGATCAGATCATCGCCGACGTGCTGCTGCGGCCCGAATTGACCGAGGAAGAGAAAGCCAAACAGGCTGAAGCGGCCGAGAAGGCGGAAAAGGGAGAGGAGCCCGAAGAAGGCCCGACGCTCGAAGCGGAGACCAAGCTGGATAACACCGAGGTCTACGTCCGTGCCAGCGGCTTCGTCGGGGCCGTCCCGGTCGAGAAGCTTGACGAGTTGCTCGTCGGCGCCAAGGTCGGTGACATCAAGACGACCACTGTCGAGGTCCCCAAAACCTACTTCCGGGAGGAATATCGCGGCCGAAAGGTGGACATCTCCATCGAGGTCAGGGAGATCAAGTACCTCAAGCCGGCTGAGATCAACGAGCAGTTCCTCCAGCGCTACAACGTCGAAAGCGAAGCGGAGCTTCGCGAGCGCGTCCAGGACAACCTGCAAGAGCGGCAGGAAGACCGCGTCCGCAACGACATGAGCGAGCAGATCTACCAATACCTGCTCGGCAACACCCGTTTCGACCTGCCCCTGGACATCGTGGCTCGGCAGGCAGGCACGATCCTCCAACGTCAGTACATCAACCTCCTCCAGCGAGGCTTGTCCCGCCAGCAGATCGAGGAGCAGATGGAACAGCTTCGCGCCGGCAGCGAAGAGCAGGCCAAGGAGCAGCTCAAGACCTTCTTCATCATGGACAAAGTGGCCGATAAACTCGAAATCGAGGTCACGGAGGAAGAGATTAACGGGCATATCGCTCAGATTGCCATCCAGCGGGGACAGCGGCCCGAGAAGATGAAGGAACAAATGGAGCGGGACGGCTCCCTGGCCCAGTTCCGGATGGACGTTCGGCAGAACAAATGTATAAACAAACTCCTCGAAACAGCCGATATCACGGAACAAGAGGCCCAGGGGACAGAAGGCAAACCCAAGAGGGCCAGGAAGACCGCCAAGAAATCGGCGGAGGATAAGGCAGAGAAAAAGGATCAGTAGAGAGGTATTGCATGTCCTTAGAACACCCGGCACGGGTCATCGACAGCTACAACGACGCCTTCAGCCAGTACGGCGGCGGCCAATACCAGCGGTATCGCCAGATGAGTCTGGACGACATGCTGCTGGAGAACCGGATCGTGTTTCTCATCGGCGAGATCAACTACGCCCGGGCGGCCGAAGTCATCATGAAGATGCTGTACCTGGACAATCTCAAACGCGGACGTGAGATCAGCCTCTACATCAACTCGCCCGGCGGGACCGTCGACGACACGATGGCGATCTACGACACGATCCGATTCGTGGGCTCGCCGGTGGCGACGTACTGCATCGGCCGGGCCCAGTCCGGCGGCGCGCTGATCCTCGCGGCCGGGACCAAGGGCAGCCGGTATGCCCTGCCCCATGCCAAGATCATGCTTCACCAGCCCTGGGGCGGTGTCACCGGACAGGCCTCGGACATCAAGATCCAGGCCGAGGAGATCCTGAAGTCCAAGAGAGTCCTCGCGCAAATCTTCGCCAAACATACGGGCCAGCCCGTGGAGAAGATCATCGAGGAAACCGAGCGCGATCGCTACATGAGCGTGCAGGAGGCCAAGGACTATGGCCTGATCGACGAGGTGCTCCAGGAGGACGAGAAGAAGGACCAGCCGGCGAGTGCCGAGGACAAGGGCGCCAAGAGCGAACACAAGACAGACACGACGTCGTCGGACAACCAGGGCTGACCGATTACAGCATGTCCAGCCGACTCTGACCAACGAAGGAAAGACACAGATGGCTGTAAATGAGCAATTAGTGCCTATCGTCATCGAGAAGACCGGTCGCGGCGAGCGGGCCTATGACATCTTCTCCCGCCTCCTGAAGGATCGGATCATCTTCCTGGGCGGGCCCGTCAACGACTCCGTGGCCAACCTGATGATCGCCCAGATGCTGTTCCTCAGCAACGAGGACAGCAAGAGCGATATCCACTTCTACATCAATTCGCCGGGTGGTTCGATCACCGCCGGGCTGGCGATCTACGACACGATGCAGTTCCTTCGCTGCGACGTCGCGACCTATTGCGTGGGACAAGCCGCCAGCATGGGCGCCGTGCTGCTGGCGGGAGGCCATGCGGGCAAGCGGTTCCTGCTCAACAACAACCGCATCCTGCTGCACCAGCCGCACATCATGGGCGTCATGGAAGGTCCGGCCACCGACCTCGACATCGAAGCCCAGGAGATCCTCCGACTGCGCAGCCGGCTGTACGACATCCTCGCCAAACACACCGGACAGAGCTCCGAGAAGATCGAAAAAGACTGCGACCGAAACCTCTGGCTCGGCGCCGAGGAATCCATCGAGTACGGCCTGGCCGACCGGATTCTCCAGAAAGCCCCGGAGATTGTAAAAGACCGTGAGAAGGATGACGACAACCAGAAGTGACGACGGGCCCATGCACAATAGCGGCGCTCTCGCTTGGGGGCATGGTGTAGCCCTGGCCTGCGGCCTAACGCTCGTTGCGGTGCTTGCGGCCGGCTGCGGCATCGGCAGTGAGAGAAAGGCCCCTGCGGAGATCAAGGTCCAGCAAATCGCCCGGGAAAAGACCGAACTGATGCGGGATCTTCAGCAGGCCAAGGCCGAGAACCAGCAGTTGGCCGAGCAGATCAAGGCCCTGTCGGTCTTTCCCGAAGACAAGCCCCTCAATCCGTACAGACTCCAACGGGTCAAGGTCACCCGGTACAGCAACTTCTACGACAAGGACAATGACGGCAAGCGAGAGAAGCTCATCGTCTACGTCGAGCCTATCGACATCGACGGGGACGCCGTGAAAGCCGCCGGCACGATGGACGTGCAACTCTGGAACCTGAACAACCTCAACGGCCAGGCCATGCTGGGCCAGTGGCAGGTCGATCCGAATGACCTGCGGAAGCTCTGGTATGACACGCTGGTCTCGGCCAACTACCGTCTGACATTCGACGCGCCGCCGGAGCTGGACGTGCTGGCCGAACCGCTCACCGTCAAGGTGACGTTCACCGACTACCTGACCGGCGAGATTTTCAGAGATCAGTACGCCATCGACCCTCGCCTCGATCGGTAGGGGCGAATGATTATTCGCCCGTACTGTTCATCGCGAAGGCGACATCCCGATCGCGGCAGCGAATCGTCCGGCACTCTCCCCCTCTCGACGATGGCTTGGGAATATGTCATTGCGACACAGCGTGCAAATCCCCGCGACATAAATTGACGAAGAGCAAACGCCCGCGCGCACGAGACCATCTCGGTTGGCTGCCCACAGATCGAAGTGATCCTTACCGTTGGGACCAGGATGAAAGAAGGCCGCCGCGTGGGGACCGAGACTCTCGATCGCCGCCATGCGAACTTCCTGGCCCACCTCGTAGCACTCCGGCCCGGCCGACGGGCAGACACAGGCCACCAGATCGTTCGTAACACAGCCGCATTCGATCATCCGGCGCACGACGGCCGGGGTAATCCCGGCCACCGTGGCTCGCCACGAAGCATGCGCGAAGCCGACGGCGCGTCCTCGCCTGTCGGCGATCAGCACAATAGGACAGTCCGCACTCTTGCCCAGCAGGACCAGCGACCGGCTCGCAGTCACCAGCCCATCGGCCCGCCCGGCCTGACCTCCCGCATCGCAGGTGAGAACATCGCCGCCGTGAACCTGTTCGAGGAAAGCTGCCTCCTGCAAGCCGAGGAACTGCGCGATCTTGCGGCCTGCGGCGTCAGTCTCGCGACGAACCTGTCCGACATCCGGCCCGTGACGCGTCGTAACGAGGTGTGGAATGCCGATCTCCTCCAACGCTCCGAAACGACCGACCAGCCAGCCGTTCAGAGATGGTTCCAGGCGGAATCCCCCGTTCGAGCCCTGCCGAGCTTCAGGATTCAGGCTCTGTTTCTGCGGGACCATTGTCCTCCGTCGACTCCGGGTTCTCGCTGCCCTCCGGATCGCTCTTGGCCAGCTTCCGCTGGAGCTTCTCTTCCTGTTTCTTCTTCTTGGCGATTTCCCTGCCACGCTTCGCGTATTTGTAGTTGTCTCTGGCCAACACGATCTCCTTGCTTCGGCGTTGCCGATTTCAAGAGCATAGCAGGGCTTTCGAACCTGGCCCACGAACAGGCGATCCACTCGTTCATACCGGATATCGGGCCATAAGTCATGGTATTTGTGCGGATTATTCACCGGGCTGCCTCCGATCGGCTGTGGCGGCATCTGCCAGAGTCATTCCCTGGCCGCTCACAAACGTTGATCCTCGTTGAGTAATCGACTGCGAAGATCATCGTAGTCCACGTCCTGAACGGCACAGTTGGAGTCGATGGCCTGTGCCGCCGCAGCCGCAGCGCTCTGGCCGAGGATCATGAATACGGGCTCCATGCGAATCGACCCGTAGGCGATGTGCGAACTGGACAGACAGACGGGAACCAGCAGGTTCTCACACTCGTCCTTCTTCGGGCACAGCGAGCCATAGGCGATCCGGTAAGGCTCGGGCGGACTGACGCCGATATCCCCTTCGTTCTGTACGAGACCGTCGGGGGTGACGTATCGCTGGACGTTGTGCGAATCCATCGCATACGATCCCATCCCCACCGGCTGTGGAACCGCTCGTTTGCAGAGCACATCGTTCTCCGTCATTACGTACAGGCCGATCATCCGACGCGATTCGCGGATGTAGAGCTGATGAGGCCAATGGCCGTTGTCGATGAACTCGTCTTTGGCCAGACCCCACTGCCGCATTCGCTCCTGTACGTCGGCAGGCACGCGAGGATCGTTGGCGATGAAGTACATCAGCCCCTTCTGGTAGGTCTCGTGCTCGGCGAGGACCTGCCTTCGGCGTTCATACGACGCGTCAGGATAATCGTAATTCATGCCGATGTTGTCGGTGCTGAACGGGCCGTGGTTGTTCGTGTCGGTCTTGTGGTTTGGGATCGGGTCGAATTTGTCGAACGTCTCCCGCCAGCCGGTGTCGAAGACTCGCAGCACCAGCTCATACTGCGCCGGATCGTAGTGTTCGGGCCTCGCAAACGGCACACGGTTCTCCGGGACATTCGTCAGGCACATCCGAAAGCAATAAGCCTGGATGCGGTCGTCGCCCTGCCCTTTGGTCCCGATGGGATCGCGGCTGATGCGAGGCAGCAGACCGCTGCTCGGATCACCTTGTGTCACGTAAGGGTCCACGGGTTTCTTGAAGTAGTGTCCGTGATGCCTCGCATCGGGCTGCACGCCGTTCCACGTTTCGCCGTAGCGACTGCTGGCCTCCCGCCCGACGTGATACGAGACACCGGCTGAGGCCATCAGGTCACCTTCGTACGTCGCGTCGATGAACATCTTGCTGTGAAAGGTCTTGCCGCTGAGGGTCGTTATCGACTCGATCCGGCCGCCAACCTTCTGGACGCCTCTCTCGCGGTCCAGCCACTCGTCGCGATAGACCGGGATATTGTGCTCGGCGATGAGATTCTCAAAGACCCGCTCGGCGACGTGCGGCTCGAAGATCCACATCGTGCGTTCGGCCCCGTCGATGGCGGGCGTACCCTGCCCACGATTGCCGTAATCGGAGCGATCCTGCCACTTCCAGGCGTCGTCCTGCTGATAGTGCTGCCAGATGCGGTGGTAGAACTGACGGGCCAGACCACCAATGACTTCCTTGCGACCGGTGTCGGTCCAGCCGAGCCCGCCGGATGAAAGCCCGCCGAGGTGCTTGTCGGGGCAGACGATGACAACGGATTTGCCCATCCGCGCCGCCTGCACAGCGGCGATCACGCCGGCTGAACTCCCGCCGTAGACAACGACGTCGGCCTCGTGTGCCATAGGGCCGATGTACTGCTTTGCGATAACAACGTTGTCGATGAAGAGGTGGTCGTCGCTCGCCGCCGACCACGTGCCTCCGTGGTAGACGTTGATCCAGATGGATTCGATCTTCAGATCGGGGATGTCACGCATGCGGACGTCGGTCCGCTCGAATGCCAGCCTGCCGTCGACCCAGCCGCGCAAGACACCGTCGTTTTGTCCCGGCGTATTGAGCCTGGCGTATTGCTCGATGCAGTACCAGCGGTTGTTTTCGAGATAGCCCAGGCTATTCTTCTCCCAGATCCAACTGCTGCCGTACCGGCCTTTCATGTCGGCATGGTAGCAGTAGAACCCGATGGGGGTCTTCCCGCCCTTCTGGCCGTCGAACTGCCCGCGCGCGGACCATCCGTTGCGGCCGTCGCTGGGCCGGCCGCCCCAGCCGCCCCGGCCGTATGTGCCGCCGATACCTGGCAGCTTCCCTCCTCGTGCGGGGTCCCAGTCGCTGCCGAACCGCAGGTAGTAGCGAAAGTAAATCTCCTCCGGCTCGTACCCGACTCTTCTCTTGAACTCGTATTCGATGCTCGCGCCGTAGTGCTCGCCCTGGGGCACCTCGATCCGCAGCGCCTTGCCCGACAGAGGCCGGAACGCTCGCTCCTGGTCCTCGGCAAACACACTCACCGTCGGCCGATCCCCTCCCGAGAAGTCCCGACGCCAAGCGTCCGATTCGAAATCCGCCGCAACGATCACGTTTGGATCGCTCGCGATCTGCCGATCGTAAGGATAGCAGGCCGCGATACCGAATTCGCTCGGGACCTGGGCTTGGACGCCTTCGGCAACTGTGACCACGCAAACCGCCAACCAGATTGGCACAATGGTCCATCGTCGTCCCTCGTGGCATTTCCTCATCGCGGTCCTTTCTTCGCCGGCAATGCGCCGTCTGTAAGAGGTCAATAGAATTGATTGCCGTGTATCTGCCGCGTAGTATTATCGCGAAGATCGGTCTTGAGGCAAGGAGCAGCAATGGCACCCAGCAAACGACCTGACGAGATAGTTCTACGATTGCCGCAGTGGCTGCGGGAGTTCGCCATCGAAAGGCAGGTGAGATTCGACACCAGGCAAGCGAGGATGCGGTTCGCAATCGATCTGGCCAAACGAAACGTCGAGCACAAAACGGGCGGGCCGTTTGGCGCTGCCGTGTTCGAGGCCGGCAGCGGGCAGCTCCTCGCGCCGGGCGTCAATCTGGTCGAGCCTTTGAACTGCTCGATCGCCCATGCCGAGATGGTCGCCATCGCGCTGGCGCAGCAGGCGATCGGGTCATACGACCTCGGGGCGGATGGGATGATCTGCGAGCTTGTGACGAGCACCGAACCCTGCGCGATGTGCCTCGGGGCCATCCCATGGTCGGGCGTCCGCCGCGTCCTGTGCGGGGCGCGAGGCGAGGACGCCTGCGCCATTGGTTTCGACGAAGGAGCCAAACCCAGCGATTGGGTCGGCGCTCTGCGAAGCCGGGGAATCGAGGTCGTCCGAGACCTCTGCCGCGACGAGGCCCGAGCCGTCCTCCAGCACTACCTGGCCGCCGGCGGACACCTCTACAATGCGCGAGGCGAGGGCTGACAGGATCTGCCCGGAAGAGCTATTGGCCGCCGTATCGGCGAGGCGCGGGTGCCGACAGGGGTGCGGGAGCGGGAGGTTGTGGCGTGTTGGGATCGGGTGCCGGCGGAGGCGGCAGGATGCCGAGGTGACGCTCGATGCGTTCCAGACGCTCATCCAGCTTCGCCAGCCTGGCGTCGATGGATTCCAGCCTGGTGGCCACAGCACCGAGGTCGGCCGCGATCCCTGCGAAACCCTGCTCGGTCGCGTCCATATAGCGTTCCATGACGCGTTCGTAGGCGTCGATAGCCCGGCCTGCGTCCGTGCGGTACTCCGGCGTCGTGTAGACCTGGGCCTCCACGTCGTAATTCCTGCGGTTCTGGCCCACCGACGTCGACAGCGCCAGGACGATAATGCCGATAACTACAGCCGCAATAGCGACATACGTTCGCTTGTTCGATCTCATCGGATCACTCCAATCGAGGTACGGGCGAATAATCATTCGCCCCTACGTGTGCGGGCGTCCCGGCGCGCCGGGAGATGGCCCGCGGACAATCTACGGGTCTTATCGGCAGAAAGACGTGGGACAATTAGCAGGTTTTCGGACGAAGCCAGCCTGGTAGGGGCGTCCCGGCGCGCCGGGACGCCCCCACCGATCAAGGCGTGTCGGAATCGGGCACGATGGGTTCCCACTGGATGCGGGCCGCTCCCAGTACGGTCCCGGTGGCGTAGGCCAGGTCCACCAGGGCGATCTGGTACTCCGCCAACGCCGTGATTTCAGCACTCTGGGCGTCGGCGAACTTCGTCTGCGCGTCGAGCACGTCGGTGCTGGTGCGGGCCCCCAGCTCAAACTGACGCCGCTCGGCCTCGTACAGCCGGCCGTTCAGGATGCTGTTCTGCCGGGCGGCGAGAATCCGCTGCCAGTTGGCCTCGACCTGGTCGATGGCGTTGAGCACCTCCAGCTCGATCATGCGCTCGCGATCGTTGCGGGTGGCCATCCGCTGGCGGCGCTGGTAGACGGCCTGACGAATCCGGCTCTTGGCTGCCTTGTTGCCGATGGGAACGACCATCTGCGCATTCAGCCGATGGCCGGTGAAATCGCTGTCGTAGAGCAGGTCGAAGGAATCGTTTCTGGCAAACCCGGTGCCGTTGATGTTGTAGCTGTACTCCAGCGTCGCCAAGGGCAACGCCAGATTGCGCATGTAGTCTACCGTGCTGGCGTCGCTGAGGAGCTGGAGTTGGAGTTCGAGCAGCTCCGTTCGAGAATCCATGGCCGTCCGGACCAGTTCCGAGCGGCGCATCGCGTAGAAGACGGGATCGGGTTCGGTCAGAGGAACGAGAACCGTCGGCGTCTGCAGGTCGAGGGCGGCTCTGTTGATGACGCGTTTCAGCTCGCGCTCGCGGTCCCGGAGATTGTTCTCCGCGATGATAATGGCCTCCAACTGCTGGGCCACGCCGGCCTCGGCGCGGACGACCTCGACCTGGGAGCGTTCCCCCTGCTCGACGAAGCGGCGGGCCTGTTCCAGTTGGGCCTGCGCCAGATCGTACTGCTGCTTGCGGACGTCGAGTTCCCTGCGGGCGGCATACAACCGCCAGTAGACGCGGTCCACCGCCCCCAGGACGGTGATCACCTCCAATTTGGCGCGGGCGTCCGCCGCTTGGAGGTTGTACCCGGCGACCCGAATGGAATGCATGTTGGCCCATTTGCCGGCATTGCGTAGCAGAGGCTGACTGATGGATACAGAGAACCGGTTCTCAAAAGACGGGTTGTAGTTGGGGTCTCCGTTGAGGTCATTGCGACGGCTATCGGCAAGATCGAACGTGACATTCCCACCGGTTCGCAGGGGGACCTGAACACCCAGATCGGCATTCGTCTGCTCCGTCTGCGATGCGTCGACGACGGAAATGAAGGTGCCGTCCCCAATATCGACAACCCTCCCGCTGGGCTGTTCCCACTTCGTCGCACTGGCGTTGGCAAAGAAGGAGGATTCAAACTTGGCTTCTTCCTCGCTGAGCCGTTCGGCGGCGATGGCCGGGTCGATCAGCGCCGCCTTGAGTTCGAGGTTGTTGCTCAGCGCCAGGGCCCGGCACTGCTCCAGGGATAGCTCCAGCTCGGCCGGGGGCGTTTCATTGGCGTCGGCGGTCTTGACCTGATTGGGCTCGGCCTCCTGGAGTTCCAGCGTCTCGATCTGACGGAGCTTCTCTTCGGGAATCTTGACGTCCTCATAGCCCGGGCCGGGCAGGTACGCATCGCAACCGCTCAGCAGAGCCACCGTAAGAGCCGCAACAATCGCACGACAGACTGATCTCGGGAGATACTGTCCACTATTCATGTCTGAGCGCCTCAATGGGGTCCAAGCGGGCGGCCTTGACGGCCGGGAACATGCCGAAGAACACGCCGGTCGCGGCCGCGAAGCCAAATGAAAGGCCGAGCGCCCACAGCGGAATATACGCCTTGTCCAAAGCCGCGCCGGGGATCTTGGCGATCAACTCGGTCAGTAACTGCCCGCAGCCGGCGCCGATCAGGCCACCGAACAGGCACAGCACCACCGACTCGACCAGAAACTGAAAGAGAATCGCCGACGGTCGGGCTCCCACCGCCTTGCGCAGGCCGATCTCGCGCGTGCGCTCGGAGACGGACACGAGCATGATATTCATGATCCCGATCCCGCCGACCAGCAGGGAGATACCGACGACCCCGCCGGCGATGGCCGTGGTGGTCTTGGCCACGGTGTTGAACTGCTTGAGGTACTCCTCGATGACCTCCAGACGGAACGTGTCGGGGTCGCCAGGCCCCAGACGCCGGGCTTGCCTCAGGAAGAACCGCAGCTCCGCCTGGGCCTCGGCCGACAGCTCCGGCTTGCGGCAACTGGCGATGGCGTACATCCACGTCCAGGGGCCCCACAGCCTCCACGCGGTGGGGAAGGGAATGAAGATCTCCTCGGACGAGCCCATCCCGCCGAACATGGACGACTCGACCCGCTGCTCGACCACGCCCACGATGGTGAAGCTGCGCCGGCCGACGACGATCCTCTTGCCTACGCAGTTGCGGTCCATCCGCAGCTCGTCGCGCACTTTGGGCGTGATCAGGCAAACCTGCCAGCCGTTCTCCTCGTCCATCAGAGTGAAGGGCCGGCCCATGATCACGGAGCGGTTCTCAATCCGGTGCCAGGACGGATTGATGCCATAGATGCGGGCGTTGTCGATGCTCTCCACACCGTAATGAACGGTCTGACTTCGCTCGGTCATCAACGTGTGATCGTCGATCGACGGACAGCGTTCCTTCAGTCCCTCAAACACCTCCGGCCGGAAGCGGATCAGACGCCACGAAGCGTTCTCGAACCGCCCTGTCCTGGGCCAGTGAGGACTGATGAAGATCTTATTCGTACCGAGCGACTCGAAGTTGCTCAACACATTCGCCTTCAGGCCCGTCAAAGCCGCGATCACCGACGTGACCGAGGCGACTCCGATCACGATGCCGGTCGTGGTCAGGATGGACCGCGCCTTGTTCGCCCAGATCTGGCCGAGCGCCAGATAGATGCTCTGGTAGAACAGCTTCAGGAAGGCCAACGGGATACCCAGGATCGCCTTCATTTCAGCACCTCCCCGAAGTGCTCGGCCATGGCGGCTCGCTGGGCCTGATCCTCTTCGCTGGACAAGTCCGTGAAGATACGGCCGTCCATCATACGGATCACGCGCTTGGCGTGACGCGCCACGCTCTCTTCATGGGTCACGAGCACAATCGTTTGGCCCTCGGCATGGAGCTGATCGAACAACTTGAGGATCTCCTCGCTGGTTTTGCTGTCGAGATTGCCGGTGGGTTCATCGGCCAGCAGAATGCTCGGGTTGCAGACGAGGGCCCGCGCGATGGCTACGCGCTGCTTCTCTCCGCCGGAGAGCTGGTTGGGCCGGTGCCTGACCCGGTCGCCCAACCCGACGCGTTCGAGCATTTGCGTGGCCCGTTTGTGTCGGCTCCACCAACCGTCTCGCGAGTAGATCAGAGGCATCTCGACGTTCTTCAGTGCGCTGGAACGGCCCATCAGCTCAAACGACTGGAACACGAACCCGATCCGCGTGTTGCGGATGTGGGCCAGACCGCCGGCCCCCAGACGGGTCGTGTCGTAGCCGTCCAGCTCATAGACGCCGCTCGTGCAGCGGTCCAGGCATCCCAACAGGTTCATCAGCGTGCTCTTGCCCGAGCCGGAGGGACCCATTACGGCCACGTATTCGTTCTGACGCAGTTCGAGAGTCACCCCGTCGAGTGCGTGGATGCGCTCCACGCCCACCTTGTATACACGCGTGACGTTGTCGAGCCGGATGACGATCTTGCTATGCGGCGTTGGCGTCGCTGGGGCGTTGGACGTCGTTGACATCGTTGGAGTCACTGGCTTGGGCCTTTTCCGCTTTCTTCTTGGCATCCTCTTCGGCCTTGGCTTCCCGTTCATCCTTGATCGTCTGGTCGTGCGCGAGCTTCTCGAGCTCCTTGAACGGTCCGACCACGATCTTCTCGCCGGGCGCGATTCCGGACTCGACGATCGTATGCGTGGCATTGCTGGCGCCGATCCGGACCGGGGTGATCACCGCCTTACCGTCGATATAGCGGTAAACCACCGTCGCAAACGTCTTGCTCTTGTCCTCCTCGCCGAGCTGGTCACGGATGTCGATGGGCAGCGAGTCGACTTCCCGCCCCAGCACCGCCTGGCTCGGCAGAACCAGAACGTCCTTGTGCTCGGCCACCTCAATGTCCGCGTCGGCCGTCATGCCGGTGAAGATCTGTTCGCTTGGATCGATCAGCAGGATCTCGGTCTCGTAGTATTTCGATCCCTCGGTGCCCACGTCCTGGCTCAGGGCAATGGCGCGGACCTTGCCGGGAAAGACCTTGTCCGGCCAGGCCTGAATATGCACCTGCGCTGCCTGGCCGACCCGCAGCTTGCCTACGTCCGACTCATCGACCTGCGCCACCACCAGCATTTCGGACAAATCACCGACCTCGAGAATCTTGGTGCCCGGGTTGTTCATCATTCCCGTGACCACCATCTCGCCGACCTCGGCGTTGATTCGCGTAATCACGCCGTCGATGGGCGAAGTGATCGTTGTATAGCTCAGCGCCTCCTTGGCCTGCGCGATCCCTTCGTCGGCCACTTCGAGGTTGTGTTCGAGCACCTTGAGATTGAGGCGCGCCGCGTCCAGGTTGTGCCGCGCCCCCTCCAGTTGCGACTCCAATTCCTCGACCTTGAAACGGGCGTCGTCACACGTCACCTGGCTGACGTCGTTGGTTCGCAGCAGGGCACATTGGCGTTCGTAGTCCCGCCGGGCCTTCTCTACGGTGGCCTCTTGCGCCATCAGATTGGCTTCCTGGCTGGAAATCCTCGCCTTCTCCACCTCGATCTGCGCCGCCTGGGCCGCTCGACTGGCCTGCGCCGAAAGCAGACGGCTCTCCAGGTCTTTGGAGTCGAGGCGTACGAGAACGGACGGAGGAATCGGCGGATCGGCGTCCGGGTCGCCCTTCGTGACGGTTGCACCCTCCAGGTAGGGCAAGTCGACAACGCGTGCGGAGGTCTTGGCGCTGATCTCTACGTTGATCTTCGGCTCAATCTCGCCAGGCGCACTGACGATCTCGATCAGCTCTCCGATCCGGGCCTCTTCCACGCGGACAACGGTCGCCTTGTTCGCCGCGCCGCCACGGCCCCGGAACAGAACGAATCCCCCCCCTCCCAAAACACCCAGGACCAGGACAACCACCAGGAGGATGACAAGTACACGAGCCGACCTCACTATCAATCCCTTCCCAAGTCACCAACCGCATGCAGGATCCACAGCCACACCTACGGGCATTATACTCCTATAGACGCGTCGAGCCACTCTTCATTGCGCGGATTCCGCGAGAAAGCGGTCCGATTCTCGGGGGCGTCCGACGCCGCGTGCGGAGCAGATCGCACCGATCGCATTGGCATAATCTATGTCGCAACTCGGGTCGAGAGAGTTCCACCCGCGAGGATCGGTCTCTGAAGGGACTCGTGTGGTGGCGCTCTCGCAGATGCCTCTCCCGAGGCGTAGCAGGCCGCCAGACAGACGAGGCAAAACGCTCAGGATAGGCCCCCCTCGCCATCAAGCCCAGAGCCTGCCTCGGTTCACATCTGACCGATGGGTGACCGGTCATCATCACGGCCCGATCTCAGCCGGCCGGTCGGCACGCCACGAAACCCCGCACAGGCCTGTGGGCAGAAACCCCCGGGACAGACCTGACGGCCCGTGGTAGAATTAGAGTAGCACATGCGGATGTACTTCCCTTGCGACAGGAGCAGGAACACGAGGGTGGTCCGTCCGCTGGGATACGGGGTGTTCGAAAAGCGAACGATCTGCCGAGGCCGTCTCCGGGACTCGTGGTGCGTCTGTCCCGTTGACACCGCAACCGAGTCGATGCCGTGCGAGCTCTATGCTCACATCGGCAATACGCCGTTCCTGAAACCGGAAACGACTACAGGGGGAATCGCGGGTCCATGTGAACGGCGGAGAGAATCACGCGAGAGCACTTCTTCGTCGCCCCGCTGTTCTCTGTGATTCGTGCAGCGAGGCCGCTCACAGCGGAGACGTCTGCACAGAACTCGATCCCTATCTTGTCGCGACAGCTCGTGACCTTGCCGACCTGACCCAGAATCAGGACAACTGCAATCGTCATTTCAGATGGGTCGTGAATGTCGACGTGGGTGACCCTCCGGCCCCTCTGACGTCCACCATCAGCAACGATGAGCGGCCGTTCTCCGGCGTCTTCGACGGCGACGGTCTTGTCGATATCGAGGATTTCGGCACGCTGGCATCGTCCTGGAGGACCCATGACGAGCTCTTCTGGAGTGGAGGGTGCGATCTCGCCGGCGACGCGGGCATCGACACGAGAGATCTCTGCGCGTTGTTCAGTCATTGGCTCCGCTATCGGAGCCGCCGGAACGTCCTATAAATACCGCGATGCAGACCCGCCAGAGGAAAGAACCGCCGAAAGATGTGACGAGACCATATAAAAAGGGCGTCGCGTACGCCACGACGCCGGAGAAAAAGATGAAACGGTTTCCGCTACGTATATCGGCACGACGTATCCGAAATCGCCACACTTTTTGGAAAAACGCCGCGAGTTGGACCTTTCTGAAGCCCCCCGTCAGATGTGCTCGGCGCATCCGAATTGCTTTGCCCTGCCGACGGCCGGTCCGGTATAATCACGCTTTCAATACGCAAAAGACAACCGAGAACCAACGCATTGCAGGGAGGCAAGACCATGATTCTTCCCGGATTTATCCGAAAACTGTTGGCCGTTTTTCGGGGCAGCGTGGCCCCGCCACTGATTCTCCTGTCGGTCATGATCGGCTTCTGGGTCGGTCTGATGCCCGGCTGGTCGGGCCTGCACACCGCCCTGCTGGTCGTCGTGCTTATCCTCAACATTCATCTGGGCCTGTTCCTGCTGTCTCTGGGCGTGGGCAAGGCCGCGTGCCTGGCGGCGGCCCCCCTGCTCTATCATGTGGGCATCTACGTGCAGGACCACCTGTCCGGCCTGCTGAACGTGCTGTCGTCGATCCCGGTAGTGGGTATGACGGATTTCAGCCGGTACGCCCTGGCCGGCGCCCTGGTGGTCGGTCCGGTGGTCGGAGCGATCGCAGGTCTGATGCTGGCTTTCTCGGTGATCAAGTTCCGCCGGATGATGATTAAGGTCGACGAGAAATCCGAGAAGTTCCGCGCCTATTACTCCAAGACCTGGGTCCGGATTCTCGACTGGATTCTGATCGGCAAACGAACCAAAGACGTCAAGAGCATGTTCGCCAAGACCAGGTACATCCGCAAGGCCGGCATCGTGCTCGCGATCATCGTGGTCGGCGCGTTCTTCGCCGCGGCGCACTTCCTCCAGGACACCACCGTCAAGAACTACGCCACCCAGTCGCTGACGCGCGCCAACGGGGCCGAGGTCAATCTGGGAAACCTCGGGATCTCGCTGCTGGGAGGCAGCGTCTCGGCCGAGGACCTGCAAGTCACCAACGCGCAAGAGCCCGCGCAGAATCAGGTGGTGGTTGAGAAGGTCGCGGCCAACGCCAGCATCTATGACCTGCTGCTGGGCAAGGTCATCATGGAGAACGTCGAGGTCTCCGGCATGCAGTTCAATCAGGCCCGGCAGACGCCGGGCAAGGTGCTTGAGGTCCCGCCGGTCGAGGAGGAGCCTTTCGACCCGAACGCGTACACCATCGACGCCAACGATGTCGCCAAGGTCGAGAAATACGTCAAGGACGCCAAGAAGCTCAAGGAACAACTGGAGAAGCTCCGCAAGTGGCTGCCGGAAGGCAAGGAAGGCCCGGCCGAGGAAACGGGGCCGCCGCAGTCGTACCTGGAGTACCTGCGGGCCAAGGCCGCCACGAGCCCGACCGTCACAATGCTTGCCAAGCGCGTTCTGGCGGACAAAGTAGAGCTGCCCAGCGAGTTATTCGGCAACAGCCAGATCCTCATGACGAACCTGAGCGACGCGCCGCAAGCACTGGGCGAACCGATCACACTGGAGCTGACCTCCCACGAGACTCCGGCGGCTCTGAAGGCCCAGGTGGACTACTCGTCAGGCACGCCCCACGTGACCGGAACCTTCGAAGGATTCGACCTGAGCAAGATCCAGTCGGGACTCGGCCAGGACGCCGGCATCGCCTTCGAATCCGGCGCCGCCTCGGGAACGTTCAGCGGCCAGTTGACCAGAGAGCTTGTCGACCTCGCCTTCAAGGTGGACCTGAAGAACCTCAAGGCCAAGGGACAGGGCGAAGGCGTTCTCGGACTCGGCGCCCAGCAGACCTCCGAGGTCCTGGAGGTCATGAACGAGCTGAGCACCACGATCCGCGTCGTCGGCCCGATCACGTCGCCACGCGTGGTTTTCGACACCAAAGGACTAGGTGAAGAGTTCAAACAGGCCCTCGTCAAGGCCGGCAAGGACCGCCTCCAGAAGGAGATCGATGCCAAGCTCCAGGAGCAGCTCGGCGACAAACTGGGCGGCAAAGTCCCTGAACAACTGAAGGACACCCTCAAGACGCCGGGCAAGAACATCGTGGAAGGCCTGGGCGGCCTGCTCGGCGGAAAGAAGAAAGACCAGGAACCGCAGGAGTAGGCGTCCGCCCTGTGGTGATAGGCCGCGTCATCCAGAGACAAAAGAACAGCTCTTGCGTGTCCAGAAGAGCAAGAGCTGTCTCATGAAAGGGAAGTACCTTCTTTGTGCTCGATATCGGCCATCGGGGCCACCGGCTTAACAACAGACACAGCGAAGACGTCGACAGAAGTGGACGCGGCTGGCGAAACCGTCAGTGGTGGTTTGCCACGCAGATCGGATCGTGACAGGCAGGCTGTTTGAATCCGTCTGGCGATCCCAGCATCTGGTCGAGGGCGCCGTTTAACTGCCGGATGTGGCGGTCCTCCTCGCCAATCATGGCGTCGATCATGTCGCGGCTGGCCGGATCGCGGGCAAACTCGTTGAGACCATGGTAGAAGGTCCATACCCCCTCCGCCCGCCGAATGGCATCTCGAGTGATCTGGACTCCGCTTTCGTATCCCGTGGGCCGGTCCCGCAAGCTGGAACCAACGCCGAACCACGGCAGACCCGCCATCACCTGAGGATTGGAGCGAACGTAGTTGTCGGGATCGAAGGTGCCGAATTCACCGGTCCGCTCGGAGTATTCGTTTCGCAGGCGAATCCAGGTCTGCTCGTGCTTGACGCGCCAAGAGGCGAGATCGTAGCAAATACACCGCCGCTCCAGACCGCTGAAGCGTTCGGCGGCCTTCAGATAGAACTTCGCCGCCCGATGTTCAGTCTCCTCGGCGATCCGCAGGACTTCGAAGACGTTGAATTGCGTATCCACGTTGCATGCTCCCGCCGGTCGTGTCTGGTGCCCCGAGGAAGCCCTCAAGAACTACCGTTCGACCCGCGATAAGCCTGTTTCCAGCGTCCACCCCGTCCAAGGGGCTTGGATCGCTCTGTGGATACTACGATGGGATTGCTAAGCGAATGTTAGACCCGCGTTAGTTCTCGACGAAATCAGAGCAGCCGAACCTCAGACTCCTCGGCGCAGTCGCACGAACGTCGAGGCTCGCTGCGTCGCGAGCCGTTGCCGCCAACCATAGCGTTCAGCGAACTGACCTCTGCGGGTCGCAGGGCCAGGGGAATGTCGAATTCGACGCCCACGCGACAGAGTCCCTCTTCCGTGCGCTCGATTCGACGCACCTCGCCGGTGCGCGTGATACTGATCGTCGCCGTCGGATCATCCCCCTCGAACCGGGGGATGCTGAAGCGAACCGTCAGGTGCTGGCCTTCACGCAGACAACCATCGTTCGGCCCGCAACTGAACCCGATTCCACCACTGGAGACATCGTTCATCAGTCCCTGACACAGCGTCTCAGCGAAATCCTCGCTGAACCAAACCGGCCACTGGTAGCCCAGTCGTTTCTCCTGTCGGCGTTCATTGCTCTGATCCATCTGGCATATCTCCAAGTAGGTCGTGGTTCATCCTTAGAGTCGTCCGATTCCCCGGCCGACTTTATCGCAGAACGCCGGCCCGAGCGTATTGCCATTCGACAATCCCGCCATCGTCGTAGTCATGGAGGAGCAACTGGGACGCCGTTCAAAGTATGACTAATCCGGGGCCGGTTGCCTACTTGGTCGGCCTCGAATCGGGATAACCGCATCACATTCTGTGGAAATCTCCTCGAATCGGCCGAGCGACCGATAAAACACTCCGATTGCCGGGGCCCCTCCTTCGCATCGGGCCGGGAGGGGCAAGGCGTACGGCAGGACTCTCGAGCCGGGGGGCTGGAGAGGAGAACCATGATGCGGGAGCGATATCCATCACTTGGGACGTGTCAACGGGCGGAACCGGCGCGTCCTGCGTTCGGCCAACCGCACTGCCGCCACAGCATCCTCGTAGAATGCCTTCTGTGCGCGTACCGCCCGGCCCTTCCGGGCAACGCGACGATACCGCCCGTCGCGGAGCAGCTCCCAAGCCTTGACGTTGTCCTTGAAGAAGACTTTTAGAATGCCGACAAGACGTCGACGGATTCTCCCATCCCGCACGGGAAACAGCAGTTCGAGCCGTCGGTCGAGATTCCGTCTCATCCAGTCGGCGCTGCTGAGATAGACTTCCTCGTGCCCCCCATTGGCAAAGTAGAATATCCGAGCGTGTTCGAGATATCGGTCCACGATCGAACGGACGCAGATCCGCTCGGAGAACCCTTTGACCCCGGGCCGCAGACAACAAATCCCGCGGACGTTGAGCATGACGTCCACTCCCGCCTGGCTCGCCTCGTACAAAGCCCGGCACATGTCCCGATCCTCGAGCGAGTTGATCTTGGCCATGATCAGGCCCGGACGGTCCGGCGTCGAGACCTGGATCTCGCGTTCGATCAGATCCTTGAGTCTCGTGCGCAGGTCGGTAGGCGCAATGACCAGTTGTTGCCACTGAACCGCCTCGGAAAGCCCGGTGAGCAGGTTGAAGAACGCCGCAACGTCCGACACCAATTCGTCGTCACAGGTCATCAGACCGATATCGGAATAGAGTCGGGCCGTCCGGTCGTTGTAGTTGCCCGTGCTCAGGTGCGCGTAGCGACGCAGGCGCCCTGCTTCCCGGCGGATCACCAGCAGCGCCTTGGCATGGGTCTTGAAACCCGCGATGCCGTAAATCACATGGCACCCGGCGTCCTCCAATTGCCTCGCCCAGTTGACGTTCCTGGATTCGTCAAACCGCGCCTTCAGCTCCACCAGGACGGTCACCTCCTTGCCGCTCTCGGCGGCCCGAGCCAGCGCGCCGACGACCGGCGAGTCCCCGCTGGTCCGGTAGAGGGTCTGCTTGATCGCCAGCACCGCCGGGTCGTCCGCCGCGTTCTGCACCATTTCGACGACCGGATCGAACCGCTCGTACGGGTGAAACAGCATCACGTCGTGTTCCTGGATCGCCGGCCAGAGTTCCTCGGCCCCGATCAGGTCCGCCGGCTCCTGCGGAAGCCAGTCGCCGGCGCGAAGACCCTGTACGGGGGGGATGTCGATCAACTGCATCAACGCCCGCGCGTCGAGCAGACCATCGATCTCGTAGATGTCGTGATGAGGCAGCCGCAACGTCGAGCTGAGCCACTGCTTGATGCGCGGGTCGGGTCGCGTGCTGATCTCCAGGCGGACCACCCCACGGTGCCTCCGGGCGCGCACCGCATCCCGCACCATGCTGAGCAGGTCCGCCGCCTCGTCCTCCTGAATGGCCACATCCGCGTCGCGCGTAATGCGGAAGACCGCCTCTCTGCCGATCCGGCATCCGCCGAACATCGCCCTGGCGTTGTCGAGGATGATCTCCTCCAGGGGAGCGACGTAGACGCCCTGATCGCTCGGGATGTTCACGAAACGGGGAAGGGAGCCGGGCACAGGGATCACCACGAGTTTCTGCGGCGACGGATTCGTCCGAGACGTGGACACCAGCACGGCTACGAACAGTTGGAGCCCGGGCAACAACGGACACGGATCGAGGTCCTGCACCGCCAGTGGAGTCAGCACGGGCAGCATTTCCTTGGTGAAGAAGCCGGCCAGGAACTGCCGCTGTGGGAGCGTCCAGTCCGCTCGCCGAACGAGGTGGAAATCGTACGGTTTCAACTCTTCGAACACCTGGGTGATGGCGGCCGTCTGCTGCGCTACCATCTCGTTCACCTTGCCGCTGATGCAAAACAACTGCTGAGAGGGTGTCAGGCCGCTGGGGTCTTTCTTCCTCACGCCCGCCGCCTTCTGCTGCCTGAGGCCGGCCACGCGGATCATGAAGAACTCGTCAAGATTGGAGCTGACGATGGACAGGAACTTCAGGCGCTCGCCCAACGGCACGATCTCGGAGCGTCCTTCCTGAAGGACCCGGTCGTTGAATTCCAGCCAGCTCAACTCCCGATTGATGAACAGGTCCGGCGATTTCAGGTCTTTCTTTCCCATAGCGATCCTCGAAGGAACGGTCACACCTGACCCGCTTCCTCCAGTCGGACTTCCAGTCCATAGATATCCAGCATCATATCCCCCACTTCGGCCAGGGCACGGCGTTCGAGCGTGTAGTCTCCGCCGGCCTTGACGGAGATGATCAGGCAACTGCCGTCGATGCGCGATTGGAGCTTCTGGATTTGTTGCGTCCGGCTGCTGTCCAGCGCCTCGGCCACACGCAGCAGCGACGCCAGCTTGTTCACGATCATCCGCCGCTCGCGCGGCAAGGCGATGTAGTCGAGGTGGGACGGCTTCGGGCGGCTGCGACGATGATAGCGCGCCACGTTGGCCACCACCGCCAGCTCATCCTGGGTCAGTCCGACGATCTCCGAATTGGCGACCAGGTAAAAGCTGTGCTTGTGGTGGGCCCGGCTGGCCACGAAGGTCCCGACCTCATGCAGGATGGCCGCCACCTCCAACAGGAACCGGTGACGTTCCCCCAGCCGATGCTCGCCGGCCAACTGGTCGAACAACTGCCCCGCCAGGCGGCGCGTCTGCTCGGCGTGACTGGTGTCCACCTGGTATTTCTGCGCGATGCTCTGGGCCGACTGAATGATCTCTCGATAGGCTGAGTCGTCCTTCTTTCCTGCCGCATCCCGCGCCAAGTCCAGGAGCAACCCGTCGCGCACAGACACGTCAGACACGATCATCCGCTCAGCCCGGGTTACCTGCAGCAGTACCTGGTAAACCAGCAGAGCCGGCATGATCGTCTCGGCGTCGGTGTACGGAATCTTGTAGTATCGCGCCAGCTCGTCGGCGGTCTGAAGTCGACAGCGATCGAGCAGCTTGCCCAGAGCCTTGGACGAGACTGTGACAAGCGGTGCGGCCTTCAGAGGTTTGCCGATCTGGGCGGCGGCCCACCGGGCGTCGCCGCCGACCGCGATGAAGGTCTGAACGCTCTTGAGCGGCAGAAGACTCCGGAACGCCGCGATCGCGCCGGTGATCTGATGTTGAATCAGACGGGCGGCCTGGTCGGCCCGTTCCGTCGTGGTCGCCAGCACCTCCTGCATTCGAACCGAGCCGGTGGGAAGGCTCTGTGATGCCGTGATCTCGCCGTGGTTCAGCAGGTTTAGAACGGTGCTGCCACCTCCCACCTCCACCACCAGGGCCTTGCCTCGTCGCAGCGGTTTCTCACCCAGGGCCTCGCGCACGGCCGAGACGGTCAGCCGTCCTTCTTCGGTGACGCTGATCACCGACACCTCCAGTCCAGTGGCCATCAGGACGCGGTCGACAAACGTGTCGCCGTTCGCCGCTTCGCGCACGGCACTGGTGGCGACCGCACGGATTCGTTGGACGCCGTAGGTGTTCAGGACGTGCCGATAGTCACGGAGAATGCCCACCGCGCTGCGCATCGTTTCGGCGCGGATCCGGCCGGCGCGAAAGACGTCCTGCCCCAGACGCACCGCGCGTCGAAGACGTTCGATGATCTCCAGCTTGCCGTCCGGCAACGCCTGCCCGATCATCATACGGATCGAATTGGACCCGATGTCGATGACCGCCATCGTCTCGGCCAAGGCCGCTGTCTTAGGTTTCTTCTCTTTCGTCGGCATATCCGTGTTGCTTCGTCAGAATGCAAAGGGCCAGTTGAGTCTGCCTGCCCGGCGTCAAAACTCGGACGCCCCTACCGGGGATCGGAGGCAATCTTCAACGCCAAAGGCCTTCCAAAGGCCTCACGAAACAGATCGGCTTTTTCCGCTGCGCTCCGCAGTTCCGCTTGGGCAGTTTCTCGCACGTCACAGATCACCATGACCCGGCGGTCCGAAACCCGGCACCGAACGGCTCGTACGACGCTGTTATGGCTGCGATCGAGACCATCGGCTACTCTCAGGATCGCGGCCAGCATGCACACCCGGTGTTGCGCGGCCCGACTGAGGCTCCGATAATGTTCGTGCCTTTTGCTGGGCAATGCCTTGCGATGATAGCGCGCTATCAGGGCAACCATCTGCCGCTGGGCCCGCCCGAACGGCAGGCCGGGATCGGATAGGATCATGTGCATCGAGGCTTTGTGGTGCCCCTGCGGACCTTCTGCCCAGCCAATGTCGTGGAGCAGTGAAGCATATTGAAGCAGGCTTCGTTCACGCATTCCCATCCGGTGAACCGCTTTCAACGCGTCGAAGATCATCAACGCCAGTCGCGTGACTTGATGCGTGTGCTCGCGCTCGTAATGGCAACGTCTGGCCAGAGCCAGGACCGCCTCCAACCGTGCGTCCGGCGCACGGCGGTCTCCTGCGCCGGAGGGCCCAGGGTTGCCGCGAAGCTGGTCCAGGCTCTTGCCCTTGCGGAAGACATCGACGAATTCCTTGGGAAGACCGGCGGCATGGACGGCCCGCGCCACGCGGTCGATGTCGTAGGGAACTCGGCGGTGGTCAACCTTCAAATCTCCCCCCGAGAACTCCAGGATAGCATACGAGGCCCGCCAATCGCCTCCTTCGGGACGGCCGACACTGCCCGGGTTGACGAACCACACCTCTCCGACACGCCGAACGAACGGATCGTGGGAATGCCCACAAACGACGATATCGGCCTGGGCAAGCCGGGCCAACTCCGCCAGACGCTGCGCGGGAGTATTCGAGCCGAGCAACTCATCGATCGATGCCGGACTGCCGTGCACCATCAACACGTCGCAATCTCCGACGGTGCGACGCATCTGCTCGGGCAGCAAACAGAGAAGGTGTCGGCCCTTGCCATTCAAATGTGCGTCGTTCCATTGGAACGCGATGTACTTGGCGGGAGGCTTCTTGCGCTTCCACTTGTCTCTCTTGCGTTCGAAATCGAGGACCTTCCGATCGTAGTTGCCCACGATATTGACCGCCTCGACCTCCCGAAGCCGCTCGAGAACCTCGTTCGGGAATGGTGCATACCCGAGCATGTCTCCGAGATTCCAGATCTCGGCGACTCCTTCGCACGCCGCGTTGTCGAGCACAGCCTCCAGCGCCGGCAGATTGCCGTGGATATCACTGAGCAGCGCTATCTTCGTCGATCGTGTCTTGTGTGCCATGAATCGGCTCACTCTGCACCTCACGGTCCGGCTGCGGTGAGACCTCCATATGCGCTTGCAGCATCGCCTCCAGGCCATCCCAGAACCCCTCCGCGCGAAGCTGTTGCCAGTGCTCAAGCAACTCCGCAAACACCTGCCGCCGGTGGTTTGCCCGTTCGTCCCGCAAGAACTCCAGCCCGCCCTTGAAGCGGTTGAACGGCCTGGCATGTCCGAAATACTCGATCGCGCGATCTCGCTCCTGTTCGATGAACGTTCCGAGGTCCTTCACCCAGACATCGCAGTCGTGGATATCTCCTAGAAGCGACTGCACCTTCTTGACAGCGCTGATGGCCCCGTCAAGCTGCCGGCCAAAGACGGGGGCGCAGATCTCCATCGTATAGCGCAATCTCTTGGCGGCGATCCGAACCTGATGATGTCCGTGGATATCCTGCGGATCGTTCAGTGCAGGCTCTACAGCCAGCAGTTCGTTCTTGCGCCGCAGGATATGTGCGGCCGCCCGCTCGAACACGACGGGACTCTGGAGCGGCACATCGTGCGTTCTCAACAGGAACCGCGCCTTCTCAACCTCACCGTGCATGTCGGCCAGCGTATCTCCCTTGTTCAGACCGTCCAGCGTCCGGAGGACCTTGCGCTGTACGGCGTCGCGGTCCTGCCGCAGCCGCAACAACAGACGCTCGACGCCTGGACGGCGCCCTCGGTCTTTCGCATCCAGGCCGGCCAAGACCCCCTCCACAAACATCATTTGCACGTCGAGGTCGCGGGCGATGCCAAGCCCTCGGGTCAGCTTCCGCAGGCGCCTTCGCCACGCAGCGGTCTTCTTCGCGTCGAAGCACTCGGCAAACATGCCCAGTGCCGCCCGCAATCGCCGCGAGGCTACCCGCGTCTGGTGCACCGGCTCAGGGTCCTTGTTCTCCCTGACACCGTGCATTTCCTCCACCAGCGTATCGAGCTGTGCACTGACATACTGGCAAGCCAGAAGTCGGTAGCTCGGATCGGCGGTACTTTCCGTGGGCTTCGCGTGTTGTCGGTTCTCTTCCATCGGTTCCATCGCCGGCGCCATGGGGCGTCAGGTCATCAGCTCCAGCGACCACTTCTCGGCCCAGGCCGCGTTCCGGCCCTCCAGCAGAGCGGCAAATGCACCCAGGGCCTGGCGTGCGTCGCCGATGGGATAGTAAAACGCATCCCAATGCTCGCTGTCCTCGCCATCATGGCAGGGAATGACGTGGTCGAACCGCCACGCCTGCTGCATCTCCCCGCAGGCGCTTGCCGCGCGGATTTCGATGTTCTCCAAATCCTTCTGCGAGAGAATCCCCTTCTGTCGGGTCGTGCGCCGCAGGAGCTTACGCCGCATGACGTCGGTGACGAATTCGGACAGGCGCGCGCTTGGGGTTCGCGCGTTCAATTCGACGATCTCCTCGCACGTCAACGGCGATAGGAAGATGCTCAAAACCGGAATCTGCTGCACTTGGGCGAGATCGAGCAGCCCCGAGCCGATGAACGGGTTGCCTTCGAAGAACACATCACAGGTCGCGTCTGATGCACATCGCAGCTCCAGTTCGCGAGTATCCATTGCCTGGAGGTCGCTGCGGACCTCGAAAACACGGAACTGCGGCTGGTCGCGGAGGCCCTCGATGAACTGGCGACTTCGAAAGTGAAAATCGACCCCGTCCACCTCGCCCGGACGCGGCGCCCGACTGTCGTAGAGCACGAACTTGCTCAACCGGCCGGCAAGATCGGGGTGAAACTTCTTCAGCGCCGCGTAGAGCGGCCCCTTCCCCACACAGGATGGCCCGGAGAGGATGACCAGACGTCCCACGGTATCCCTCGTTCGACGAATCTGTTCCGTTCGGTTCTCAGCGTATGGAAGCATACGCCGCCCCGGCCACAGAATCAAGGCCAAAGCGGCGGCGCCCGCGGGCCGTTTCGACCTCGATCGCCACACGCTTGCGAAAGGTCTTCTCGAAGAGATCCGCCTTGGGAAGGCTCCTGCGGATGCGCGACGCGCCGTGGCCGAACACCGTCAGCCTCACGGAACCAGACCGTGCTCTACAACGCAGGTCCTTCACCCGACCGGCCCGTGCCTTGTCCAGTCCGTCCGCGAGACGCAACAGCGCTGCCAGCTTGGCCACATAGTGCCGGTCATCCGGCTCCAGATCTTTGAAGTAAGAGTGCCGCTTGCTGGGCAGGGGTCCCCGATGGTAACGGGCGACCAGGCCGATCATGACCCGCTCATGCCGTCGGAACGGCAATTCCGAAGAGCCGATAATGATGTCGCGCGCCGCCTTGTGGTGGTCTCTCGGATTCTGCTTCTTGCCGATGTCGTGAAGAAGGGCCGCGGCATGAATCCATCTCCGCTCGGTGTTGCCCATGCCGTGGAGCGGCCGGAGTTGATCAAACAACCGAAGCGCCAGCCTGCTCACACAAAGGGCGTGCTCCTTCTCAAAACGGCACGCGACGCCCAGTGCGATTGTCCTATTGAACCTATCCCTGCAATTCACAACGACCTTTCTACCTTGCGGAGCGATCCAACTTGTTCCTTTGTTGTATCGGTCGGGACGCCCTCACAAGTCCATAGGATGACGCAGATTCCCGGCCTCTCCCGGCGCCGATGGATGACGACTGAGCCGCGAGACAGAGCCTTCGACGCCACGTCTCTCCAAAGCAACCCATTGCTGTAGAAGACTTTAGCGCCCTTGCGTTGGCGTCGGATTAGGATATCGTTGGCTTCTCGCTAAGATCATGCACTGGTCATAAGGCGGAGATTCAACGCCTTGGGCGCGCAAAGACGCGCGGCAGTGTGGACACTCTATCCACACTGCCGCATCGTCTGCCAAGTGCTAACGCGGTGTCGAACCCCGCCGTCTGCCTCGTCCGAGCAGACTCCTACCATCCGGATGTGGGACGCGTCAGGTTGTCGACGTCCCATTGTGGGGCGCCGCTCGCATCACGCAGACGGCACGTCGCATCCCCGCTCTGGATTGTCGAGGCCATCAGAACCTCACCGCTCCAGGCGGCAATCCGGGCCGGCGCCCCCATCACAGTCACTTCATCGCCGAAGTGAAGCGAGATGCCCTGGCTGTCCATGAAGGGACGAGGCCCTGCATGGATCACCCAGGTCGAGCCCTCGCGGGTCTTGACGCTGAGCGAAAGGCCCTCCACCGCGTTACGGCCAGGACGAAAGACTCCGATGCTTTGGATTGTCCCGCGCACCGTCGTGACCAGATCAGGGTCGAAGCGCCGGTTATACTCGCTGCCCGGTCTCCACGCGGAGACATCGAGATCTCTATCCGAGCGGCCGGGCTTCATCTCTTCGGCCATGGGACCTTCGCCAGGAATGTAGCCAAGCGTTTCCCAATACGGAGTCGCCTCGAATCGCATGTCGATACCGCGGGCGTACAACGGGTCACCCAGATAGGGGAAACCCTCAGCGCGGGTGAAAGCCACAGCCTTCAGCATCGAGGCATCGGCATCGACCCGCACCGCGTGCAATGGCGGCACCACCTCGACCGCACCCCATGGCACGAGGGCCAGGTCCCGATCCAGATCCCAAGGGGTCGTTTTCAGGATCACGACGCCGTAAGTCACCTTGTCACTGGTGGTATCGACGACGATGTCGTCCAGATGACCCAACGTTTGCCCCTGCAGATCTTTGGCCGACATCCCAATCAATTGCGTCACCCGGCGCGACTCGACGGGCAGCCACTTGGCGGCCGCCATCGTCACGGTCTGTTGAGACGACGATTTCCGATGGCTCGGGCCGGACATGTGATGCCCCTCGCGGTACAACGTGCCGATCTTCTCCACCCAGTCTTCATCCGCCCGGTCGGGCCAGCGGTCCTTCGGGAAGCCCGCCGCGCCGGCAAAGGCCGTTGAATCAAACGTACCGGCCCGGTGTTCCTCCGGGAAAGCCGATGTCCCGGCATAGTCGGCCCAGTACGGCGTATGGATCTGATAGTCCGCCGCAGAGCCTGACACGCTATCGAGGTACTCCTTTCTCACGTTGAGGACGTAGGCATCCTTCTCCGGATGTCTGCAAAACTCGGACCACGGCACGGCGAAGAGCTTGTCGCGGAAGCCGAGGAATCCGCCGGAGGAAAGGGCCGCGTAACTGATCGAATCACCGCGACTGTCCAGAACAATGTCCTCGATCCGGCCGAGCTTCTCGCCCCGGCTGCCCAGAACGGGCTTGCCGATCACCTGGCTGAGCCGCTGGTAGATGGGTTGTGTCCCCGTCATGGCCTCCGACTTCATCCAGGTGTCCGTTGACTCCGACACCGTCTTGGAACTCATTTTTGGCTCATCGCCTCCCTTCATGCTGCAAGGTGTCTCGCCCTGCTGGGTCCCGGCAGTCACCACGGCGGCCGTCCAGAACAGTATTGCCGCTGCCACACAGCCGATTCTCTTACCTGATACGAGCGTACGATACATGATCGAATCTCCTTATCTGTTTTCCGGTTTTCCCCTCCACACATTGTCCTGAATCCCTACCGGTGAAGAACGGCTTCACCTTCCTGCTGTCAGGAGCCAGATACGAGGAGGATGCGATGCAGTTGCTCAGGCGTACGCCTCATTCTTCCCGAGCATTTTGCCTACCGGCAGATGGGAGGTGATTTGGCAAGGTGGCGATGAGGAACGGTCAGAGACCGACGGCCGCCGCAACCGACCAGTCGCCTGCGATGGTCTCGCTCGACAGAGAGGCTACATACTCCAGCCAGTCCTGTTCGAGCACACCAATCGAGCCGAAGTGTCGGACAAAATCGCGTCGCAGAGTGGCAGAGGACCGGCGCCCCACCGGAGAGGCGGCAAGATCGCCCAGATAGGCGGACAGTTCGTCCGGATGGTGTGTCAGCAGGAACCCCAGAAGCCCCCAGCACTGGGCATAGATGGCGGCCGGCGAGGAACCGAGCGCATCGGGGCCGGCCAGAACCGATAATTCACGCAAAGAAAGCAGAGCCCTCCGGGCGTGGAGTTCTGCCAGTGTTCGTTTTCGGGCCGTGTTGTAGATCGGGTCCCACTGTGTCAGAGCGCTGCTTTCGAAGAAGGTGGCCAGACCCTCGGATACCCACAGAGGATACATCACTCCACGTTTCTGAAGACCGCTGTTGTAGGCCAGTTGGTGCGTCATTTCGTGCGCGAGCACAAGCATGAGTTCGGACGATGCCGCTGGAAGAGCGTACGATCCATCGGAGAATCGCGATTCCCCCTCCACCAAGTGTGGCGAGGCGTCGCGCACCTCGGCATTTCGAACCTTGACCATCCCCGTGGAGCACAGCACGACCTGATTCGTTCGGGTCGAGTAATACGCCTCCCGGAAAGTTGCGCCAACATGTTCCATGCCCAGCGAATGCCGACGATACTGCTCTCGATCGTCGAAACACACCCAGATCAGGGGCTGACTCGGTACGTCGAGTACCAGACCGTGCAACGTCATCGCATGCAGAAGTCTGGAGTGGATCATCTCCAGCAAGCCGCCAAGGGCAGATGAAGCCGGTGAGTCATTCCCGCAAGACACGAAGAAATGACTGCTCCGATGCAGCGTCGGTGAGGAGAGGACCTGACCACGCGAAGAAACGCCGGCGCGCTGCGGCACTTCACTGAAACATCGGGGACCGGACCGATGCAGCACGGCCATAGCGGCCACCGTCAGGCAGATGCGAACGAATCCTGTATACTTCACCTTGGCAGACTCCTCGGTCCAAGTGCGCCCCTTGCGAGGCATCCCTCTCCAGCCAGGCCGAGTACTGCTCGTGCGTTTCGAATCTGCCATGAAGTAGCTATCGACCGCTTCGTGGCCCGACATGAAGTGCGACGGGTTTTATCTGAGAACAGCCCTTGCGAGCCCCCATTCTGGTGTGGCCCTCACTCCATCGAAGTGATACAACGACCAACCGGTAGAATTGTAGCATCGGCGAAGATCGCATGCAAGGTTTTTCCTTCACGCATCTGCGGCGACGGATTGACCTAAAGAACGTGCGGGTTTGCCTTCCGCAGCATGTGCCTTGATTTGCGGGCCGTCGGCGGCGACAATAGAGGCTTGATCGGGAATGAATCACCCGTCGCGATGGAAAGGAATTCCTCATGACTCGAACCCTGCTTACACTGGCGTTCGCGGTGCTGACCGGAACCGGCTGCACCTCCGCCTATCGCGTGCAGGTCAACGGGTATTCCGAGCTGACCGAACCGCTCGACCGGACGGCACCCATGTACGTTGCCGCTGACCCCAACGCAGAGAACCTCATCTTCCAGAGGCAGATCAAGGCCAAAGCCGAAAGGGCTCTTCAGGCGGAAGGGTATGTCGTCTCCGAGACGTCCGAGAAGGCGACCTATGAGATCGCCTTGCGCGTGGGGACGGTTTCGCAGGAGATCGTGGACCGTAGCCCGGTCGTCGACGTGCGAGCCGGCTTCTACGGAGGATACAGCCGGGGGTATCCCTTCTTCGGCCCGATGACCTATGTGCCCTACTACGACACGATATGCCGACAGTGGCTCATTTTGAGGCTCTTCAAGACAGACTCGGACGAAACCACGGCCAAACAGCTCGTCTGGGTGGGCGAGGCGGCGATGGAGGCCGACCGTACGGCGATACGCCAGGCGGTCAACTACCTGCTCGTCGCCTGCATCGATCATCTCGGCATCGACACCGCCCAGGAGATCACCGTCAAGATCGAGCGAGACGACCCGCGTGTAATGGAGATCGCGGCCGATCCATAGCCTGTGGAGGAGAGCGCTCACAACATGAAGACCGACATCTGCGTTATCGGCGCGGGACCGGCTGGCCTGATGGCCGCCATCTGGGCGGCAAGAGAGCGTGCCGCCGTCACGGTGATGGAGGCCAATCAGGCTGCCGGCCGTAAACTCCTGGTCACCGGCGGCGGACGATGCAATCTCACGCACGACGCAACCATCGACGAATTCGTTCGCGCGTTTGGCGACGCGGGCCGATTCCTGCGTCACAGCCTCCACGAGATGCCACCGACCGCAGTTCGGACGTTCTTCCACGATCGCGGCCTGCGCACTGCAGTCGAACCCGACGGCTGCGTCTTCCCGGCAGAGGGCGGCGCGGTCGACGTGCTCCGAATCCTCCTCAACGAAGCCGAGCACTCCGGTGCACGTCTGCTCTGCGAAAGCCCTGTCACCGGCGTGACGCTGGAGGACGACGGCTTCGCGGTCAGCACACCCGCGCAGGTCGTTGCGGCCAGGCGACTGATCGTCGCCACCGGCGGCCTGTCCTGGCCTCAGACCGGCTCCACCGGCGACGGCTACCGGTTCGCTTCGGCTCTTGGCCACATGGTAATCGCTCCGAAGGCGGCTCTCGTTCCCCTCGTGAGCCGAGAGACGTGGCCCTGCGATCTGGCGGGCGTCGCCCTTTCCGACGTGCGTATCCGACCGACGGCTCGACCGCGAAATACCGCCTCAAGCGGCGCGATCGTATTCACCCAGGACGGCCTCGGCGGGCCAGCCGCACAGGACATCAGCCGTTTGTTGGCTGACGAGCTGGCGGGTGGAAGCCACACCATCGGCCTTCAGATCGATCTGATGCCACTGGTTCAGGAAACCGAGTTGGACAAGCAGCTTCAACAGCAGATGTCCGCCAGTGCGAGGAGAACCCTGTCGAACGTCCTGGCCGATCTCGTCCCGAGACGACTGGCTTCGACGCTCTGCAAGTTGGCTGGATGCGATGGAGACACACAGGCAGGCCAGATCAGAAGGGAGACGCGAAGGGCCCTGCTGAGACTCTTGAAAGCCTTGCCACTGCACGTAACGGGGACCCGGCCCCTCGCCGAAGCCACCGTGACCCGCGGTGGCATCGACCGGCGACAAATCGATCCGAAGACAATGGGCTCGAAGCTCTGCGCAGGCTTGTTTTTTGCAGGCGAGGTGATCGACGCCGACGGCCCCTGCGGCGGCTACAATCTCCAGATGTGCTTCTCAACCGGGACTCTGGCCGGACGCGCAGCGGCCCGTCAATTGGCGGGCCTGTAATACTCCATCGCCTCAGGGATCAGCTCTTTGAGGTTTTGGATGCGCGTCGCATCGGCCGGGTGCGTACTGAGGAACTCCGGCGTTTGCTGACCGCTCTTCTGCGCCGCCATCCGCTCCCAGAACGCCACCGCCGTCTGCGGATCGTAGCCGGCCATCGACATGAAGATCAGGCCGAGCCGGTCGGCTTCGTTCTCGTGCAGGCGGCTGAACGGCAGCAGCAGCGCAACCTGCGTGCCCAAGCCGTACGACGAGACGAAGAGGTTCTGCGTCGCCTCCGGCTGCTCCTGGAGGGCCACGGACAGAGCCATACCGCCCATCTGGACGACCAGCCCTTGCGTCATCCGTTCGGCCCCGTGCTTGGCGAAAACGTGCGCGATCTCGTGGCCGACGACCACCGCCAGCCCCGCCTCGGTCCCGGTCACGGGGAGGATGCCGGTATTGACGACAACCTTGCCGCCCGGCATGGCGAAGGCGTTGACGGCGTCGTCCTGCACGAGGTTGAACTCCCACTCATAGCCCTCGAACGGATCCCTCTCCAGATTCTGCTTGCTGTACTCGTTGACGGCGGCGACGATGCGGCTGCCGACCCGCTTGACCATCTCGCTATCCTGGCTGCCGGCGACCACCTTGTTCTCGGAGAGATACTGGGTGTACTGCTGAACGCTCAGCGAGTTAATGATCGAATCGGGAACAAAATTGAACTGCCGCCGGCCTGTGATCCCCACTTCCGCACAGCCGGCCGTCAGAACCACCAAACCAATCAGCCAACCCAACAGCCATCTTTTCGCCGCGTTCATGGGCGTTCTCCCTTTCGTCCAAAAAGGCAATCATCGTCGCAGTGATCCCGGCGAGCCGGGACTCTGGTGCACACATCCTGCCCTCTATTAAGCCGCCATTCCCAGCCGTACGCAACGTCTTTTCTGCCGGTTCAGTCCGCAATTCAGTCGGCCTCACCGGTCGGAGAAACCCAGATCGCAGCCGGGATGGATCGCCAGGCCGATCTGTTCGACGTTGCCTTTGCGGCCGTTGTACCAGAGCATCCAGCGGCCGTTCTCCTGATCGAAGATCGCAAACGGCTTGTAACAGGCGTCGCCATCCCAAGCGTCTGGGACGGGATAGATGATCGGATTGGCGTCGTGGCGCTGCCAGCCGCTGATGCCGTCGCGCGAGCGGGCCAGGCCGATCTGGGCAAGGTGCTCGTTGCGAAAACCGATGTAGAACATGAGGTGCCATTCGCCGGCCGGGATTACCTGACAGGCCGTGACCTTGTGCTGCTCCCACGGACTGGCCGGATCGGCCGAGAAGATCGGATTGGCCTTGTGCTTCGTCCAATGGAGGCCGTCCAGGCTGGTGGCGTAGCCGATGGCATTGGGCTCATATTGGTCCCCGGCCGAGTACCACATCCGGTACTGTTGTTTGTCCTCGGCCCAGAGCACGTGCGGGCACATCGCCGCGCCCTTTTCCCAAGGCTCCTCGGGCGACAACACCGGTTTGGCCGAACAGCGTGTCCAGCGGACGCCATCGGGACTGGTCGCATACCCAATCCAACTCCGGTCGCGAGCCTGGCCCGTGTACCACATGTGATAGCCGTCCTGCCGTTTCACCACGGAGGGCCGGTTGATATCGGCCTCCCAATCGGTCTCGTGGTTCGGGGCCAGAACGATCTGCGGCTGGCTCCAGTGGATTCCGTCGAGGCTCTCGACCAGCGCCACCGACTGCTTCGGACGCCAGGAGAACCACATGCGATAGGTATCGCCCTCCTTCAGCAGCGTCACATCGAAGCAGGTGCCGAGCGTGCCGCCAAGAACGGGGTTGCCCTCGTACTTGATCCAACCGGCTGAGGCCCCTTTTCCCGCGCGGGGCAACACACCCATAATGCGTTCGAGCAAGTTGGAACGAGCGATCTCAACGCCGTCGGCAAACACGCGAAGGCCTTGGCCTCGTCCATATCTCTCGCCTGTTCTATCCCAGAGGATGGTCAGCACGCGCCCATGATAAAGGACGTTGTCCAGACAGAACCAGTCCCATGCATCCGAGGGGACCAGCGGATAGACTTCCACGAGATGGTCCGGTCTCGGACGCAGACCGACCAGCCCCGTGATGATCAGATCGCAGTAGGTCGAGTGATTGTAGTCCTTGCCCCGCTCCTTGCCGCCCTTGCCTGCATCCCACGTGCCATCCTTCCACGTCTTCAGACGCGTTCGGGCGATCCAGTCGCCGGTATGGGGATCGAGGTTCTCGTCGATCCAGGGCACGACCTTGCCATCGTCGTGCATCAGCCGATGGCTGCGGGCGTAGATCTTCAGCAAATCGAAGTAGTCCGCCTCATCCACAACCTGCTGATCGTAGTTGTTCAGCAGATTCGCCATGGCCGTGAGCGTCACGGAGGTGGAATACGGCCAACTGGGACCATTCCACTGGCATTCGTGCCCTTCGTACGACAGACGGAATCCGGTATGTCTCCGTTCGGCGGTCGTCGGGCCGTAGGGGGCGTAGAACCCCTGTGGGTCTATGAGCTGTCTCCAGGCCTCCTCGTATCCGCGCTGCGGCAGATTGAAATACCACGGCGTATAGCCGTGCAGTTCGCGCACGTCCACAAAGTCATTCTGGTCGCACGGGAGAGTCTTGAAGAACTGAGCGTCGCGGTCCCAAAGTCGGGTCTGGACCAACGCCTTGATGCGTTCCGCCTTCTCGCGGAACCGGCTTGCGGCCTCGTGGCGGCCTGCGAGCGAGGCGATCTTCGCGATGGCGACAGCGTCGCCATACATGTAAGAGTTGATAGTCGCTCGCTTGCCGCTCCCGCCGACCGAGACTTCCATGCCGTCCTGGCCATCGTTCTGCCAGAAGAGCCCATCCGGTTCGAGCCGATCCTTCTCCCATTGCCCGTGATTAGCGATCAGGTCCGGCAGCAGATCGAGCAGAAGATTCTCGTTGCCAGTGACCATGTATCGGGCCCAGAGGGCATCGGCTGCCCAGAAGCTGTAGCTGCGCACCGCGCCGCCCTCGCGGAACCAGAACCGGGCGTAGTCGTCCAGGTACGCCGGATCGTGCAGCCAGCGGCCTTCATAGAAGTGGTGGCCGGCGGCGCAGTTGATCGTGTTGTACTTGCCCGCCCAGCCAACCGGCGGCAGGAACTCCGTGATGACGAATCCGTCCGGCGTCTGCTTGAGGTGCTTGCGATAGGTCCACCAGCGGAAGTAATACGTTCGTTCGATGTCTGTATCAGGACACTCGAACAGCGGAATCTGCTCGCGGAGGAACGCCCACGCCCGCTCGTTGGGGATGTGCTGCGCGTACAGCTCCTTATCGTCGCGATTGAACTGCTCGACGTAGTGCCGGAACGACTCGGCTTGCAGCGCTCCGCCGAATGCCCGCTGCTCACCCAAGCCCGCCGCAGCCAATGCCCCAACGATGACAACCGCCAGCAACACTGCCCAACCGCACTCGGCACGACGCGATGACATATGCATCATAGCACCACTCCCGAAACCCATTGCCTCATGTGACCAATGGCACAGCCGATACTACAATGACCGGCTCACATCCGCAACGCTCAGGCCAGCCCAGCCCCGCTCTCGCCGCCTGCCAGTCGTGTTAACCTCTTATTAGCCAGACCCTTACAATCCGCCTGTCAGCTTGCTGTTCCAGGGCGCAGGTCGCCGGTGACAGACTATGGTCCCCGTCGCAGGGTTCGCTTGATGCGCGTCACCTGTCACCCTTTCCTGTGTTCTTCTTGCGTCGCACTCAGCCGCTCAATACGATAGTCATACAGCCCTTGAGACGGCTGAGTGATTTGAGACATCGACGCAGATTGGCTGGTGGTCCCGTGCGACCGGAAATCTGTCGTTTCCCGTTCAGGCGGACGCCATGCATGAGAACGGATGCGGAACCATCTGATTCATGCCGACAGACCGGTTAGGTGAGATAGGGAGGCGACATGGACACGACGAAATGCGAGAAGTGTGGACAGGAGACCGAGCGATGGGCGGAGTTTTGCGCCCATTGCGGCGAACCGATGGCGGGGTACGCGCGGCCGGCGGGGTTCTGGATTCGGGTCGGGGCGTACATCGTCGACACGCTGGTGTTCCTCCCAATCATCATTCTGGTGTTCTGGAACACGCTCTCGCTCAAGAGCACCGCCCTGCTGGTGGCAACCAGCGTGCCGGGATTCCTGTACAAACCCTGCATGGAGTCCTTCTTCGGCGCGACGCTGGGCAAGATGGCCTGCGGGATCAAGGTCATCAATGCCCAGGGCAAGAAGCTCGGGCTGTTCTATGCCTACTCCCGGGCGTTTCCATTCCTCGTAGCCGCCGTTGTCGCTCTGGCAAGCAGAATAGTGCTGTTTTCCGTGCCCGGGTTTGAATCGGCTACCTCCTTCGTGGCACTGGGCCAGTTGAAGACGCCGACTTACTGGGACGCGGTGAATCCGCTGGTGACCGTGCTCATCCTGATCGACTGCATCGTCGCGGCGTTCACCCCCCGAAAACGCGCCCTGCACGACCTGCTGGCCGACTCCTACTGCGTCTACAAAGAGCCGTAGCAGGGGCCGGTGTGCGGTGCACACCCGAGGGATTCATTCGCCGGTGATTTCGGCCTTGATCTGGTTAAGCAGGTTGATCGCTTCGATGGGGGTCAGATTGTCGAGGTCGATGGAGGCAAGGCGGTCGAGGACGAACTTGTGCTTCTGGACGAAGAGGGCGTCGCCTTCGGGCTCCTTAGTCTTGTGCTTTGCGAGACGGTCGCCCGTGGCCTCCCTGGCAAAGGTGGATTCGAGTTCCTCGAGGATTTCCTGGGCGCGGCGGAGGATCGATTTGGGGATGCCGGCCAGCTTGGCAACGTGCACGCCGTAACTTTTGTCTGTGCCGCCGGGCAAGATGCGGTGCAGAAAAACGACCTCATCCATCCACTCGCGGACCGCGACGTTCAGGTTGCGGACGTTTCCGAACAGCTCGGCCAGCTCGGTCAGCTCGTGGTAGTGCGTCGCGAACAGCGTGCGGCAGGTCACCTTCGTCGCCAGGTGCTCCGTGATCGCCCAGGCCAGAGCCAGCCCGTCATAGGTGCTGGTGCCCCGCCCGACTTCGTCAAGGATCACCAGCGAGCGGCTCGTCGCGTTGTTGATGATGTTGGCGGTCTCGGTCATCTCGACCATGAAGGTCGATTGGCCGCGCGTCAGCTCGTCCGAGGCGCCGACCCGTGTGAAGATGCGATCGACCAGGCCGATTTCCGCCTCCTTGGCGGGGATGAACGAGCCGGTCTGGGCCATCAGCGCCAGCAGCGCCGTCTGGCGGATGTAGGTGCTCTTGCCCGACATGTTCGGGCCGGTAATCACCGCGATGTCACCGGCGCCGCCGCCCAGCTCGACGTCGTTGGGGACGAACTCGGCGCCCAGCGCCTCGGCCAGGACGGGGTGTTTGCCCTCGCGAATGACGATCCGCGCGTCGGTCGTGATCCTCGGCCGGATGTACCGGCGCCTCGCCGCGACGTGGGCCAGCGAAGCAAGACAATCGCACTGCGCGATCGTGTCGGCAAGCTGCTGCAAGCGAGACACGTAGCCGGCTGCCTCCTGTCGGACGTCTTCGAAGAGACGCTGCTCCAGCTCCAGCGCCCGGTCCTGCGCGGTCAGGACTTCGTTCTCGTATTCTTTCAGAGCCTCGGTGATGTACCGTTCGGCATTCTTGATGGTCTGCTTGCGAACGTAGTCCGCCGGAACCTTGTCGGACGAAACGCGCGAGATTTCGATGTAATAGCCAAAAACCTTGTTATAGCCGACCTTCAGATTGGCGATGCCGGTCCGCTCGGCCTGCTGCTTCTGGTAATCGCGCAGCCAGGTCTGGCCGTCTTTGGAGATCGAGCGGAGCCGATCCAACTCTGCCGAGAAACCAGGCCGGATGAACCCGCCGTCGCGAAGGTGGGCCGGACAGTCCGGGTCGATGGCCGTCTCCAGCAGGTGCGCCAGCTCGTCCATGCTGTCGCATCGCTCGGCCAGAGTCCGCAGTAGGGGCGAATCATCATTCGCCCCGGCTTCGGAGCCGGTCAGCAGCTCACGCAACGCCGGGATCTGGCCCAGCGTGCCCGCCAGCGCCAGCATGTCGCGCGGGCCGGCGCGGAACGTGCTGATCCGTGCGGCGATCCGCTCGGTATCGGCGATGTTAGAGAGCCGCCGGCGCAACTCGGCCAGCTTGTCGGCGGCGTTCGCCAGCTCCTCGACAGCGTCCTGCCTGGCTTCGATCGCATCGACATCGCAGAGCGGCATGCACAGCCAGTTGCGAAACATCCGACCACCCATGCCCGTGAGCGTTTCGTCAAGGCAGGTCAGCAGCGATCCTCTGCGCGTTTCGCTGCGGATCGTCTGGAGAATTTCGAGCGAGCGCAGGGAAGTCGGATCGATCTGAAGGAAGTTCCTGCGACTGATCTTGCGAAGGCTCTGGATGTGACCCAGCGTGGTCTTCTGCGTCTCGTTGAGATACTCGATCACCGCTCCGGCCGGCGGGATCAGATCCTGGTCGTTGTCGCCGACACCAAACCCTTCGAGGGTCGCAGCGCCGAAATGCTTGAGGAGTCGTTGTCGGGCCTGGTATGGATCGAAGTACCAGCCGGGCCGCTCTGTGACGATCGCATGGGTCAGCCGCCCAACGTCGGCCGCAAGCCGGCGCGTCTCGGCATCGAACAGCTCACCCCGCCGGTCGGCCAGGAGACACTCGGCGGGCGCCAGACGCTGCAATTCGTCGAGCAGGTCGCGCTCCGCGACGCGCTGCACGAAGAAATGTCCCGTGGAGATATCGACCCAACTGACCACGGCGTGTCCCCTGGCGTCGAGATGGATCGCGCACAGGAAGTTGTCCTTCTTGTCCTCGAGCAGCATGTCGTCGGTCAGCGTGCCCGGCGTGACGATGCGGACGACTTCCCGCTTGACCACCCCCTTGGCGGTCTTGGGGTCTTCGACCTGCTCGCAGACCGCGACGCGGAAGCCGGCCTGGAGCATTTTCTTGAGATAGCCGTCCACCGCGTGGTACGGCACACCGGCCAGCGGGACCGGGTCGGGACCGTTCTTGCCCCGACTGGTTAGCGTCAACCCGAGCACCTTCGAGCATGTCTTGGCGTCGTCGAAGAACGTCTCGTAGAAATCCCCCATGCGGAAGAACAGGATGCAGTCCGGGTGCTTGGCCTTGAAGTGACGAAACTGCTTCATCGCCGGGGTCAGGTTGTCCTTCGATTCCATCATGCCGCGATTATACCGAAACCGGCCCCTCCAACAACTCTGAGATAAGCGAGGCAACCTCCGTTGCTGAGCAAGCCGACGCAATTCCTTTGAGGACAGTGCGCTGGCGCGAGGCGAAGGCGACGGGGGTGTGGGGGTCGAAGTAGGCAACGCCCAGAGCAAGGTGGATCGCGCCGATCAGGTCGTCGATGTCGATGGTCTGTTTGGCGCTGATGCGGACGGGTTCGCCCAGGCTGGCAGGCAGCGCGGCGAGGTCGAGGCGCGACGGCAGATCGGACTTGTTGAGGACCGTCAGAACGCGTTTGCCGGCCAACGTTTCGAGCAGCCTCTCGTCGATCTGAGCCAACGGTCGACTGAGGTCCAGAACCAGCAGGACCAGGTCCACCCGGCGAAGGACCTCGATGCTCCTGGCCTGGGCGGCCTGGTCGATCCGGTCGTCGTTTCTCGCAACAGAGTTGGCGTCAAGGCCCGCGGTGTCGATGACGGTGGCTGCCAGCGGCGGGATGAGAATCTCCGCAGAGACCCAGTCCCGCGTGGTGCCTTCGATGTCGGTGACGATGGCCTTCTCGCATCCGGCCAGAGCGTTCAGCAGCGTGCTCTTGCCCGCATTGGGCGGGCCGATCAGTGCAACCGTGCAGCCCTCGACGATCAGGCGAGCAATCTCGCTGTCACGGAGTATCTGCCTGGCCTGGCTGGCAATCCCGGCCAGTGGCATCGAATCCATTTCGCGGAACCATCGTCGGACCGTCTGCGCCAGCCCTACCTCGATCTGGGTCATGATGATTCGGGCCCCTTCGACAGTCTTGGCCTTCGTCAGGGCCAGCTTCGCTTCGACGTCAATCGTGCCGACGGATCGGTCGAGCGAAAACATGCGGGCCAGCAGCGACTCGGCGTTGTGCAACTCGACACCCCGCGTTTGCAGCAGCTTCATGATCCGCTCGACGATGAGCGGGTTGCCGTGGCAGTGGATGGCGAAGGTCTGCGGTGCCTCGCAGCCGACGGTGACCTGATCGATGACCTCGGCGCCGTCGACGATGTGACCAAGCAGGATGCGACCCAACTCGAAATGGAGTCGTCCCTGCCCCGACGGGCGGAAGACATCCGACAGAACCGCCTCGCCCGACTCACCGACGAGCTGGATCGTGGCAATCGCCCCCGCACCAGGGCCGGTCATGACGGCAGCATAGGTATCCATGGCGAGGTCACCACCATTCAGGATAGTCACCTGAGGCCATGCGCAACCTGCACACGACCTGCCACATGACGCGGAAGAAGGGCCGGCCCGTCACCACAGCCGGGCCATTGACAAGCCAACTCGGCAGACAAGAGAGAAGGCCCAAGGAGACCATCCGCCAGCCAAGCTCGGAGGAAATGGTCGACATGCCCGCCACAAACGTGGCCGGCAAGAAACACAAGACGAGAAGGACAGCTCTCTTGAGTGCTGTGATGTCGGACTGGAACACCGACAACATTCCGACCAGAAACGTTCCCCATGCCGAGACCGTCGCCATGCCGGCGTAGAAAGACGACCAGGCGAACCGAAGCTCCATCTGTCTGCGGAACTCATCCCCCGTAGAGACAGAGAAGAGGCCTCGAAATGAACGCCAGACCACAAATACGACCATGGCCGACACAAAACCGAGGATGAAGAGATCCGAAACAAGACGAATGGCGCTCTTGTGCCTTACCAAGAAGGGATGCGGTCTCGGGCGAGGAGGTGTTCCTTTCCGGGAGTAGTTGGCCGCAAGCACAGCCAGCACCAAGGGCAGGCAGATGACGAGCCACACCCAATCCTCGAAGAGCAGTTGTGGCATCCTCCAGCCGGCCATCGCTTTACCCTCAGGCTATCTCGCTCTGCTTTTCGATGTGCTTCATGTAGGCCAGGACGATGCCTTTGACGACGAGGTGGGGAACGTAGTTGTCGACGAAGGGGCAGTCGTCTTTGATCATCGCCGCGCCCGAGCCCGTGATGACCGTCTGAGGCCATCGTCCGAGTTGCTCGGCGTAGCGCCGCACGATCTCTTCCATCGCCCCGATGATCGAGTAGTACAGGCCGCAGTTGATCGCGTCGGCGGTGTTCTTGCCGTACGGCGTCTCCGGGCGGTGCACCGTGATCTTGGGCAACTGGGCCGTGCTGTCGTTCAGCGCCTGGGCGCTGATCTCGAACCCGGGACAGATCACTCCCCCATGAAAGACCCCATTGGCATCGACCAGGTCGATCGTCACGGCGGTGCCGAAATCGGCCACCACGACCGCATCTTCCACCACGTCATAGGCGGCCGCGGCCGATACGATGCGGTCGGTTCCCACCTTCTTCGGTTCGTCCACCCAGGCCGACATCGGCAGCGGGATGTCCTGCCCGATGATGTGGATCTTCTCGCCAAGATCCTCCTCGGCGGTCTTTCGGACGAACTCCGTCCACACCGGCTTGACGCTGCAGACGACGATGACCCCATCTCGTTTGCCCTCGGTCGAGGTCTCCAGAACGGGAACTTTCTGCCAGGCTGAGATCAGGCTTTCCCTCAGAGCCGCCTCGCCCCCCCCCGGCAGCGACTGAATGGACTCTTCCTTGCCGTCGAGGAACAGCCCGACCGCCACATTCGTATTGCCGACATCTACCGCCACGATATTCATAAATCACACTCGGGATTCTCAGACTTGCGATTCGGCGCCTCTTCCTGGCGCCACGAAGGGCACTTGTAGTCTATTTCGATCGGCTCGTCAACCTCGTCTGGGAGTCCTGCCATACAGAGAAAGCTCGGACAACAACTCCGGCAAGCGCGCATCTGCGTAGTCGGACCGTTTCTCTCTGTGCCGACGGCGCTATGGCTGGGCCTTATGCTCTTTGATCTTCTGCCAGAGCAGTTCGGTAAGCTCTTTGATCCCCTGGCCGGTGGCGGCGGAGATCGAGAGAACATTTGCGCCGAGCTTGTCTCGGATGTGGGCAAGCGCCGCGCCCTCGGGGTCCAGGTCGATCTTGTTGGCGACGATCACCTCGGGCTTCTCGGCCAGGACCTGGCTGTAGCGCTCCAGTTCGGCGCGGATGGTGTGGTAGTTATCGACCGGATCGGCGCCGTCCAGGGGCATCACATCCAGAATGTGCACGATGATCGTGGTGCGCTCGATGTGCTTGAGGAAATCGTGGCCGAGGCCGGCGCCTTCGCTGGCGCCTTCGATCAGGCCGGGGATGTCGGCCATCACGAATCGCCGGAAACCGCTGAGGCCCACGATGCCCAGCACGGGCTCCAGGGTCGTGAAGGGGTAAGCCGCGATCTTGGGCCGCGCCGCCGAGCAGCGGGAGATCAGCGTGCTCTTGCCTGCGTTCGGCAGGCCCACTAGGCCAACGTCGGCAATCAGCTTGAGCTCCAGCCGGAGATTGCGTTCCTGGCCGGGCTTGCCCGGCTCGAACTCCCGCGGCGTCTGATGTGTCGCGGTTGCGAAGGTCTTGTTGCCCCGGCCCCCTTTGCCCCCCTTGCAAACCAGGACCCTCATGCCAACCTCGTTGAGGTCTTTCAGCAGCAGGTTCCAGTCGGTGTCGTAGATGAGCGTCCCCGGCGGCACACGAACGATCAGGTCCTGTCCGTCGGCGCCGGACTTGTTGCTGCCCTGACCGGCCCGGCCGTTTTCGGCACGCCAGTGGTGCTTGCCCGCGAAATCCAGCAAGGTATCGAGGTCGCCTGCGGCCTCGAAGTACACGTGCCCGCCCCGGCCACCGTCGCCGCCGTCCGGGCCCCCCTTGGGTACGAACTTCTCCCGCCGGAAGCTGACGCAGCCGTTGCCTCCGTCGCCCGCCTTGACCCAGATTTGTGCCTCGTCAACAAACATAGAACCAGGGAAACCTTGGGAAATACCCGGAATGAAACCCGCCCACAAAAAAAGGATGGCATTTCACCATCCTTTGAAGAACACCCGACAAAACAGGCGGACCGATCAGAGCACGTGCACCTTGCGGCCACGGAACGACACGGTTCCATCCGCCTTGGCAAACAGCGTATAGTCCCTGCCCATGCCGACATTGGCGCCAGCAAAGAACCTGGTGCCGCACTGCCGGACGAGGATCGTCCCGGCCCTGGCTGCCTGGCCCTCGTAGAGCTTCACGCCGCGATACTGCGGATTGCTGTCCCGTCCGTTCCTCGAAGAACCTTGTCCCTTCTTATGTGCCATGGCCTATGACCTCGGAGTTTTCTGCCTCAAACCAGTGAAAAACTACTGAAACCAAAAAGTATAGCGGCACTAAGCCGCGCTGTCCAGCCCAATTTTGAAGAAATCTGCCGCCCTATTGCGCCTGAACGATCGCCTTGGCGTCCTCGGCAGGCATCAAGCCGGTGGCCGCCACCTTGAAACGGCCCTGCGGATCGATGAAAAAGCAGCTCGGCACGAACTGGACCTCCCCAAACGGAGCCGGCAGGCTGCTGCCGCCGCCGGACAACACGGTGAAACCGATGTTCTCCTTCTGGGCATATTCCTTCAACAGCGCCGGCGGCTCGTTCGAAACGCTCAGGATGGCCAAATCCTTCTCGGGATAGGCGGCCCGCAACTCCTTCAAGTGCGGGATTTCCAGCCGGCACGTCGCAACCCAGGTGGTCCAGATAACCACCAGCACGTTTCTGCCCCGGTAGTCGCTGAGTTTATGGGCGTTGCCGCTGATATCGGTCAGCGTGAAATCCTGCGCGATCTTGCCCCACCACTGCTCCGCGGCCGGACTCCAGGTCTTGGCGGCCTTGACGACATTCTGGATGCTCACCGACGGTTCACGGAAGAGACTGGCGGCCGCATCGAGCGGGTCCAAGCCGGCCTGTTCTCTGCCCGAGGCGGCCGAGGGCGCCTCGGCTGTGGCGTTAGGCTCCTCCGGCGCCGGGGCCTTCTTCTTACACCCGGCCAAGCCCGCCAGGACTGCCAACGCCACGGTGGCACACGCCGCCAGAGACAACCATCGAATTCTGCTCCTGATAGCCATAGAAATATCCTCCCTGGGTAATTCTCATATGGTAAAACACTATAGCCACCGGCGCCGAGCAGGTAAAGGTTCTACCCACAATTTTTTACCGCACAGGCGCTGAGCACCGCCTTCGCGCTGGGATTGCGTCGCCCTCGGCATCTTCCGTTTGCTGTTTACTGCCCGATGATCCCCCTATATAGTAGGAGAGGAAGTCCCGTCCGGCGCGGAACCAGGCAGGATATCCCGCCCGGGCCGAAACGCTTGACAGGGCAAAATGCTAATGAAGGAGTCGAGATGAACCGTACCGTTGCCGCCCCGAGCCTCCGCGCTCTTGTGATTCTGTCCTTCCTCCTCAGCCCGACCGGCTTGGGGCCCGTCCTGGCCGACGTGCGTCTGCCGGCAATCATCGGCGACAACATGGTCTTGCAGGGAGGTGATACGGTGCCCCTCTGGGGCTGGGCCGACCCCAACGAAGAGATCGAGATCCGCATGAGCTGGAGCCAGGCGGCGCCGCGGATTCAGGCCGAGCAGGACGGCAGGTGGACATTCAGGGTCGCGGCCCCGGATTTCGGCGGACCGTACAATATCACCTTCCAGGGCAAGAACACGGTGACGGTTAAGAACATCCTGGTCGGAGAAGTCTGGGCCTGCTCGGGCCAGTCGAACATGCAGATGACCGTTCAGAGTTCGGCCAATGCCGAACAGGAGATTGCGGCAGCCCGATATCCGAAGATCCGGCTGTTCAGCGTCAAACGGGAGGTCGCCGATACGCCGCAAAGCGATTGCGAAGGCAGTTGGGTCGAGTGCAGTCCCGAAACGATTCCCGGATTTTCAGCGACGGCATATTTCTTCGGCCGCCGTCTGCACAAAGACCTGGACCTGCCCATCGGCCTGATCCACACCTCGTGGGGAGGCACGCCGGCCGAGGCGTGGACCAGCGGCTCAATGTTAGAGGCCGACCCCGAATTCGCACCCATCCTCAAACGCTACGAAGAAGCGGTGGCCAACTATCCGCAGGCGATGGTGCAGTACAAGGAGAACCTCCAGAAGTGGGAGGAGGCCGCCGAGAAGGCCAAGGCCGAGGGCCGCAGCGCGCCGCCCAGACCCTATGCCCCACTCGGCCCCGGGCACCCTCACTCGCCATCGGGCCTGTACAACGCCATGATCGCCCCGCTGATTCCCTACGCCATGCGGGGCGCGATCTGGTACCAGGGCGAGTCGAATGCGGGCCGGGCGTACCAGTACCGCTCGCTGTTCCCCGCAATGATCCGGAGCTGGTGGCAGGCCTGGGGACACAACGATTTCCCCTTCCTCTTCGTGCAACTGGCCAATTACACGAAGGTCAGTGACGAACCGGGCGAGAGCGAGTGGGCCGAGCTGCGCGAAGCACAATTGATGACGCTCAGCCTGCCCAACACAGGCATGGCGGTCATCATCGATATCGGGGAAGCCGATGACATCCACCCCAAGAACAAACAGGACGTGGGCGAGCGTCTGGCGCTGTGGGCCCTGGCCAGAACCTACCTCAAGGATGTGGTCTACTCCGGGCCGCTGTACTCGTTTATGAACGTCAGGGGATCTGAAGTTGTGCTGCATTTCCAGCACGTCAACGGCGGCCTCGTCGCCAAGGGCGGTGAACCACTGAAGGGCTTCGCCATCGCGGGAGAAGACCGCAAGTTCGTATGGGCCGACGCGAAAATCGAAGGACAGACCGTCGTGGTCCGCAGCGACAAGGTCGCCAAGCCGGTGGCAGTGCGCTACGCCTGGGCGAATAACCCGATCTGCAACCTCTATAATAAGGCGGGATTGCCCGCCTCGCCCTTCCGAACGGACGGCTGGCCGGGCCTGACGGCCGACAAGAAGTGATCCACAGACCACGAGGCAATCCCATGCCGGGGTCAACGCCATCTTGATTCACCATTCGAGGATTCGAACAATGGACTGCCAAAGAACCTTCCGTATCAAGAGGAACCTCACCGTTTTCACGATGATACTGCTGCTGATCGGTGCTCACATGGCCTGCGCCAGTATCCGCCTGCCGGCCATCGTGGGCGACAACATGGTGCTCCAGCGCGGGCAGAAGGCGACCATCTGGGGCTGGGCCGATCCCGGCGAGGAGATTCGTCTGAACGTCAGTTGGCACACCACGGAGCAAAAGACTGATGCCGACAAGGACGGCAAGTGGTCCTTCTCGATCAAGGCGCCTCCGGCCGGCGGTCCATACGAGCTGACGCTTTCAGGCAAGAACACCGTACCCATCCGGAACGTCCTGTCGGGCGATGTCTGGGTCTGCTCGGGGCAGTCGAACATGGAATGGCCGCTCCAATCGGCCGCCAACGGGGCCCAGGAGATGGCGGAAGCCGACTACCCTAACATCCGGCTGTTCACCGTTCAGAAGAAGATCGCCGACACGCCGCAGGACGACTGCGTGGGACAGTGGAGCCCCTGCAGCCCGCAGTCGGTTCCCGGCCTCTCCGCCGTCGGATACTTCTTTGGCAGGCACCTCCACCGGGAACTGAACGTCCCGATCGGACTGATCAACACCAGTTGGGGCGGCACGGTCGCCGAGGCCTGGACCAGCGCAAGGGTGCTTGAGAAGATGCCCGAGTTCAAAGCGCAGATGGAGCAGATCGCCAAGGCCAAGGCCGACCCCGACGCTTCCATGAAGAAGTACGAGGAGGCCCTGGCCCAGTGGCAGAAGAGAATCGAGTCCGCCGAGGCTCAGGGCGCCGGGTGCATCGAGCCGGACTTCGACGATGCGGACTGGAAAGAGATGGAGGTACCGGTGCTGTGGGAGCAGGCGGGTCTGTCAAACTTCGACGGCCTGGTCTGGTTCCGCAAGACGATCACAGTCCCGGATTCCTGGGCGGGCAAGGAATTAAGGCTCGACCTCGGCCCGATCGACGACATGGATACGACCTGGGTCAACGGCGTCAAGGTCGGCGCCCATAGCGAGCCTGGACAATGGCAGATCGCCCGTCAGTACAAGGTGCCGGCCGACGTCGTCGAGGCCGGCCGGAACGTCATCGTGGTCCAGGTGCTCGACACCGCCGGTGGCGGCGGAATCTACGGCCAACCCGACCAGATGAAGCTCTGCCAACCTGAAGGCAACGCCGTCATCCCGCTGGCAGGCGCATGGCGGTACAAGGTCGGCTTCGATCTCGCGTCGATGCCGCCAAGGCCGCAGCCACCGGTGTGGGTCAACAACCCGAACGCCCCCACGGCGCTCTATAACGGTATGATCGCGCCGCTGATCCCCCTCGGCATCCGCGGAGCTATCTGGTACCAGGGCGAGTCGAATGCGGGACGCGCGTATCAGTATCGCGAGCTTTTCCCCTTGATGATCACGAACTGGCGTCAGGACTGGGGACAGGGCCGCTTCCCGTTCCTGTTCGTACAACTGGCCAACTACATGGCCACGCAGCCCGAGCCCGGCGACTGCGAGTGGGCCGAGCTGCGCGAAGCCCAGACCATGACGCTGTCGCTGCCGAACACGGGGATGGCGGTCATCATCGATATCGGCGAGGCCAACGACATCCACCCGAAGAACAAGCAGGACGTGGGCAAGCGTCTGGCCCTATGGGCGCTGGCCAAGACCCACGGCAAGGCCATCGCCTATTCCGGCCCGCTGTACAAATCGATGCGAGTCCGAGGCGACAAAGTCGTCCTGCGTTTCGACCACGTCAATGGAGGCCTCACCGCCGGAGGCGGAGAGCCCCTCACGGGCTTTTCCATCGCCGGCGAGGATCGCAAGTTCGTCTGGGCCGACGCGGAAATCGACGGGAACACGGTCATCGTCCACAGCGACAAGGTCCCCAAGCCGGTGGCAGTCCGCTACGCATGGGCCAACAACCCGGTGTGCAATCTCTACAACGGCGCCGGTCTGCCTGCCTCGCCCTTCCGGACGGACGATTGGCCGGGGATCACTGCCGACAGGAAGTAGCCTGGGGGACACGAAAGCAACAGCAAGGCGCTCCGCGTCTCACGATGAGGTCCACACCGACGGCCTGTCTTGCACCCTCGGCTGTGGAGAGTCTCTGGCCGCTGGAGATGTCCTCCGCATGTCTCGGGGGCATCTCGGCTCATCGCTCTTCGTGGCCCGATAACATCCCGCCCCGAACATCCGGACGGCTCACATGTCTTGATGGACGCATCTCGGCCCGGCTAAAGGTGCTGGCAACAACTCCAAAATGACGATATTGCGCCGAAGAAGTCGCTCGTGAATGTCGATGAGACCGGTGAGCCTGGCAGACAAGAGATGCTCTTGAAACCGCTAAGCCTTTGAAACGTCTGACGCTTCCAAAAAACAGAAGGCTGACGAGCAACCGTCAGTTCAAAGCGGTCCTGGACCGTCGGCGGCGGGCGGGCGATGCGTTGCTGACCGTCTGGGTGGCCGAGAATCAGCGCGAACACGCCCGTTTCGGAGTCTCCGTGGGCAAATCATGCGGCAACGCAGTGATGAGGAACCGCCTGAAACGCGTGCTTCGTGAGGCATTCCGGCTGAGCCAGGAAGAGATTCCGCCCGGATTCGATTACGTCGTGATGGTGGCCCCAGGCACCGCCAGGAAGTTGAAGCACCCGAAACATGGTCCCGGGACCATGCGGTCGATAACCTTGCAGCAGGTTCAGACCTCGCTGATCTCGCTGGTGCGGACCTGCTTCAAGGCCGGGTCAACCAACGGGCAACCGGCCGAGCCGAAGAGTGACGGGCCGAGCCGCCCTCCCGACGGGCGGACATGAGCAAGGGGAGAGAACGTAGTGACGGAGAATGCCAAACTGATGTCGATCGGGCAGGCGGCAGAAAAAGCTGGCGTTTCGCGCCAGTCTCTGCAATATTATCTCATGGTCGGCCTGCTCGAACCTACGGAGATCACGTCGACCGGCAGGCGGCTGTTCGATCAGAAGGCGGTCGATCGCATCCGCCTGATCAGAAAGCTCAACGACAGCGGGTATCCGCTCCGCGCGATTCGGGAGCTGTTCATGGAAGGCCGAACGGATTTGAAAGGACGCAGTGGTGAGTGACTACGAATCCGCCCAGAGGCGGCGTGACGTCATTGTCGGCATCTTCGTCATTGTGGGCCTGGCCGCCCTCGGATGGATGATCTTCAAGTTCGGCGACCTGCCTACCGCCGTCAGCCGGATGAAGTCCTTCCAGATCTATGTGCGATTCCCCACCGCTCCCGGCGTGCAGAAGGACACCCCGGTGCGGTTTTGCGGCTATCAGATCGGCCGAGTCACGACGGTCATGGCGCCGAGAGTCATGGAGGACGCGCATACCGGGCAGAAGTACCACCAGACCCTCGCCGTGCTCAGCATCGACAAAAGCTACACCGACATTCCCTCGAACGTCGAAGCCAAGCTCATGACGCGGGGGCTCGGCAGCAGCTACATCGAGCTGAAGGTGGATCCGGCGAAGCTGCCAGCGCCGCCGCTGGATCCGAACCGGCCGGAGACCTCTTTTCTGGCCGAAGGACTGACGCTCCAGGGCTCCACCGGGTTGACCAGCGAGTTCTTCCCCGAGGAGAGCCAGAAGAAGTTGAACAGCCTCGTCGATGACATGGGCAGGTTCATCGGCAACGCCAATGACATCATCGGCGACCCCAACAACAAACAGAACGTGAAAGCCACCCTCGCTCATCTGTCGACGGCGACCGAGAACATCTCCGCCGCCATGAAGCGGGCCACGGAGGTGATGGGCAGCGCCGAGGAGACGCTGGCGGAATACAAAACGCTCGCGACAACCGGAACCGAGACGCTCAAGAGCACCGACGCCAAGGCCGAGCGACTGGTCTCCTCGCTGGTCAACACCAGCGCCGACGTGAGCAAGGCCCTCTCGCAGTTGCGGCTGGCCATGGAGAAGGTCAACGCCGGACAAGGCACCGCCGGGCGCCTCGTCAACGATGGAAGGCTCTACGAAAAACTCCTGGAGAGCACCGAGCAGTTGAACGTGCTCCTGAAGGACTTCAAGGAACTGGTCGACAAAGTCAGCGAAAAGGGCATCCGCTCGATCTACTGACCCGAAGAGCCCGCAGCGCCCGGCGTCCACTGGAGACGTAGAGGCGAATGATTATTCGCCCCTACCTGTCGCTGCCACTGTCCTTGCTGTACACCCAGACCAAGGCGTGCGTCCCGTCCCCGCCCAGCGGGTACGACTTCTGCTGCCAGTCCACCTCCCCGCTGATCCGGTCCTGAAGCACCCCGTCCAGCAACGCGTAACCACGTTGCAGCACCCGTCTGCTCGACAAGCGCATCATGCCTCGATCCGAGATCATGGCCCGCCCATTATTCTCCTAATGATTGACGAAAGGCTTAACCCTCACCCCCGCCCAGCTATCGAGTCCTGCGCGGCACCTCCAGTGACAAGGTCAAGTCGGGGTAACCATCATCTCCGATCGCCCAGAGGTCTTCTGGCCCATTGTCTGTCTCTTCGACAAAATCCCATCCAGCTTTCAGGAATGTCTCGATGTCGCGCATCTCAGACATGCTCACGCCAGTGCCGCCCGCGCTGGCCAGCATCTGTGAGGTATCGGTATCCCAGAAGCTGTAGACGGCTGCGTCTGCGCCAGAATCGTCATACCCAATGAGTCCGCCCACATCGCGCAAGCCGCTGACGGCACCGGTGCTATAGCACCGTGACACATCCCGCCAGTTCTGCCCGATGAGCCCTCCGATGTAATACGCCCCAGCCACCGAACCTCTCGCATAGCAATCGCCCACGATGCCGGCGTTGCTCCCGACGAGTCCGCCGAGATTCGCACACCCGACAATCGCCGCTGTGCTGTAGCAGGACCGGATCGAACCGCCATTGAGTCCCGCAAGGCCGCCTACGTGAGCGGCACCGGAGACCGCCCCCTGGCTATAGCTGTTGATGACGATCCCCGCGTTTTCGCCTGCGAGCCCTCCGGCCTGCCCATCTCCCATGCTCGCGCCTGCGAAAGAACACGCGGAGACTTCTCCCTGGTTATATCCTACGAGCCCGCCGGTCACGGCCCCTGCCCTGATGAAGCCGCTGACGGAACAGCCTGCAACCTTGCCGTAATTCTCGCCAGCTAGGCAGCCCGCCGTCTCGTCCCCGGCCTCCACTGCCGTCATCTCCAGGTGCAGACCAGTCACCGTCGCGCTGTTCTTGACCTTGCCGAAGAAGCCACTAGACGCGTACTGGTGGAATCCGTGAATCCGATGCCCGCATCCATCCAAGTGACCATCGAATTCGCTCACAACTGGAGCCAGCCATTCGATCCCGGACAGATCGATATCTGCGTCGAGGGCAAAGCAGCGACCACCAGCATAATAGATCATCGCCGCCAGCTCTCTGGCGGCAGATACGAGATAGGGGCTGTCGGTGGTGCCTTCTCCTACCAGCCACACCGGCTCAGCGCTGGAGAACGCGGCCAATAGCGGATAACCGCCATCTTCCGGCGCAATCCACATATCGACAATCCCATTGCGCTGTTCGCCGGCAAAATCCCATCCGGCGTCGATGTAGGTCGATACCTCGTACATCTGCTCCGTGCTCAGTCCCAGCCCGCCACGACTCGCGAATACGCCGCTGAGGTCGGTATCCCAGAAGCTGCTCGACACCACGCGAGGCGGACTGCCCCTCCCGCCCGAAGGGGACATGCCCACCAGACCGCCAGCATTGCCACCGACTACTGTGCAAGCCGCGTAGCAACGCCAGATATCGCCTTCTGCAAGAGCCCCGAGCAACCCGCCAACCGCTCCGGCGACACCCTCGACGTATCCCCGGCTAAAGCAGTCGAGAATATGTCCCCGCAGTTGATAGCCCACTAATCCGCCAACGTTGCCATGGCTGGTGATACGCCCTTCCGTATAGCAGCCGACGACGTGGCCCATGTTGATACCGGCCAGCATACCCGCGTTCGAAGCGTCCGCACCATCGATGCAGACATTCCTGAGCGCCAAGTGCATCACCCGGCCGCCGCGGCCAATCCCGCCAAAAAAGCCCAGCGCACCGTCACCAATGATCGTGAAGTTCTCGATCACATGACCGTTGCCATTGAAGCCGCCCGTAAACAGACCGTCGTACTCTCCGAAGGCTGGAACGAACACGACATTGGGCGCAACGATGGGCCCTTCGAACAGAGCCGACTCCAGGTCGATGTCTTCAATCACGACGAAGGATTTGTCATAATCGTCTGGCCGCGAGGCCAGTCCCATGACATCCTCTTTGCAGCTCAGCACATACGGCGAGACACTCGTTCCCTCCCCTCCAGAATAGGCGGACGCATACCCTTGGATGAGGAAGGACAGAGCGCACACACATGCCAATTGGGTGGTTGTCCAGTCCACTTTCATACAGCTTCCTCCCGATCAGAATCTTCGCAATTCTCGGTTGTACGATGAACCCAAGACAGACTCTCCCCTTCCGTTTCTTCTGCTCTGCAACCCAAACATCACTTGCATCCTCGGAAGGCACGATCAACCACCTGTTCCGTCGCAGATTAGAGATTCGCCTCACCGAAGGACTACCTCTTCATTGGCATGAACATCAGTATGGCTGTAGTGCATTGTTGGTCTGGTCTCCTTCGATCCATTCCCACGTCTTAGTATATACAATCGTGTCGGTATCATCCCTCGTGAAGCTGTATACCGCACCGTAGATGTTGTAGTCAGCATCAGGTCTGCTAGGCAACGTGTACCCGATTTCCTGGCCTCGTGGGTCACCTAAGTCATCGATTATTATCGTGTTTCCATAGTCATCAGATCTTACTGGCTGTACGCCCGTATCGACAACGAACGTATTCTCGGCGACGGTGCCTGAATAAGCGAGAACAGCTGCCATTGAGTCAAGGTCTGACGCACCGAGGATGATGTTTCTCCAATCGACTTTCACAGCATTCGTTGCCTGCAATACCTGAACGACCGGATTATCGTCAGATAGTGAAAATATCGACCCGCTTTCATCTTCTCCAAAATTCCATTCTGACGGTATAAGGCCCTGAATGGACAACTCGTAGGATTGAAATGTCTCGTTTATCTGGCTTATTGCCTCTAGTATACCGTCTAAATCCCACACATCAAAGCGAATTAACCAATCATCCACCGACTCGAGGAGACGGGCATCAATGGTGTACTGCCCGTCATCGGTCAATTCTCCTATGGTGATGCACACTCTCGGCACAGCGCTTTCGTCATCGAGTCCACTGGGATCGATCATGTTCACTGGATTATTTCGGACGTATCGGTACCAATTCATGCCGTCGCCGTAGCCGATGGGGTCGGTTTGAAGGAAGCGGCCGATGGATGGGTTGTAGTAGCGGGCGCGGTAGTAGTAGAGGCCGGTCTCCTTGTCGAACTCACGGCCGGTGAACATGAAGCGGTTGGGATGGTTCGAGTCGGAGGCGGCCACCTGGCCATAGACGTCGTACTCGTAGACCGCTTCGGATTGATGATTGCGGATTGATGATTGACGATTCGCACCCCGTAGGGTGGGCCTCGGCCCACCGATCATCTCGGCGAACCACTCCGCGTCGCCTCGCGGCGTCGAGACATCGGGCCGGATTGTGGGAACCGCTCGGTGCATAGCTTCCCTTCGCACATCAAGAATACAGCCTATAGAAATGGCAGGTAAGTGTCAAGTCTTTTCCGGCAGGCAAGCATTGCATCGGTTTTGCGTTCGGGGCCTGCGGCCCATATAATGCGACGCAGTGAATGATTCGATCAACGCGATAGCATCGGCGCAGCGCCGGATATGACACACGAAACGACGATCCTGGACTGCTACACGGACGAACCGGCCGGACTGGGTGTCCCCCCGTTCGTCGGGGTTTGGCCCCGCTACGTCGCGGGTCTGTACGAGCGAGAGCCCACCTACCTGACCATCGACGATCTGAGGTGGATTCGCTATCTGGAGCACAGGCCCGACGCGGTGATCGACCCGCCCGTCGGCAGGACCCACATCGAGGCGCTGAACCACACCCGAAGCGATGAAGAGATCCGTCACGTCCTCCAGAATACGGAACAACTCGTCATCATCGCGGGCGTCCAGACCCCCGGCAAATACCTCAGCGCCCGCCCTGGCACGCTGCGAGAGGTCAACAAGCTGCTGACGTCGTTCGCTGTCCGCAAGGTCCTCACGGGCCCCGTCCTGACCGCGGGCACGCAGGTGCGGGGCGGCGTGCGTCCCCAACTTCCCCAGGCGGAAGACTACGAAGAACTGCGACCGTTCGTCTTCGACTCCTACGAGGAGCTGCAACCGTTCGCGCTGCGCGGGGCGAAGCTGATCGGGCAGATGCCCAACATGCCCAATCGGATCGCAGAGATCGAGACCGGCCGCGGATGCCCACGAGAGAAAGGCTGCTCGTTCTGCACCGAGCCGCTCAAGCACGATGTGCAGTGGCGAACCGCGCACCACATCGCAGAGGAGGTCCGGACGCTGATGGACCTGGGCGTGTGGGCCTTCCGGCTCGGCAAACAGTCCTGCATCTACAGCTACGAGTCGGGCGATCCACAGAAGCTCGAGGCGCTGCTTGCCGCGCTGGCGGCGATGAAACCGGCCGTGCTGCACATCGACAACGCCAATCCGGCGATGGTCGACGAGCGGCGCACCGAGCTGTTCGTCAAGTACCTCACGCCGGGCAGCACCGCCGCGATGGGCATTGAATCCTTCGACCCCGAAGTGACGCGGGCCAACAACCTTAACTGCCCCTACGACATGGCCTTCGAGGCCATTCGGATCGTCAATCGAATCGGAGGCGTGCGAGGAGAGAATGGATGTCACGCCCTGCTGCCCGGGATCAACATCCTGCTCGGCCTGGCCGAGGAGACACAGCAGACCCTGGACCGCAACCTCGCGGCGTTGAAGCGGCTGGTGGATGAAGGACTGCTCGTCCGGCGGATCAACATCCGACAGGTCGTACCGTTTCCTGGGACGGCCCTCTACGAACAGGCCGGGCAGAGGTATCTGCGAAAGAACCGTCGATACTATCGTGCCTTCATCGACGAGGTCCGCGAGGAAATCGACAGGCCCATGCTCGAGAGGCTGTTCCCGATCGGGACGGCGCTCAAGGACTTGTGCAGCGAGGTCCACAACGGCGGCACGACATTCCTGCGGCAGATCGGCAGCTATCCGATCCTCGTGGCCATCCCGGAACGCCTGCCCCTTGGCGAACGGTTCGATGTTCGCGTCATCGGCTACATGCGTCGCAGTCTCACCGCCGAGAGAATCCGCTGACGCCGTGATCTGCGCCAGCCCCCTCCTCCCCAGCCGCCGCAGCATCCGGAGCCAGGACCCGCTACGGCCAGATGCCCGCTCGGTGAAGTTGAAGTGTCAATTCACGAATGCGATCTTCGGCCTTCTGCGCTCGCTCGGCCGCATCATCGCGTTCCTTCTGAGTCTCCTGTAGCGAGAGAAACTCCTTGAGCTTGGCGGCCTCCAGGCCGGTGGTCTGGAGCCTGCTTTCCAGTTCGCGTGCCTTCTCGTTAGCGACGGCCACCTGGCCGATCAGCGTGTCGCGTTCCTGCTTCAGGGCGGCCAGCTCGCAGCGCACCTGCTCCAGGAGCCGGCCGGTCTCCGCCACTTCCGCGCGGAGCGAGACATTGTCCTGTCGAGCTGACACCAGGGTTGTCAGGAGCGTCGAAATGCGTTTGGTCTTGTCGGCATTGACCAGCGCCAGTTCGTCCCTGGCCATGGCGTGACTGAGTTGAGGTCCGGCTATCGTCGCACTGAACACGACGATGACGCTCAACGCGATGACCCACCCTTCCAGCACCGACAGGTTCTCTTCCGTCATCATGCCTCGAATCCTATGCCATCCGATCCAATCAGCTTCTCGGTCTTTCTCCTATCGGCCATTTCGCCGAGCGACTGCCGGTTTCGGGCGGCCAAAGTGTCGCCATCCCTGCGTCCGAAGAGCTGCGAGGAGGGTCCCATCCGGGCGGACTACATCGAAACCGCCGTTTCCGGACTGAAAAGGCCACTGCGGGAGAAGACTCAGACGCCGAACGGCTTTCTGGCTCCACGCAGCAGCGATGGATATCGGGTGCCATCGTCCCTGAAGACGCCCGATAATAGCAGCGAGAACTTCAGACACGTTCCTTCGTGGAGATTCGGACTACGGAGAGCCCCAGACCACCGTCAGGGCAGGTACGCTTCTGCATCTGTAGCAGGAGGACGTATCTCCTCCCGTTGCCGGCTCCGGCGCGCAGCATTGACAGAGGACCCTCCGCGACAGTATAGTACCTCCATCAGATGCGCCCGTAGCTCAGTAGGATAGAGCATCGGTTTCCTAAACCGAAGGTCGTGCGTTCGAATCGCACCGGGCGTAATCCTCGGAATCTGTGCCAGCCTGCGCCAAGGAGCATTTTGTTGTTTCGCGGTGAAGAACAGCGTTTCCGCAACGGGTGGCTTGCGGCTCGGTACGGGTCCGGGCGAGCGGTGTGTACAGGTGCTGTGCCGTGCGCATGAACTGCTCGTCCCGGAAAGCTGCGGAGAAGAGACCCGCTTGAAATCACACGCTCAGAGGGTGCTTGCGGTTCTCCAGTGGCAGCCGGACAGGTGCATTGAGCCGGTGCGATTCATATACGGCCAGGATCATCTCCAGTGCCGCCCGTCCATCGTACATGCTCCCCTTTGGCTGAGTGTCGGTCTCGATGGCTCGGATCAGGTCGAGTGCAATGAGACGATTGCCGTACGCGTGGCTCGGATCGCGGAGCGATTCCGGCTTGTCGACGCCGTCGCTGGATATCCGCTTCCACTGCGCCTTGCTGCGCCCAGGCTGCCAGGAGGGATCATCCACGTGCCAGATATCAGGCACGGCGCCCGTGGTCATCGTGAGAATCCCCCTGCTACCATAGACCTGAAGACCGTATCGGGCCGAGGCGCCGTGTCGGGCACGATGCGTGGAGAAGTAGCCTGTGGTCACGCCATCGAAACCGTACATCGCGTGAATCTCGTCTCCGGCGAGGGGACCTATCCCCTCCGCCCCGTCGCGCACATCGTCTCTCGTGACTCGATGACCGTCGGCCCTCACCTGTGCGAAGCACCACTGTGCGTTGCCTGCGACAGATCGCATCAAATCCATGACGTGAGTCCCGAGCACCATGAGGTCTTCGCCGCCGCAGCGGTGGTCCTCCTTGCCCCGGCCCCGCAACTCGAGGATGTCCCCCAGCGATCCGTCTGCGATCATCTGCTGCGCGTGGGCCAGCGCCGGGCTGTAGCGGGCCTGATGGGCAATCGCCAGCTTCAGGTTCCGTTTCTCCAGAGCGGCAATCATCTCGTCCGCCTGTTCAAGAGTCTGACACATCGGCTTTTCGAGAAAGACATGGCAACCTGCCTCGGCGCAGGCCAGCACCATGTCATGGTGGCAGTCCAGCCAGCGCGGAGCCACGCTCACGATCTGCGGTCGCTCCTTCTCCAGCATCTGACGGTAATCGCCGTAACTCCTCGGGGCTTGTAGCCGCTGGGCCGCCGCGGCACGGCCCTCCGGGTCCGGGTCAGCCACCGCAACCACTTCAACCTGCTCCAGGTCGCTCCACACAACGTCCAGCCCGTGGCCGTAGTTCCCTTGCCCTGTCCTGCCGATGACCGCGACCCGATACTTCGCCGTTCCCGGCTGGGCGATGCTTTTTCGGCTCCCTGGCAAGACAGCTAACGCAAATGCCGAGGCCGCGATGAAATCTCGCCGTCTCACGTGGTGTCTCCTATTCAGCAAGCCGCGCGCATTCTCGCCCCGTAGAACCGTTCGCCTCCCCGCCACAGCAGATCCGCGCCGGGATCAGACTCCCTTCGGCACGGCCCAATGGCCGGCGCGATACGCACGGCGCACCAGGCCATCGGCCTCGTCGTCCCCGATGACCCGCTCCGCCTGTGGGTCGAAGTGAATCACCCGCCCGACGCGCGTGGCAATGTTCCCCAGATGGGCAAGGGTCGCGGACAGGTGGCCGATCTCGATATCGGCGTTGGGACGCCGGCCCGTCTTGAGGCAATCGAGGAAGTCGCGGTGATGCACCGTGCCGTCGAGTCGCCCCTTCATCTGATCGCGAAGCTCGTTGCGAGGCCCGTACAATTGCCAGCCTTCGTGCTTGCCCAGAATCAACAGACCCTCGGTGCCATAGAAGGCGTTGCCGTTCTCATAGCCTTCCTGGACGTAGGGCGACCACAGGCGCTGTTCATACACCAACTGCTTCCTGCGTGTGCCAGCCGCACCGTATTCGAACACGACATATTGCGTGTCAGGAAACTGCTGGTCATCAGCGAAGAAGTACTTGCCGCCCATCGCGGCCACGGTGTTTGGGTGGGTGTCAACGCCCAAGCCCCAACGCGCCAGGTCGATGTCGTGCACACCGTCGTTGCCGATGTCGCCCGTCCCAAACGCGAGGAACCAGCGCCACGACGAATGCAACAGGTTGCTCTGGTACGGCACCATCGGGGCCGGACCGACCCAGAGGTCAAAGTCCATCTGTGGTGGCGGATCTGTGGGTTCGGCTCTTCCGATATCGCGGCGCAACTGGCTGTTCCACGCCTTTGCGGCCAGAACCTCGCCAATCGCACCCTCGCGCAACAGCTCCATCGCCCGCGCGACATACGCGGCACTGCGGCTCTGGGTCCCAACCTGAACGGTGCATCCGTAACGGCGAGCCGCCTCCACCATCAGGCGACCCTCGCGGATGTTGTGCGAACAGGGCTTCTCCACATAGACGTGCTTGCCCGCCTCGCAGGCCAGGATGGTGGCCGGCGCGTGCCAGTGGTCGGGGGTGGCCACAACCACGGCATCTACGTCTTTGTCGTCGAGCACACGGCGCAAATCCGCCGCAGTTTTGGGCGCCCGTCCTGTGGCCTGCTCCACCATGCCGGCCGCCTGGTTCATGCGATCGGCATCGGGATCACAGACATAGGCCACCTCAACGTCCTCTTGCGCGGCGAACGACCTCAGCAGCCCGGAGCCGTGCCCGCCCGGGCCGATCATGCCCAGCACGATCCTGTCGTTGGCGCCGGCAGCCCGACGGGAGCCCGGCAGGCCGGCCAGAGCCATGGCCGTCGCCAGTGTCCCGGATTGCTTCAACAGGCTTCTGCGACTGAGCCTTTCCATAGTGGGCATTGTTACAGCATCGGCTCGAAAAATGCAAGTCCGCATGCGCCGACAATCCTGTTGCCTGGCCGCGGTATCCACTGCCGTTTGATGACGCGTCAGCGTCGGCCCGGCGTCAGGCCGCCGATGGGACGGCCGCGTTCGATGTCGTCGATGTAGATCAGGCCGGAACCACCCGGAACTGGATTGTCCCGGTCACCAACGCCAAGATAGACCGTCTGGACGGCGGACAGCCCGACGTCCGCGAAGGCCGAGTATGGAATCGCCCACTCCTGCCAAGCGGCGGAGGTAAGGGCGGCGGGGTTCGGATGAGTCGCCACCGCGACGCGCCCACCCGTGTCTTCGACCGCGATGTAGAGCGAGCCGGGATCGTTGTCCGGATGCCCGCGCACGAACAGCCGCAGCACATCGGCGCCGTGATCCTGCCACTTCTGCGCGATCGCCATGGTTCGCGCCGCTTCCGAGTAGAACGGCGATTCGCTGTTGTTGTATGCGAAGGGCATCGACTGGCCGCCGCTGTGGACGATCACTTTCTCGGCATAGGGCGGCTCCATATGACCAACGAGCGAGCCGGTCCCGTTCTCCCAGCCATCCCGCCATATCTCGTAGATGCGCCGGCCGGACTCGTCCGTGTAGCTTTCGAAATCGTCGACGACCGCATATTCACGCGTAATGAAGGTCCAGATGTCCCCCTGCCACAGACTGGGGCTTTTGGCGTCGTTGCGTTCATCGATCCTCCAGTAATACGGAGTCCCGAAGTTCAGCGACCCGGCGGGATACTCGTTCACCGTCACCGAACCCAGAAACGCCGCACCGGTGGCCACCATCGGCGCGCTCTGGTTGAAGTGGACATCGTGGAAGGCCGCCTCGCGGCCCGCGCTCCAGTTCAGCACCAGGTCCACGTCGACGCCGGATGCTCCGTCGGCGGGTCTGGGGGCGCGCGCCCGCGTGGGAATCTGAAGGAAGCGGACCTCGCTGAGGCCGTACTGCCCCGTCGCGCCCCACGTAGTGTGGACGGTCAATCTGACGTACCTCGCCACCACCCCTCCCAAGGCCACCGTGGTGTTGGCGACGTAGTCGGGCGCCCCCGTGGCCTGCGCCAGTTCGACGTCCTTCCAGGCAGTCCACGCGACACCGTCGGTGGAGTACTCGACGGTCACGTCCTTCAGTCCGCAACCGAGACCCGATTCGGACGGATCGTTGTAGTTCCAGACGAGCATCTCCTGCAACTTGCAGGGCGTGTCGAATCGGTACTGGAGCCAGACCGGATCGTTTCCATTCGCAGCGGCCAGCCACATGTCACCGGGCGAAATCGAATGCTCGTCATCATCGTTGAGCCCGGAGCCATTGACGGTGTTGGCCGGTCCCGCGCCGTCGTTCGAGAGTGCGTTGGTGGTTGCCAAGACCTTCCCTATGGGGATGGCATGCGACTCGACCGTAAAGCGCCACAGGTTGCCCTTGTAGATGAAGCTGTCAAACGCATTGACCTCGTCGACCCGCCAGTAGTACGTCTGTCCCAGGTCCAGGTCGCTGTTGAGGCCATAGGTGGTCGCGCTGCGTCCTTTACTGAGAAGCACGTTTCTGGGATTCGTCCGGCTGGCGCTATTCACATCGTCGGCGACGGTGCCGAAGTACAGATCGTGCGTCTTGGCAAACAGGCCCGCTTTCCAGCTCAGGGTCACATCCGGCGGCACGTCTGTCGCGCCGTCGGCTGGCTGCGGGGCCAGACTGCATCCAACGTTGGCACGCATGATCTGCCAGATCTCGACTTGGCTGATGGCGCGATCGTAGATCCGGACCTCGTCAATGAGGCCATCCCAGGCGCAGTCGGAACAACCGTGGCCCGAACCGATCAGGACGGACAATCCATTGTCGCTGAACTGTGTGCTTGGGATGTCGGCCATGGTCTCGGCGCGCAACATGCCGTCGACGTAGATCTCAAGAGTCTCCCCCGGCCGATAGATGCCGGTCAGATGGACCCATCGATCCGTCGGCAACGGCAGCGTGTCATCGACGCGGACAACGTCTGAAGGCGCCGCCGCGACCTGGAACGTTGCCGCGTGCGCCCCGCCGTCGGGGCTGGCTTCTACGCCCAGATTCCACGAGCCGTTGTCAACATCCCCCTGCTTGGTGACAATGCGCCCATTGTTCTGATTGGAACCATGGAGAAGGACCCAAGCGGTCACGGTCATCGGCCCGGTGATGCGCAACTCCGCTGAGTCGCCCACATCCACGTAGGAGTCCGTTTCTCCAGCGAAGCGTAGGGCCGCACCGGCCATGCCGTACCGATCGGGCACCGGACTCACACTGCCGACGATCGTCCCGTTGTTGCCGTTCCGGCTGGCGTCGGTCGCGTCGCCGTCCAGCGGCCAGTACCCCGCCAATCCCGCCTGGATGCCGGCGTGAGCCGCCGGCAAGGACAGGGTAACCGCCACGACGGCCACAAGCACGATGGAAAACGCTCTCTTGGACATGTCCGCACCTCCATACGAATGTACCCGCCGAACGGGCATCTTCGATCCGTTCATCTGCGCCAGGCCGGCATTCCCCTTGGACCTCACAACCGGCGCTCCCGCACACCACACTGGCCATGATACCACAATGGGCGATCAATCTCAACGCCTCTCGTGGTCAACTCAGCTGATACGGCTGCCAGAACAGATGCACGGTCCCCTTCTAAGTCCAAACGCGCTCGCTGACCTGCCGCTCCGGGCGAGGTCGTCCAGCACTATGGCTATTCGCCCTATGGCTGCGAACGCTACCGCGCCAACGACGACGCCTTCGGCGTCTCGAACCGCTACACCGGCCAGACCCTTGACGAGGACACGGGCCTCTACTACTACGGCGCCCGCTACTACGACCCCGAGCTGGGGCGCTTCATCGAGCCCGACTCGACCGTCCCCGACCCCGAGTTCTCCCAGGCCTACAACCGCTACGCCTACGTCTACAACAACCCCCTCAAATTCACCGACCCCACCGGACAAGAGCCGTTCACCATTGCGATGATGATCGCCACTGCCGTGGAAGCCGGGCTCACATCGGCCTACATCAGCATGGGCATTGCCGCCGTCACCGGTGGTGATATCGGTGCAGCCTTTGCATCAGGGTTCGTGGGTGGGTTCTTTCGCAGCATCGGGGGAGCTTTGGGGGGATTCGTAGGCATCGTAGCCGGTGGTGCCCTGGGCGCTGCTGTTATGGGCGGCGATCCCGTAATGGGCGCCATTACGGCAGGCATTTCTGCCGGTGTCTCCGCAACCTTTGCGGATCTGCCAATTCCATCGAGTTGCCAAACACTTGAGCAGATATGGCTTTGGGAGCTCGCCGTCTCCACCGCATCGGGAGCCCTCGCTGGGGGTGTTACGGCAGAGATCATGGGCGGTGACTTTCTCGAAGGTACGGCCTATGGTGCCGCCAGCGCTGCTGCCGGTTGGGCTGTCTCGAAGGTGCTTCTATTAGATAGACTCAGAAGCGAGCTTCTCAGAATCGAACAGAGCGGCGAAATACCCGATTGGTTGATGGGTATGGATGTCGCCATGCATTTCAATCCCCTCAAACCACTCCAAGATCTCGCAGGTCTCTTCACCACAGCGGACGAAGCGCAACAATTGGCGGAGGCTTGGAACATCTATGGGGTGGGTGGAGAAACAGCGAATCTGATCGGCCAAGTGGGCCCGTACAGCGTATTGAGGAAGCTTACCAAAGGCACACGCCTTGCGGTTCACCATATTATCGAGAAGAGGTTTGCGGAAACGCTGAGAGTAAGCGAAAAGGACATGTTGTGCGTTGTGGTCGACAGGGAGACGCACCGCCTTTATACTAACGCATGGAGGAGTGAGATACCATATAGGAATTTGAGAAACCTGTTTGGCTTCAATACACGGACTGCCACGCTCGGGGACGTCTATCATGCAGCGCGTCAGATATACAGGGACACCCCGGTACTTTTGAACAAGGTGGGGATCGAGCCTTGAGGATTTCGACATGAAGATCGTTCATCGCATCTCGTTCAGAAAATCCGGAAACCCAGGCACTGAATACCGTCTGGAAGCGTTGGGCATCAAGCTGAAACCCGTGTATGATGATGGCAAACTAGAATTCGAGATCGCAGAAAACCACCCGAACTGGCCGGAGGTCTGGACCATTGTCCGGTCCTGTGAAGGTGCGTGGGATGTGCCGCGTACCGAGTTCTCAAAGACTGACTTTGAAGCAGCAGACCTGTTCGTTATCGCGCCGGCTCGGATCTCTGGCTATCCGCTGCCGGATATGGATTCTGGCTATAGGCGTATGACCTATGACCTGACAGGTTACTGCGCCGATTGTGGCATGGGGCTCGTGCAAAAGGCACCGTTTCGAATACGCGGTGAACCCAGATGGGGCAAGTCTCCCATCCTCTGCCTTAACTGGGTCTTTGACGAGTTTCTTGTGCATCCTGAATTGTGGAAAACCGTCTTTCGGAAGTATGGAGTGGAGTGCATGCCTGTGCTCAAGCATAGAACGGGCGAACCGCTGCAAACGGTGGTTCAACTCGCAATCAATGCGTTTGCCACGAGTCGTCTTGTTTTGGAGCACACTCAGTCAGACACCTGTACCACTTGTCATCGCACAAAGTACCCACAGCATCGCAGGGGTTTCTTTCCCCCCTTTGCGGGAGTGCAAAGCGCGGACGTATTCAAAACCCAGGAGTACTTCGGGAGCGGCGGGGCGGCCGACCACGCCATCATCGCCTCCAAACGCTTCTATCGTGAGATCAGGGACAGGCGCATCAAGGGCATCTGCTTCGGTCCCCTCGCGACCAGCGTGGATGATGTAGATAGCTTGAACGACCCTTCTCTACGCGGCGGACTCGTCGGCAAGGAGAAGGAACAGAAATGGAGCAAAAGGGATGGAAGAATATGGCACTAAAAAAACCAGGGACGGCCACGAATGGCGGTCCGTTAGGCACCGTGGTGTAGGGCTTTTCGTCGGGCTCGGGTAGTACGAAGCGACGGGTGATGATCGTGTTCGCGACGGAGGGTCCGGAAAGGGGAGATAGGGGGCACATCTCCAATTCCCAATTGTAGGTTTAACGCCGGCTTGGGTGTGCCCATTGCATTGTGTGGCGGGGCAACAACCGGCGGGAGGTGTTCTTCGTCGATGACGACCAGCGGGGGTATCTGGAGCCTGTGGCCGACGCTTGTGTCGGACCCGGCTCGGACTGGAATCGCGGCGAACAGAGTCCCGCCCGAGCCAGCGCGGGTTCGATCCGGCGCAGATGAAGCCTGATTTGCGTCAAAACGAGCTTCGTTCAGGTCACTTCAAGCTTGATCCTGACGATATGAAGCCTGGTTTTGGCCATTCGAAGGCTGATTCTGCCGATTCGAAGCTCGATCTCGGCTCCATCTGGCCCATTCGAAGCCTGGTCTGAGTCATATGGAGCCTGATCCTG
>CAZOFX010000008.1:0-94306 GCA_964579055.1 uncultured Pirellulales bacterium
TGGTCTGCCTGGCCGGCTACACCGACTTCACCGCCGGCAGCGACAAGCTGGGCATCCCGAACGTCGAGATTCAGGCCGCGTACGTCGGCGAGCTGGCTAAGCTCGCCCGCGACCTCGGCACCGACGTGGTCCGCGTCTTCACCGGCTACGAGCGGCCCGACATCCCGTACGACAGGCAGTATGCGACGGTCGTCGAGGGCCTGCGTCTGGCGGGCAAGGAAGCCGCCAGGTACGGCGTCACGCTCGCCGTGCAGAACCACCACGACATCGGCGCGCACCACGACACCATGCTCTGGCTGCTCAACGAGGTGAACCTGCCCAACGTCAAGGCCGCCTACGACCCGTGGACGCCCACGCTCCAGGGCCTTAGCGATGAGGAGCTGCGCGCCTCAGTCCGTAAGATGGCGCCGTACATGATCCACACGACCGCCGCCGACTACGTGCGCCAAGCGCGGTACCACTACAGCAGCAACCTGACCAACTTCCTCGAACAGGGCGCGGTGCTGCGAGCCGTCCCGCTCGGCGATGGGATCATCGACTACGCGACCTTCTTCGCCGCCCTGCGCGAGATCGGCTACCAGGGCTACATCGCCTATGAGATGTGCGAAGTCCTCGACGGAGGCGGCGACCTCGAAAACCTCGACCGCACCGCCAAGGAATCCCTCGCCTACATCAAGAGCATGGGCGAATAATCATTCGCCCGTGCGCCAAATCCGAAATCCGAATACCGAAATACGAAACAAGCACGAAAGTCCAAAACCCGAGATTCGAAAGCGGCCTTCGGCCGGCAGTTTGTGACATTCGAGTTTGGGTCATCGGATTTTGTTTCGGATTTCGTGCTTCGGATTTCGAGTTTCGACGCGGGTTCTGGTGATTGCGGTTTGTTTCGGTTTTCGTGTTTCGTGTTTCGAATTTCAGTCCCTGCGCGCCGGGATTGAACCGGTGGGCCTCTCCTGCTATACTAATAGCTGGAGGCCGGAGGCGTATGAGCGAGCCGGCGGAATGTGGGCTTGGCCCGGATTCGGGCCGAGAGGAGGTCGATGTCTCATGGAAGCGAGCAAGCGACGGAATCTCACGTGGGCGTTGACACTGTGCGGCACATTACTCGCGGTCGCAGCAGTCCAGGCGGGTGAATCGGTCATCCAGGCAGATCAGTACGTGTTCTCGCCTGAGCAGAGCACCATCGTGCAGACGGGCGGCTTCGCGGGCGTTCACTGGACGTACTCGGTCAAGGGCCAGTTCTGCCTGATCGTCGATCCCGACGCGGGGACCGCCCGATTCGAGCAGGTTGACGCCAACGCTGTCGACGTGATCGAGCCGGCGCGAACGCTGGACCCGAACGCCGTCTTCAACCTGACGGGGCTGACCGGCGTCATCGCGAACGACGCTATCGAGTTCACCGGTCAGACCGCCGACGGCAGCACGGTCGGACTGACACTCGCGGTCGAGGGCGACACGGTGCGGCTGACGGGCCAGACCACCCCGCCGCCTAACAGCGCCGACTTCTTCGTCTTCGCCATCGACGCCGTCGCCACCCGCAAGTACGCCGGCGGCACGGGCGATCCCAACACCCCCTACCAGATCGCCACTGCCGAACAGATGAACGCCATCGGCACCCACCCCGAAGACTGGGACAAGCACTTCCAACTCACCGCCGACATCGACCTCTCAGCCTTCGACGGCAAAGACGCCCGACCCGCGTTCAACATCATCGCACCCGACGTCGACGCTGAGGAGTGGGACGTCCAGGGGATTCCCTTTGCCGGTGTCTTTGACGGCGGCGGTCACACGATCGCCCATTTCAGTTGGTCCGGCTCAGACAAGGATTGCGTGGGCTTGTTCGGTTACCTTTCGGGCTCCAACGCGGAGGTCAAGAACCTCGGATTGGTGGATCCAAACCTTACTGTGGCCGGAGGGTCAAACATCGGCGCACTGATCGGCCACATGGGACAAGGAATCATTCGCAACTGCTTTGTAGAAGGTGGTGCGGTATGCGGCGGGTCAAACCTGGGTGGTCTGGTAGGCGATGTCCAAGCTAAGAGCGAGTTCAAGGCATGCTATGCGACCGCTAAGGTATCAGGAGGAAGCTATGCCGGCGGCCTGATCGGGAAGAGCAGGTACGCTGTAATCACCCATTGCCATACGGACAACCAGGTAGATGGTAACTGGTATGTGGGTGGTCTGGTGGGCGACAATTCCAGCAGCATCGAGGATTCCTATTCTACCAGCGACGTGAGCGGTGATCGCTATGTCGGTGGTTTGGTCGGACAGAACCAAATCGAATACCCAGGCCGCCGTTCGACAGGAGAGACGGTATGGCACACCGGAATCATCAGCGACTGCTACGCGACGGGCCATGTGTCGGGAGATGAAGGCGTGGGAGGCCTGGTGGGGGGCATGTACGAGGGTACCTTGACACGTTCGTATGCGACGGCTTCTGTGAGCGGCACCTACCGGGTGGGTGGACTCGTCGGGATCAACAATAGCGAAGTCACAAGCTGCTGTTCGGCGAGCGACGTGACCGGAGCCGACACTACCGGTGGACTAGTCGGCGCGAACTGGAGGAGAATCGCCAACTGCTATGCCAGCGGAACCGTCATCGGAATCGAGTGTACCGGAGGACTCGCCGGGTACAATCGAAGCAGTCTTCGGAATTGCTACGCCACAGGATTCGTCTCCGGCGAGCTTGAGACGGGCGGGCTCGTGGGCGCGGGCCAGTCGCGCGTCATCAGCTGCTACTGGGACATCGAGACGAGCGGACAAACGACCAGTGCTCAAGGAACCGGCGGGACCACAGCCCAAATGCAGTTGGTTAACACGTATGGCGGTTGGGGCGGATGCGGCGACGAGGGTATCTGGACACTCGACGAAGGCAACAATTATCCGAGATTGTCGTGGGAAGAGCGGCCCGGTGAAGCGATAGGCCCAGCGAGCCTCTCTGATCATCTCGCGGGAGCGGGAACCGAGGACGATCCCTATCTGATCTACACGCCCGAGGAGTTGAACGCGGTCGGTCTGTTTCCCTGTGAATGGGGTCGCCACTTCCGATTGATGGCGGACATCGACTTGTCTACGGGGGCAGGCGACGGGTTCAACATGATCGGAGATTACGACACGCCGTTTACGGGCGTCTTCGACGGCAACGGATACATCATCTCGCACTTCTCGTATTACACGCCTAGTAGACCTGACATCGGATTGTTCGGGTGGATCGAAGATCCCAATGCTCTCATAATCGGTGTTGGGATGGTCGATCCGAACGTCGATGCCGGAACGGGATGGTGTGTTGGTTCGCTCGTCGGGTGGTTGCGGGCAGGAACCGTCTCTCACTGCTACATTCGTGGGGGTCACGTTCGCGGCGGCTCCAACGTCGGCGGACTGGTGGGGCAGAATGAAGGTACGATCAAGAATTGCGATGCGACCGGCGAGGTCGTGGGAACGGACTCAGTCGGTGGCCTCGCAGGCAGCAACATCGGGACCCTGACCGAATGCCGTGCGGCATGCGAGGTAGTCGGCGCAGACTTGGTGGGAGTTCTGGTGGGCTGCAACGGAAACGAACTTGATCGAAAGGACGGGATCATCACTCTTAGCAGTGCGAATGGCACCGCGGTCGGTGAGACATGCGTCGGTGGCTTGGCAGGGTTCAGTATCGGCACCGTCGCCAACTGCTACGCCCACGGTACAGCGACCGGAAATGAGCGCGTGGGCGGACTCGTGGGCTATCGGCAGAAGGGAACGATCACGAATTGCTACTCGACAACCGCCATCGTCGGAGACACGCGTACAGGCGGCCTCGTGGGGCTCAACACTGGCGGCATCATAGGTGCCTTCGCTTCTTTCTGGGACATCGAGACAAGTGGGCAGAAGACCAGCCCGGTTGGGAAGGGATTGACGACCACGCAGATGCAGACGGCGGCGACGTATCTGGACGCCGGGTGGGACTTCGTAGGCGAGACGGCCAATGGGACCGAAGACCTGTGGTGGATCGACGAAGGGCAGGACTATCCGAGGCTGTGGTGGGAAGCGGAGGAATTGATAATTGATGATTGATAATTGACCATTGATGGGTACATTCGCCCCTACGCGCACCAGGGGCGTTGGCGGGCCAGCGGGCCGGCGAGGATCTGGTTGGCGAGGATGACGTCTTCGCGGACCTGGAAATCGAACATGCCGGCACAGATGAAATCGGCGCCGTTCTCGTAGGCATACCGGAAGGCCTGGCTCGGATGGATCGCTCCGGCGGCCATCACCTTGTAGGCGATCCAGGGCGTCTTGACGGTCCGCATGAACTCGATGGTCTTCTCGGGCGTCTTCGACCAGATGTTGTCGTTTTCCGGCCGGCCGGCGGCAGACCAGTACGTGCCCCTGTGCAGGGTCTTCATATAGAAGTCCGGCTGGATACCCGCCTCGACGCACGCCATTGGGACCTCGATCTTGTGGCCGGCGATCCCCGCGATGACGCCCCGCGCCTGGATCCGCTTGACGGCCTCGGCCAGCACGTCCACACGTCCCTGCTCGATGCAGATCTCGCTGACGCCGCCGTGGACGAACGCACCGACGGCGCCGTGGTCGATCGCCTCGTCGATCTGGCCGAAGTCGTCCGGGCCGATCTTGATCTGGGCGATCCACTGAATCGTGCCGCCCCGCTCGTCCCAGTAGCGACGCAGGATTCTCTTGCAGTGGTCGTCGAGCCGGAGGATGGCGGTGTTGATGCCCATCTCCTCGCACAAGTGCAGCGTTTCCATCACCTTGTCGTCGGTGAAGTAGGTCTTCAGCAGCGCCGAGACGTAGAGCAGGTCGCGACTGTGGGCGAAGCCACTGATGAGGTTGCCTCCGGTGAACATCCGGCTGATCGTCACCTTGCCGATCTGCCCGGTCGGCAGGCCGGCAGGCGACGGCGAAACCACCGCGGGCGAATCGTGATTCGCCCCTACGGCCAGCAGGGCCCGTTCCTCGAAGCTCAGCGCCAACGCGCCGGCCCCGGCCAGCGACGTCTTTAGAAAGGTTCGACGATCCAGAGGAATCAAGCCATCGGTCATAGCAGGCTCCTGAAAAGGACAAAAGGACGAAAATGACCGAAGGGACCGAAAGGACGGAAAACGAGCCTCGTCCTTTAGGTCCTTTATGTCGTTGAGGTCCTTTCGACCTCAGGACTAACAGTATAGCAAAAACCCTGTCCGCGAGGTAGGGGCGTCCCGGCGCGCCGGGACGCCCCTGCAATCATCCGACCTCGACGCGGCGGGTCAGCAGGCCGTACTTCGTGCCCTGCATGTAGTGCAGCGTGTGGAACTTCTCCGGAATCCAGGCGCCGTCGAAATAGTCCGCTTCGGCCGAGGCGTGCACCACTTCGCAGATCAGCAGGTCATGGGTGTGCACGCCGTGCGTCTCGACGATCCGGCACTCGAGATGCCCGGCGCACTCGGCGACGAGCGGCGGCGCCACGACGTTGGCCGGCGTCGGCGTCAGGCGACAACGAGCGAATTTGTCGATCCCCCGCCCGCTGACGGTGCCGGCCAGGTGCGTCTGCTTCAGCAGCGATTCGCCCGGGACGTTGACCGTCAGCTCGTGGTTCTGCCGGATCAGCTCGTACGTGTACCGGGCGCGGTTGACCACCAGCAGAATCATGCACGGATCGGCCGTGTGGATAGGTGTCTGCCAACTGAAGGTCATCAGGTTGGCGTGCTCCATTGTGCCTGCCGCGACCAGCACAACGCAGCCGGGCTCGATGATCCACTTCGCCTGATTCAGCGGCACCGATTTCTTCATGGTCAAAGCCTCCTTATGTCGGCAGGGGCGAATGATTATTCGCCCCTACGTACCGCGCAACGGATCCGCCTGCGCCAAATCCGAAATCCGAATCTCGAAATTCGAGACAAGCACGAAAGCTCAAAACCTGAAACTTGAAAGCGGCCTGCGGCCGGGAATTTGGGACATTCGAATTTGCGTCATTCGAATTTGTTTCGTGTTTCGTGCTTCGGATTTCGCGTTTTCACGCGGGTTTTCATAATCGCGGTTTGTTTCGGATTTCGGGATTCGTTTCAGCAGACCGTTCGTTTCACTATGGGTATATTCATCAGCAGCGATGTCACCAGGTAGCACACGACAAACGTCGCTAAGGGAACGACAGTGACGCCCAGCAGGAAGGACGTGGGCGTATCCTCAGTCGCCCCCACGCCCGCGTGTTTGCCGAGCTTGGCCCGCAGGACGGCCAGCACGAGCGGGTGCAGCACGTAGATGCCCATGACAGTGGATGCGACCCACTCCAGCGCCGTCCGCCGGATGCCCCGAACAGGTAGGTGCTCGGCGTCCCACAGATAGGCGGCCCAGAAGATGCCAATCGAGAGAAAGACCATGGGGAGGCTGAAGAAATCGAACAGGTAGCGCACGCCCACGCCGCCGGCCCGCTCGACGAAGACGCCCGAAAACGCCGCCAGGTAGAACGCCGAGAGGACGACCGCCAGAACGAGGTATCGCGTCGGGACCTTCTTCGGGTCGATCAGGCGAATCTCGTAGCCGCACAGGTAGAACGCGATGAACGGAATGAACATCGTGAAGATCGACCGCTGGTTGTCCCAGAGCAGCACATCGGTCTGGGAATACGCGTTGGCCAGCACCAGCCCGAGCACGATCACGAACCATCGCTGCCCCGGGCCGGCGCAGCGAACGAACGTGCGCAGAGCCGGCGTGATGAGGTACAGACCGAAGATCATATAGAGGAACCACAGGTGGTAATACGGATCGCCCGCGAGGATCAACTGGACGACGGAGCCGGCCGAAAGCGTCTCGTGGTCGACGAAACGCCGGACCAGCAGGTACACGACCGTCCAGACCACGAGCGGGATGCCCACGCGGAACATGCGGCGCCGGTAGAACCGCCCCGCCGGCTCCTGACGGGCGTCGTCAAGCAGCAGCGCGCCGCTGATCATCACGAAGACGGGAATCGAGAAGTGGCCCAGATAGAACAGCCAGCACCCCAGCCACCACTGGAAGACGAAGGGCCGTGTCGCCATCGTCAGCCAGATGGCCACGTGGGCAGTGACCACCGCGTAGATGGCCAGAATCCGCAGCACGTTGATGTACTGAATGCTTCGCTGTCGTTCCGGCGGCACGCCGACCTCCTATCCGCTCGAACAGATCCGCAGGATGCGCCGTAGGGCGGCTACTCGTGCTTAGCTTCCTTGGGTCCGCCTGCGGCCTCCTCGGCCCTGGCGTGACGCTTGTGCCCGGCCAGAAGCTGGCGCACCCACCCGATCAGGGTCATCGAGCCGAACGCCGTCGGGACAATCCACGGCCGCGGCGCCAGATCGTTCACAACGTGCGCCCCCAGGCCCAGCAGAAGCACCTGGACGCCGAGCAGCGCCGCGGTGGTGCCGACGACACTGTAGCACAGCGGCAGAACCACGTTCTTGATGAACCAGATCAGCAGGAAGCCGCCGACGCCGCCGATGAGGATCGCGCCGAGCAGGTACCACCGGTACGGCCCGAGCGCCCTCCACAGGTCGGCGAGCATCACCTTCAGACGACTCTGGAAATCTTCCTTCGAGCCGCCCAGATTGTCGATGTAGGCCTGCCTGCTGTTCGGGTCCATGCTGCTGAACGACTGATAGACGAATGGCGGCTGTTCCTGTGACGTGAAGCTGCTTCCCGGCGCTGCGGTGCGGGTCGTCGCTTCTTCGGCGGGCTGGCGGTCCAGAACGTAGCTGGTATACAGCGTCGCCGCCAGCAGCGCGAAGATCACCGTCGCCAGCACGATCACCAGGCCGTTCCGCGCCGCGATGGACAGGATGCTCAGGATCACCGCGCCGACCGCCATGCACAGGAACGGGCCCAGACCCGCCTTCTGGCTGACGAGCAAGCCGATCATCGCCCCGACCGCGGCGCCCAGCAGGCCGATCACGATGGTGCCGTAGCGGGCTCCACCCAGCCAGAGGAACAGTCCGACCACCGCCATGCCTGCGCCCGCCCCGAGCAGGATCGTCGAATCGACCTCGGCGCACAGGGTCTCGACTCGCAAAAGCAACTCGTTCATATATCGGCCCATCCAAAGGGTTCGGAAACCTCCGCATAGAATAGCGTCGGCGCTGCCGGCAATCTATGGCAAATCAGATCGGGTCCGGCTCTTTTTGGTTGTCTTCGGCCCGGCCTTTCTCTTAACCTAAGGGCGTCTGTCGATTGGACCGTGCCCACAAACGCAGGGTGGAAACGAATGACGAAGACCGATCCGGCGCAGCGTTTGAAGGACCATCAGCCTCGGCACGGGTTCTTTGTGGGCATCGACTCGGACGGTTGCGCGTTCGAAACGATGGCGGCCAAGCAACAGAGCTGCTTCTGCCCGGAGATGACGGTCTCGTTCGGTTTGCAGCCGATCGCCCAAGCAGTGCGCGAGTGTATGGACTTTGCGGCGCTCTACTCGCGGACGCGCGGCGCCAACCGCCACCAGACGGTCAGGAGAGTCATCGCCGAGCTGTTGCCGGCCCATCCAATGGTCAAACGGTCCGGCTTCAAGGTTCCCCACTTCCCGCACTATTTCCAGTGGGTCGATGATCCAGACAGCGTCTTGAGCAACGCCGGCCTGCTGGAGGCCATTGATCTGGCCACCGATTCGGCGGCCAGTAGAGAATTCGAGACGGCTCTCCAGTGGAGCCGGCGAGCCGACCGGGCCATCGCCGACATGGTCAGGACTATCCCGCCCTTCCCCAGCGTGCGGGCGAGCCTGGAGAAGATCGTGGCACAGGCCGACGTTGCTGTCATCTCGTCGGCGTCGCAGGAGGCGCTGGAACGGGAATGGACCGAACACCGGATCGCCCAATACGTAACGGTTATCGCGGGCCAGGAAATGGGCAACAAGGCCGATCAGCTCCGGTATGCCACCGAAGGCAAATACGAGAAGACCCACGTCTTGATGATCGGCGATACCCCCGGCGACATGCAGGCGGCGCGGGCGAACGAGGCGCTGTTCTACCCGATCCATCCGGGTCACGAAAGCGAGTCGTGGAAACGGTTCCACAATGAAGCGTTCGACCGATTCATCCAGGGCAAGTACGCAGGCGGGTACGAGGCCCGGTGGATCGCGGAATTCGACCGCCTCTTCTTCGATTCGCCCCCGTGGCAGAGATAGGAAGACAATATGCTCTACTACCGTCGTGGCAGAGAAAGTGACAATCTCAGTGCTGAGGACCTGCGGCAAGGTCTGTTTGAGGCGCTCGATAAGCTGGGCCGGCGGCGCAAGGTTTTGGCCTTGCCGCCGGACATCACGCGATTCTATTCCCGCGCGGGTGAGCTGACTCGTTACGCGCGGCAGTACTATGGCGAGGCGCTCACGGACATTCTGCCGGCGGTGGGCACGCATTTCGCGATGACCGAGCCGGAGATCCGGCGGATGTTCGGCGACGTCCCGCTCGGGCTATTCCGCGAGCACGACTGGCGCGGCGGGTTGGTGACGCTGGGCGAGGTGCCCGGCGAGTTCGTCAGGGAGGTCAGCGAGGGCAAGCTGGATTTCTCGTGGCCCGCTCAGGTGGACAAGCTGCTCGTCGAGGGCGGGTTCGACCTGATCCTTTCGATCGGGCAGGTCGTGCCGCACGAAGTCGTCGGCATGGCGAACTACAACAAGAACGTCTTCGTCGGCACCGGGGGAGTCGAAGGGATCAACAAGAGTCACTATCTCGGCGCCGTCTATGGGATGGAACGCATGATGGGCCGGGCCGACACGCCCGTCCGCCGCGTGCTGAACTACGCGTCCGACCACTTCGCCAAGGACATGCCGATCGTCTACGTCCTGACCGTGGTCGCCGCGACCGGGACCGGCCAAGTCACGCGAGGCTTGTTCATCGGCGACGACATTGAATGTTTCAACCGCGCCGCCGAGCTGTCGCTGAGAGTGAACTTCCAGATGCTCGACGAGCCCTTACCGAAGGTGGTCGTCTACCTGGAGCCGGAGGAGTTCAAGAGCACCTGGCTGGGCAACAAGAGCATCTACCGCACGCGAATGGCCATGGCCGATGGGGGCGAGCTGATCGTCCTGGCGCCGGGCCTGCGCGAGTTCGGCGAGGACAAAGAGATCGATCGGCTGATCCGCAAGTACGGCTACGTCGGCACCGACCGCGTCCTGCAACTGGTCGCCGAGAACGGGGACCTTCGCGCCAACCTCAGCGCCGCCGCCCACCTGATCCACGGCTCGACCGAGGGCCGCTTCCGCGTCACCTACTGTCCGGGCCACCTGACCCGCGAACAGATCGAGAGCGTCAACTTCCGCTACGCCGACCTCGCCGGGATGATGGCCAAATACGATCCGAAGAAGCTCAAAGACGGCTTCAACACCGTCGGTGGCGAACGAATCTTCTACATCTCCAACCCCGCCCTCGGCCTCTGGTCCACCCGCGCCCGCTTCCAGTAGCGGGAGAACGTGGCTCCTCGACCACCTGAACAAGACCCCAGAAACAGACGCTTGACCAAAGACGAGAAACAGCCGAAACTATGGATGGAGACTCGGCCGAAGGGCTGCTACGGTGGCCCTGAACGCGTTGTCTCCTTTTTTTCTGCGCTCACTGGACCTCGTAGGGATCTGAAACGTAAGATGCACGATGTGTCTTGAAGACTTCTCCCTCACGATGTCCCTCGCCATGTCAGACGACCTTCTCCAGGATCCACACGAATGGCTCGATCTCCGGTCGCAATGGCTGATCCATACCTTGTTCGCGCCCGAGTCTCTCCGGGGAGTGTATCAAGCGGGTGGCCGGTTCTGCAAGCGGAAGTCGCGTTCGGCTCGATGGCCCAGGTCCTTCGCTGACGCCCAGGATGACAAGAGGAACACAGGGGCCATGCGGGCTTGGTTTGGATGGGAGGCCGAACTCAGGGGATTTGGCTTGCGTAAGCGGGGGAAATAGCGACAATAACACACGCGCCTAACGGCGAGGCGGCCGAGGCGTCTGGAGGGTGAGGCCATGCGGGTGTGCATCGCACACCTTCGGCCTCGTCAGACAATGGAACTGGTGTGCCATGCACACCCTACCTGGAACAAAGGAGCGCGGCATCATGGCGAAAGCGGATATTGGTGTGATCGGCCTGGCGGTCATGGGTGAAAACCTGATCCTGAACATGGAGAGCAAGGGCTTCACGGTCGCCTGCTTCAACCGGACCGTCTCGAAGGTGGACGACTTCGTCAACGGACGGGCCAAGGGCAAGAAGATCATCGGCTGCCACTCGATCGAGGAACTGGCCGCGAACCTCAAGAAGCCGCGCAAGGTGATGCTGATGGTCAAGGCCGGCGCGCCGGTGGATGAGTTCATCGAGCACGTGCTGCCCCACCTGGAGGCGGGCGATATCATCATCGACGGCGGCAACAGCCACTTCCCCGACACGATCCGCCGGACCGCGCACGTCGAGAGCCAGGGCAAGCTCTACATCGGCACCGGCGTCTCCGGCGGCGAGGAAGGCGCTCTGCTCGGCCCGTCCATGATGCCCGGCGGCTCGCCCAAGGCCTGGCCCGCGGTCAAGCCCATCTTCCAGTCGATCTGCGCCAAGACCGACGACGGCGAGCCCTGCTGCGACTGGGTCGGCGAAAACGGCGCCGGTCACTTTGTCAAAATGGTCCACAACGGCATCGAGTACGGTGACATGCAAATGATCTGCGAGACCTATCAGATGATGAAGGAAGGTCTCGGCATGACCAACCAGGAAATGCACAAGGCGTTCGCCGCCTGGAACAAGGGCGAGCTGGACTCCTACCTGATCGAGATCACGCGGGACATCCTGGCCTACAAGGACGAAGACGGCAACGAGGTGATCGACCTGATCCTCGACACCGCCGGGCAGAAAGGCACGGGCAAGTGGACCGCCGTCGAGGCTCTGGACCTGGGTCAGCCACTGACGCTGATCGCCGAGGCGGTGTTCGCCCGATGCCTGTCGGCGTTGAAGGACGAGCGCGTCGCGGCCTCGAAGATTCTCTCCGGCCCGAAGGCGAAATTCCAGGGTGACAAGAAGGCATTCCTCACGGACCTGCGTCACGCGCTCTACGCCGCCAAGATCGTCAGCTACGCCCAGGGCTACCAACTGATGCGGGCGGCGGCGGCGGAGCACCACTGGAACCTCAACTACGGCGGCATCGCCCTGATGTGGCGCGGCGGCTGCATCATCCGCTCGGTCTTCCTCGGCAAGATCAAAGAGGCTTTCGACAACAATCCCGACCTCACGAACCTGCTGCTCGATCCGTTCTTCAAGAAGGCGGTGCAGAAGGCCCAGGCTTCCTGGCGTCGCGTGGTGATGACGGCGGCCGAGCTGGGCATCCCCATCCCGGCCATCAGCACCGCGCTGGCCTATTTCGATGGATACCGTCACGCTCGCCTGCCGGCGAACCTGCTCCAGGCGCAGCGCGACTACTTCGGCGCGCACACCTACGAGCGCGTGGACAAGCCGCGACGCGAATTCTTCCACACGAACTGGACCGGCCGAGGCGGTGAAACCTCCGCCTCGACCTACATTGTCTGACACCGGCGCGGCAGGGGCGAATGCGCATTCGCCCCTGCCGGCAAATCACCACTTTGCGACTTGAGACGGCCGCGATCCCGAAGAAACCGCCAGTGTCCGAATCAGGATTCACCATTTCCTGACGGTGACGTTCAACACCCTCCAACCGCCCTGGTTTACCCCTCACAAAACCGCAGTTCCCGATGGACATCAGGACCGGCCCGGTGGTAAGCTGATTGGAATTCCACAACAGGCCGAACAACAGGTATTTGGATGGAGAACCCTATGATTGAAGATATCAAGAAACTGGAAGCCTGGTTTGTCACCGGGAGCCAGCACCTCTATGGCCCCGAGACCCTCGAACAGGTCGCCACGGACTCTAAAGAGATCGCCCAGGCCCTCTCCCGCTCGAAGCTGGTGCCGGTGAAGGTGGTTTTCAAGCCGGTCCTCACGACGCCGGAAGCGATCTACGATCTCTGCATGAAGGCCAACACCACGCCCAACTGCATCGGTCTGATCACATGGATGCACACCTTCTCGCCGGCGAAGATGTGGATCGCTGGTCTCAAGGCCCTGAGCAAGCCCTTCGTCCATCTGCACACGCAGTTCAACCGGGACATCCCCTGGGCCCAGATCGATATGGATTTCATGAACCTCAACCAGAGCGCTCACGGCGGTCGTGAGTTCGGGTTCATCTGCACGCGGATGCGCCGCAACCGCAAGGTCATCGTCGGCCACTGGCAGGAGAAGGAGGTGCAGGCGGAACTGGGCGTGTGGGCCCGCGCCGCATGCGCCTGGCACGACACCCAGGGAGCCAAGGTGGTGCGATTCGGCGACAACATGCGAGAGGTCGCCGTCACCGAGGGCGACAAAGTCGAGGCCCAGAAACAGCTTGGTTACTCCGTGTACGGTTACGGCGTCGGCGACCTCGTCGCGCGCGTGAACAAGGTCACGGAGAAGGAGATCGACAAGCTCACGGCCGAATACGAGGCGACTTACAAGCTGGCCCAGCCGATCAGCAAGGACGGCAAGAAGCGCGACGCGCTGCGCGAGGCGGCCCGCATCGAGATCGGCTTGCGCAGCTTCCTGGAGGAAGGCAACTTCAAGGCCTTCACCACGAATTTCGAAGACCTGCACGGCCTGAAGCAACTGCCGGGCCTGGCGGTCCAGCGCCTGATGGCCGACGGCTATGGCTTCGGCGCCGAGGGCGACTGGAAGACCGCCGCCCTGGTCCGCGCGATGAAGGTCATGGCCGCAGGCCTGCCCGGCGGAACCAGTTTCATGGAAGACTACACCTACCATCTGGACCCGGCCGGCCCGAAGGTCCTCGGCGCGCACATGCTCGAAGTCTGTGCCTCGATCGCCGACGGCACGCCCTCGCTGGAGGTGCACCCGCTCGGCATCGGCGGCAAGGACGATCCGTGCCGGCTGGTCTTCAACGTCCCGACCGGCCCGGGCCTGAACGCCTCGCTGGTCGACATGGGCAACCGGTTCCGCATGATCGTCAACGAGGTGGACGTGGTCCCGCCGGACGCCGCCCTGCCGAAGCTGCCGGTGGCGCGAGTGGTCTGGGTCCCGAGGCCCAGCCTCAAGATCGGCGCCGCCGCCTGGATTCTCGCCGGGGGAGCCCACCACACCGGGTTCACCATGGCGCTGACCAGCGAGCACCTGCAGGACTTCACCGAGATGGCCGGCATCGAGTACGTCCAGATCGACGCCGGCACGAAGATCTACGATTTCAAGAAAGAGCTTCGCTGGAACGAGATGTACTACATGCTCGCCAAGGGCCTGTAGCCGCTTTCGTCCCGAGTCATCCTTGACAGCACGAGAGGGTGAGCCATTGCGGCTCACCCTTCTTCTTTGTTGGCGTCCGTACTGGAACCGCAGGAGCAGGGGCGCGCCTTGTTGGGGGTGTAGCGGCGCCGGTGGCGTTCCCGGCCGATCTCTGGAACCTCGACCGGCTGAGCATCGTAGTGCACGGGGATGGACGCGCGTGGGTGCGGCCACATCATACGACGCATGGCAGGGAGTGACCGACATGGCACAAACCGTCAGAATTCTCGGGTTCGCGGGCAGTCTGAGAAAGGGTTCGTATAACAAGGCGCTGCTGCGCGCTGCGGGCGAGCTGGCGCCCAAGGGAGCAGAGGTCCGGACCTTCGATCTCGAGGGGATTGCCCCTTTCAGCGAGGACCTGGAGAGCAACCCGCCGGCCAAGGTCAAGGATTTCAAAGCCGAGATCGAGGCGGCCGACGCCTTGCTGATCGCCACGCCGGAATATAACTTCTCTATGCCCGGCGTGCTCAAGAACGCCATCGACTGGGCTTCGCGGCCTTACGGCGACAATTCCTTCGCTGACAAGCCGGTTGCGATCATGGGCGCATCCGTCGGGACCCTGGGCACCGCGCGGGCCCAATACCACCTGCGTCAGTCGTGCGTGTTTCTGAACATGCACCCGCTGAACCAGCCGGAGGTCCTGGTCGCCGCAGCCCAGGATAAGATCGATGCGGCCGGCCGCCTGACCGACGAAAAGACCAGACAGAAGATAGCGGATCTTCTGACGGCGCTGGTCGCCTGGACGCGCCGATTGAAATGATCCAGCCGTGCAGGTTGACCGCGCCGGAGGATTCCGGTACGATTCGGACAGGTCGGGCGCCGAATTCGATCCTCCCGATGTGCATCGGGATACATCGGGATGGGACCGAGAAGATCGGGTGCACAAGAAGGGAAGACACCATGTGGTTCAAGATCATCATGATCGTCGGAGTCATCGTCGTCGCCGGCGGGTGGATCGTCTACGGCATCTACGAGTACAAGATGCGCCAGGAGGAGAAGAAGCTGCCGAAGCCACGTTCCGAGCAGTTCAAGAAAACGCAGAGCGAAGTTTCCGACTGGGCCAAGCAGATGGCCGCCTTCAAGAAGCCCGTGGCCAAGCGACAGGCCCGAGGCGACCAGGACGACGACACGTAAACGCTGAACAACTTCTCCCTTTTTGGAACGTGCAATGACCAGTCACTTCTTGACCGAGGACTTTCTGCTTCAGACCAGGACGGCCCAGCGTCTGTACCATGACCACGCCGCCAAGATGCCGATCTACGACTACCACTGCCACCTTCCGGCCCACCAGATCGCGGCCGACCACCGGTTCGAGAATCTGACCCAGGCCTGGCTCCAGGGGGACCATTACAAATGGCGGGCCATGCGGACCAACGGTGTCGCGGAGAAGTACATCACCGGCAACGCCGGCGATTACGAGAAATTCGAGAAATGGGCCGCCACGGTGCCCTTCTGTCTCGGCAATCCGCTGTACCACTGGACCCATCTCGAGCTGCGCGAGCCGTTCGGAATCACAGGGCGACCGCTGAACCCGCAGACCGCCAGGGACATCTACCACGAGTGCAGCGAGATGCTGCGCAGCTCCGGCTTCAGTGTCCGCAGCATCCTGCGGAAGATGAACGTCAAGCTGGTCTGCACGACGGAAGGGCCGCTCGACTCTCTCGAGCACCACCGCAAGATCCGCGAGGACGGCTTCGAGATCAAGGTGCACGCCGCCTGGCGGCCCGATTCGGCGATGGCCGTGGAGGATCTCGAGATGCTGAACGTCTTCATCGACAAGCTGGGCTCGCTGTGCGACATGGACATCACCAGCTTCGACGGCTATCTCGATGCCCTGTCGGAGCGGCACACGTATTTTCACGAGCACGGCTGTCGGCTTTCCGACCACGGTCTCGAGACCGCCTATGCGGAGGACTACACCGAGCACGAGATCCGCGCCATCTTCGAGAAGATCCGTGCGGGCGAGGAGCTGACCATGCACGAAAAGGTCCAGTTCAAATCGGCGATGATGATGGAGTTCAGCTCGATGGACGCCGAACGCGGCTGGGTCCAGCAGCTCCACCTCGGCGCGCTGCGAAACAACTGCACCCGCCTGTACAGGAGACTTGGGCCGGACATCGGATGCGACTCGATCGGGGATTTCGAGATCGCCAGGCCGCTCGCCAAGTTCCTGGACCGCCTGGACAGCCGGGGGAAGCTGCCCAAGACGATTCTCTACAACCTCAATCCTCGCGACAACGCCCTGCTGGCGACGATGATCGGCAACTTCCAGGACGGATCGACCCCGGGCAAGATGCAATGGGGTTCGGGCTGGTGGTTCCTCGACCAGAAGGACGGGATGGAAAGCCAGATGCGAACGCTGGCCAACATGGGCCTGCTGAGCCGCTTCGTCGGCATGCTGACCGATTCGCGGAGCTTTCTGTCCTACCCACGGCACGAGTACTTCAGACGGACCCTGTGCAACCTGCTCGGCAGCGACGTCGAAGCCGGTCTGCTGCCCGACGACATGAGCCTGCTCGGGAAGATGGTCGCGGATATCTGCTACAACAACGCCCGGGACTACTTCCCCATGGCATAGGTCCCGTTGGACCTGGCGATCCGCCTGGCTGGACGAAGAAAATCAGACGGAGAGGTTGACAGGGCACCCGGTTTTTCGTCTAATAGCTGTTTTGGCGGCTCAAGAAGTAAAGAAGCGTTTGGGTCGGTGCCCGAGTGGATAAAGGGAACGGGCTGTAAACCCGTTGGCGCAAGCCTACGTTGGTTCGAATCCAACCCGGCCCATTGCCGTTTCGCAACACCTTGCAGAACCTCGTTTTACGTCGTATTTCGCAGGTTCGTTGACCCCAAACGATTCAATGCGAACCTCTGCGTGCGCCTGCTGCGTCGGATTTTGCGCCACTTGGTCCTTCCGCTCTGGAATTGCACTCGCCTGTTCGAGGTGTACGCCCGTCACCTGCAAATAGTGCTCCCTGGCGACTGCCTTGGAATTCCCAATCCAAGCACAAACGACATGCTCCGGCCATCGCTCCGCCAGCTCCATCTCGCGCGTGCTCCGCAGATTCTGAAGGAGTTTGGGCCATGATCCCACCCTGATTTGCGGATGATCCGCTCAAGCTGAGTCCGCAGATTGCAGTTGCTCTGCCCGTAGCGGGTGATGACCCACTCCGCCCGCGGCTCTGCCTTCTTAGAGACCTTTCGCAGGTGCGGCAGCAACTCGGGGAACAAGGGTATCTGTCGTGACTCACCGCCAAGATGGCGTTCGGTCTTCGAACTGCGCATCGTGACGCGCCCCTGTTCCCAATCCACATCCGACCACGTCAATGCCAGATGCTCAGACGGGCAACGCAGGCCCCCATGTCGGCTCAGGGCAAAGATCAATCGCCACTGGGCATTCTGGACACGCGTCCAAGACCTGCTGGGCCTCCTGCCGCGTCACGAAATAGAACCGCTTGGGATTGCCCTGGACCGATGCCTTCAAGCCTTCAAACGGATTCGACGCAAGCAGCTTGCGTCTGACGGCTGCACGGAAAGACTGTTTCGCCATACCACAACGTCGCCGGACGGTGTTCTCGGCCAAGCCCAAGGACAGCAAGTACAAGCGCCACTGGTCTGCGTTGCCCGGCGTGATCTCCCGCAAAGGCTTGTCCGCCCCAAAGAGGTCCAAGAGATTGCGCCGTGTGTGCCCGTAGAATGTGGCTGTGCCGCTCTTGACGTCGTGCCGCTCGGCGATATGTCCGTCGATGAAAGCTCCGAGCTTAGCGCTGGCCCGCTCCGCAACCAGCCCCCACGGCCGCCAGCTTGTCATACATGCTTTCGTCCAGTCCCATCAACCACCGGGCCGTCTCATCATCGACCACGCCGGTTATCCCCGGTGAGGCCAAAACCAGTTGCTCAACGCGCACCTTATGACATCCGCCTGTCGCCGCGTAGCCTTGCCCAGCCTGATCGTTCGCCGACCTCCGTCACCAGCTACAAACTGAATCCGCTTGCGGCTGTTCGGGTCACTGATTACGCTTGCCATCTCTTGCCTTCCTTGGCCCGGTGCTCTTGGGCCGAACCACAATCTCAAACCCCATAGCTTCCGCCAATCGTTCTGTGCTGTCGATACTCAAGCCGGACTCCCCCGCCATGAACCGCGCCAGTTGACCCTGATCCACACCCGTCTCTTGCCACAGGCGATAGCGGGTCTTGTCGCTGGTCTCGATTGCCTTGCGCAGTTGGTTATAGATCTTGCTCACCTCACCGGGCATATAGGCTGCCTGATTTCAAGTCAAGCATACTTCTCAGATTCTCTCCGGGTCGTCAGTCGGCGCTGAAGCGGCCTGCTGCTGAAGCCAGTCGTGCAGGACACCCACCGGGTATAGGATTGCCTTGCCCATCCCTACACGAGGTACAACACCCCGGTCTGTCCATTCCCATAGCAAGCGCTCGCTGATGTCCAGCGCTTTCGCCGCCTTACGAGGTTTCATCGCCAAACACGGCGTTTCCGGTTCAGTCCTATCCCGCTTGATTGCACGATCTGCGCCAATCACCTTCGTGGTACCTCTCTGAGATCTATTGGCTGTGAGAAGCAGGAGACTCTCCTGTCTTCCATGCCATGAGTGTAACGAGGTCTCTGTTGACGCATCAGGGCAATGGGCGGCTTGGCGCGAAAATGGGCGGCCTGATACGGAAATGATACGGTTGGTCGTTGGCAACCATCATCGTTTGGACCATCGTGCAGCAACCTCGGATTCGTGAACCAGGTGCAGATGGTTGCGGGATGCTCTTTCCGGCCTTTACGATTTGAGTCTCTCTTCGGCAATGGCACGTTTCAATGTCGATCTGCTCACCTGAAAACGCTGCACTGCGACCGCAAGCGTGATGAGATCGGACGGTCTTCCTGTCCTCTGTGATGTACCGTCCGGTGGCTGCCTCTCCCTGTGATTCTGATCAATGTCAATAACCACGCTGGCTTCCTGCCCTTGACGGCAGAGAGAGCCAGCCAAGTCCGCTCTGACCGCTTTCATCGCTGCCTGGATCACTGTGGCGTGATCACCGCGCCAAACCCGCAATGCCTGCCAGACCCGGTTCAGAAGATCGTCAGGCCACACACTTTTCGTGATTGGAATGGCACTCTCAGAGTCCTTGTCATGGATCGCGGCGAGAGTGCAATAGTAGGCCGGTGTCGCGTCCGCCAGGCTGTCAAACCGTCTCCCATCCCACGTACTACCTGGCTGAGCCCATCCAAATCGCAGCCAGGGTATTGCGCTGAACTCCGTGCGCACAAACCTTCGCTTCCAATGGCCCCAGCGCCGCTCCTTCCACGCCAGTTGGTACTCTTTCCAGGTAACGTCGGATCCCCTCTTCTGCAAAACCCTGATGTCCGCCTTTGTCAGCGGTTCGCTGTGCGATGAATCATAGGCGCGCCATTCATATTCTTCGCCTGGCTTCCCCGCGTTCTCATCACGCAGCCGCCGATCATGCAAGAAGGCTGCTTGGCCTGCTGACGCCGGGTTCTGCTTCTCTTCCTGTTCGACCTGGTGCAGGTACGTGTTGTACTCCCTCACGCCGAATCGAATCTTCTCTCGAAAGATGTCCAGGACTCGATCGTCGTCATGGAGCAGCAGTTCAATCTCCTGGGCGGCTTCGATGCGCTGTTCGAGATAGTCCGAATGGGGCTCTGGGCTAAAGGTCATGAGCAATCCTCCAACAACACGACCGCATATGGTCGGACTGCAGATCGGACACCGGGGATGCAGGTAGCTTCGCAGCGAGCCGGGCCGGAACATAGGCGTCGGGACACAGGGACTGAATGGACGTTCCGTTCCTCATGATGTCGATTATCCGCGCAGCGAGACCGCTGTCAATGACGGTCCCGCCGACGCGTCACACGTCTTGTCACGTTGGTGCCCATGGGACGCTGGCCAGTCCGCTATAGATCGACCGCAGGATCCTTCGAGAGTGGTCCATGTCAAACACGAGACCAGGGGACCTGGACAGGGAGAGCTTGGGATTCGATCCAGTGCTTCTTGTGGGGGTTCAAGCGGACGCGCTATCGTCAGGATGGCCAAGGGGGCGGGAATGAAACGTTCCCCAATAGAGGTGCACGCACCCCCTTGGCCTGTTGGTTGGCGTTTGGCCGGATCGAAATATGGGTGCGAAAATCCGTGGGGGGCAGCGTGCGCGCCGCACACCCTCTCCCCTCAGACGGTTGCCCATATCGCAAGGTGACCCTCGGCCCGCCAATCGCTTGATCCCCATACCATCGGGTCCCGATGCAGATCGGGATTCCGAGCCCGCCGTGAGTCGAATCGAACGGGGCAGGCTGCGCGGTACTTGGTCACCGCATCATCGACATCCTTGGTCATCCGCCGACGTTGCGTCACCCACCTGTTCAACAGACTCATCTCGCGTCGATCTAAGATCATGGCCAAGCCGTTGTTCTCCTAATGATTATCGAAAGAGCTTCGCTGTGAGGCATTGTCAAGCCCGTTCCGCTTGTGGGTCACCCTTCTTCTGATCAGCTTGAGATATCCAGAACCAGTCTTCTCTTGGTCACTCTCCGACACACGAACAGTCAGATCGCCGGTCTCCTTGCGCCTCGGTCCCACACCCGCCTTCTCTGGGAGGCGTTTGGAGGCCGACTTCGGCCGCTCGGCAGCGGTCCGATGGCCGCTTAACAGGCACGTGTGACGCCGTTCTCCACCCGCGATGAGAGCGACAGAGCACAGAACTAACGAGCGTCCAGTACCTTCACAGGGGTCATTGGTTTCGGCTTGATACCGGGCCAGTTCTGATAGCTCTGGAACTGGTTCTCGTATTCTTCGAACGCAGCACAGTTCTGTTCGGATATTCGTTCCAGGTCTCGGCCGGCAGCCGCTGCCGCCTCCTGGGGCCTGATGACCTCTGCCTTGACAAAGACGTACAGCTTGCTCTGGATGTCGCTGTTGGTGGTGCTCCTGAACGGTAGTCCAACGATGGGCAGGTCGCCGAGGATGGGAACTTTGGTGCCCCCTTTGCTCTGATTCAGCCTCAGCATGCCTCCGAGGATGATTGTGCTTCCGTCGGGGACCGTCACAACGGTATTGATGTCGCTGCTGGTCTGATCCGGCGGCTTCTCCCCGGTAATCAGCGTGAAATCCGAACGGGTGAGATCAATGTCAAGTCGGAGAAGCTGACCTTCACTGATATGCGGGGTGATTTCCAGCGTAATCCCTGCATCGTACGGCTCATAATCGATCGCTGTTTCGATCAACGTGTTCTGCGTGCCGGCGGACCCGCTGGCGACGGGAATCGAACTCTTTTTGGTGACGTAGGTAGTATCGGTGGTCTTGATGGTGCCCGTCTCATTGTCGTTGACGAGGACTTTCGGCTTGGCCAAGACCCTGCCATAGTTCTTCTTCTGCATCGTTTTGAGCAAGGCGTTCACATGAACGTCGGCGTAGAATCCGGTCGCTTCCCCGGAACTGACCTGAAGGTCGGCAAACTGGCTCCGCGTGTCCGACTCCAGCAGCTTTTCCACAACGGTCTGATCCCCTGAGAAGAAGGAACCCGTCTGGCCACCTGTCTCGATGAGGTCGGGCAGGCTCGTGATCAGATTCAGGTCGTAGTTGAACTCGTCGGTCTTCCTTATCTCTACCAGAGTCACATCGATCAGAACCTGGGGGCTCCGCCGGTCCAGCGTGGTGATGAGTTTGCTGATCCATTCCTGGTTCTTCGGGCTGGCATAGACGATCAACGAGAAGGTCTGCTTATCGGGGACGATCATGATCTCATCGTCGGCGTTGCGGAGAATCCTCTGGAGCTTCCCTTCCTTATCTTGGACTGTCTCGTGGATGATTTTTTCAAGAACCGCCGCCAAATCCTCCGGGTCCTGGTTTTCAAGGAAGTAGATTTCATAGGGAATCGTCTCTTTTCGCACCTCCGCATCAAGGTAGTTCATCATCGCTTCGACCCGTTCGTGCTGTTCTTCGGTCGCATTGACCACGAGCGAGTTCGTCGCCTCCAGGACCACCACCTGCGGCGCTTCGGCCACGGCTCCTCCGACGATCTCAGCCGTGGTGATCTTGGCGGTTGACCCTGGAGATCCTCGGTCGGCACCGGCCGAATCGAGGAGTTCCAGCTCCTGGAGCTTGCGCTTCACCTCGTCGGCCTCGACATGACGCACGTCGTATATCTTGCGTACACGCAAGTCCTGTTGCGCCACGTCCAGCGCGCCAATGAGTTCTTCCACGACCGCCAGTTGCTCGGCGTACCCGATCATCAGAACGCGGTTCGTTCTTTCATCCGCATCAAGATAGACAGTCTCGTCGGTCGACCCGCTGCTGCCTGAGGCGGGCGATGCATGAGTAAGGGAGGCTACCATCGCACGGGGTCTACCGGTTTGGTCCGATCCGGTGTCTGTGGTGCCAAATGCAATTGCGACGTTCCGCATCTTCGAGGCCAGTTCCTGCACCTTGTTGGTGAGAGATTTGGCCATTGTGTATTTGAGTGGCCTGAATCGAAACTCCTTGGGCCTTCCCGGTCGGTCAATCACGCGGAGAAGTCGCTCGATGCGGTCGATCTGGTGTGCGTAGCATGTCACGATCAATGCCGCAGTTCCGTCGATAGGCGTCACTGCCAGGCTCAACTTCATGTTTTGCAGCAGCGTAGAGGCGCTGGCCGCATCGATTCCCTGCAACTCAAAGATACTGGTGACGACCATGTCTCCCGCGCCAGGGGTTTCACTCGCCCGGTCAACTATATCGGGATTTGCCTGTAGCGCCTCGGCGGCCGGCACGACAGTGACGAGGTTCCCCTCGTGGCACGTCATGGCGAAGCCTTTGAACTTCAGGACTGATTCGAGAAGCAAGTAGAGATCCTTGACTCGCATGCGGCCTCGCAGCTTGCCGTGCAGCTTGAGCGTGACAATCTGGCCTTTGATTTTGGCCGGATCGTACATGTAGTCTAATTGCATGTATTCGCCCACCAGATCGAGCAGTTGAATCATGTCGAGTTGCTGGGGCAGGTCCAACTGGAGCACTTCGTCAGCATTGACAAAGGCCGCAGGCTTCGCGTCTTCCTGGTCGCGGAGAGATCCTAAGACGCTCTCGGTGCGCTCGATCTCCGGCAACCTGACCTCTGCATCACCTGCTGGAGGCACAACCATCGAGCCCCCTTCAGACACAGAGATGCTCTCATCTCGCTTGGGTCGTGGGGAGCGTGGATCGGTTGGTGCCGCGATGGGGCGGCCGCGTCGTTGCGGCGAGGCGGTGGAGACTTCCATCGATTCATCCCTGACTCGTGAGACGTGAGGCGAGGCATTGGCATCTTCATCTGAGGGCGGCGATGGCAGTTTGGTCTTGCCAGCAGCCGCGGCAGCGGGGACTTCGGCTGCATCGGATTTGCGCATTCGTACCGGCTCTGTAGCGACGGGCTGCCGGAATCCTTCTGGACCCTGTTCCATCAGAGCGAGCATATCAAAACGATAGCTTGCCGGAACGATTGCGACCAGGGCGTCGCCATGGATATCCACAATCCCGCGCTTCGGTGCGTTTGGTTCGGGTGGTTCCGCGAAGGTGCCGATCGCAATATCTCCCAGCAACCTTCCAATCTCGACGGGTGCCGGCAACGCACTCCCCTGTGTCAGCTCAACCTTCTCGACAACATACTCCAGCTTTGCATCCACCAGGTCGAGCAATACGGCGGCCTTGCGAAGCTCATCGGGCGTGCCCCGCACGACCAGAGTGTTGTGGCCGGCCAGAGCGAAGGTCTGGCCAAGATGCAGTTCATCAAGGAATGCGCCCGCCCGTTCCTCCGGAATGTGCCTGGGACGGAACTGCCGGGTGGCCAGCTTCTCCGTCGTGGGGCCGTTTCGTTGCAGCGTGCCGGCGCAGCCCGTCAGCAGGATTAGTCCCAGCATTGCCACTCGTAGCTCGCTTGAAGGAGACCCTGGCCCTGTTCGTCTTGTTTGCATCACCTCTCCTTGTGTCCTACGCTGCCCCGACGACGCTGCATCAGTCTGGAACCCTGCTTCTATCGCTGCCCACTGTCCTGCTGCTGCGTCTCGTCGGCCGACGGGATGGTCCTGTCGGGTGTTCGGCCGCCGGCAGGCTGCCTGCCGCCGTGAGCGGGCCCGACGGTGGACCGGACCGGCCTGTGCTCGCCAATGGCGCCGAAACAGCCTCAGTTTCTACAGCCATTTCATGTAACTGCTCGCCCGCCAGACAGACCACCACCCCAGGCCTGATCTCGTGGATCACATAATGGCCCATGTGCTCGCCTTCACGCAGCCACTGAGCATCAGTCCCAGGCATGGCGATCAGCGCGATCGATCGTTCGCGGTTCGTCTCTGGGCAACTCGTGCCCAAGACCTTGAATTTGGGCGAAGTCTGCGTCGGTCGTGGCAGAACAGGCTCAGGTGCAACCGGCGTTTCGTCTGCCGCCGGATTAGCCGGCTGTTCCGGCGGTGGCGGCGGGTTCAGATAGAGCGCCAGCGCCTGGGCTTGGGCCACCAGGGGCGGGGTCTTCTCTTCGCCGTCGCTGGGCCGGCCGCCCGATTCAGTGAATGCAGTCAGGGCTCCAGGCGCCACAAGGATGGCAGGGGTTTCGTGCGAAGACGGCAGGAATTGCCGCACGCTGAGCGTCACAACGACGCCGGCCGCCACCAATGCCACAATACTCGCAATTTGCATCAGCCTGATCACCATCTCATCAACCCGCGATGGGAATCGTGCAGGACAACGCTGTGCAACAAGACATCTCGATCGCGCAGACGGCTGGTGCATAATTTCGCCAGGGACTGCTTGGCGCGAGTGAGCCGCTTCTTGATCGCTGCCGGGGAACACCCGGTCTGTGAAGCAGCCTCCTCGGGATCCATGCCCTTGATGTATCTCAGCTTCAGGATCTCCGCCAACGCCGGAGGCAGAGAGTCCATCAGCAGCAGAACTATCTGCCGCATCTCTCTGTCTCCCAGTTGGATGAGGGGGTCTGAGTTCCTGTCGCAATACATCCAGTCCGCCAGAAGGTCATCGTGGCAAATGGACCCCGCCCGTTCAAGAACGAGATTCCTTCTGCCGGTATGTCGCCAGTAGGCGCGAAGCTGGTGCCGGGCCACGGCACGGATGTACACCATAGGCTCTTGCAGCCGGCCGCCGCGCAGGAGGAGGCTGGCGAAAAAGCCTCCTGCACCAGGTCGTCCGCGTCGTGGGCACATCGGACGTTTCGGGCAAAGTACGCCCGCAGTTGCCGGTGACACTGCTCGTACAGCCTGGCCCAATAGGCCGACTGCGATGCTCGCGATGCGTGGGATTCGTCCCCCCTCGGTTCCCTCCCCGCCATGGCTGTGGCCCTCGATATTGCACGTCACGCCGCTTCGGCGGGCCTCGCCGGCCGCCTTCTATTATGACAGCGTGTCCCGTACACCGAATGTGGACGCAAAAATCCAAAAGAATCGACTTTTTTTCGATCTTCTCAGCGCCCGCTCCCTCCCATCTCAGCCTGACGCGGACAACGGCCTATCCGCTCCCATTTCCCCGCCGCTCGTCCGTTTCTGTCCGCCTTTTGAAGGCCGGCCCATGGGCCAGGGACACCCCCGGCGGCCCGGCAGTATCCTGGGCGTATCGGGCTTGATATGGTCAGGATCAGGCTCCATATGACTCAGACCAGGCTTCGAATGGGCCAGATGGAGCCGGGATCGAGCTTCGAATCGGCAGAATCAGCCTTCGAATGGCCAAAACCAGGCGGTAGTTGCCAAGTCGGATGAGACAGTTCCTTTTTGGAATTAAGCTCTAATTCATGGCTTGGTTTTCGGGGTTCTTGGGTGGATTGATCCAGACGGCCTGCGGGGGCAGGGCCGCCTGGGGTGGCTTGCGTACGAAGCGGTTTGGATGCCGGTGATAGGCGGCGTCCAGGGCTTGCTGGCGTTGGTGGTGAACCTCCTGCACCCGGCCGTAGTGAACGTCGGCGGGCGTATAGAGGGCCAGGCCACAGTGGCGATGCTGATGGTTGTACCAGGGGAAGAAGGTGCAACCGAAGGCCCGCGCATCCTGGACCGAGCCGAACCGCTCGGGAAATTCCGGACGATACTTCATGGTCTTGAACTGGCTTTCGGAGAACGGATTGTCGTTGGAGACCTGCGGACGGCTATGGGTCTTGGTCACTCCGAGGTCCGCCAGCAACTCGGCGACGCCCTTGGACTTCATGGAAGAGCCCCGGTCGGCGTGGAGCGTCAGTTGGTCGTCGCCGATCCGTTGCTTGGCGCACGTTTCGCGAATCAGGCGTTGGGCCAGCGTCGCGGACTCTCGCAGGGCGATCATCCAGCCGACGACGTAGCGGCTGAAGATGTCCAGGATCACATACAGACAGTAGTAGGTCCACTTGGCCGGTCGCCTGAGCTTGGTAATGTCCCAGGACCAGACCTCGTTGGGTCGGGTGGCCAGCAACTCGGGCTTGGTGTACACGACCCGCGAGGCCACGGCCCGGCGTTCCCGCACTTCGTCGTTGGCGGCCAGGAGGCGATACATCGTTCGGATGGAACAGAGATAGCAGCCGTCTTCCAGCAGTTGCGCATAGACCTGTGGCGGGGCCAGGTCGACGAATCGCGGCTCGTGCAAGGTCGCCAGGACCGTCTGCTGTTCGCCCTGGCTCAAGGCGTGCTCGGGACGCCTGCGCGTCATGGCTGCCACGCCGGAAGTCGTCCTGTTCTGTCGTCGATAGAACGAGGCCCGAGGGACCTCCAACGCCTGACACAGTGACGTCGTGCCGAGTTGCTGACGGTGCTCTTGGATCAGGCTCATGAGATCTCCTCGCTGTCGGGGAGCGTCTCGATCGGGTTGCCGAGCATGGCCGCAACTTTTTTTTGAATGTCAATGATCAGCTCGGCCTGACGGAGCTTCTTGTTGAGCCGTTCATTGTCACGCCGCAGGCGCTGGAGTTCCGCATCTCGGGCATCGCGGGTGCGTTTGCGGCCGCGTTTGTCGTCCTTAAGTCCCTTCAGGGCGCCGGCCTGGTATTGTCGTCGCCACTGGGTCAGGGCGGAGGAATAGAGGCCCTCGCGTCGCAGCAGGGCCCCGATCTGGCCGGGGCCGGTGGACCGTTGGGCTTCTTCGACGATGCGGGCCTTGTACGCGGCGGTAAACCGCCGTCGTTTGGGCTGGGCCAAGACTTCCGGGTCGGGGACGGGGGTCTCGCCGGCGCGGTTGTTGGCCCCTGCGTTCGGCTCGCCTCTCTCCGGGGCCAACAACTTCTGGTTCCGTGTCTTATCCATGACATCCAGCATACGCACGATCTCCTTGCCCTCTACTCTAATGATCGGCAAGGAACTGTCTCACTCAGTCTGACACAGAGGGCCTCTCCAAGCCCCATTCACTGCTTGCGTCCCCCTTTGCCAACCTTCTGTGCAAGCTTGCCCCAATAGGGGTCATCGTATAGAGACTCCAGAAACTCCTTGATTCTCGCATTCCTCCGGAACTTGCGCAAACCGGCGATGAGAAGTGCTCTGCTGTCGCCGTGGCGTGAGTCTCTTATCAACTCAAATACCTGGGGAAATCTCTCTTCTGTGTACAGGACAGAAAGCGCTGCAGCGAGACCCGCCTTGAACCCGCGCATTTCGGGTTCCTTGACCATCTCATCGGCCTCTGTTTTGAGAAATAGATCGAGAGCCACGGGCCAGGCGTGCTCAATCGTGAAGGGATCACGCACCGCGAGAGCCCGCGCAATTCCCTCCAGAACCTTGGGGTGATAGTTACCCGTAAGGAGCTCTATCAAGACCGGCAGAGCCTTTGGATAAGGTTCGCTCGTGTTCACCAGGTCCCAGACCGAATTGACGTTGACTCCTGCTTCTGCAAGAGCTTTCGCCACTGGTTCTTCGCTACGCCTAAGTGCCTCATCATAAGCTCTCCGCCTCTCTTCAGGCCACTTCACCACAGGGACGATGCCCTCCTTTGCCCACTTGTCCAGGAGTTCCTGTAGCTTCTTGGGTATCTTTGCAGTGCTCATTGCCCCATTCCCGGAACACGTACGATATTCACCGCGCCACTATTCTGTGCTGCGTTGACGCCAGCGGAGAGCGTCGTGGTAGATCTTATATACAGATCAAACGTTCGTCCATTCTGTGATGCCCAATCTGCATAGTTGGAAAGCTGTTGAGTCCATGGTTGGTAGGCAACATTCTTGACTTCCGACAACACCTGAGTTGTCAGCCCATCAGGGATAATATAGCTATTGCCATAAGGTATTCGCACCTTGGGGCCGATATCCTGTACGGCTCTCACCGCCGCCTCCCCGGCGGCCCCGAGGGTCCGTGCGTTCGCCAGAGCGCTGGCACCGCGTATAGCACTGGTCGACGCGGCGCCTAAAGCCGCACCGCTCGACGCCAATGTACCCAGCCCATCGGCTCCCGTGACCAGAAGGCCTTCGCCCGTCAGAGCCGGCGTGGCAGCACCGGCTGTCGCAAGGACAGCGGCTGCGGTGCCAGCAGCCAAACCGATCGTTGTGCAGGCTTTACCAACGCGGTACAGATTCTCGTCGGAGGGCAGCGCTTCCACCGTCCAGTTCACCGCATCATTGACTTTCCCCCACGCCCAATCTCTCCATGTGCGCTGCGGCACAGAGTCATCCTTGGCCCCAAACCTTGCCCATAGCATGGGTGGTTTGCCCTGCTGATCGCCAGACGTAGCGCGAATCTCGTCCAAGTGCTTCTGTTTCACACTGACCTCCCCTGCGGAGGCGGTGGTCGCATCGGCCTTGAGCTTGCAGTAGTAGCTGGCATAGGCCCACACCACCGCTTCTCCGATGGCCCGGGCTACATTTCCGCCGGTGAAGGCGGCTGTGAAGGTTGCGGCCCCGATCGCTCCGCCCAGGGCAATGGCCAGTTGGCTGCCGCTGCCAATGGCGCCCCCGATCTGGCCGCCTACCGCCCCACCAAGGATGCTGCACGTCAGTCCAATAGCCAAGCCTCGGAAATCACCGGTATGCACTGCCACGCAAACGGCCTTGATGGTATTGAATGCGGAGATAGCTTTCATGACCGCCGCCGCGAGCGCCCAGGGGAACTGCCCGGTGGGGTCGGTGAATTTGAGGGGATTGTTGTAGACGTAGGCGTAGCGGTTGTAGGCCTGGGAGAACCCGGGGTCGGGGACGGTCGAGTCGGGCTGGAGGAAGCGGGCCAGCTCGGGGTCGTAATAGCGGGCGTCGTAGTAGTAGTAGAGGCCCGTGTCCTCGTCGAGGGTCTGTCCGGTGTAGCGGTTCGAGACGCTGAAGGCGTCGTCGTTGGCGCGGTAGCGTTCGCAGCCATAGGGCGAATAGCCATAGTGCTGAACCACCTCGCCCGCCCGGTCCGTCATCAGTTGGGCCGAGCCCAGGTGGTCCGGATGGTAGTAGTAGAACACCGGATCGTACGTCGGCGTCCCGGCGTACGCCCCTGCGGGTTCGACGAGAGGAACACCGCCGCCAGCGACGGCAGGACCATCTGCCACCAGGGGCCGGTGCCCCCGATCGTGCGGAGGCCATAGCAGCTTCGCCGCCCATACCGCTCCCGCAATCGACGCCGGTTAGACCGCAAGTCCGGCGCGCGCACATCCTGCAACCTATACTCTTGTCAATGAGCAAGTCGATGTGTCACTATCTCCTCCTCCAGAATGGATGACTGTCCCTCCGGGCACCTACAAGTCCGCCCAATAAACGGATTGCGATGTGCTTCGCGGGGCGTGGGGTTCGTCTCTCATCCGTTCCCTCCCCCTTCATTTCTCTCTTCCTCGATGCTACATGTCACGCCGGACCGGCGGCCCCCGTCAGGCGCCTGCTGTGTCCGACGGCGTGTCCCAAACACCATTCGTGGCTGTCCATAGTTTCATGTCTTCTCGCGGTCAGGAATAGAAATCGAACGAGTAGCATAGAGCGTCCACAAGAACAACGTTCATAAAGGCGTTGGCAGAACAAAACTGCCGGAAGCGCTCGGACGTGATGATGGTACCCGGCAACCCCCTGGCCTCGAAAACGTCCTCGCCTTGCCACGTCCCTTTCTCCAGAACCACTCTCTTAGTTCTCTTGATGAGGTTGCCTTCTCTACAGGTCTTACAGACAGCGCTCCCTTCTCGCTCTAATCCAGATGCCTCGACATCGATTGCGGCGTTACCACGCTGGATGCGGGCCACGTAATAGCGTGGGAGTACCTTTGCCATCTTCTTGGGTACCACTCTGACGACCTCCGCGGGAAAGAAACCTTCCAAGCCCGTCAGCCCGCTTTCGAGAAACGGGTCCTTGAGCCGTTCAGACACAAGGAGATTGTTTCCCGTGCCAAATGCGATGTCCCCGGGATGCTTCCCCCAAAGCCGCATCTCCACTTCGTAGGGAGGTTCCCATGGACACATGCCGATCCACCTCCCACAGGCCACACACTTTGGGGCCTCGCCTGTAATGAAGTTATCCGTCGGCAGGAAGTCGGTAACAGCGTCTGTCTTACCTACCTCCGGGTTCTTCAATACATAGAAGCTCATCTAAGTCCTTTCGGAAAGGTTTCCCGCAAGTATGGTTTAGAGTACTCATTGCGAAGATACCTCTCAAATTGTTGTGGTGTAGCATTACGGTTTGACTTTAGCCAATTCACCACTTTGTTGTCAAGATCGCGGTGCCATTCCTGATAGCCCTTGTGCGACTGCAAATCCTTTGCCCGTGAGACAAAGCGAGGGTCTCTGTATTTGTACTGTCCCTTGAGATTCGGATTGTTCTGCAACTCCCTGTATATTGGTTTCGATATCCAATGGTGCAGTTGGGGACCGCACCGAAGCAAGCGGGCGAGCAGGGCCGCCAGGGGATTGGGCGTCGGACGGTATTCATCGCCGCTTACAGTCTGCAGGTCGCTCTCGGGAGTGCGGGCATCTTCTACCACCAAAGTGCTGGCCAGGTCCATATCCATCACCTCGTCGGGGATTTCGCCGGTTCTGAGCATCTCGCTGATCATGCTCTTTATCTGATAGATGCGGATCGCGAATGCCACCACCCAGCCGGCGGCGGCACTGGCAGCGCCGTAGGCCGCACCTTCGCCGAAGTCGCCGCCCATGACCTCGGCGGTAACACCACCGATCAGGACCCCGGCGGCGGTTGAGGCGGCCAAGTCCCGCAGGTAGATGTCGTCAATCCATGTGAACACCCCCGGTAATGTCTCTGCCAGTTTGATCCCCGCGCCCGCAGAAGTGGCTCCCATCGCCGCGCCCAGGAGCGGATTTCCATGCATCATCACGGCGTTCAAGGCCCCGGCGACTGCACCGCCGACCATTGCGGAGCCTGTGGCGGTCACGCCCCAGCCGACGACCTCAAAACCACTCACGATTTGACCAACGCCAAAACCTACCGCGTAGCTGAATGCCCCCATGACCATGGCCTTGATGATATTGCCTCCGGTGGCAGCGGCCATGCCCCCGGAGACGGCCATGCTGATCACCAAGCCGACGAGGAACGGGAACTGCCCGGTGGGATCGCTGAATTTTAGGGGGTTGTTGTAGACGTAGGCGTAGCGGTTGTAGGCCTGGGAGAACTCGGGGTCGGGGACGGTCGAGTCGGGCTGGATGAAGCGGGCCAGCTCGGGGTCGTAGTAGCGATCCGCCGTAGTAGTAGAGGCCCGTGTCCTCGTCGAGCCTCTGGCCGGTGTAGCGGTTCGAGACGCCAAAGGCGTCGTCGTTGGCGCGGTAGCGTTCGCACCCATACGGCGAGTAGCCATAGTGCTGAACCACCTCGCCCGCCCGGTCCGTCATCAACTGGGCCGAGCCGAGGTGGTCCGGATGGTAGTAGTAGAACACCGGATCGTACGTCGGCGTCCCAGCGTACGCCGTCTGCGGGTTCGACGAGAGCAACACCGCCGCCAGCACCAGCAGAACCATCTGCCGCCAGGGATCGGTGCCCTCGATTGCGCGAAGGCCATAGCAGCTGCGCAGCCTATACCGATCCCGAAGCGGACGGCGGTCAGATCGCACGTCCGGCGCGCGCACATCCTGCTACCTATACTCTTGTCAATGAGCAGTTCGGTATGTCACTATCTCCTCCTCCAGAATGGATGCCTGTTCCTCCGAACCATAACGACGTCCGCCGGAGCGAGCTATCAGACCTACTACCAGTAAACTTCATCGTAGTAGTCAGCCAGCAAATACTGCTCGGGGGACAAGCCGTTCGGCTCAGCCAAGCCAGTAGTGCTTGACCCGTCACGGTCCAGGCGAAAGCTCACGTAGCAGACCTGGTCGTCGTCTTCGGTGTACTCCCACAGCCAGTACTGTGCATCTTCTACTTGGGCGGTCCGCAGGAACCGGAACCTGGAACGGTCCGCTTCGTCCCTATCAGCACTTTCTATTGCTACGTACGTGAAGATTTCGTCTTCCGATTCAGGGCACGAACCCGGACTGTCGTCAGCCAAACGATCGAAGGATATCTCGACGCTGTGCCAGTCCGCGGCGTCTTCCGGCAGCTTCTCTCTACGTATCATAAGCAACCCTCAAATGGCGATACAGCCTGTATGAGACGGGAAACGCGGATTGACCCTTTCTGGACCAGAAGGTCATGACTCACCTCCCCGATTTCTCTAACATCTTTCATTTCGATACACGTGTCCCCAGATAGCCACGTTAAGAGATGCACCATGCCTATAATTCTCATTTCTGACCCAGAGAATGCGGGGCAGGTCGACGAGAGCGTCCTCAACGGACCGCGATTCGTAGCTGTCCCTTGTTTCTATGGTTGCATTTCACGTGTTAATGCGCCTTAGAACAGCTCACCCATCTCAAAGAAGTCGACGTTCGTATACCCCCTGTCAAGGATGAAGTCGTGCACGCGATCGGTGCAGAAATTCCAGGCCGGGCACTGATTCACCTTGAAGAGAGACTGCCCGTTCAGACTGCTCGCTCTCACGAATACACCTGCGTTCTGCATCCTTGGCACTCTTCTTTGTTTCGGGAGCAAGGCACCAGGCACAGAATAGTATTCCACGTGCTCAATGCCCGTGAATTCATCGCTTGGACTACCATCCTGACGAGTAATGCGTTCGCGCGTCGATCTGCTGGGGTCTGCGTCCACACTTGTCAAGATGCACACATCCACCAGATCCACGTGGTCACTCCACATGTGCAGATGGCCATCCTCCCGCATGCGCTTGGGCTTGCGCCTCAGCGGTACAATTTGGACCGGGCACGCTTCGATCCCACTAAACTCTTCCCTCAGGGCCCTGAAGACGTGCTCGCGTACGACGAACTCGGACACAAATGGCCACATGAAGTCTCCGACGGCCGTTGCCCCCTTCTCCCATTCGATCACCAACGGGGACACTCGTACGCTCCCGCCTGCTCTCTGCTCCCAAGTGCCGATTCTGCTGCACGTCGCAAAGCCATGGTCGAGCGGATCTATAATGCGCCAGATTCTCACGGTGTCAGCTTCTCCTATTTTGGGGCATATTTTTCAAGCTTGAAGACCTGAATTGCATCATTCTTGATTCGAAGTACGTTTTCCACAGTTGGCTCACTCTCTATTGTATTCAAGCGTTTCTTCCAGAATTCATTATACTCACCACCACGTGCACCCTCATGTAAGGCCTTATGCGTCTTGATGGGGATACACCACCGGTTGGGAGACCCTTTGACGCCGCGTACTTGTGGATGATCTGCTACCTCCTTTGGGAGTAGTTTTAGAATCTCTCGAGGCACCATGTGGTGCTTATGCCATCCTATCCCCAAGGCTTTGAAAAGTCCATTCAACACCCGTGCCAAGGGGTTTTCCACCGGTTGCGACATCCCGTACTCATCGCCCCCTGCGTTGCGCAGATCACTCTCGGGAGTGCGGGCATTGAAATGCGCAGCGATATCCATACCCATCAGCCAATCGGGTATTTCGCCGCTCCGTTCGATTCTGAGAAGCTCGCTTCTGAGTCTATCTAATAGAAGCACCTTCGAAACAGCCCAACCGGCAGCAGCGCTGGCGGCACCATAGGCCGTACCTTCGAGAAAGTCACCGCCCATGATCTCTGCCGTAACACCCCCAGCGAGGGCTCCCGATGCGGTGGAGACGGCGAGCTCCCAAAGCCATATCTGCTCAAGTGTTTGGCAACTCGATGGAATTGGCAGATCCGCAAAGGTTGCGGAGACACCGGCAGAAATGCCTGCCGTAATGGCGCCCATTACGGGATCGCCGCCCATAACAGCAGCGCCCAGGGCACCACCGGCTACGATGCCTACGAATCCCCCCAAAGCTCCCCCGATGCTGCGAAAGAACCCACCCACGAACCCTGATGCAAAGGCTGCACCGATATCACCACCGGTGACGGCGGCAATGCCCATGCTGATGTAGGCCGATGTGAGCCCGGCTTCCACGGCAGTGGCGATCATCATCGCAATGGTGAACGGCTCTTGTCCGGTGGGGTCGGTGAATTTGAGGGGGTTGTTGTAGACGTAGGCGTAGCGGTTGTAGGCCTGGGAGAACTCGGGGTCGGGGACGGTCGAGTCGGGCTCGATGAAGCGCCCCAGCTCGGGGTCGTAGTAGCGGGCGCCGTAGTAGTAGAGGCCCGTGTCCTCGTCAAGGGTCTGGCCGGTGTAGCGGTTCGAGACGCCGAAGGCGTCGTCGTTGGCGCGGTAGCGTTCGCAGCCATAGGGCGAATAGCCATAGTGCTGAACCACCTCGCCCGCCCGGTCCGTCATCAGTTGGGCCGAGCCCAGGTGGTCCGGATGGTAGTAGTAGAACACCGGATCGTAAGTGGGCGTCCCGGCAAATGCCGGCGCCGGCATGCCCGAGATAACGACGGAACCGACCAGGCTCATCAGGACCACGTCGCGCCAGATCAGCTTTCGCGTGCAGCGCTTGCCCGCAAGGGAGTCGCGGCTGTAGACCAGGCCGCAGCCCAGGCCCGCCAGGATGGCCAGGCCCATACCGCTCAGTGGAGCCCGGCCATGGCCGAATACGCTGATCAGCGCCTTGTGGCCATTGTTGTAGATCGCGGCCAGGTAGCGATTATTCTGGATGATGCAGGCCAGGGCGCTCTCCGGCTCGAACGTCGCGACCAGCCGGTCGCCCGCGTAGACGTGGCAGAGGATCTTGCCGTCCTTTTCCTCGTAGAGATCGCCGATCCACAGACCGGTGACCTGGCCATCGACCTTCTTCCACAGGCGCGAGCCGCCGGCGGAGTAACCGAACTGGACGGTGCTTCCGCCACTGATGGCGACCTGCTTGAGCCGGTTCTGCTCGTCGTAGGTGAGCGTCTGGTTGCCATACGTGGTGCTGTTGCGGGTGGTCATGTTGCCGCACGCGTCGTAGGCGTAGCTGTTGCCATTGGCACTGATGACGGCATGCGGCTTGGTCGCGTGGTAGGTGTAGGCGCCGACGCCCATCTCGCCGTTCTTGTGAATGTTGCCCAGGGCATCGTATTCGTAGGTGATCGTTTTGCCTTCGCCTGCCGAGTACAGCGAGACGAGGCGGTGCAGGTCATCGTACTGGATGTTGGACAGGCCGCACGACTGGGCGCCCGTGTGGGCGCCATCGATGACGCTCTTGATGTTCGAGGTCATGTCGTAGGTGTAGCGGATGTCCTGGATGTTGGGATCGCCCAGGGTAACCATGCGCTTCAGACGCCGGGTCCGGTCGTAGTACTCGTACTCGGTGGTCCGGCCGTTGCCATAGTCGATCCGTGTCTCCTGGTGGATCTCGTTGAAGCCCGAGGCCTGGTAGAAGACCTCGTTGGCGCCGGTGCCCCAGAGGCTCTCGACCTTGACAAGGTGGCTTGCATCGTCATAGCTATAGGCGATGACCGCCCGGGTGTCCGGATAGGTAATCTGTGTGACCCGGTCGGCGACATCGTAGGATGTCTGGGTAGTGTACTCATCGCCCGTCTCGGAGACGTACCGCGTCGCCTTGATGGCTCGACCTTGCGAGTCATACCCTGTCTTGGTCCAGCCCTGCCCGTCCGTTACCCTGTAAAGCTGGCCCTTGTGGACGGTGTATTCAAGATCGTCGCTCTGGTCGTACGTGTACGTGACCGTCTCGACGATCGTGTTGAACGAGTTCCTGACCGTCTTCTGGCTAACGCGGCCCAGATCGTCGCTGTAGGCAAACTGGACCTTGTTGCCTCGGGCGTCGACCTGCTCGGTCATGCGCCCGGCATCATCGTAGCTGTAGGTCCAGGTGCCCATGTCCGGATCGATGGACCGAATCTTGCGCCCTAAGCTGTCGTACTCGGCTTCGAACTCGTTGTCGTCATCGTCGATGGTCCGGACGAGTCGGCCGAGTCGATCGTATTCGAAATCCGTCATGACGTTGGGGTCGTCTGTGATCTCCTCGACGATCTGAATCACCCGGCCCGCCGCATCGAAGTATCGCTTCGTGACCTTACTTTCGGCGTCCGTGCTGATCTGCGCCCAGGGGTCCACGCCGTCACAGTAGACGGTCGTAGACGGTCCGGTCGGCGAATTGGGCTCGCCTCCGGCCGGCGTGACCTTCCACACGCGGCCCAAGCCATCGTGCTCGGTGAGCACGCCCGCCTGTGCATCATCCCAATCCGTCTCCTGAAGAAGCCCCTCCCAGCACAGTGCCACATCTACACTGACGCTGTTCTCCTGGTGGTATGGATCAGGAACAACCGTAGAGTTGGGATCGTCCCGGTATAACACACCGGCCGGGATAGCGATCTTGGAATTGCTGGTGTCCGGGCCCTTGTACTTCACAGTGAGTTCCTGGTTGGCGAGCCATTGGAAGTACGTGACCGTGATCGCGTGTTTGCCGGCCTTCAGGTCGATCGATCCGGCTCGTTCTTCCGCCACGTGCCGCCCGTCGTTATTCACAACGAGGGTGTCACCGAGGTACAGTCTGCTGCCATCGTTGGATGAGGTGTAGAATGTATACGTTCCGCCGGTGGTGATGCTGATGTAGCCGATGAAACGAATGCCGTAGGTCTCGTCATCATCTGACACGCCGATATTGAAGGTGCCGACCGTGCCTGTTTCGCAGGGATACAGCGTGTCGAAGTTGGGAAGGCGTTTCCAGAAGGGCCGTTCGTCGTCATAGCAGGCGTATTCGACACCTGAGAGCGTGAACGCGGGGTTCTCGGGATCGCGCCATCCTGATTGTGCCTGGCTTTCGGTCGTGAACTGCCACATGCTGCTCGTGTCGAGCACCTCGCCGTTGGCGCCGAACTTCTTGACCTGCCAATAATACGTCGTGCCGTAAGCGAGTCCAGCAGGCTCGAACGTCTCACCGCTGCCGATAAAGACCCGATCATTCTGGGTCAGCGGTGTGCTGGTGTCGAGGTAGACCTCGTAGTAGTAGGGTGGACTATAGTCGTTGCCATCGGCGAAGAAGGGCAGCGTCTGGAAACTGACATTGCCACGCTCGTCATAGATCGTTGAGACGACGCGATGGTCCTTCGGTGCGTTGGGTTCGGCCTTGGTGCGCGTCTGCACGATACGGCCCAAGCCGTCACTATAGGTGTGGGCTTCGTACCCTTCGTGGATCTGGTACACGTAGTTATGTGTAATGCCGTTGGCGTCGATGCTGCCAAGGTTGTATTCGATATGGGTCAGCCACAGATCGGCAGGCCCGTTCGGCTCGATCGAGGCAAAGGCGTCAGTGAGCCGGAAAAACTCGTCGTAGACGCTCTCACTGACCATGCCTGCCGGGTCAACGGTCCTGACCGGCAGACCGGATCGGATCTCGTAATCGATGGTGGTGATGAAATCCTCCGTGTCCTTCTCGACCGGGTACATGTGGTAGTAGCTATCGTAGGTCGTATCGGTCTGAATGCCGGCCTTATCGATAGACTGGTTGCGGTTTCCGTAGCTGTCGTAGGCGTATTGACTCGTAGTCGTGTAGCGGTTCTCCGGCCCATCCTTGTCTTTGTCCAGCCATGTCTTTTCGGTGAGCACGCGTCCCTTGGTGTCGTACGTGAAGACAATCTCCTTAAGCTTGCTGCTGCCGGCGTAATCGGAGGTTGTCTTCGTGCTGGCGATCTTGTTCTTGATATCGGAATTGGCGAAGGTCGCATACGCGGTGTGGATGTAGAGGTCGTCATCCGTCGTCAGGTTGGCGGTGTACGTATGGGCGGCGATGTTGGCGGCGATATCGTTGGGATCGGTTCCGAGGTCCACTTCGCCCAAGTCGATCGACTTGAGGATATTGCCTGTCTTGCCTGCGATATCGTACTCCGAACGCCGGACCTTGGCACGATAGTCGGCTGGATAGTTGGGACAAGCCGGTTCGTAGCCGACCCCCGCATACTCGAGCTTCGTCGTCTGTGATACGTACGCAAAGGTCCAGCCGGTACCGGCCTCGATTTCGGCCTCTTCGACCTTGTTCACCGTCACCGTATAGAGCTTGCTGTCGCTGCCATAGACTTCAACGCGATAGGGCATGCCCTTCTTGGCTACGGAGTTGGCATCGGCATATTCGCCGGCATTCGGGTCGTCATAGCCGCCACCCTGATGGAAGTAGGTGATGGACTTGGCGCCGGCCGGGTCTGTGACGGTCACCTTGCCAAATCCACGAAACTCCCGCTCGGTCCCATCATACATACCACGCGCGTACTCATACGTGGTGGCGCTTCGGTGTCCCAACCCGTCGTCTACGGTCACTGATGAGGCGGTTTGCACCGGGAAACCAAGACAGGATATGCCTTCGTGATCCGTGTTATCGTACTGCGTGGAAGGTATATAGGCCACTTCCACCGAACCGCCAAGGCTGTCATTGACCTTGCACAACAGATCCGGGAAGGGCCCTTTGTTCAACTGCACTTTGAAGACATCGAGAGTTGCAGGGTCACCGCCATCCGCGGCGGTCTTCTCTCGTATCACACGGTCCACCAGACCGTCACCGTTGATGTCGCACATGGTGACATATTCGATCGTATAGTCGGCATGACCGTCATCTGGATCGGTCAATGTGAAGCTCATGCTCGACCAGTACGCTTCGTCGCCCTCGCCCTGACTGGAAACGCCCAGCCACTCGATATCATTGTCGTCGATCTCGTGTGTGAATCCTGATCCAGTGTTGAGCTCTATCTTCAGTGTGGTGAATGGCGATGAGTCCTTCTGCATGACCCTGTCAAGCAAACCGTCCCCGTTGATATCGAGGAGGTTCACATAAGTCCGCGTGTAGGTGTCATCATCGTGTTCATTATGGCCATAACTTGCCTGGGGACAATTCCATTTCCAGTCCATCTGCCCTTGACTGTTCAGCGGACCCCAGTTACGAGTGGTGAAATCGGTCCCGCCACCTCCTTGGGTCGTGCTCCGTTCAAAGCCGTATCCAGTGTTGAACTGCACCCTGAACACATTGTACGGAGAGTCTGCCTTGCGCATCAAGCGATCCGGTAGTCCATCACCATTGATGTCGGCCATGGTCACGAATGTCGCCCCTCCGGTGCTCGACGTTATGGCGTTCCAGGCATTGGAGTTCTCTGAACTGCCTGTGTGGCTTTGTGAGTCCACGGGTCCCCAGAGAAGCGTGACATATTGCGTGCCTCCGCCAGTGCCGCTGGTTCTCTCGTAGCCCGAGCCTGTGTTCAACTGCACGCGGAAGAAGTTCTGGCCTGAAGCGGGGTAGAATCCGTATGTCTCGAATGCCTGGCCGTTGATGCCCTGCATCACCCTGTCCGGTAGACCGTCGCCGTTGATATCCATTGCGGTCAGGCGAGTGATGCTGTAGTCGTCATCATCCCAGGTGCAACTGAGACTGCTCCAGTAATACCCTTCATTGTAGTCGTGGCTGACGGGTGGAAGAGGGAATACAACATCGCCGGCTGCGGTGAAGCCCTGAAGATCCAGTGGTCCCCACTGGTGAGTGACGAAGTCCGTTCCACCGCCGGAGCCGGAAGTAGTACGTTCAAAGCCAGATCCTGTGCCATACTGGACGTGGAAGTAATTCAGAGCTTGTGAAGGGCTGTAAGAGGCATGGTAGGCGGTGTTGCGATGAATAACACGGTCGAGGAAGCCGTCGCCATTCAGATCGACCAGATCGGACAGCCTTGGCAACACGTAGCCCCAATCGAGGTCCCCCTCATCCCAGTAGTACTTCGCCCCTGAACTACTGCTGTTCCAAGTTGCCGTCGTCGTCGCTCCCAGCGCATCCACCGGCCCCCAGTCGAGCAGTTCGGTCGAGAAACCTGAGCCTGTATTCAACTGCACTTTGAAGACATTGCCTGGGGGAGTCGCCGTCGGGTTGTACGGATTGGTGGTGGCGTTGCGCATCACACGATCAGGTAGACCATCGTTGTTGATGTCGATGAGGGCCACATCGGTGTAGTCTTTGCGACCGGAGTCATACCAATCAGTATACCCCACCTGCGTCTGGTGCTGACTGTCCAAGGACCCCCAATCTCGGAGGATGGGGCTGCCGCTGGCATCCCGTTCGAATTCGAAGGGTTTCACTTGATATTCGAAGGTCACAGGTGGCAGCGAATTGGCGTCACTGGTTCCGTAGACGGTCACGGAGCTTAAGAGAGATCGAAGGGTGGAAGGCGACCTCTCATAGTCCAGATGGTAGCGACGGACGCGTGTCCCGTCGCTCTGGTCATAATCGTAGACCCAGACGCCGATATCTTTCAGTCGTCGATTGTTCTCGACACGATACCCTGTGGCATAGGAGATGGGCTTGTCCGGTCGGTCGTCGTTGGGGTCGTTCGGATCATTCAGGACGAACTTCACAGAACTCGTCGTGGGCAGACCCTCCGTGTGCCCATTGTATCGAACCTCGTTCAGATAGACCTGGTTTGCATCCTGGCCATAATAGACATAACTGAGGTTACCATTGATATCCTGGATCTTCGCCAGGGCCCACAGAAACGTGTTGTCGCTGTCGGTCGCCGAGTCGAATTGCGGGTGTACCATCGCCGCACCGGCGGTTTCACCCTGGTATTCGCCCGCAATGCTGCCGAAGTGGAACTTATTGCCACTCTTATCAGTGGCGATCCAACGGTTATTCGTCCGGTCGAATTCGTACTTCAAGAACGCTTGGTCGGTCTCCGCGCGGTACTCACAGGTTGCCTCATTGACTTCCACGAGACGCGAATTGACCGCTCCGAACGCGACCACAAACCCTTTGTTATCGTCGTAGTGATTGTCATATTGGCCGTTTGGATCTCGGGCAACCGGGACTCCTCGACGGGTGTCGCGCTGAATGGCGCCCATGCCAAGCGACCAGCCGACGCCGCACCAGCCGTTGCCGCCTCCCCCGTATCGCAACGCCAGCGAGGGTTCGCTGCCCTGACGACCCGGAGGCAGGGAAATGGGCAGCGTATAGCCCACCGATCCCGTGAAGGGATCGACCTGGAGGTTCAAGTCATTGCCCAACTCGCCCGACACGGCTTCGGCGCTGCCTTCGGGGACATTGCCGGGACTGGCCCACGTCGTAGCCTGCATCGCCATCGACCACGTCGTCTCATTGCTTTGGCTGTCACGTGCCTTCACCCGATACCAATGGGTTGATCCCGCTGCGAGGCTTGTGTCGGTCCAGCTCCGACTGCTGGTCCAGCCACTGTTGTGCGAAGGGCTATTCACATCTTCGAAGCAGTACTGGATGGGTTCGGAGATGCCTTCTGCACGGGCCATCATGGTGATTGAACCGCTATCGATGGCGTAGGGGACTGTCGCCCACTTGGCAGATGGTGGATCGTGTGGGGTCTCTGCGGGGCCGATGTCAGTGGAACCGTTCGCAGGGAGCTTTGCCACGGAATCAGCGATGACCACCCGGTCTATCAGCAAGCCATCCTCTGAGCGGCGAATCTGAATCGTATGCTGGCCAGCGACCAGACTCCCGAACACGAAGGCGCTATTGCATCGCAACCAGGTCCACTGGGCGGCAGAGCCAGTGATGCTGGTAAAAGAGGACTGCCCATCATCGAAACCTGCCAGTGCCGAATCGCTGGACATGCTGGGAGCGATGCGTCGAATGGCCATGTAATAACTGCCTGCGGTCTGGATATCAACTTCCCAGGCCAACTCCGTCCCGGTGCTCCAGGAGAGATTCCATGTGCCATTGTCTGGGGTGTAGATGTAACCGGTCCCGGCATAGCCGGCGGTACTGTCATCCACTAACCATGTCATGGAGTCTGATCGCTGAGTGATCGAGGCATTTTCCGCCTCCATCACGCAGACTCCGCCGCTCTCCTGGTAGATTCCAGAACCGCCGGACCCTCCGGATGATGGGGTAGCCTGTCCTACAGATGACCAACTCCCCTCGTTTTGGGCAGCGCTCTTGTCTCGTGCCCTGACCCGGTAGGTGTAGGTCAGATCGCAGACAAGTTCTGAATCAACATACGTTCCACTGTCCTGCCAACCGCTGTCGGTGGCGCCTGGGTTGCCGGAGGTCTCTTCAAAATAGTACTCCACTCCGCTCGGGTCGGTGGCCGTGGTTGCTGTCATGGAGACCGTGCTGCTATCCACGGCATATGGCGCCGTCTGCCACGTCATGGGGCTCGGCGCAGGTACTTGGCCATCGGCTGTGGTCTGAGCCGAAACCTGATTGGAGTTGTTCGATTCGTTGTCCGAAGTGTCTATTGCTGTCACAACGTAGTAATAGGAAGTCGTCTCTGACACATCGGAATCCGTGTACTGACTCATCGTGACGTTCGAAGCAATGATTGTGTACGGGCCGCCGGAGATACCGGAGCGCTTGACCGCGTAGTGATCCAGATCCTCCTCTGTGTTGTCATCCCAGTTCAACTGAACCTGATAGTAGCCTACGGCCGACACGCTGAGATTCGTCGGAGCAGCGGGCGGATCAGTGTCTGGATCGCCTTGTGAGCTTTCATCTGGTCCAACGGCCGTCGAGCCGTTTGTGGGTAGCTTCAACATAGAATCGGCGATCACTACTCGGTCGATGAGAAAGCCATCTTCGTTTCGGCGGATTTGAATGGTGTGTTCCCCAGCACTCAAATTGCCTATAGACGCCATGCCTCGTTGCCATGTCCACTGCGTGGCGGTCCCCAGGAAGGACGTCTCATAGGCCAACGTGTCATCAGTACCAGTGCTGGCTGTGTCACTATACATGCTGGGAGCTTTGCGTCGCACACTGATGTAGTAGGTTCCCGGCGTTGAGACACTCACTTCCCAGGCCAGTTCAGCAGCGTTGTTCCAGGTGTTGGTGGTGCCACCGTCGGTGGTATAGACGTAGCCTGTTCCTGCATAGCCTGACTCTGAGGTGCCAATCTGCCAATTGATGCTGTCAGAACGTTGATCGATCACGGCGTTTTCCGCTTCCATTACGCAGATTCCGCCGGCCTCCAAATAGGTGTCGGCCCTTAGATCCCCTGACAGAAGGAGTACAGCAAAGAGAAAATGCAGCACTGTTGCCAATGCCTTGTCGTGTAACGAGCTGATAAGGGTTCGTGTCATCTCCATTCCTCCTTTGATCTGGCAATGTGCTGCAACCGGTCTGCTGGCAAGGTAGTACTGTCTCTCCCTCTTCCTTTGCGCCCCCTGTGGTTCCGATGCCGACTCGAAGAGAGAGCATCGCATCGCCGCCCTTGGTTGGTCTGTGTCGATGCATGTGGTGACGGCGCTCATAGGCAACGCTTGACGCAGAACCACTGTGCTGTCACCATATCATCCTCGGTACAGGGGCACATCTCGCTCCCCAAGCAGAATGAGTTACGAGGCTTTCTTGTGCCTGGAGATACCAGAACTGACAAAAAGGACCGTTCTGTTCGCCTATGTCACATCCCTCTCCCAGTGTACTGCATCCCCTCAATCAGGATAAGCAGGCGGATGTCCCCAAGGACAAACGCTCCATAGATAGGCAGACCGAGCGACGTGCAAGGTGGACAGCGAAAATGCATAGCGGCTTCCCTGAAGCATGCAAGCATTTCTCGCCAAGACAATCGTGCTGTAGAGAATCTCCGCAGGGGCTGTGACATCATGTCACAGCCTTCGTCGGGGACGACTTAACGCCATTCCGTCAGGGTTGTGGTGGGCGTTTCAATTCGGTCGGTCGTCCTCCAGACAAACCAGAACAAGGGTGGAGCCAGGGTGCCGATACTGGGAGATGTCCCGCTCGTGGGCGGACTGATTCCTCGCGGCAGCCAGCGCATTCTCGATCTTTCTCTTCTCAGCCAGGCTGATATACCGCACCCAGCCGGCTTCGACCAACCACAACACATCGGGTGGGGCGGCCATCTCCAGCCCATCCTGCAGACAGGCAGGTTCTCCGCATACTATCCCGGTCACGCTGTGCTGAGCTATGTGGTACAGCAGCATGTGGATCAACACAAAACCAGCGTCCCCATGTGGCTTCCAAACCGAGCGGTACATATCATCCGTCCACAAGCTGGTACAGGCAGCAATCCACGCCGGGTTTGCCTTCTCGTATCGTTGGACTCTGGACCCGTTGGCCCACAACAGAAAAGGAGTCTCGACCGAATAACAGGACTCCTGAATCGCGGACTGCACTGTGCTCACATCGGTTGCTCCAACTCAGCCATCTCCTCGTCACTGATGTATCATGGATGGCGCGCTTCGACCAGCCAAGGTGATTCGAGTGAGGCGGTTGGTGACAGCGACTGCCACAAACAGACAGGTTGCCGCAGATGATCCCGCAGACGCTCCGTCCGGCCACAGGGACGGAATCCTGATCTGCCCACCAGCTCAACTCTCCTGTCCGCGTTCATGCTCGTCGCTCCGAGTCGGATTCGCTGCGGACCAACGCCAGAATCGCCGCCTTGATACGGTCCGGAAGGTCGGACCAAGGGTCTTGAACCAACGAGAGATCGAGGTCAACAATAAGGTTGGGCGCATCGCGTACGCCGGATTCTGCGTCGCCACTTGTGGAAATCGCGGGTTTTGACAGTGCCGGTGGAGTGTGTTCGTATCCAGCGCTTCGCAACACCTTGCCGCGTTGGGTTTTACGTCGGGTTCCCTTCCGGTTCGCCCATTCCAAACGACCTGTTCCCAGCCGGGGCCGGTATCCTGTCATGCGACTCGATCCGGGACCTCGCGTTCATCACGGTTCCAGCGGTCCGGTCTGCTGCTCGATGAGCTTCTTCTCGGTCTCACTGATGCCACGACGATGCCAGGCGCTGAGGGCCCAATCCTTGAGTTCCTGTGTCTGGCGAGGCGTCGGATTGGGCGGCAGCCTGAACGAGCCCTGACGCATCTGGCGGTAGGTTTCGCCGGTGATGTGGCCGCCGCGATAGGCCTCGTTGATCAGCCCGCTTTTCTTCTCCAGGTCCCTGACCGCATCGAGAGTCTGGGCCAATTCCGCCGTCTTGATCTGGCGGAAGGCCTTGCCCGGTCCCTTCTCCACACCTTCAAAGAAATGGGCCATGTTCTCCACGGCCCGCTGAGGGGTCAGCGGAGCGCCGCCGCTGAGTCTGCCCAATTCCGCCAGCATGTGCTCGGCCTGCTTGGGCGAGATCGTGCCCTTCTCCACCTGCTTGAAGACATCCATGGCCTTTTCCAGTTGGACAGGCACATTGGCGCCGTACAGGGCGGCCCGCTTGGCCACGAAGTTGTCCCACTGCTTGGTCGCCTGGCGCATGCCCTCGGCCATGTCCCGGGAGTACTGGGCGCTTTCGCGTCCGGCCTTCTGGGCCTCGCCGAACCAGTGATTGGACTTGGTGATGATGGTGTCGCGAATGTCCTGCGGCCGGGCCACGGGCGGCGTGATATCGTTGTTGAGCCAGTCGTCGATGTGCACGTCCGGGCCGGTGTTGTAGGCCTCGCGGTGCCACTTGGAGGTCACCATCTGGTCGGTTTCCGCGGCGAACTTCTTGGCCTCCTCCAGGCTGGCAGGCGGTCTTCCACCGTGGCAGCGTTTGTACAACTCCTCCTGATAGATGGGTCCCGAGATGTCGTGGCTGACATCCAGGGTCACGGTCCGACCGTCGGGAGTCTTTCCCGTGATCTGATAGGTGACATCGCGGTCACGCCCGTATTTGGCAAAGTCCGGGTCCACATAGCCCGGCTCGCCGGGCCTCGGTCCCTTCTTGTTGGTAGGATTCCACACGGTGACCTCTATCTTGTCCGGGTCCAGACCATGTTCCTTCGCGATTCTCTTGACGTCATCGGACTGCCTGATCCGTTGCATGGTGGGCGCGTCCGTATCGCTGTAGATCCTCTTGATGGTCTCATTGGCCTTCTTGCGCACCTCCGGCGGCACATCCGCGCCGTTCATGATGGACTGGGCAGTCTTGTCTTTCTGCAGGCGAAGGATGACATTCTCCACGTCTGCGTCGCCGGCCTTGCCGCCTTTCCTGACCAGATCCTCCAACTCGTTGATGGTCTGTTGCGAGGCCTCGCGTGCCTGCTTCATCTGCTTGAGGTCTTCCAGCCCTTCGGCGGTCTGTTTGTAGGCGGTCCTGGCGGCGTCCGTCACGTCATCGGCTTGCTTGACAAAGATGTGACGCTCCTTGGTCAGGAACTCCCCCGCACCGCGGGCGAAATCGTCAAATTTGTCGACGCTGACACCCAGCTTCTTGAGCAGGGCATTCTTCATGTCGCTGCCCATCTCGCCGGTGGCCTGTAGGAACTGGCCGATAGCCTCCTGCGCCCGCGGCGAACGTTTCAAGGCCTCTTCCAGGGCCACGGGGCCAGCCACACAGGCGGCGCGGAAGAAACGTTCCCATCCGCCAAGCTGTTCGCCGGAGAGAGACTCGCCCGTGACGGCGGCCAGGATGTCCAGGGCATCACCGGTAAAGGGCAGCGCCTCGAGCACATCCTGTGTGATCTTCTGATTGGCCTCGATCTCCTTGACGATGGCCTCGGCCTGCAACTGGGCAGCCTCGTCGAACTTGCCCAGGGCCCCGGCCCGCTGCCTCATTCCTTCCATCACGATGGCAGGGTCTTCCGTGGCCAACAGGCGCAGCCAGTAGGCCTCGACCATCTCCTTCATCTTGTTGCGCCAAGCCTCCAGTTCGCGCGGATCGCTGGGCGGGTCACCTGCGGCCAAGCCGAGCGACTGGAAGAAGCCGGGCAGCTTGCCATCCGGCTGGTCCAAGCGGTCGCAACGCTTGAGCAGCAGCTCCTTGTACTTGAGCAGCATCTGGTCCATGGTCTGGCCGTTGACCTTCTTGCCGGAGTTGCGGAACCAGTACTGGGCCAGCAGCCTCGCCTCCAGGTCCCTGAACTCCTTGCTGTTGGGCCCCTTCTTGAGAATCTTGTCGAACTCCTCCTGCGTCAGCCACTCCGGTAGCTTGAAGTTGGTCTTGATCTTCGGCCGGTTGGGGCAGTACCAGTCGTTGCGCTGGCGGTTGTAGGCAAACCCGGTCGGACTGCGGCGCGGCGCGTTGCCGGCCGGTCGTGACATCGAGGGCACTGCACTGTGCGGCACGGCAGGGGTGATGCCCGGCGGCGGCTGCACCTGGTTGAGTTCGGGGATGTCCACCGGTTGGGGCGCCGGCTCGCCCAAAGCCGATCCCTCCTGCTGATTGGGTGAATCCTGGTCTTCAGGCTTCTTCTTTGGCGCATCCTGTTTCTTGGTTTTGGTGGGCGGGACACCGACGCTGTCGTCCTTGCCTGTGTTGGTCCGGCGGGGACGCCGACCGCCACCGCCGGGCTCCGGCGCCGTGTTGTCATCCTGACCGTCGGTCTGGACCTTCTGATCTTGCGGCTGCGGCGTCTGATCCTGGGTCAGCTTCCCCGCGTCCTGCTGCTGGTCCTGGGGTCGCTCCGGCTTCTGATCCGTTGCCTTCTTCTGATCTTCCGGCTGTCCCTTGCCCTGACCTTCGCCCTTCTGGCTTTCCTTGTCGCCATCGTCCTCCTTCTCGTCCTCCTCGTCCTGTTTCTCGTCCTTCTCCTGCTCTTCTTCCTCCTCCGGCTGGACCAGGCAGGTGACATTGACTTTTTGGGTCTGACGCATGCCCGCCGCGTCCAGAGCTACGACTTCGATCTCACAGGGACCGTAGGATAGCTCGACCTCGCGGTGCCACACGTCGTCGGTCTGACGCAGATTGGACCAGGGGCCCTTGTTGACGCGGACACCGATCTGTTCAACGTCGTCGGCCGATGCCACAACGCGCGTCCGGCTGACGTACAGAAACGCCCCTTCCGTCGGTTCCTGAATGGCGCAGGCGGGAGTCTCCGCTTCGATCGTGACCTGACGGATTTCCTCGGTAAGTTGGGCACCGGAATCGACCGCGCAGAACCGCAGGGTATGGGCGCCGCTCTGGAGCTGCACGATCCCGGCAAAACCTTCGTCCGTGCGGTAGAGGGGCTGAGCCATGCCGTCATCCACGGTGACCTCGACACCAACCACCGCGATGTCGTCCAATGCCTGGGCCAGCAGAGGGACCTGGCCAGTGGCGGCGACCATGTTGTTTTCCGGCGTCAGCACCGACAGTGTAGGCAGGGCATCCTCCCCCGGCACGGACAGGTTCACTATCGCCGCGTTGTTCTTGCGATTGCTCTCTTCGATGAGATTGTCCGGGTCCAGGACCACGCGCAGGCTGTGATGGCCCGGCGATGCGACCCACATGAACCGGAATTCCGAGTCGGTCATCATGCCGGGCGGATCGATCGCCACCCGTTCCATCTCACGTCCCTCGGTGCCCGGGATAGCCAGGAACAGGCCCACCTCCAGCAGCTCACTCATGCCCACGCCTAGGTTGCGCACAGTGCCGATGAGCGTGACGGCGTCGCCCTTCTGAATTCCGCCGAGAGGCGTGATTTGCAGGTCTTCTGAGGAGAGGCTGAAGTCCGGCTGGTCCGTGGTGAAACCCGGATCGGTTTCATAGAGGCGCCGCAGCGCATCTTCCCGCGAGGTGCCAACCATGAAGGTGTCGGTGCCGAGCAGGCGGGTCTTGAACTGGAAGTCGCTCGAGATCGCGTAGTGAGCGTAGTTCAGGAAGTGGGAGTTGATCTCCAGCTCGTTGTCGCCGGCTTGGCCGTTCTGACTCCAGGCCAGGGCCGTCGGCGGCAGAGGGAACCGGTAATTGCCTTCCGGGATGGTCTGCTTGAGCTGGCCGACGATCTGACCGTTGACGAGCAGGTCCAGATCGTGCGGCTGGTACTGCGAGCGGTCCTTCGGGATCGCGAAGTTCATCTCCAGCCACGCGTCGAGCAGGTTCGTGTTGCGCCATCGGCCGTCCCGACACAGGGACGAGTGGTCGATCTCGCCGTCCAGGCCGACATCGGCTTGGGCGAAATCCACCTGGCCGTCACCGTCGGTGTCCTGCCCGAACCACTGCGTCTGATTCAGTGTGTCGACCACGGTCCACCGATCGGGTTTGCCGTCGCGGTTGGTGTCCTGGGCCTCAGCGCCCTGCGACCAGTCCACGGTCGCGGCGCTGAGGTACTGGCCCACGAGCCGTCGGGCCGCCCGTCGGGCGCTGGCGATGTCTTCGGCCTCACCGGTAAGAGGGTCGAGACCGGCGGTCATATCCAGACGATAGACGGACTCACCGGGTTTCAAGGCATCGCTGTAGTCGAAGACGACCTGTTTCCCGATGGAGGTCGCGACGACTTGGTCGCTGCAGGCCGTGAAGCCGTCATAGAGCCTGGGATAGACCGCGAGGCGCAGCCGCTCACCGGCCGGCAGCAAACCATGCGTGACCTCGGGCTGGATGTTCACCAGGTCTTCAGCAGAGCTGACTTTCAGATCGGTCAGGGTGTCTCCGCGATTGATCAACTCGAGGGTGCGGCCCAGACCGGTGTGGTCCTGGGGCGTGACATCCACCCATTCCAGCTCCACGCGGGGCAGCTTGACCCGGACTTCGACCTCCGCCTGATCCGAATAACCGTCCTCCGACTGGATGTAGATGGGCAGAGTATGGAATTCCTTGATGACGTCCTGAGCGCTGAATCCGAGGGTGAAGGTCCGCTGCTGTCCCGGTCCCAGTTCGACGGACCGGCCCTTTTCGCCGTCCCCAACGAACTCGGCCAGCAGCAGACTGTTCTTGGGCTGGTCGCATCGCAGCGACACGATTCGCGGCTGCTCCGCGTGATTGCGGACCGCCACGGGAATCTTCTGGTCGTAATCGCGCAGGATGGTGCCGCCGTAGCGGGCGCTGGTGAAGGCCAGACCGCGCACGCGCGTGACCTGACGTATGGGACCGGGCTCACCGCCTCCGATGGGCTGGAACTCATAGACCCGATCGGCCTCCAAGCAGGTCAGTCGCACCCGACGGGTCCGCCCGTTCTGGCCGACGACCTCCTGCCAGGGCTGCTCGCTCGCGCCGTCGCTCTTGAGGCGATAACGGACCTGGGCCGGACCGAAAGACCCGCCCTCCCAGGAGACCGTGACATCGTTGCCGGTGACCACGGCGCTGTCGGCGGGCAGCAGGCCGAAATAGTCCGAAACGCGGACGGTCCGCTCGGCGGTCTTCTGCGCGCCGCCGGTGTCCATGGCGGTGGCTTCCAGCAACCGTTTGCCGCCGGCCAGGGTCTGCCACGGAACCTCGAATTCGTAGGGCGCCTGGTAGTCTGTGCCCACGGATTTGCCGTCCACGCTCAGAGCGACCTGGCGGATGGGCTTGCCCTCGTAGCTCAGGGCCGTGACACGCACCGAAGCATCCCGGTCGATCCATTCGTCTTCGCCTGGACTGGCCACCAGGATGTGCAGTCCCGAGCGTACCGGCTGTCCCGTCGCCTGGACCCAGCATTCGCCGCGAGCGCTGCACTCGGGCGCCTGGCCTGAAGTGACCACGCGATAGAGGCCCTGCTGTGGCACATCAACCGTGACAGTCTGTCCGCGAGCGACCGTCGCTTCGGCAGTGCCGTCGGCATTGGTGTCGATGCCGATCGTAGGCAGACTCGCCACGCCGGGCACCTCGGGAACCGTGAAAGTGATCTGTGTAGGCTCGATGGGGTTGACGGTCCACTCCACCGGCGCCGCCAGCAGATTCCCGCCTGGCTGGGCCACCATGATCCAGTTGGGCCGGATGTTGGCATTGTCGTTTCCCCATTCCGTGACCACAATGTCCAGTTCCATCGGCCCTTCCGTGGCGAAGGCCCGCGAGCTGGTACGACCGCCATAGGAGTTGTGATCAAAGAACCGTTGGCCGGAGCGCTGGTCCGTCACCTCGATGTGCGTCTCCAACGGTCCGCCGACCCACAGGACATAGTCGACCTTGGCCGGGATGCTGACGTGGAAACGCTCGATGTCGCCACGGTGCTCCAGGCCGCAGGGTTGGCTCTCGCCCAGACGCAGGGACCGGGCCGGGCTTTGCCTCAAGTCCGCGGTTTCACCCGGAACCGCACGCCGCAAGTCGGTCTTGAACACATAGTCCCAAGGTGCGGCGCCGTCATTGCGCCATTCCGTCACGCGCAGGTAATAGACGCCCGGCACAACGGGCCAATCGATTTCGGAAGTTCTATCGCCGTAGGTGTTCAAGATGCCTCGCTGCTCCTGCTCGGCGTCGAACAGGGTGATGCTGGTCTCCGGCCGGGCGAGATTCCATACGTGCAACAGGCCGGGCTGATCGACGATAAGCTGGTACCAGTCCTGGTCGCCGCGAGGCAGGAGGTTATCCCGCACGGTGGAACCCAATTCGATGGGCAGGGCAGCCTGGAACGTCTCGTTGGGCTGCAGACGTTCCATTTCCCCGGCCGGATCGAACCAGCAACGCAGTTCATACGGAAACGGAGACCAGCCGTCGTCCGCCCACTCCCGCGCCTCCAGATACACGGTGGTGCCCACGTCGAAGGCCTGAGCAAAAGAGTGGCTCCGGTTGCCGTACGAATTCCCTGCGTTCAGTTGCCGGCCCTGGTTGTCCAGCAGCCGCACAGCCAGTTCCGTCGTGCCGTGATGATAGACATATAGAGTGCCGCGTGAAGGTACCGAGAGGCTGTAGAGATCCCGGTCGCCCACGGGATTGATGCTGGCATAGGTTCGCCCGACACAATCCAGCGACCGCACGGCGCTGAGCGGTTGATTCGGCTTCTGCACCGGATCGTCGATGCCGTCATCAGTCATGAAGGAAAAGCGGAAATCATAGGGGTCCAACGAGCAGTTGTCGTTGGCCCATTCGGTTACCACCACGCGGTAGTCGCCGGCGGCGAACTGCCATTCGCCCACCCCGCCCCGGCTGGGATAGAAGTTCAGAGATGCCACTTGCCGATCGCCCTGGTCAAACACGAAGACCGAACGCTCCACGCCCGGGGCATTGACCGCCTCCAACCGCAGACACCCCGGCCGATCCAGATGCAGCGTAAAATGATCGGCATCGCCCACGGGGAACAGCAGACCTCGCAAGTGCTCACCCACCTCGATGGGCTTGGCCACATTGTGATCATGGTTGGGCTCCATGGGGTCGGCGGCGATTTCCACGAACAGGCCCAACAGGGTCTCGGCCTCGGAAGAGCCATCCTGACCCCACTCCTTCACGCAAATGCTGTAGTGTCCGGCCGCCAGGTTCCACTGTCCTTCCGCAGATCGCAGGCCGTACTTGTTGAGTTGGGCGACCTGCTGCCCAGCGGTATTGAAGGCCCTCAGGTCGATCTCAACGGGGCTGTTGTTCAGGGTCAGCTTGATGCGACCCGGTTCCGTCAAGGTGAAGCGAAACCAATCCTGGTCCGTGTTCTTCTCGATGACAAATGACGCGGTCTGACCGGGCTGGATCTCTGCTCCCTGGCCTGCGGAGTCATTGGGCTCCAGCTCCTTGACAACCTGCTCGGGATGCAAAGTGATCGTGGTCTGGCCTTGATCAGACAGGCGCAGCGAATGCAACGCCGTGACGTAGCCGGCAGCTTCCGCGCGCACGACCGCTTCCGCCCGGTGGGTAACGACGAGGGACTTGTCTGCGGCGACCGGATTGACCCGACCGAAGCGCAAATCCGCAAAGGTGACGCGGCCGGCCGCATCGGTCTGGCCGGCAGCGATGCGAGCCAGGGGATAGACCTCCCAAAGTTCGACTCGGGCGCCGGACAGCGGTCGTCCGTCGGTCCCCAGGACGGTGACACCGTACGATGCCGGGCGGGTCACGCCGCAGAGTCTGAACTCCACGGGCGTCTCAACAGCGCGGTGCTCGAAGTCTCGCTCGATGGTCTCGAAGCCCGGCGCTTCGATCCGCATCCGATACGTCCCCTCCGGAACCGGGAGGGTCGCCGCATTGCCGGCGCTGTCGGCCGCGAAGACCAGGGGTCCCGACAAGGCCGCCGGGACCTGCGTGGGCGCCAGATGAACCCTGACCTGTCCGGCCGGTTCCCCCGTCCGCTCTTCGACGAAGCGAAGCCGCAGAGCCGATCGCACTTCCAGGACGAGCACAATCTGTCGGGAAGTCCGGGCGCCGTTGGGCAGATCGATAGACTCCTCGTGCTTCAGGTATTCGGGATGTCGACACACGAGCGGATAGGTCCCGGCGGGGATTCCGTCGAACACGACCTCGCCAGCCGGGTCGGAAACCGCCATGCGGCCGCCCACACGCATTGTCACTCCCGCCAGGGGTCTGCCGTCCGCACCCGAGCGGACCTGCACGGTCAGCGGACCGGGAATCACTTCGCCGAACACTGCGGAAGAGAAGACCACGAGCAGGATCAGGAGGACATGGATGTGCTTCGGTGTCGAGCAAGCCGGACGTTTCATAGTTCCTACCTCAGCGATGGAAGACCTGTCACTGGATGAGATGGCGTCCGTGCCGTATCGACGGTGAAACCAAAGAACCTTATCCGGGCTACATCGGCCATCGGGAAATGTCAATCGACCCGCGCCGGCAGTCACCACGTCGAAGGAGAACCGCTGCAACCGTCGATCGCCGCATCCTGACGGCCGGACCACCTCCCCGACGGGTCATGGAGCTCGTGGCCGAGCACAACGTAAGACATGACGGCAATTGGACTTAGCAACAGATCGAAAAGGATCCTCGCAGAGCATCCTCCTCGCTTCGTTCAGAACGCGGTTCGTGACTTACGCTGCACGTTGGCTCGCGGCGCGGTCGCGGAGAAGGCGATCTCGGGTGTCAGCGTCCGAGAACACGGAACGATTGAGAACGCCGGGGCGTCACGGGAGCAGGAATGCCCGTCACTGCTCCAGCGACTCCAGTTCGGGGTCGACGGGGATCTGCGCTTCCTTGAGCGCCGCGATCAGACGCGGGACATGCAAGAGCGCGCACAGACTGAACGTTCGTGTCCGTCCATCGCGTTTGACCAGACAAAGCACCGGATTGTCCCGGCTGGCCATCAGCAACGTGGGGCCCGCCGCCCGCCAGTTGAACAGGCTGACCAACAACCCGATCTTCACCAGCGCCTTGGGGGGCTGCTTGACGCCGAACGTCACTCGCTCGATCTCCGTGAAGGGAACGCGTTCGATTCCCACGAGCGAGTCGATCAGGAGATGGTCTGACGCCACCTGGATATTGAGCGCCTCGTACCAGGCCGCAACAACATGAACCGCCAAACCGAAGAAGACGAAACCCCACATGATCAGCGTGAGGATGATCCAGCCCCCCTCGACGACCAGCGGGTGTGACGTGCCCGCCTGGGGAGGCACGATCAGCCAGGGCATTGTGAAGAAAGGCCCGACGAACAGCAGACCCACCCCAAGGTCGGGCAGCAGCGCACCGATGAACCGGGCATAGGCGACGACGTTCGGATCGGGCTTGGGCCAGGGAATCAGAAGATATCCCAACAGCCCGGCCAGGAACACGCCCATCGCAAAGCGGCGCAACGGATATCGCAGCCGGCTGGGGCCTCTCAACATGCTGTCCGGGCGGGACTCAACCACCTCCAGGTACACCATGTCGCCTTCGCGTTCCAGCGCGACATAGGCATACGGACCGTTCAGATGACCGGCAAGCTCGTCCAACGGCGTCTGACCGGGGAGAAAGAACGAGTCCTCTTCCCGCACCGCCAGATCGCGGTGCAGATTGTGCCAGGCCTGACTGTCTTTGCGGATCAGGTGTTCCTCCGTCCGGAATCGGATGTAGTCATCGAGCGACATGCCGCGACGACCGGTCCAGGCGTACTCCTGACGCTGTCGCTCAGCGAAGTCTTCGACGCCGACCCTGTACAGCACGGCCCTTTGCCAGAATGTGAAGACGATCGCCAGAATCACGCCCGCGACGAGCAGGACGCGGCGCGCGATGGCTCGTTTAGCTCTGGGAGTCAGCATGGGCGTTCTCTACGGCCGCAGACGATGCGGCGGGTCTGGCGGGCTTGATACCCAGAAACAGCAACAGCAGTCCCAGGCCGCCGAAAACCAGACCGCCCACCGGCCCGGCGTCGGGTCCGCCGTTGATGGCGGGAGCCGCTGCGAGATAACGGATGGAAACCGCGCCGCCTGCGGACGGCAGCGTCGCGGCGTTGTACACCTTCTTGCGCGTGAAACTGCCGGTGTAGTCCTTGCCGTTGACGCTGAAGCGATAGGAGATATGGTAGTTGTGATCCAGAGGGTTGTCCTGCTGACTGACGGCCTCCTTGACCTCGGTGACGCTGGCCTGCGCCGTCTTGCCGACCAGGCCCAGGGCCAGACCGCGAAGTCCGAAAAGAACCAGCAGGATGCCAACGCCAACAAGGATCAGACGGGTACGATTCGACTTGGCCATAGGCGCCCTCAACTCAAGTAGAAAGAGACGGCGGCACGCAAACTGCCGCGGTTCGGGTTCTGACCGGTTTATCGTACGCCCAGGCCATCCGGATTGAGGATAATGTGTTCCTTGCACCGGATTTTTTCCAGAAGACGGGTGGCCGCCGAAAGCACCGCTTGCGGATGGCTTGCTTTTGGAATGGTGCTCGATATCATTGTAGCCTGTGCTGTCCGATGCGCGTTTTGGTTCGAGACGGCCACAATGAGGCATACTTTCACAGGAGACAGAACGTATGAAGATCAGGGTTCTTGCGGTGCTGCTGGCGATCATGGCCGGTGTAGCACTCGCCGGGCCGATGAGCGTCCAGGTCCGCAACGCCAAGGTGCGTGCGACGCCTTCGCAACTGGGCAAGGCGGTGGCCACGGTGGACTACGGCGCGGTCGTCGAGGCCGGGGCCGCACAGAACGGCTGGTGCCAGGTGACCATGCCGGATGGGACGACAGGCTGGCTGCACGAGTCGGCCCTCACCAAGAAGCGAATCGCCATGAGCGCCGGGACTTCAGACGCAGCTACCGGCGTGTCCTCCGATGAGGTCGCCCTGGCGGGCAAGGGCTTCAACGAGCAGGTCGAAGCCAAGATGAGGGCCGACGGGAAACTGGACTACACCTGGGTGGACAAGATGTCCCAATTCCAGGTGGCGCCCGATCAGATCACGTCGTTCCGAGCCCAGGGCAATCTGCCGGGAGGTGCTCTATGAACGACAGACCTCTTTTTGCGGCGATCCTGGCGGTGAGTCTGCTGGCGTCGGTGCTGTTCTCTGGTTGCGGGGAAGTGGGCGAAGTGGGCGCCGAAATCGGCAAGGCCACGGGCGTTCTGACCGACAGCGAGGCGGAATCGGTCAAACGCGGCGCCAAGGCCGTTGAGAAGAGCTGGCAGGACCTGACCCCCGAACAGGAGTACTACATCGGGCGAGCCGTGGCGGCGCAGGTGTTCGAGAGCTATCCGCCGCTGGATCAGCCGGAGGCAAACGCCTACCTGAACCTTCTGGGTCAATCGCTGGTGATCTTCTCCGACCGTCCCGAGACCTTCGGCGGCTATCACTTCCTGCTGCTGGACTCCGACGAGATCAACGCCTTCGCAGCGCCGGGCGGGCTGATTCTGGTGACGCGAGGGATGGTGCAATGCTGCCAGAACGAGGATGAGTTGGCCGCGGTGCTTGCCCACGAGATCTGCCACGTCTCGATGAAGCACGGACTCAGCGCGATCAAGCAGGGCCGCCTGACCGAAGCGTTCACCATCATCGCCGCCGAGTCCGCCAAGCAGTTGGGCGGCGAAGAACTGGCGGCGCTGACGGAAGAGTTCGAGGGATCGGTGGGCGACGTGGTCATGACGCTCACCACCAGCGGCTACTCGCGCAAGCAGGAAACCCTCGCAGACGGCGGCGCGGTGGAAATCCTGAAGCGGGCCGGCTACCCGGAGACCGCGATCCTCACCATGCTCCAGCGGATGGATGAACGGCTGAGCCATGCGGGCGGATTGGGATTCGCCAAAACGCATCCCTCGGCCGCCAGTCGGGCCGATGCGCTTCGTCCAGGCATTGCCGGTTCGGGAGCGGGCATCGAGGCCGTCCGGCAGCAGCGGTTTGCGGCCGCCATGCAATCTCTCTTGGCAGGCAAGTAGGGGCGAATAATCATTCGCCCGTACCTGAGGCGAATGATCGTTGGCCGCGCTCATTGATTGAATGTGGGTGCCATGTCCATGCATAGTGCGAAATGCCTGCGCGGAACGGCGATCGGCCTGGTCGCCGCCGTAGCGGCGTTGCTGCTGTGGCGCTGGGGGGTCCTCGAATCCTGGGAGGCCCCCACGTGGACGTGGCGCGCTCGCTTCTTCTCGGCGAGAGAAACCCTCCGCCCCGACATCAAGCTGATTCTCATCGATCAGGACAGCCTGGATTGGATGCAGCGAGAGAACAGTTTCGGCTGGCCCTGGCCGCGCGAGTTCTATGGAGCGATCTCTGCGTTCTGCCAGCGGGGCGGGGCCCGGGCGCTGGCCCTGGACCTGCTGTTCACCGAGTCGTCGGTCTATGGAGTTCCGGACGATGAGACGATGGGACAGGCTCTGAAGGCCGGCACGCCGGCGGTCCTGGCCCTGATGCCGGGAGGAAGCGCGGAGACTTGGCCCGATTACATGCCACGTCCGGATGCGGCGACTCACACGGCGACGATGGCCGAGCCAAACCATCTGCTGTTTCCGGTGCCGGAAGTGGCAGCAGGCGCCGCGGCCTTTGGACACGTCGCAGGCGTGCCGGACGCTGATGGCGTGTTCCGGCGGGTTTCGCCATTCTGTCGCTTCGACAAGGTCGAGATCCCGGCGCTGGGGCTGGCAACGTACCTGGCCGCACAGCCAACGGCTGTCACCGCCGACAACCAGCGGTTACGGATCGGCGAGAGGATCGTTCCTCTGGACGAGCGAGGCGAGGCCATCCTCAGGTTCCGCGGTCGCAACGGCCTGCCCGAGGCGGTTTCTGCCGCCGCAGTCATCCAGTCGGAACTGCGCTTGCGCGACGGCGAAACGCCGGTGCTGTCACCCGAGACGCTCAAAGACTGCTACGTCTTCGTGGGTTGTAGCGCGCCCGCCCTGCTGGACCTGCGACCGACCCCGGTCAATCCCAAGTGCCCAGGGGTGGTGCTGCACGCCGCCTTCGTCGACAACCTTATCACCGATTCCTTCATCGCCGAAGCCAGAGTGCCTGTGGTTGCCCTGGTTGTGCTGGCTACCGCAATCGGCGCGGCGCTGTCACTGACCTACGGCGGTCGCTGGTGGCAGGCCGGGCCTCTTGCGGTCGTCTGGCTGGCGATGCCGATTCTGGTAGGCTTCGCCGCCTACGCCCGAGGATGGTGGTGGCCCGTCGTTGCGCAGGCCGGCGCCTCCGCGCTGGCCATGGTCGGCGCGCTGGCCGCCAACTACTGGACGGAAGGCCGGCAGAAGGCGTATATCAAGCAGGCGTTCCGTCACTACCTCAGCGGCGACGTGATCGAGAAGATCATCCGCGACCCCAAGCACCTCCAGCTCGGCGGGGAGAAACGCGAATTGACGATCATGTTCACCGATCTGGCCGGCTTCTCCAGCTTCTCCGAGAAGCTGGGCCCGGTCGAGCTGACCGGCCTGCTGAACGACTATCTCACCGAGATGACCGACATCATCATGGAAGAAGGCGGCACGCTCGACAAGTACGAGGGCGATGCGATCATCGCGTTCTGGAATGCGCCGTTGGCGCAGTCGGATCACGCGGTCCGCGCCTGCCGGGCGGCGATGCGATGCCAGCGCCGCCTGGCCGAGCTTCGCGACGGTTTCCAGCAGCGGACCGGGGCCGTCCTGCGGATGAGGGTGGGCCTGAACACGGGCGACGTCGTCGTCGGCAACATGGGGTCGCGCAAGCGATTCAACTACACGATCCTGGGCGACGCGGCGAATCTGGCCTCCCGCCTGGAGGGCGCCAACAAGGCCTTCGGCACCGAGACCATGGTTTCCGGCAGCACGTGGAGCCAGGTGTCCTCTGAGTTTTGCGGTCGCAAGCTGGCGGACCTCCGCGTGGTGGGTCGCAAGACTGCGGTGGAGGTGTTCGAGCTGACGGGCTTCGCCGCCGACCCCGCACCGGCCGGCTGGGAGACGTTCGCCGCCGGTCTGGCGCTCTTCCGCAAGGGCGACTTCGCGGAGGCCAAAGCGGTCTTCGAGCAACTGCCCGAAGACCCTGCCGCGAGGAGCTACGCTCAGCGATGTGCGCATCTGGCGGCCCATGCTCCGGAATCGTGGGACGGGGTCTGGGGACTGACGGAGAAATGAGCATGCGGCTTTTCATCGGCGGAATGCGTGGCAGCCAGCCGGCTATCGGAAGCCGTTTCGACGAGTTCGGCGGCGACACAACCTCCCTGCTGGTGACAGGCTCGCATGGCGAACGGCTGGTGCTCGACGCGGGCACCGGGATGCGCGCCGTCGCGGGGCAACTTGCCCGGACAGAACCAGGCGAGGTGACGGTTCTGTTTTCGCACTATCACCTGGATCACCTGGCCGGACTGACGATGAACCCCCTGCTCTACAACAAACAGTGGTCCTTCAAATTCGTCGGTCCCGCCTTCCCCGACGGCAACGTTCGCAGCGCCGTGACGGGCCTGCTGGCCCAGCCGTACTGGCCGATCTCCTGGAAGCAGATGAGCGCACGAATCGAGTTCGCCGAATTCCCGCCCGAGGGAATCCGCGTCGGCAGCCTGCGCGTGCGGGGCTGTCGTGTGCCCCATCCCGGCGGCTGCGTCGCCTATCGCATCGAAGACGGCGCGCCCGACGCCTCCGTGGTCTTCGCGACGGACATCGAATGGCGCAAGCGCACCGACGATGATGAGAAGTCGTTCATGACGATGTGTTCCACTCCTCGACCAGCGGACCTGCTCATCATTGACGCCCACTTCGCCGAGGCGGAGAAGGACGCCTTCGCCGGATGGGGACACAGTTGCCGCGAGGACGATCTGGCCATCGCCAACGCGGCGGGCATCCCGCGAGTGCTCCTCGGGCACCACGCGCCAAATGCCGACGACAAGACCCTGCTGGCGGCGGAGGAGCAGGTGCGAAAACTCTCGTCCGGTGCCCTGCTCGCACGGGCCGGACAATGGTTAACCATCTGTGGCTAAAGGACAGTTATGCTGAAGTGGCTCGAACCGGTCTTGCCGTACATCCAGGTCATCGCCTTGGCGTTGGGAACGTTGTTCGGCGCCTACCTGCTGACGATTCCCATGCGCCGCCGCTACGCGCCTGCCGAGAGCATGGAACCGGCGCCCCGCTCCGGCCGCCAGTTCGCCGCGGTCGTGCTGAACTACCTGGCGTTCGCACTGGTGGTGCTGGTCCTCTCCATCCCGGTGGTCCACTGGCTCAAACACAGTGAATCGCCGGCGCTGCTGAAGTGGTCGCGTCACTATGAAGCCTGGTTACTGTTCTGGGCCATGTACGCCATCGTAAGGCTTGCCGAAGGGCTGCTGGTGGAAACCTTCGTGCAGATGCGACGGCCCTGCCCGCTCAGTCGTTTGACTCGCGGCCTGCTTCGCCTGGCGATCATGCTGGGCATCGCCTTCATGCTGATCCGGTTCTATCTGGGTCAGCCCATCGGCGTGCTGTTGACCTCGACCGCCATCGTCACCGGCGTCATCGGCTTCGCGATGCAGGGTGTCCTGGGCAATCTGCTGGCGGGCATATCCCTGCACGCCTGTCGCTCCATGGCGGTGGGCGACTGGATCGAGGTGGACGGGATCATCGGCCAGGTGACCCTCGTGAGCTGGCGAGAGACACGTCTGCGCACGACCGGCGGCCACATCGTGATCGTTCCCAATGGCAAGGTCGCCGATACGACCATCCGTAACTTCTCCTCGCCCACGCCCCTGCGCCGACACGACGTGCCCGTCTCGGCCAGCTACGGCGACGCGCCCGGCGACGTCATCGCGGCCTTGCTGGAGGCTGCCGACAGCGTGCCCGAGGTCGAGAAGCATCCGGCGCCGGACGCCTATATCACCGGCTTCAAAGATTTCTGCATCGATTACGTGCTGCGATTCTACTCGAAGCAGTTCGAGCGTCGCACGCCGATCGAAGGGCACGTGATGCGGATGATCTGGTACAAGTTCCAGCGCCGCGGGATCGAGATCCCCTTCCCCATGAGCGGCCGGCTGCTCGACAACTTCATGCAGGCGGTCCACGCCCAGCGATTCGAGAAGCCGCTGGCCTCGGAGATCGAACGCAACGTCGACGATCTGGTTCGCAGTGACTTCGGGCGCAAGCTCATGGCCGATTCCGAGGGCGTCTGCATGCTCAGCCGGGATGAGCTAAGAGCGGTCGCTCGGGACGTCAAGCGCACTCGTTTCACCTATGGCGAAACCCTCATGCGGCAGAACGAGCAGGGGGAGTCCTTCTACGTCCTCGTCCAGGGGACCGTCAAGGGCAGCATCGCCAACTCCGACACCGCCCGGCCGATTGAATTCGAATTGCAGCCCGGGGCGCTCTTCGGCGAGATGAGCCTCCTGACCGGCCTGCCGCGAAGCGCGACCATGACCGCCGGCTCGAACTGCGAGCTGCTCGAATTCGACCGCAATGCCTTCTCCCATCTGCTGTCCCTGCGCGAGGAGATTCCCCAGGTGCTCTCGAACCTGGCGGCCGCCCGCGCCGCTCAGAACGCCGCATCGCTGGAGAAGCTGCGCGCCTCCGCGGTGGTCCCGCCGGAACTGGCCAGAGACGGAATCTTGCACCGTCTCAAACGCATGTTGGGCGAATGGCGAGGCCGATAGAGGCAGACCCCAAAGCCGCCGAATTCCATCCAAAAAGGAATCCTTGCAACCGGCCGGTCTTACCCGTACTATGGCAGGTGATTGGTGCGTGTGAATGCGGGACTTGGCGCGGGCCAAGGCCGCTGCCGACTTACGGTGTGGGCTGCTGGGAGGTACTTGCAATGAAATGGTGGAATGTCGTCGTTTCGTTCGTGGCCGTCGCGGCCGTGGCAACCATCCTGTCGGGCTGCGGCAAATCGCCGGACCAGGAGAAGACCACAGAACTATCCTACAGCGTCTTCTTCCCGCCGACGCACATCCAGTGCCAGACCGCCGACGCCTGGGCTCAGGAGATCGGCAAACGCACGAACGGCACGGTCAAGATCACCGTCTATCCGGGCGGCACGCTGACCAAGGCCGACCAGTGCTACGAAGGCGTCGTCAGCGGCGTCTCCGACATCGGCATGAGCTGCTTCGCTTATACGCGCGGGCGCTTCCCCTTACTCGAAGGGCTGGACCTGCCCCTGGGGTATCCCAACGGCCTCGTGGCCACGCAGGTGGCGACGGAGATGGTGCGCAAATATCAGCCGGCGGAAGTCGGCGACGTGCACGTGCTGTACGTTCACGCACACGGTCCCGGCATCCTGGCCACGCGCAAGCCGGTTCGCCGGCTGGAGGACCTGGCCGGCATGAAGGTCCGTGCCACGGGCCTGTCCTCGAAGATCGTCCAGAGCCTGGGCGGCACGCCGCTGGCAATGAGCCAGGGTGAAACGTACGAAAGCCTCCAGAAAGGCGTCGTCGAGGCCACGTTCTGTCCCATTGAGACGCTCAAAGGCTGGAAACAGGGCGAGGTCATCACCCATGTCACCGAGACCTCGGTCATCGGCTACACGACCGCGATGTTCGTGGTGATCAACAAGAAAGCCTGGGAGGGCCTGAGCCCTGAGCTGCAAAAGGTGTTCACCGACGTAAGCAACGAGTTCGTCGCCAAGCACGGCCAGGCGTGGGACCAGGCCGATCAGGAAGGCGCCGCCTTTATCAAGGAGCTCCAGCGCGAGGTCATCACGTTGGACGCCGCCGAGCAGCAGCGCTGGCAGGCGGCCGTTCAGCCGGTCCTCGATGAATACGTGAAGGCCGCAGCGGAAAAGGGCCTGCCCGGCCAGCAATTCCTCGACGACCTGCGGGCTCTGATCGCGAAACACTCTGAGGCCGCCGGCAAGTAAATGGCGGAATCGACAGGGTTTATGCCGTTCCTGAAGACCGTCTGGGCAGCCGGTGGCAAGGCGCTGCGTGCCTTGGTCTACGCGATGGCGATCGTCTCGGGGCTCAGCGTGCTGGCGATCATGCTGGTCACGTGCGCCGACGTGATTCTGCGCCTCAGGTGGATCAACCACCCGTTCATAGGGGCCTACGACATCGTCAAGATCCTCGGGGCGTTGAGCCTGGCCACGGCACTGCCCTACACCACGGCGGTCAAGGGCCACGTGGCAATCGAGTACTTCTTCCACAAGCTCAACCGTCGCGGCCGGATCATGGTCGACAGTGTGATGCGGCTGCTGACTATGGTCCTGTTCGCGTTCCTCACCTGGCGCAGCGTGCTCTACGGCCTCGATTACTACCGCAACGGGCAGGTCAGCCAGACGCTCCAGTTGCCGGTCTTCTGGGTCCCGTACGTCATCGGGTTCTGCTGTGCGGTCGTCGTACTGGTGGTCGGACACAGTCTCGTCCATCCGGATCGGGAGATGATCAAGCCATGACGCCGATCCAGATTGGGATTATCGGTTGCCTGTGCCTGCTGCTTCTGCTGACGGCCAGCCTCCCGGTGGCGTTCGCCATGGCCGTCGTCGGCTTTGTCGGGTTCGCAGTGGTGGTTTCGCCCGAGGCGGCCATGAGCATGATCACGATGGACCTGTACGACACGTTCAGCTCGTACGGCCTGACCGTGATCCCGCTGTTCGTGCTCATGGGGCAGGTGGCCTTCCACGCGGGAATCAGCCGGGGCTTGTTCAACGCCGCCTATCACTGGCTCGGCGCCCTGCCGGGCGGCTTGGCCATGGCCACGGTAGGCGCCTGCACTGCTTTCGGCGCCATTTGCGGCTCGGGACCGGCCACCTCGGCGACGATGGCTTCGGTGGCCTTGCCCGAGATGAGGCGATTCAAGTACAGCATGGAGCTCGGCTGCGGGGCCGTCGCCGCCGGCGGGGGGATCGGCATGCTCATCCCGCCGAGCGTGGTCTTCATCGTCTATGGGATCATGACCGAGCAATCCGTCGGCAAGCTGTTCATCGCGGGGATCGTCCCGGGTTTGCTCATCGCACTGCTGTTCTGCCTGACGATCTACGCAAGCTGCAAGCGTCGGCCCCAGCTCGGGCCGCCCGCCCCGCGCACGAGCTGGCCGGCCAAGTTCGCGTCGCTGACCGGGGTCATCGAGACACTGGTGCTGTTCATCGCGGTGATGGGCGGCATGTTCGCCGGGTTCTTCACCCCCACGGAAGCGGCGGCCATCGGCGCGGCCGGCACGCTGGTCATCGGCCTGGTCAAGCGGCAGTTGACGATCCGGAAGGTGATCCGCTCTCTCCAGGAAACGGTCCGAACCTCGTGCATGGTCATGTTCATCGTCACAGGGGCGGTCGTCTTCGGCCACTTCCTGGCGGTGACCCGCATCCCGGATGAACTGGCCAGGTGGCTGGCGAACCTCCCGCTGCCCGGCTGGAGCATCATGGCCCTGATCATCCTGTTTTATCTGCTGGCCGGCTGCTTCGTCGATGCCCTCGGCCTGATCATGCTGACGATCCCGATTTTCTACCCGGTCGTGATCGGACTGGGGTACGACCCGATCTGGTTCGGCGTCATCATCGTGGTGGTGACCATGATGGGCGTAATCAGCCCGCCGGTGGGGGTATGCGTATACGTGGTCGCCGGGATCGAACGCGATGTCCCCCTGCAAACAGTCTTTCGAGGGGCCCTGCCGTTTCTGGGGGCCCTGATCGTTGCGGCGATCCTCCTGATCCTGTTCCCGCAACTGTGCCTGTTCCTGCCCGAGGCCATGCGATAACGGAAACGTGTTTCTGGTGCGCTCTGAGGAGACAAGGACGATGGACCCCCTCAAATCAGACGAAACGACGTTCTCCCGGATTCTCTTCTGCACGGATTTCTCGGAGAATGCCGACTTCGCATTTTCCTTTGCGGTCGACGCCGCCAGCCGGCGTCCGGGCTGCCGGCTCCATCTGCTCCACGTGATCCCGGAAACCGAGGCCCAGTTCTGGAAGACCTATATCTATGAGGTGGACGACGTCGACGCCAAGGCCAGGCACGACGTCGACGAGCGGATCGAGACGTACCGCGCCAGGGTGCCCGAGCGCGTCGAATTCCACGTCGAGATCCGCATCGGCAAGGACGAACAGGAGATCCTCGCTTTCGCCCGCGAGCAGCAGGTCGATCTGATCGTCATGGGCCGCCAGGGCCGTGGCGCCCTCCAGAAAGCCCTGTTCGGCAACGTCACCGAGAAGGTCGTCCGCAAAGCCGACTGCGCCGTCCTGGTGGTCCCGCTGAGCTACCGCCGCAGACGCCTGCAATCCTCAGACACACAATTCAGACCGTGAAACGAAAGAGGTTCCCATCTTCGGATGGGAACCTCTCGATATTCGCAGGAATGAATCTCTTTCGCGCCAAGCCTTGCCCGGTCCCAGCGCTGCCACGGTCCGCTCTTTAGTATCCCAGACGTCCCCAGGTGGCGATTTGCAGTCTGTGCAGGTCTTCGTGGTCGGCCTCCGACTCCGGCGCGCGGTTGTTGCTCGAGTGCATCTTCTGCTGGGCCTTGCCGTACTTGATGGTGCCGGTGCCGCTCCACTTCCAGTATTCCGCGTGACCATCGGCAAAGGAGCTGTTCACACCATCACCATGCCGAACCGGGGCATCATCCCACCACGTTTCCTGCTGGTAGTGCACGGCGTAGCTGTCGGGCGTCACCCATCCCTCGTCGATGAAGACCATACGATACGTCGGACCCGGACTGACGATCTCATCGAGCCGGCGCAGCCAAACCACCGTCTTGCCCACTCGCGTCCCCACCATCTTGCCGCTAATCGTCGTCGTAGTCCCGGTTCGATACAACCCGTTGACCGAGTCCATCGCCGCATAGGTCAGCAGCTCGCCCTTCGTCCCGGTTGGGCAACGATAGGGACCCGTGTCCCGGATATAGGAATACAGAGCGCCGGCCCTGATGCCCTGCCTCTGCAGGTCCTCGTCCAGGCTCACGCCGCTCGCGTAGCTGTCATGCCAGCACTTGCCGACCCAATACGGGCCCTGCGCCGCCTGAGAGCTGTCGATGCCACCCGTGCCGTTGACGATCTTGCCGTTGTTCTCATCGGCATACATCAGCCACGCCAGCGTCAACTGCTTGAGGTTGGCCAGACACGCGGCGCGGCGGCCCTGCTCTCGGGCGCGACCCAACGTCGGCATCAGAATGGCCATCAATATCGCGATGATGGCAATGACCACCAGAAGCTCGATCAACGTGAAACCTTTGCTTCTCTTATCCATAGCTGTGCTCCTACATGTATCGCTGATCTTCGTACGACCCGACAGTCACAGCCACATCGCAGTAGCTGCCACCCGCCACACGTTGTCCTCTGCTCGGTTCAATAGTCCTTGTATCTATGCATCCATTCCGGCCACTGGGTCGGATCGACCCCGCCGGCCTTCGTCCAGTAGTTGTTGACGTTGTACGTCTTGTGCCACTTCAGCGTCCAAAGCTCTTTCACACCGACCGGGCGAACCGTCCAGTCCGCGAAGAGCGAATTGACGAAGCCGTCGTGCCGATCGACACAGACACGGTTCATCTCGTTGGTGCCGGGCGTATCGCTGGGGCCAGCATCCGTCTGCGGAGGCTGGTCGGTCTCCAGAGGCCAGAAGTCCACCCACCAGCTTCCCGCAAATACGGGCACCTGGTTGGCGTTCTGGCCGGGCGGCCTGCCCCAGTGACGCGGCCTCTTCAGCGGATCGGCTGAATCGATATCGTTGCGCCCCCAGGCGGACGTCTTGGAGCCTCTGGCCTCACGAACATTCAGAATCCATCCGTTCAGACCGTAGCTGCCAATGTGACCATCTTCCACGACCTCCCACGCAGTGTAGGACCACCCGTTCTGAGGAATCCCGCCCCTCGGAGGAGGCTTCACTGCCTGGGGGCACAGCCACATCTTCTTGTCCTTGGTATACGGCAGCATCACCACACGCCAGAACTCGCCGGAGCCGTAGCTGCCGGTGGTACCCTTGACCTCTCCGGTGAAGAACTTGCCGTCGTTGTCCTCGCAATAGAGAGCGAACGCCAGGCCCCACTGTTTCAGGTTGGCCAGGCAGGTGACCTTCCTGGCCTGCTTCCTGACGCGGCTCAAGGCAGGCATCAGAATGCCCATCAGGATGGCGATGATGGCGATGACCACCAGAAGCTCGATCAGCGTGAAGCCCTTGCGTCTACTGCCCATGGTCTCTTCTTTCTTCTCCTTTTTGCCTCTCCAGACGCTCCAGAAATCACGATCCACCTGCCTGTGCAACGGGATAGAGCATCTACGACTTACGACAATCGCAGGCTCCGCGAGAGACGACCCGCCGCCGCAGAGCGCGCAGGTATCTGCGCAAAACACACCCTCAGGGATGCGCACACACCCTGGCCTGTTCCGTTCCCTCCGCCTCAAACGCAACGGATTCCTCGCCCCAGACGCCAGGAAACCCATCGGCACGCTCAGCAGACCCTTCTGACCGCGCGGTACGGAGAGGGAAATACCACCAGAACATGTCAATTGTACCGCCAGATTGCGTCTGTGTCAAGATCGCCGCCGCTATTTATAGGACAAAGTGACCTTCTCAGGCGCCGAAAGCTCCGAACTTGCCCCAGGCCCCTCGAAACACCTGCACTGTCCTATGCAATCCACACAGGCTTCCCATGCCACCCAAAACGCCTGTCCCCCTCCGCTATTGGGCTCATAAAACGCCCTTCTTCAGTATGACGTTCGCGTACAGGGCCTTTTCGCTGGTCGCGACGACCGCGTAGGCCTTTTTGGCTCTCTCGTAGAAGGCAAATCGCTCGACGTACTCGAAATCCGAGAACTTCTCGCCGCTGGCGGCCACGATCTTGCGGTACTGCTCCCATATCGTCGGTTTGGTCCTGTCGCCCGGGACGACCGCCATCAGGGCCACCGGCTGATCGACATAGATGTCCAGAGGCAAGAACTTCAGGATAGCCTCCAGGAGCACAGGCACGCCATGACCATCGCAGCGGAGCAGCCGCTGGGCGATGCTGGCAGCCGGAAAATTGCCATCGGCCAGCACGATCTCGTCGCCGTGGCCCATTTCCATCAGGACCTTCATCAGTTCCGGCGAGATCACCGGCGGGATGTTCTTGAGCATGTCGTTCCTTTCTCCAGTCTGCCTGGTTCGGCGTTCCTCTGCCCACAACCTATCGGCGCAGTATAGGAACGCCACCTCGGATTTCAAGTCATCGATGTGAATTTCCGCGCCCCGGACGAAATCGATTGAGAAGGCTTTCGCACGCGTCTTTCGATCCCCCGGCGCGACTATCACGAATAATTTGGAGGTCGAATCGGCGCCCGTGTTGACAATGGATGCCCGCCGGTCTATGATAAGGTCCCGTTGGCTATTTGAGTTGGGGCGCGTAGCCGCAACGGGGCCTTTCCTTTTCCCATAGGTGCAGCCACTTGAGCCGGATGACTGTGTACACGTACGAGTTCGAGCGACAGTGAAGATCGTAGTCTGTATTCCTGCGCGGTACGATTCGACCAGATTCCCCGGGAAAGTTCTCGCCCAAGACACCGGCAAATACCTCATCCAGCACACGTACGAGCAGGCCCGCAAGGCCAGGCTGCCCGAGAGCGTCCTGATTGCGGCCGACGATGAACGAGTCGTCAGGGCGGCCGAGCGATTCGGGGCCGCATGCGTCCGGACCCGCGCCGATCATCAGAGCGGCACCGATCGCATCGCCGAGGCGGTGGCCGGTCTGGACGTCGATATCGTCGTCAACGTCCAGGGCGACGAGCCCGAAATCGACCCGGATCATATCGACACCCTCGCCCGTCTGCTGGTCGAGAACCCTGACGTTCCCATGGCGACGCTGGCGACGCCGCTGCGACAGGCCGAGCAGGTCGCCGACCCGAACGTCGTGAAGGTGGTGGTTTCGTCGCTCGTCGCTCGTCGCTCGTCGCTCGACAACAGAAGTGTAGCGGGCGCCGCAGCCGCAAGGGCGATCTACTTTTCGCGCAGTCCCATTCCCTACGACCGAGACAAAGGGGGCATCGGTCCGGCGGGCAACTACCTGCGCCACATCGGCATCTACGCCTACCGCAAGGCCTTCCTGGCCCAGATCACCAAGCGGCCCCAGAGCCCCTTGGAGAAACTCGAAAAGCTCGAACAGCTCCGTGTCCTCGAGAACGGCTTTGCCATCCTCGTCGGCACGGTCGAGCACACCGCCGAAGGCATCGACACCCCACAGCAATACACCGCCTTCGTCCAACGATATCGTGCGCAGGACGCGAACGATCCATTTTGCAGGACCCCAGCATCGCAAGGACAGGATTCCAATGGCTGACAGCAAAGAGCTGCTGACGAAACTGAGTGACACCTCGACGGAGAGCGAGTTCTTCTCGCCGATCCCGGCGGGCTACAAGAAGGGCAAGACCAAGTACGTGTTCGTCATGGGCACGGTGATGAGCGGCCTGGGCAAGGGGATCTTCTCCTCGTGCCTGGCCAAGCTGCTCCAGGACAAGGGCCTGAAGGTCGCGCCGATCAAGCTGGAGGGCTACCTCAACGTCGATTCGGGTACGCTGAACCCCTTCCGTCATGGGGAAGTCTTCGTCCTCGACGACGGCATGGAAACCGACATGGACCTGGGCACCTACGAGCGGATGCTGGACCTCGACCTGAGCCGGGCGAACTTCGCCACGAGCGGGCAGGTCTTCAGCAGCGTGCTCAACAAGGAGCGGCACGGCGACTATCTCGGCCGCGACGTCCAGATGATCCCGCACGTGACCGGCGAGGTGAAGCTCAAGCTGCGACAGCTCGCCGCCGAGAGCAAGGCCGACGTCGTCTTCGTCGAGATTGGGGGAACTGTCGGTGACCTGGAGAACGCCTACTACCTCGAAGCGATGCGCGAGCTGGCCTATGAGGAGGGGCCCCACAGCAGTTGCTTTGTCGCGCTGACGTACATTCTGGAGCCGCCGGCGTTGGGCGAGCAGAAATCCAAGGCCGCCCAGCTCGGGATCAAGCAGGTGATGCAGCTTGGGATCCAGCCGGACATCATCGCGTGCAGGGCGACGAACCCCGTCAACGAGAAGGCGCGGCAGAAGATCAGCATCTACAGCAACGTCCCGGTCGAACGGGTCGTCAGCCTGCACGACTCGGCCAGCATCTACATGATCCCGTCGATGCTGCGCGAGCACGGCCTGGACTTCGAGGTGCTGCGGCTGCTGAAGATCGAGGACCGCATCAACCTGCGGCATGAGCGGAAGGCCTGGGCCAAGTGGTGCGACTTCACCGACAAGATCGGCACCGCCAAGTACAAGGCCACCATCGGCATCACCGGCAAGTACACCGCGGTCCGCGACAGCTACGCGTCGATCATCAATGCGCTCGAGCATGCGGGCATCGCGCTGGGCTGCGACGTGGGCATCGAGTGGATCGACACGACGGACATCACCGACAAGAACGCGGGCGAGCGTCTGGCAAGCGTCGACGGCATCATCGTGCCCGGCGGGTTCGGCACCCGCGGCTCGGAAGGCAAGATCGCCTGCATCCGCTATGCCCGCGAGAACGACCTGCCGTACCTGGGCCTGTGCTTCGGCTTCCAGATGGCGGTAATCGAGTTCGCGCGGAACGTCTGCGGCCTCAAGGGCGCCGGCAGCACCGAGCTGGACCCGAAATGCGCTGAGCCGGTGATCGACATCCTGCCCGAGCAGAAGAAGATCGAAGGCCTGGGAGGCAACATGCGTCTGGGCGGGCGCAACGTCGAGGTCAAACCGGAGACGGTGGCCTGGGACCTCTTCGGCCGCAAAGAGTCGGTCCGGATGCGGTTCCGGCACCGCTATGAGGTGGACCCGAAGTACATCGAGACCCTCGAAGCCGGCGGCCTGGTCTTCTCGGGCAAGGCACCCGACCAGCCGATCATGCAAATCCTGGAACTGCCCGGCCACCCGTTCTTCATGGGGACCCAGGCCCATCCCTGCCTGACCAGCCGTCCGCTGAGGCCCAGCCCGATGTTCGTCGGGCTCGTCGCGGCCGCCATGAAACGCCGTCATGGCCAGGTCGACCTGCCCGACTGCATCCAGGCCGCCAGACAGGTCGCGGCGCCGGCAGAAGCATAGACGGGCGCCGGGAGCGTTTCGCTCATGACCAGGACGCAGGAGATCGCCGAAATCGTCAGCCGGCAGCGTCGGTTCTTCCGTTCCGGTGGAACGCTGTCCTACCAAGTGCGGCTCGAACACCTGCGACGTCTTCTCGATGGGCTCGTCAGGCACGAAGAGAGGCTGCACGCGGCCCTCACAGAGGACTTGGGCAAGCCGCCGTTCGAATCCTATCTGACCGAGACGGGCTTTTCTCGCCATGACCTGCGGTACACGATCGCCCGTCTGAAGAGATGGATGAAGCCCAGGCGGGTCGCGACGCCGCTGCTCGCCCAGCCGGGACGTAGTTGGATTCACTACTGCCCTCTCGGCGTGAACTTGATCGTCTCCCCGTTCAATTACCCGATCCAACTGGCTGTCGTTCCGCTGACCGCCGCCATCGCCGCCGGCAACACCGCTGTGGTCAAGACATCGGAGCTGACCCCTGCGTGCAGTGAAGCGACGCGCCAACTGATTGAAGAAACCTTCGATCCTGAGTACGTGGCGTGCGTGACCGGCGGGGTGGAGGAGACCACCGCCCTGCTGGAGCAGAAATTCGATCACATCTTCTTCACGGGCAGCCCGCGCGTCGGCGCCATCGTCATGAAGGCCGCCGCCGAGCATCTGACACCTGTCACGCTGGAACTGGGCGGCAAGAGCCCCTGCGTCGTCCATTATGATGCAAAGATGGCGGTTGCGGTCAACCGCATCGCCTATGCGAAGTTCCTCAACGCCGGACAAACCTGCGTGGCGCCGGACTACGTGATGGTCCATCGCCGCGTGGAGAAGCAATTCATCGACCGTCTCAAACAGCGCATCGGCGCAGTGTACGGACCGGACCCGGCGGCAAGCCCCGACTTCGCGCGGATCGTGAGCGCCGAGCACTGCCGCCGCATCGTGTCACTGATCGATCCGGCCAAGGTCGTGATCGGCGGGCAGTACGAAGTTGAAAAACGGTTCATCGCTCCGACAGTGATGTCCGGCGTAACGCCCGATGACAAGAGCATGGGCGAGGAAATCTTCGGACCTGTGTTGCCCGTTCTCACCTATGACGAACTCGGCGAGGTCTATGAGACGATTGCCGGGCTGCCGCAGCATCCGCTGGCGTTCTACGTCTTCAGCGAGAGCAAGTCCGTCCAACAGGAGATGATTCAGCGGATTCCGTTCGGGGGCGGCTGCATCAACCATTGCATGCAGCACCTGGTCAATCCGAACCTCCCGTTCGGAGGCGTCGGCCAAAGCGGCATCGGCAGCTATCACGGCTTCAGCGGCTTCGAGCGCTTTTCGCACAAAAAAAGCATCTTGAAAGCCGCCACCCGTTTCGAGCTTCCCCTGGTTTATCCTCCCTACCAGGGGAAGCTCGCCAGGGTGCGGCGAATCATGAAGTGACGGCGCCTGAATCAGAGTTCAGAAGAATCCTCGCTTAGGTCATCGAGATCTTCGTCGCTGATCCCTTCGGAAGCCTGCTGAATCTCGGCGATGATCTCCTGGGCCTCTTCGGCGCGGGAGGCGGGCACGAGAACGCGGGGCGCCATGCCGTCGATGCTGTAGGCGGCCGAGACGTTCTCGTTGGCAATGTGGACCGGGATGCCGGCGTCCTCCAGATGCGCCTTGATCAGATAGGCCAGCGTGATGTCGCCGGCAACATACACTTCCACCAACTTGTCCATGCGTCCACCTCCTGATACCGTTCTGTCAATTCCTCCATCTGATTGTACCGACCTCGGTACCATCCGGCAAATGTACTGGGGCGGTGACAACCTCCGACATTCATGATATCATCCGGTTATAGCACCGGAATTCACACAGACAGTCGAGCAGGAGCACACGAGAATGCATGCAAGAACGGCAAGAGCAATGATAGTCCTGCTGGGATGGGCCATTCTGAACGGGTCGGCGGGTGCGGCCCGGATCGTGGTCGGGCCGTATCTTCAGGCACCGTCGGAAACCTCGATGACCGTGATGTGGATCACCGACGCCAACTGCGTCAGTTGGATCGAATACGGCCGGGGTGAATCCCTCGACCAGAAGGCCCACCGCAGCGAGCATGGGCTGATCGAGGCCAACCAGACGATCCACAGAGTGACCATCGAAGGGCTCTCGCCGGGCGAGAAATATCGCTACCGCGTCTGCTCCAGGGAGATCGTCGCGTTCAAGCCCTACGAGGTCACGTACGGCGAGACGGTCACCAGCGATACGTACACGTTCACCACGCTCGCCGACCGGAAGGACAACATCTCCTTCATCGTCCTGAACGACATCCACGAGCAGAACGAAACCTTCATCACGGTGGCGAAGCTCGCGCAGGCGCAGCCCTTCGACCTCGTCTTCCTCAATGGTGACATCCTCGGCCACATCGAGGACCAGCAACAGATCATCGACCACGTGCTGACGCCCTGCACGGAGTTGTTCGCCACGCAGACGCCTTTTGTCTATGTGCGAGGCAATCATGAGACGCGCGGCAAGTTCGCCCGCCGTCTGCCCGACTATGTTGCCCTGCCCGACGGTCGCTACTACCACTCGTTCGATCACGGCCCGGTCCATTTCGTCGTCATGGACGGCGGCGAAGACAAGCGCGATACCGACAAAGAATACAGCGGGCTGGTCGATTTCGACCGCTACCGGGCCGTGCAGCGGAAGTGGCTGGAGGCCGAGATTCAGTCCGAGGCGTTTCGGAAGGCGCCGTTTCGCGTGGTGGTGGTCCACATGCCGCCGCAGCCGTCGGAGCGATGGCACGGACCGGACGACATGTACCAGACGTGGCGGCCGCTGTACAACGAAGGCAAGATCGACCTGGTGGTCTCCGGGCACACGCACCACTATGAGATCCGGCCGCCGGTCGAAGGGCAATGCGACTATCCGACGATCATCGGAGGCGCGCCCCAGAAGGGCGCCGCAACTGTCATCCGAGTGAACGCGGCCACTGACCATCTCCGCGTCACCATGACGCGCGACGATGGCGAAGTCATCGGGACGTACGCGATCGACCACGTCATGGCTGACTCGCCTGCTGCGCCTTGAGCGCGCCAATCTCGGCGCGAAGCGATTCGATCTCCTTGCGCAGTCTGGCGTTCTCGTCCATCACCGCCGCCACGACGCTCTCGACTCGCGCGGCGATGCCTGCTTCAAGGTCTTTCTGAAGGGCCTCGACCTTCTTCTGACAAATCGCCAGTTGCTCCTGCCGCTGCTCAATCTCTCCGGCGTGCCGGACTTTGAGCTCCTGCATCTCCTCATCGCGAGCGGCCAGTTGTTTCCTGAGCTGCATACTCTCGGCGGCAATGAGCCGGGCCTGCCTTGTGTCGGGGGTCGCCTCCTGCCGACAGCCCAGTCCCAGCAGCAGCCCAACGACGGCAGCGACAACCAACATCCTGCGTTCTATCGGTTTCACGGCAACGGTCCTCGTTCTCACATTTCTCACCAGATCTACTCGAACAGCGGCGACAACTGCTCCCTGCGGACGGGGTCGATCTGCTTCGGATCGGTCCAGACCGCCAGTTCCAGGCTCTTGCGGCACGCGCAGTCCTCGCACACCAGCGGCGCCTCGACCGCCAGCACCGCCTCAATGAGCCGCAGGCAGTTGTCGGTGGCTCTCCGGACGTTCGAGTAAATCTCCTGGAGCAACGTCTGTTTGCCCTTGGACGCATCGTGCGGCCGCCAGCAGTCATAGTCGCTGGCCAGCGCCACCAGCGCGTAGCACATCTGCGCCTCGCGGGCGAGCTTGGCTTCGGGCATGGCGGTCATGCCGATCAGGTCGCCGCCCCAGTTGCGGTGCATCTTCGATTCGGCGCGGGTCGAGAACTGCGGCCCTTCCATGCACACGTATGTCCCCTGAGGATGGATTCGGATTCCGCTCGGCCTGGCGGCGTCCAGCAGCATCTCGCCAAGCCGGCCACACGTCGGGTCGGCCATCTCGCAGTGCACCGCGCCGTAGCCGGCGAAGAATGATCCGGTCCGCCGAAATGTCTTGTCGAGGAACTGATCGACCACGACCAGGTCGCCCGGCGCAATCTCTTCGCGAAGCGAGCCGACGGCGCCGCTGGCAATCACGGCGCGGACGCCCAATTGCTTGAGAGCGAAGATGTTGGCCGCGTACGGCACGTCGCTTGGCCCGAACCGATGTCCCGGCCCGTGCCGGTTGATGAACGCGACGCGCCGCTCGCCGAGCGTCCCGACGAGGATGGGCCCGCTGGGCGCACCGAACGGCGTCTGCACCTCCCGCTGCTCCACGCCGGTGAACCTCGTCGCCAGGTCGTCACCCAAGCCGGTGCCGCCGATCACGCCGACCAATTCCTTCGCCATGCGTTACTGCTCCTTTCTTTGAGTCGGTCCCATAGTAATGGCTTTGTCCTCCGGGGACAATCGCCTGGGCCAGACCATCCGAGAATAGTCGGCTCCCCGAGGCAACGACAGAGCCGTCACGACCGTCCGCTAGGATGCGCGGACGACAGCTTCTTTTACCCAAAGGGTCGATTCGATCCGGACGATACACTGGCAGTGCGTAGAGACATCCGTCCGGCCCTTGGCAGGAGATGAGCATGATCAGGCAACGCATCAAGAACACCTTTCTCTACCGGACTGTCCGTCCGGCGCTGTTCCAGGTCCGCCGATTCAAGCGATGGGTTCACCCGCCCAGAGGTGTCCGGTATGACGTCCAGACGTTCCAGGTGATGTCGCGGATCCTGCACCCGAACTCCGTCTGCGTCGACGTTGGCGCTTCCGTCGGCGCCATCCTCAAACGGATCCAGAAGGCGGCGCCGCAAGCCACCCACTATGCCATCGAAGCATTGCCCCCTCTGGCGGACCGGCTTCGAGAGCAATTCCAGAACGTGCACGTGTTCGAGTGTGCCGTGTCTGATTCCACGGGTGAAGCTCCATTCCACTTCGTCAGAAACCGTTCGGCCTTCAGCGGTCTGCGCCGGCGCACCTACAACTTCGGCTACCCGGCCGAGGTGGAAGTGATCCGCGTGCAAACGAGGCGACTCGATGACCTCATTCCGGAAGACGTCCAGGTGGACTTCATCAAGATGGACATCGAGGGCGGCGAGTACCATGCCATGCTGGGCGGCGAGAAGACCATTCTGCGGTGTCGGCCCATTCTGGTGTTTGAAGCCAGCGATCACTCGACGGGGCACTACGGGGTCTCCGCGGAGATGATCCACGACCTGATCGTCCGCAGGTTCGGAATGCACCTGTCGACCATGGAACGATGGTTGTCCGACAAACCCTCCTTTTCCAGAGAGGAGTTCCCCGCCGCCTACCGGAAGGACTTCTACTTCATCGCCTATCCATGAGAGCAGAACCGAAGGGGGCCACGCTCTTCAGGGCGCCGTGCGTACGCGCACGAATTGCCGCCGGGCGGCAAATGCCCTTGAACTAAACGCATCCGTCGCCATAATGGTGACCACGTGGATTCTATCCCAAGGAGAAGAGTATGGACCTACTGGTGACGGTCAAAGAGGTCAAGGGACACTGCCCCGTGCACAAGGTGGGCGATTCCTTCACGCTGAAAGCCTGCTATCAATTAGTCAGCGAGATTCCCGTCTGCATGCACGGGCTGGCGTCGCTGATGCCGTGGTACAACGCCCTGCGCGTCTCCGAGCCGGCCGCCTGGGGCCTCGACGGCAAAGAGGACAAGACCAAGGCCTACGTCCAGTGCCCCGACGTCTGCCAGTACACCGGCGGCGGCACCGTCGTCTACGAAATCAGCAAGGTCCGCTGAGTCCCCGTGGATTGAAACTCTACAGGTCGCGGGGTTCGTGGAAGTCGTGGTCGTGATCGGTGGCGAGCAGCTCGGCCTGGGTGCGGACCATGCGAATCGTCCGCCATTTCCCGCCGCGGTAGCGGTGGTAGAACACAAACGAAAATGATAGGAACGACAGCACGACTCCCGTCCAGGCGGCCTCCGGCGAGAGCCTCAGCACGTAGAGGATGACGATCAGGATTCCCAGCATCAGCCAGTGGAGCGCCACCGAGACGCACATCGCCCAGACGGTGTCGCCTGCACCGCGAAGGGTTCCGCTGAAGACCACGAGGGCCGCTTCGAGCATCACATAGATCGATGCGATCCGAATCATGCGGACCGCTATCGGTGCTGCGGCGTGGAAGATCGCATCCGCCTGCTCCGGGCGGAACGTGGCGACCAGGTCTTTCGGGAACCCGACGAAGAGAGTGAGGATGATGAGCGAGTAGAGCGATCCGCACTTGAGTCCGGACATGGCGGCACGGTGAGCGATGTCGGGCTGGCCGGCCCCCATGTAGCGCCCGACGAGGCTCATGACGCCGATCTGGATGCCGATCAGCGGGACGAACGAGACCATATCCCAGTTGAACATGACCGTCACGGCGGTGGCGGTGGCCGGACTGTGGGCGTGGAAGGCGACGATCATGGCGTTGAACGCCATGAGGTTCAGGAACATCTCGATGCCCGCGGGATAGCCGAAACGCAGCAGCTTGGCCATGGCGTCCCAGTCGAACCGCAGCGAGTGCCACACGCGGAACGTCCGGCGTGTCCGGCCGCTGAGATAGGCGGTCAAAACAACCCCCAGCCCGAAGACACCCCCGATGACCGTGCCGTACGCGGCGCCGCGAACGCCCAGAGCAGGAGAACCCAGCTTGCCGTAGATCAGGATGTAATTCATCCCCACGTTGACCAGCATCGCGGCCACGGCGCTGACCATGACGATTCGCGTTCGCCCGATGCCCGAGAAGAAGCTGCTCAGGCAGTTGCGCAGCAGGCCGATCACGGTCGCATAGACCACGATGTCGAAGTACTCGATCTGCGGGGCGAGTTGCCCGGCGGAAATCCCCATCCTGGCAAACGCCAGATGCACGAGCGGACGGGCCAGCAGGATCAGCGGATAGGCGGTCAGGGCGATCAGCGTGGCCTGCGTGGTGGCCGTCGCACAGCGGTCCTTGCGTCCGGCGCCGAGGTACTGGGCCACCAGCGCCGTCGAGTAGCCCGTCAATCCGAGGAAGAACGTCATCAGCACGTAGCAGGTCAGCCCGCCGCCCATCGAGGCGTTCATCTGCTCCGGACCCAGCTTCGACAAGAAGAGTCGGTCCGTGAACATCATGACCGTGTCGCATGCCTGCGAAACGACCATCGGCAGCGCAATCGCCAGCAGCTCGCGCATTCCACCGGCCGTTGCAGCGGAGGAAGGGGCCTTCAAATCGAGCTCTTCAATCTGTGTCATAGCCCCTGCTCACAGCCTTGCATCGCCTTGACCTGCCGATCCATAAAAGAAAAGCCCTTCGGTTCCAGTTCCGAAAGGCCTTGGCATCGTTCTGACAAGTCCCGCCGGTGCATCTTGCACACACCGCCCTTCCACGACGGGATTTCGCTGTCGTCTTGTTTCAAAACCGCCGTACTGTACACGACACATCGCCCGAGGTCAACAGCGCCCTGCATATCGCGCCGCACACCAGCAGCGGATATCGCAAGGCAAAGGCCATCTCGCGCGAGGGAGCCTCATTGGCGCAGTTGGATTTCAGAAGGTCCGGACAGCGTGATGGTCAACAACCTCAGCTCGCGGCCGAAATGCGTCGTGGCTTCGCCTTCACCGCCATCGGTCCGGCGGGCCGTCACACCCGAGGGTCTCTCTGAGACGCCCGAAATGATCACGGTGAAAGCGGCGTCGCCCCAGCCGGCGACCTCGAAGCTCACCACGTCATTTGACTGGTGCAATTCATCGATCTCGCACGGCGCGTGGATGAACCAGTTCCGCGCGTCGACTCTGCGAACGTCATACAGCCGGCCCTGCCCGAACAGCTCGGGCAGATGCGCCTGAACGGTGCCGGGATTGATGGCGGGCCCATCGCTGATCTGCGCCCTGAGGTGGAAGAAGTCGGGCAGCAGCCCCTGCCGCTTCTCGTCACTCTGCGGCCAGGTCATCTGGAGGCCCGCTGCCGTGATGGCCTTGGCGAGCATCCGCCAGGGTCCGGACGAGTCGTACTGGCCAAGCTGATGCAGCGCAGATCCGTAGACCAGGCCGCACCACTGAACCGGCTGGCCGAACCAGATCGGCGCCTTCCAGTTCGTCGCGCCCAGGACCGCGATCGTCGCATAGGGACCCACCTCTCCCTTCGTCGGGTTCGCAAGGTAGACGAACGGCACGCCCGTCCAAGCCCAGTATCGAGCCTGTTCGAGATGCTCAGGCCTGCCCGAAAGGACGAAACCGAGCGTGTAGGCCTTGACCATGTAGGCGGAGGCGAGGATGTCCGGCGTGTGCAGAGGCACCTCCCAAGTCTGCGCCCCGCGCGGAACGGTGCCGGCATAAAGGTCCGTCTGCTCGTCCAGCAGCGTCAAACCCTGCTCGATGAGCGACGAGTCGGCCGACAGGGTCGCCGCTTCGAGGATCCGCGCCACGTCGGCCGCCGCCAGACCGTTGGCGTGGTACGTGAAGTGTCCTCTGGAATAGTCCACCTTGCCCGGCTGATAGTGCTTGATCCCCTGCGCGTCGAAATTCTTGAGCAAGGCGACGGCTTCGGAATGCCTGGACCGAACGTACGTCTCGACATCGCCAAGGATCAGCGCCGGCGCCGGTGTCCGCACGTGGGAAACCGTACCCCAATAGGGCTGTCCGGCCGGTAGCTTGCTCAGCGCCAGGTCCCGACCGTCGTTCAGCCGCGCGGCCAAGTCGGCATCGCCGCAGTAACGTGCAAGCCAGTCCATATAAACAGGCGCATCGCAGGCGGGCTGGGCCCCAAAGGCGGTCCCCCAAACCGCGTGGCGGAACAGGCCGCCCTCGTTGATCGCCGAATCGAGCCAGCCATGGGCCAGCAGCGTCACCGCCGCATCGAATCCGCCCTCGAATGTGGGAACAGGCAGAAGCCCTCGAACCTGAACGTACTTCTCGACGACAGGAACAATCGTCTGCCCTTCTCCGCCGACGATCACAATGCGTGACCGGCGCGGGCGATCAGCGGAAAGCTGGAATGGCGTGTGCGCCGCCAGGTCATTCTCGAAGCGAAGGTCCCCCACCGCCGGCGCGGTCAGCGCCATCACGTGAGCGCCGCTGCCGTAGATCGTATCGGGCGAGTCGAAGACGGGCGCTGCCACGTCGGACGGCTCCCAGATCAGTCCGATGTAGCGATCCTGGTGAGCAACAGCCATCAGCGGAAACGTAATCTTGACGGGATCGGGCACGCGGCGGACGTGCTCAGGCGTCGTGATGTCCGCCTCGCTGCTGCTCGGCTCATCCTCCAGGTATTCCAGGCCGGGCAGAAGCCCCTGAGTCTTGCGCGGGCCAAAGGTGTCGAGTCCCGCAAACAGGGTCAGCCAAGGCAGGTAAACAACCTCGCGGTCCCGGTCGGTCGCGAATTCCGTGTCTACCACGAGCGTTCCGGGAACTCGCCCCGGCGAGACCCGCCGCGTCAGTCGCCATTGGCCGCCTGCGGGATCGGTCAGACTCGCAACGCATGTAAGAGCGCCTGATGTCACCTTGCAGGAAGACCGAGCGGACGACAAATCGAGCCATTGGAGCCGCCCATCGAGCATAACGCCGACAATCTCCGACGCGTGCCCCGCCGCCATTTCGACACCACCGCAGTCGATCAAGAAGTCGCCCCAGCGCGCGGGCGAATGCCTCAGAAGCAGGTCACCGGAGTGAATCACCGCCAGGTCGGCCCGGGCTGCGTCGAGGCGTTGCGGCCTCTTCAGCGGCGGTTGAGCGACAGCGGCCAGAGATTCCACGCGAATGGAACGAACCACGATCGCGCCCGGTCCTGTGGCCGGATCGAGGCGGAAGCGCGTGCCCGGTCCGAGCGGCTGGCGAATCATCAGCGCGTAATCATGCCACTGAGCATCGTCGGTCACCATGAAGCGAACGGATCGGCCGGCCTCGAAATGCCGGCCGTAGAAGAGCTCCCCACCGGCATCGGCGTCGGACTTCATCGTCACGGTGACGCGCGTCATCGAGCCTTCGGGCAAATCCACCGCGGGCCCTTCGATCCACGGATCGATCCCGGTCGAGGCGAACGCCAGACCCTCGGAGCCGGCGGTCAGGTCTTCGACGAAGCTGTTTCCGATCCACCCGTGGGCCCCCTGTGTGAAATCCCACGTCACGATGGCGTCGGCCCACGCCGAAGACAAGAGACACACCAGGAGCACACCGATCACGCATGCCGGCATTCCGTTGATGTTCTTCATAAACGACCTCCGATTGCTGTCCGTCGTGTCGAACTCTGATCCGGCCGTAGTATAATGGCCTCCATGACCCTCGAACAGGAGATTAAGGATCGCGCGATCCAACTCGGTTTCGATGCCGTGGGAATCACCGACGCGTCGCCCATCGCCGACGCAGACGTCGCACGACTCCGGACGTGGCTGCGGGCCGGTTGCGCCGGCCAGATGCAGTACATGCACCACAACTTCGAGAAACGCATCCATCCGGCGGCCTTGCTGGATGGGGCGCAGTCGGTGATCGTCGTGGCTCTGAACTACAAGCCGGACGCTTCATCCGCGCCCGCGCAGAATCCTCAGCGAACGGGGGCCGTGGCCCAATACGCATGGTACGAAGACTATCACGAGTTCATGAAATCGCTTCTGTTCGAACTGGCGGATTTCCTTCGTGCACGGACGGACCGCGGACACCGATTCAAAGCTTGCGTGGACTCGGTCCCGCTTGCCGAACGGGCCCTGGCGGTCCGTGCGGGTCTCGGCTTCATCGGGACCAATCACATGCTGATCCACCCGGCACTTGGTCCCCAGGTCTTTCTCGGCGAACTGGTAACCACAGTCGAGCTGGAACCTGACCGGGCAAACCCTGGTGCGTGCGCCGCCTGCGACCGCTGTGTCCGCGCCTGTCCGACCGGCGCGCTGCAAAGCGACGGCAGCTTCGACGCACGAAAGTGCATCAGCCACCTGACCATCGAACACAAAGGGGATATCCCCTCCGAACTGGCAACGAGAGTGGGCGACAGAATCTTCGGCTGCGATGCCTGCGTGCTGGCGTGTCCCCATCAGCAGGCCGCACCACCGCGCGCGGCGAGGAGACTCCGATTCCATCCGGAGAACATGCGATTGAACCTGGAGGAGTTGCTCGCGCTGAGCGAGGAATCGTTCGAAATCCGATTTGGCGATTCACCTATCCAACGGGCCGGCCTCGACGCGCTTCAGCGCAACGCGCGAATCTGTCTGAACAACGAGCGCCGCCGGGATATGTGACACCCTCCCCTGTGGCTCGATCCGCATCGCATCCCACCGCTCAGGGAGCGACGAACGCGTCCCTCTCGGAACACGGCCGTTCATAGCCGCGCATCTCACAACCGTCGGTGATCTCCGCCGGCATGAAGATATCATCCTCGGAGAAACTGGTGTGCCGCTGCCGAAGGAATTGAATGCTGCCGTCACTGAACGCGACATTTTGTCCGCGTCCGCCGTGGTTCCGGCTGTTTGCCCTCAGGAACTCTTCATCCACACGCAGCCGGAACTCCGCAGAATAGTCCGCCGGGAGCCTTTCGGCGAGCGGATTCTGGTCAGCCACGAGCACACTGCGCGTCCCGGGATTGCCCTGGCTCGATTGCGAGCAGCCAATGCGAATGCTGAAACCGATGAACCTGCGGTCGGGGAAATCGCTGTAGTCTTCCACCTTCAGGTTGTCGAAGGAGACGTTGCCGCCGATCCCTCTGGCCGGACAGACAAACGTCTGCGGGGACACATACTTTTCCCTCACGAGCTGCCAGCCACGACGGGTGTTGGAATGGTTCTCGGGACCTTGGTAGCCGACCTTCCACCAGGGAGCCCCTGCCTCCGTGGGCACGCTGGGAAGCTGGCCATCGTGGTCGCCGGCATACCTGACCATTCCCTGCTGTACATCGCCCAGATTCGCCTGGCATCGAGATTGCCAATACTGCTGCCTGGCGAAGCTCAAGGTCGGCACGACGACCCCGACGAACAACACCAGGACGGCTGCCACAGCGGCGATATCCCCCCAGTTTCTCCAGAAGGGGATCCGGATCATCGCGGGGCCGGCTTCTCCGGCCGGGAGCAGTTCCTCCGATCGCTTCGGCCGCAAGGCGGCTTCGGAAGCCTCCTTCAGACGCAAGACCGTTCTCGCGGCCAACTCCTCCGGGCACGGCTCGACTTCCAGCGCGTCCAGTGGAGACAGGACGCTGCGTAGCGTGTCGTAAAGGCCTACTGCTTCCTGAGACTGGGCCAGCAACCTCTCGGCTTCCACCGTCTCGCTTTCGGATGTCAGACCCAAAGAGTAATCAAACAACAGTTCTCGATGCCGATCAGTGAACGACGTCATTTGACCTCTTGACTCCCTGTAAGTGCTTTCCAATCTTTGGCAAACCGGGCTATGGCCGCATGCAGGCGGCTCTTGACAGTCCCGATAGGTATACTGAGGGCGTCGGCCATTTGTTTGTACGAAAATCTCTGGAAATAGGCCATCAGCAGGATCTGGCGCAGGTTCTCGGGCATGTTCGCAATGACCTCGTTCACGCGGGCGGCGGTCTCATTCCTTTCCAGCTCGTCGTAGGGGATGCTGTTATTGGACGATAGGGTGTTGAGCATCTCGTCGAACGACATGTCCTGTTCCTCCGAGATGGCTCCGATGGGCACGGCGCTGGTCCGCTGCGCCTTGCGGAGAGCGTCCTTGGCCTTGTTGGCCGCGATCGTGAACAGCCAGGGCCTCAAGGGCCGGTCCGGATCGAAGCTCTCGCGGCTGTTGAAAAGCTGGAGGAATGTCTCCTGAAAGACGTCTTCGACGAGGTCCATGCGATTGAGGAATTGCCGCAGGAACGCGTAGAGACTGTTCTTGTAGCGGTTGACGATCTCGCCGAAGGCGGCTTCGTCACCCTCCATGTAATGCAGGAGAAGTTCGGAATCCGTCAGTTTTTCATGCGTAGGCTTCATACCTCTTTCCCGAATAGTGCTTCATTATAGACGATCAAGAAAAGACTGGATACCCCTATTGTCACGATGCGGGTGATGAACTTGGTCTGGCAGCCAGCACCTCCCTCTTTTCCTGCCGTCCCGGACGCCGGCGGGCGACCCGAAATCCGCAGGAAAAACCGGAGAATTACAGAACTGTGTTTTCAGCCTCCAAGTAGTATAATCTTCACACAAGGCACATAGAGTCGCTGGCAGAGCAATGGGGAAGAAAAACACGCATCTCTGAATTGCAGACCCACGTGTAGAAGTCATGTCCACCGGCTCGGACCTTGAACGGTCAGTTACAGGCTCGCGGCTGAGCGGATATCATGTACGGGTACCGCCGCATCCGGCCGGAAGGCGAGGATCGCGGTTACCTTGCTGCCGCCCGGATGGTTTCTCCATGAGGTCGGCCAAGGGTTCCAAGTCTCGGATATGAAAGGATGGACGATGAGAGATCGGAAGACTCTGTTGGCAGGAACCGGATGGATCGTGCTGGGGGCCGTGATGCTCACCGCCGCGACGGCATCCGCGGCGGCTTCGAGCGATCCGAACGCGGCGGCCACAAACCCCCTCGACTTGAGCAACATCAGCGTGAGCAAGATGCAGGACGTTCTCAGCCAGATCTACGCCTACCTGGCCAAGTACGGCCTGAAGATCCTCGGCGCCGTGATCATCTTCGTCATCGGCCGATGGGTGGCCAGGCTGATCTCAAACCTTGCCGGCGCGGCCATGACCAAGGCCAAGATGGACGTGACGCTGGTGCAGTTCATCCGGGACCTATCGTATGTTGCGATGCTCACGTTCGTGGTCATCGCCGCACTGGCCAACATGGGGGTCCAGACCGCCTCGTTCATCGCAGTGCTCGGTGCCGCGGGCCTGGCCGTCGGTCTGGCGCTCCAGGGCTCACTGTCGAATTTCGCCGCGGGCGTCCTGATGCTGATCTTCAAACCCATGCGGGTCGGCGACTTCGTCGAAGCCGGCGGCGCCAAGGGCACCGTCAAGGAAATCGGCATCTTCACCACCATTCTGAGTTCCCCCGACAACGTACGCATCATCGTGCCAAACTCCCAGGTCATGGGCGGCAACATCAGCAACTACACGATCAACGGGACCCGGCGTGTGGATATGGTCATCGGAATTTCCTATGAAGATGATATGAAAAAGGCCAAGAAGGTCATTGAGGGCGTTCTGGCCGGGGATCGGCGTATCTTGCCCGATCCGGCTCCGGTGGTAGAGGTCTCGGAGCTGGCCGAGAGCAGCGTCAACCTCGTCGTCCGCCCTTGGGTCAACTGCGCCGACTACTGGCCCACCTATTTTGACTTGACCACCCAGATTAAGCTTGCACTCGAGGCAAATGGGCTTACAATACCATTCCCGCAGCGTGATGTGCATCTCAAGAATGGCAACTTGGTGGCCGCCGCAGGGGGAAGGACGCGAGGGCGAGAAGAATAGTCCGGCCGATGTGCCGTGCAGTGTCTGCCACGTGAACTGATTGAAAGGAGGCCCGAGAATGTATCGTACCCTGGTATTGACCGCAATCTGTCTTGGCCTGCTGTCGGCAATGGTGCAGGCCGACGAGCTCTACCTGAAGAACGGAGACCGCCTCACCGGCACGCTCGTCCGGCTCACCGACGGCAAGCTCGTCTTCAAGGCAGACGCCGCGGGCGAAGTGACCGTCGCCCCGGCGGACGTCCTGACCTTCAGCACAACGGGGCCTGTGGAGGTCCACCTCAAGGACGGCACCGTCCTGAATCAGCCGATCATGGCGGCCGAAGCAGGCACCTTCGCCATCGACACCGGCACGGCCTTGAGAGCCCAGGCCTTCCAATTGGCGGACCTGGCCTCGATGAATCCGCCCCCCAAACCCCCGGTGAAGTGGACGGGAAGCATCTCCGCCGGCGTAACCGCCACCAGCGGCAATACCTCGACCGAAGCCGTCAACGCCAACATCAGCGTCGCGCGGCGCAGCGAAAAGGACCGCACCACCGCCAGCGCCAACTATGCCAGGGGAAAGCAGGAAGACCCCGACAGCGGTGAGGAAAGAACCACCGAAGACTGGTGGCGGGCCAAAGCCCAGTACGACTACTTCTTCTCGAAGAAGTTCTTCGGCTTCATCAACGGCAGCTACGAGAAGGACGCGATCGCGGAACTGGATCGACGCGTCGTGGTCGGCGGCGGTGCCGGTTACCAGTGGATCGAGTCGCCCAGGACGAATTTCTCCACCTCGCTCGGTCTGGCGTCGCTCTACGAGAAATTCGACAACGCGACCGACAGCAACAGCGAGCTGTCGGCCCAGGCGGGGTACAACTTCGACCATCAACTGAACGACAGCGTCAAGTTCCTCCACGACTTGACATACTATCCGGCCCTTGACAAACTGTCGGACTACTATCTGACCACCACGGCCGAGCTTCGGGCCAGCCTGACCAAGAGCATGTTCGCCAGCTTCAAGACGATTTTCAATTATGACGCCACGCCGGCCGAAGGCCGCAGCAGCACCGACGTGAAGTATCTTTTCAGCGTCGGGATGACCTTCTGAGCCCGCATCCGATACGACCCGAGCCGGTCGGGATCTTTCCGGGTCCCGACCGGCCGGCGAGTTGCCTTGGCATTATGCATGGCCGAACGCGCTTGACAGAATCGCGCCGGTATGCTATGCTGAATCGCAATGAGCAGGAAATCTCGAAACAACAGGACCGAACAAGTGAAGAGTTCATCCAGAGCCGTCTTTGAGCCGACCCGGACGACAGCGCCCGGGGCGGCCGCTGCGCCGGCTGTTCTGTGTTGGCGGCCGGATTGCGCGTCCTCGCTCTGTGGGTGCAACCTCTGACGGTCGGCGAATACTCTTGCGGGTACAAGCCGGCCTTCAACGCCGGCTTTTTTTTTGCCGGCACCCGAAAAGGGAAACGATCTATGGAAATGCCACACCGGATGTGAAGCGGCCCTGTCCATGCGCGGTGCGGGGGCACCGCCACAGGGTCCGCCGGAACAATGTCTGCTGTTGGAAGGATAAGGATCATGACTTCGAAAGAACTACGCGAGATCCTGACGCAAACCATTGCCGACCGCCCCAGAGAAGGTCGACAGTACTTTCACGTGTGCTGGTGGAACGACCGGCTGTGCTGCCTGCCCACGATGCACACCGCGGAGAAACACGACATTTTCTTCATGGCGCCGGACACAGTTCTCGACGCCGGACTGTCGGAACGCCAGATGGAGCTGATCGGGGAGCGTCTGCTTGATTTTTGCAGCCGGCGACGGATTCGATTGACCCAGGTTCGTCGACGTCCCGTGCCGGCTTCCGGCCCTTCGGCACCGCAGGGGCTGCAGATCACGGACTTCGACCGCGCCCGCCTTCAGACCCTGCTGGGGCAACTGGACCGCCACGACGCTTCCCGGCGGAAAGAGGCCGCACGCCTCCAGATGCTGCTGAAGAAAGCCGCTGTGGTTCCCTCCCGCGAGATCCCTCAGGATGTGGTCACACTGAATTCGAAGGTCCGCGTCAAAGACGATCGCAACAACCGATCCATGGTCCTCTCCCTCGCCTTCCCGACGGAGACCCCCTCGAAGGAAACCACCGACGAGGAGAACGTCTCGATTCTGAGCCGCGTAGGTCTGTCGCTCCTCGGGCGGCGCGTGGGCGAGCGCATCGACGGACGCATGAAGGTCGATGAGTTGCTCTATCAACCCGAGGCCGCCGGCGATTACCACCTGTGACGAAGCGTCCGCCCGGACGAAAACGACGTGTCTGACCTGTTCGAATCGACCTCGGACAGGTCAGACGCGTCGATGCAGATCGAAGCAAACCCTGTTCAGTCCGCGTCATCCGGAACGCGTCAATACGTGTGACCGTGGACCTTCGAGGTCCGGAAGCCGAAAATGGCGATGACCACGAAGCAGATCAGCGGCAGCACAAACGACGCCCGCGTGCTGGACAGGGTCATGAAGCCCAAGTTGAAGGCATTCATGTCCATGATGGCGCCCTGCATGGGGGGCATGAGGCAGCCGCCGCCGATGGCCATGATCAATCCGGCGGCTCCGAGCTTGGCGTCGTCCCCCAGCCCCTTGAGGGCGATGCCGTAGATGGTCGGGAACATCAGCGACATGCAGGCCGAGACACCGACCAAGCAGTACAGGCCCACCATGCCCTTGATGAAGATCGTGCCGAAGACCAGCCAGAAACCGCCGATCGCCAGCGTCATGAGCAGCCCGCCCGGACTGACATACTTCAGTAGGAAGGTGCAGATGAACCGGCTGCTCACGAAAATGATCATTGCGACCATGTTGTACATCTGCGCGGTCGTCTTGGCCATGCCCAGTTCATTCTCCGCGTATTGAATGATGAACGTCCAGCACATGATCTGGACGCCGACATAAAACGCCTGCGCGATGACGCCCTCAATATACTTGCGGTTCGCCAGCAGGCGTTTGAGCGTTGGTACCAGGTCGATTCGGGTGTCCTCCTCGCCTTTGACCCTTGGCAGCTTGGCGACCGCAAAAACCACCAAGACGGCCAGAACCACCAGACCCAGAATCATATAGGGACCGATGATGACGTTGAGATCGTGTTGCTGAATGGAGGCGAACTGCTCCGGGCTCGCGTCGCGCATCACGATGCGCGCAGCTTCGTCGGCCTTGTCGAGCTTGGCCAGAATGAAGTTCCTGGCGACCAGCATCCCGATTAACGACCCCATCGGGTTGAAAGACTGGGCAAAGTTCAAACGACGGGTAGCGGTTTCCTCCGGTCCCATGGCCAGGACGTACGGATTGGCGCTGGTTTCGAGAAAGGACAGGCCGCAGGTCATGACAAAATAGGAAATCAAAAAGGCCCAAAAGGCCATCATCCAGCCGGATGGAATGAACAGCAGACACCCGGTGGCATAGAGCGCCAGACCCAGGAGGATGCCTGTCTTGTAGCTGAAGCGCTTGATGAACAGCGACGCCGGGATGGCCATCACACAGTAACCGCCGTAGAAGGCGAACTGAACCAGCGAGCTTTCGAAATTGCTGATCAGCAGGATGTTCTTGAACGCCGCCACCATCGGGTTGGTGATGTCGTTGGCGAAACCCCACAACGAGAAGAGACTCGTCACCAGGACGAAGGCCCAGAGGATGTTAGGGGGAATCACCCGTGGTTTCTGCATTGTGTCCGGGAGGTCGTGAGGAGAAGTCTGTGCCATCGGTTGCACCTTGGGTTAAATGAATCTCCTGCCCGTGGGTCTCGCCACGATGCGAGCCCACAAAGATCGCCATAGAATGACGGCCCGGAGCACGAACGTCAAGGGGCGATCGGCTCAGCCACGGGCTTCGGCCCCCGGCTGGCGATGCTGGTGTATTCTACAAATGACTGCCCCGTAGAATCCCACGATGATAAACGCGATAGCAGGAACCCAGTAGGCCACCTTGATGCTGCCAAACCCGTCCGAGACAGCGCCTTGAATCTGCGTCAGCACCGCCGCCCCGGCGATGGCCATCACCATGCCCGAGCCCCCCACCTTCGTGTCTTCCCCCAGTCCGGCGATGCCGAGACCATAGATGGTCGGGAACATCAGCGACATACAGAAGGAAATCGTCATCAGGGCATAGATACCGACGAAACCGGTCGCATAGATCGTGATCAGACAGCAGGCCACCGCGATGGCGGACAAAGCGGTCAGAAGGTTCCGAGGCTTGACGAAGTCCATGACGAGCGTACAGGTAAAGCGACCGATCACGAACAGAATCAGCGACATGATGTAATACGTTCCCCCGGCCTGCTCGGCCGTTCGTGGGAGCAGGGCATCGAGCCCGACCCATTCACAGATGTTGTAGAACCCGGCCGCAATCGGCTCCAGACTGCGCAACTTCGCGATGATGACCTCGGGCGAGACGCCGTCTCCCAGGCTCGCGACGACCGCATCGAGGTCCATCTGGATCAGGACGTATCGGATGATGTAGGACCATACCGCAATCTGAGCGCCGACGTAGAAGAACTGGGCGATAACACCCCAGACGTAGTTTCCATTTCTGAAGAGCCGGCCAAACGTGTTCTTCAGGTCCAGTCGCTTGTCATCCTCCTTGAGATTCGGCATCTTCGTCAGGTAAATCGCCAGGAACAGGCCCGCCATGACCAATCCCATGACGAAGTAGGTCATGGTGACGGCATGCAACTCTCCCTTTTGAATCGCCGCCAGTTCCGCCGGAGGAAGCGCCTGCCTCTGCTCGGCCGTCAGAACATTGAGTTGAGAGAGCACGAAGACCTGGCTCACGACCACACCGGTGATCGCGCCGAACGGATTGAACGATTGAGCGAAGTTCAGACGTTGCGTGGCGGTCAGTTCGGAACCGATCGCGCACACGTAGGAATTGGTGGCGGTCTCCAGAACCGACAGTCCCGCGAAGAGGATTACCAGGGACACGAGAAACAGCATGAAACACAGATACATGCTCAGCCCGGCGGCCAGACCGGCCGGATAGATCAACATCGCGCCGCCGGCGAACAGCCCAAGCCCGAGAAGCACACCGGACTTGTAGGTGTACTTCTTGATGAACATGGCGCCGGGCAGGGCGAAGCATCCGTAGCCAAAGAAGTAGCAGGCAACCTGGATCCACGCCGTCCTCGAATCCGACAGGCTCATGATTCGCTTGAACGCCGCAAGCATGGTGTCCGTCATGTTGTTGGGTATCGCCCACGCCAGGAAGAGTGAGGACAGCAGGATGAATGGCCACACAATTCCATGCGGAATCACGCGCGCTTTCCGCGTCGAACCGCCCACGCTGGGAGAAGACGTTTCTGCCATAGTTGCGCCCTGTGCGAAAATGAACACTTCCCTTTCTGTCCAAGCGTTCCCGACCCGAACGGCATCAGGACCGGCTCACGATGAACGCTATAGAATGACGTCGCATGCCACCAGCGTCAAGGCTCTTTGGCTTGCCGGACCATTATTCTGTCGCGACGGCAGGTGGCAGAGTTGACGGCCCGACCGCAGACGATACGATGGAAGCCCAAGACACCGAACCGGACAATATCGAGGTCACACACGATAAGGAGAGCCTGCCATGTCGCGATGTGTTACACGAAGAGAATTCCTGGGCGCCGGCGCCGTCGGCCTGCTGTCGGTCAAGAGTCTGCCCTGTCCGGAGGCCTTTGCCGCCTCCGCACCGCAAAACGACTTGCCTTTCAAGATCTCGCTGGCCCAGTGGTCGCTGAATCAGAGCCTCTTCGGGCGAACCGACCTGAAGATCACCAACCTCGATTTCCCGCGCATCGCACGCCGGCTGGGAATCGAGGGGCTCGAATACGTCAACCAGTTCTTCATGGACAAGGCCAGGGACCAGAGCTACCTGACCGAACTGAACCAGCGTGTCAAGGACAACGACTGCAAGTCGGTCCTGATCATGTGCGACAACGAAGGGGCCATCGGTGCGGCCGACAAGGCCAAGCGTCTCGAAACGATCGAGAACCACATCGAGTGGCTGGAGGCCGCCAAGACGCTCGGCTGCCATTCGATCCGGGTCAACGCCCAGTCGGAGGGCAGCTACGAAGAGCAGCAGAAGCTGGCCGCCGACGGCCTGCACGGACTGTGCGAGCGGGCGGCGTCGTACGGCCTGAACGCGATCGTCGAGAATCACGGGGGTCTATCGTCCAACGGCGAATGGCTCGTCGGCGTGATCAGGCTCGTGAACCTGCCCAACTGCGGCACGCTGCCCGACTTCGGCAACTTCGGGGAATACGACCGCTACAAGGGCGTGCAGGAAATGATGCCCTACGCCAAAGGCGTCAGCGCCAAGGCCACACGGTTCGACGACGAAGGGAACATCCTGGATACGGACTTTCCCCGCATGATGAAGATCGTCCTGGACGCCGGCTACCACGGCTACGTCGGAATCGAATCGGGCAGCTCAGACCAGATGAGCGAGATCGACGCCATCCGGGCCACCAAGCGCGTCCTCGAACGCATCCAGCGCGAGCATCGAGCCGGCGCCTCGGCCTGAGCGAAATACCGCATTCCGGGGACCGGAAGATGACAGACCGACTTACGCGAAGAGACTTGCTCACGACCTCCGCCCTGGTTGCCTCGGCAGCCGTCTGTGGACAGAGTCTCCCGGCCGCAGAGGATAAGCCCGCCTCAAGCCAGCCACTCAAGCTCGGGCTGATGACCTACAACCTCGCCCAGGATTGGGACATCGACACCATCATCAAGAACTGCACCGAGACCGGATTCGAGCACGTCGAGCTGCGGACGACCCACGCCCACGACGTCGAAGTCACCCTCACCAAGGCCCAGCGGCAGGACGTCCGCAAGCGGTTCGAAGACGCCGGCATCAAACTGAGCCTGGCCAGCGCCTTTGCCTACCACCATCCCGACGCCGGTGAGCTTCGCAAGAGCATCGAAGGCACCAAGGAGTACACGCTGCTGGCCCATGACATCGGCGCCCTGGGCATCCGCGTGTTTCCCAACGCCCTGCTCGTGGACCAGGGGATCCCCGAGGAGCAGACGCTCCAACAAATCGGGCGGGCCGTGAAAGAGGCGGGCGAGTTCGCGCACGGCTACGGCGTCCAGATCCGCCTGGCCGTCCATGGCCGAGGCACCAACATCGTGGGCAAGGTCAAGAAGATGATCGACTACGCGGACAGCCCCCATGTGTATGTCAACTGGAACTGTGATCCCAACGACACGAAGGGCCCCGGCTTCGAAGCCAACTTCAGCTCCGTAAAGGACCGCATCGGCAACGTGCACCTGCACGAGCTATGGGACGAGCAGTATCCCTATCGCCAGTTCTTCCGGCTGCTCCGACAATCCGCCTACCAGGGCTACTGCGACGCGGAAATCCCCGCCAGTTGCGAGCCTATCCCCCTGATGAAGTACTACCGCGCCCTGTTCCTCGCCTACCAGAACGCCATTTAGATTGGTGACACGGGTGGCGGCCTCAAGCGCGGCAGGGCTGCTTGTAGTGACACCCACAAGCGTTATGCCCTCACAGGCGCGCCACGAACGATCCGCTTGGCTTTCGGACCCGGTTGTGATATCCTGCTGCCCGATTGGCCGTGGAGCACGGATCATTGATGATGGATTATTGATGATTGGTTGCCTGCCATGGATTATCACGGCTCCAAGAGAATTGGATCACCTTGACAATCCACCGCCAATCATCAATAGTCAATCATCAATAGTCAATTGAGAGTGGCATCCATGAGTCATCTGGCATCGACAACCGATATCTACAAGCTCCTGAATATCCGTCCGGGGGGCCTCTCGGAGGCCCAGGTCAGGGACCGGCTGAATCAGTACGGCCCGAACGAGCTCCAGAGCGTCGCACGGTTCAAGCTGCTGACGATGATCGTCTCGCAGTTCTCGAACATGTTCCTCATCCTGCTGTTGTTCGCCAGCCTCGTTTCCTGGCTGACCGGCGCCGGGTCCGACGCCCTGATCATCGCCTCCATCGTCCTGGCCAACGCCACGATCAGCTTCATCCAGGAGTACAAGGCCGAACAGGCCCTCAAATCCCTCCAGAGCATGATGGCGGACCTGACACACGTCGTGCGCGACGGGTCCATCCAGCGCATCGGCGCGAGGCTCATTGTGCCGGGCGACATCGTTCAGGTCGAGGCCGGCGACCGCATCCCCGCTGACGGCGTCATTCTCGAGTGCATCAACGGCATGGTCAACGAGTCGTCGCTCACAGGCGAGTCGGTCCCGGTCTCGAAGCGAGCAGTCCGGTCGGCGCAGGGGCCCGTGGATGAGGAGAAGGTGTTCGCCGGAACGACGCTCAGCTACGGCCGACTGACCTTTCTGGTGTCCCAGACGGGCATGAACACGCGGATCGGCAGCATCGCCCGCGTGACGACCGACATCGCGGTGGAGAAGAGCCCGCTCCAGGTGGAGCTGGACGCCATTGGCCGGCGGATCGCGCGGGTCGCGGCGGGCATCTGCCTGGTCGTCTTCCTCATCATGGCCATTCGCTACGATCTGACAGTCACCTCGCTGCGCGACGCCTTCCTGTTCGCCATCGCGCTGGCGGTGGCCATCGTGCCCGAGGGGCTGCCGGCGACGGTGACCATCGGCCTGGCCTTCGGCATGAGGAAGATGGCCCGCGA
>CAZOFX010000009.1:0-89122 GCA_964579055.1 uncultured Pirellulales bacterium
TGCTTCGCGTCTGGAACTGCTTCGCGTGCCCGGGCTGGGGCCGTTGACCGTCGACCGCATCGTCAGCCGGCGGGCCTCCCGGCGAATCCGAGGCATGGAGGACATCGGTCGCCTCGGCGCCAGGCTCGCCAAGGCCGCCAGCTATCTGATCTTCTGAAAATTTTCGTTGCCAAGGTGTCGTCGCTCTTTATAATTCGCTGCCTGATCGAACGTTAGGTTGACAGGCCTACAGGTCCTCAAGAAGTGGTAAAGGAGGTGAAAATGCAGAACATGGTTCCCTCGAAAGTCTTCCTGACCAAGGGTGTCGGACGGCACAAGTACCAGCTCAAGTCGTTCGAGGAAGCCCTGAGAAAGGCCGGCGTGGCCCAGCAGAACCTGGTCCAGGTCTCCTCGATTCTGCCTCCCAAGTGCAAAATCGTCAGTCGAGAAAGGGGTCTGGAGGAACTGACGCCGGGGGAGGTGTGCTTCTGCGTGATGGCCCGTGCCGACACGGACGAGCACGGCCGCCTGGTTGCCGCTTCGGTGGGCATCGCCGTTCCGAAAGACGGAAGAAAGTGGGGGTATCTCAGCGAGGTGCACGGCCACGGCATGGACCAGCACGTCGCCGCCGACCTGTCGGAGGACCTGGCCGCCGGCATGCTCGGAACCACGCTGGGTCTCGAAGTCGATCCGAACAAGGCATGGTCGGAGAAGGAACAGGTCTACAAGTCCAGTGGGCTGATCATTCGCACGTCGAACATCACGCAAACCGCCCGGGGCAAGAGAGACCTCTGGACCACCGTGGTGGCGATTGCGATGTTTATCTTCGACCGATAGCCATCGGTTGTCTGTCCCTGTGATGGCGGCGCGGAGGGGCGAATGGTCATTCGCCCCTGCCATCGGCCTAGGCCCCGGGGGAGGGTCTGAATATAGAATGGCAACCGACATGCGTGGCGAGGCAGGCCACTGTCAGACGAAATACGATAAGGTGAAAGACATGAACAAGAAGGACCTGCTCAAAGAGTTGGTTGAACACGTCGACATCAAGACCTTCGATTCCACGGCCATCGTCGACGCGATGCGCAAGATGTCGTTCACGGCCAGGGACACCGCCCGGGCCGCCGACATCCTCTCCAGAATGATCGAGGACAAGGACTGCACGATCATGCTGTGTATCGCCGGAAGCACCAGCGCCGGCGGGTGCATGCAGGTCTACATCGACATGGTCCGACACAACATGGTCGACGCGATCGTTGCGACCGGAGCCACGATCGTCGACATGGACTTCTTCGAAGCGATCGGGTTTCGGCACTACAAGGGCAGCCCGTTCGTGGACGACAACAAGCTCCGAGAGCTGTATGTCGACCGGATCTATGATACCTACATCGACGAAGAGCAGCTCCAGGTGTGCGATGCGACCATCAAGGAGATTGCTGACGGCCTGGAGAAACGGCCCCATTCGTCGCGGGAGTTCATCCGGGAGATGGGCAGGTACCTGACCAAGCACGCCAAGAAGAAGGACTCTCTGGTCCAGGCGGCCTACGAGTGCGACGTGCCGATCTTCTGCCCGGCCTTCTCCGATTCCAGCGCAGGCTTCGGCCTCGTCAAGCACCAGGTCGAAAATCCGGACCGGCATGTCTCGATTGACTCGGTGAAGGATTTCCGCGAGCTGACCGAGATCAAGATGCGGTCCAACATTTCGGGCCTGTTCATGATCGGCGGGGGCGTGCCCAAGAATTTTGCCCAGGATACCGTGGTCTGCGCCGAGGTGCTCGGCCATCACGTGGACATGCACAAGTACGCCGTGCAGATCACTGTGGCCGATGTTCGCGACGGCGCCTGCTCCAGCTCCACGCTGAAAGAGGCTTCCTCGTGGGGCAAGGTCGATACCGGGTGCGAGCAAATGGTCTACGCGGAGGCGACGAGCGTGCTGCCTTTGATCGCCAGCTATGCCTACCACAAACGCGGCTGGGAACAGCGGGCCCGCAGACAGTGCGCCCGGTTCTTCGAGTCGGTTCCCACAGGAGAGCGGAAATGACAGGATGGTTGAGGGCGGCGATCTCCGCGACAGGTATGTTGCTCCTGACGGCGGCCCTGCTGGCCGCGCCCGGATGCGGTGACGGCGATCTGGAGAAGGCCCAGAAGGACGCCCGCGAGGCCAAGGCGACGGTCAAGAAGCTCGAACTGGGCCTGGAGCGAGCGATGCGGGAGATCGCCGACCTGAAGAATGAGCTGAGCGTGGTGCGCCAGACCCGCGACGAGCTTCAGAAACAGGTCGATCAATTGGCTCAGGAGCGGGACAAGGCCGCCGTCCTGGCGCAGCAGGCCGAGCAGGTGATCACGCACCTGAGCACGCGCGCCGAAGGCCAGGTCAGTGCGACGGCCGTGCTGCGGAAACAGATCGACGACCTCAAGGCGGTGGTCGCCGACCAGCAGGCTCTGATCGAGGAATTGCAGAAGGGCGGCACGGCCGAGACGGTTGCCCCGGGTCAGGCAGAAGGTGCCGGTGCGACTGATGCCAATCAGCCTGCGGAAGGCGAGGGCGGCGCGTAACAGTCCCCAGACGATTGTCACGGACAGCCGCAGTCGCAGAGAGAACATCTGCCGGCATCCCATGGAGCGTGTGACTGCTCTGCGAATTCTCCTTCAGCACCCCACATCGTATGTCAGACATTGTGCCCGACGCGCCGGGCCACGGCTGCCTCATCACTGCCGGGATATCGCTGTCTCAGGGTCTGCGCCGAGGCAACGAAGGTCTGCCGGAGGGAGTTTGTCCTTGCACGATCCCGAGACCTTTGTAGCATGAGGAGCGAGCCGAACAACACCGGTCGATCACCTGTGACGCCACGGACAGGCTGCGTTCGAGCACGAGAGGTGTCGTCATCGAGGACACGGACATGTGGGACATCCTGTTGAGCCGGCAGGATTGGCTCTGGCCCCTTGTCGTAGCGCTGCTTGCGGCCGGAGCCGCGCTGGCCTGGGACCTCCGTTGCGAGGTCCGCGAGAAGCGGGTCGACTTCATCCGCCGAGAATGTCCGCACGCGTGGCCCAGGCTCCGCGCCGGACTGGAGAAAGGAGAATGCCAATGAAGATCGAGAAGAAGGACAAGATCAAGCTCGTCGCTCTGGTTGTCGTCGCGGTTATGGCGATCATCATCTTCCTGCAGAATACGGAAATGGCCGAAGCGCGAATCTTCTTCCTCAGGATCGAGATGTCGCGTGCGCTGTTGCTCATGCTGACCTTCGCTCTCGGCCTGCTCACCGGCATTCTGGTGGCCGTCAGCTTTCTGAGAAGGAAGACCAAACCATAGTCCGGATCGCCGATCGCATCCGGGCGCATCGGATCGAGCGATCTACCGTTGGAAAGGGCCTGTTCGATATGACTGCCAAGCCGAAATCGAGGCGCCGAGCGGTCGCGAAACGCTCGAAGAAGGCCGGATTGCCTCCCGGAACGCTCGTCTACACGGGGGAACAGCAGGTCGAGGCCGTTCGGATCACCGTGATCGACTACGACGAGCAGCACGTGCAGGAAAAACAGGTGGCCTCGACGGAGGAGTGCTTCCCGTTCCGCGAGACGCCCACCGTGACGTGGATCAACGTCGACGGTCTGCACGACGTCAGCGTGATCGAGAAGCTCGGCAAGGCCTTCGATCTCCATCCTCTGCTGCTCGAAGACATTCTCAGCACCGGCCAGCGCCCGAAGTTCGAAGATTACGAGAAGAACCTCTTCATCGTCGTGAAGATGCTCAGCTTTAGCGAGGACTCTCAGACGGTCGAGACCGAGCAGGTCAGCCTGATCATCGGGCCCAACTTCGTGCTGTCGTTTCAGGAGACGGTCGGCGACGTCTTCGATTACGTTCGCGATCGGATTCGGAATGCGAAGGGCCGGATCCGGAAGCTCGGCGCCGATTTCCTCGCCTACTCTCTGGTCGATGCTATCGTCGACGGCTACTTCGTCATACTCGAGAAGCTCGGCGAGAAGATCGAGAATCTGGAGGGGGAACTGGTCAGAGAAGCGGACCAGAAGACGCTACAGAAGATTCACAGCCTCAAACGCGAGATGATCACCCTTCGTCGGTCGATCTGGCCTCTGCGCGAGCTCATCGGCAGTCTCCAGCGAAGCGAATCGGCCCTGGTTGCCAAATCGACGAGCCTTTACCTGAGAGACTTGTACGACCACACCGTCCTGATCATCGATACGATCGAGAGTTTCCGCGAAATGGTCTCGGGCATGCTGGACATCTATCTGTCGAGTCTCAGCAACCGGACGAACGCGGTGATGAAGGTGCTGACGATCATCACGACGTTGTTTATTCCGTTGACCTTCATCGCGGGGATCTATGGCATGAATTTCGAGCACATGCCGGAGCTGAGATGGCGCTACGGATATGCCGTCGTATGGGCCGTGATGATCGTCGTGGCCTCGATCATGCTGGTGTATTTCCGCCGGAAGCGATGGCTCTAACGCAACGGGCGGGCCCCGGAGAAAGGGCTTGCCGAATCCCGCCGGAATGGATATGACAGGAGTCGCGGTCGGTCGCCCGGACGAACAGCGTCGGCTCGATGCGGCGAATCGCCACGGGAAAATGTTCTCGGGTCTCTTCTGAACGAAGGTATCGAATCCGGTTTGCCATGATGCCCATTGTCGCGTCGCTAACGGAATCCAACGTCTTCGCCTGGGGGATTCTGCCGGCGCTGATCTTCCTGGCGAGAATCTGCGATGTGACCCTGGGGACCGTGCGTCTGATCTTCGTTTCCAGAGGCTTCAAGTATCTGGCGCCGGTGGCCGGTTTCTTCGAGGTGCTGATCTGGATCCTTGCGATCGGCCAGATCATGCAGAACCTGTCGAATTGGATCTGCTACCTGGCCTATGCGGGCGGCTTCGCCACGGGCAATTATGTGGGCATGTGGGTGGCCGAGAAACTATCCCTGGGGATCGTGCTGATCCGCATCATCACGCAGAGGGGCGCCCATGCCCTGGTAAACCGTCTGCGAGAGGGTGACTACGGCGTGACCAGCCTGGACGGCGAGGGGGCCGCCGGCCCGGTGCAGGTTATCTTCACGATCGTGCCCCGCCGGGAGGTGGGCGCGGTCGTGGAACTGGTCAAGGCGTACAATCCGAAGGCGTTTTACTCCATTGAGGAAGTGGGCTTCGTGGAAAAAGGCGTCTTTCCGATCAAGAAAGACTGTCGCTTCATCGGTCTGGAGCGGTTCCTCAGGCCGTTTCGCAAGGGCAAATAGCACGACAGGGCTGTTCACGGGCGCCGACGGCGTGTACAATGCCGCGCTTCAGGATCGGGCTGAGGCGTCGATTCGGCTCAATGAATGGAGTGGGCAGGGAAAAAGGTCTCTTGCATGAGAGCGGCTGACAAGACGGGTCCAAAACTCCAGAAGTTGACCGAGCTGTTTTCGGGCAAGACCTACCTGCTCATCATCATCCAGGACAACCCCGATCCGGACTGCATCGCCTCGGCGGTGGCCCTGCGCAAGCTGGCCAACAGCCTGGCGAACCTCCAGTGTTCCATCACGTGCGGTGGGACCGTCGGTCGCGGGGAGAACCGGGCCCTCGTCAAATACCTCGGCCTGAATCTGCGCAACTGCGAGGAGATCGATTACAGCAAGTTCGACCTGCTGGCGATGGTGGACACGCAGCCGGGCACGGGAAACAACTCCCTGCCGACGCAACTGCTGCCTAACATCGTGATGGATCACCATCCGATTCGCCGGCTGACGCGGGCGGTGCCCTTCACGGACATTCGCAGCGGCTACGGCTCGACCTCGACGATCTTCGTCGAGTACCTCATCGAAGCGGGGATCACGCCGGAGACGCCCCTGGCCACGGCGCTGCTCTACGGGATTCGCTCCGACACCCAGGACCTCGGCCGCGAGGCCGCCCGGGCGGACATCGAGGCCATCCAGTTTCTCTACCCATTTGCCAACAAGCGCATGCTCAGCGTCATCCAGCGGGGGAAGGTGCCGAGGGTCTATTACCAGATGCTCGCGGATGCCCTGCGAAACGCGCGCGTTCAAGGTCCGGCCATCATCACCGAACTGGGCGAGATCGACAATCCCGACATGATCGCCGAAGTGGCCGACCTGTTGCTGCGCGAAGACGAGACGACCTGGACGATGTGCACCGGCCTGTGGAACGAGAAACTCCTGATCTCGATCCGCACCTCGGAAGAAAGCAATGTCGCCGAGAACGTGATGAAGCGCATGGTCTTTCGCAAGGGCACCGGCGGGGGCCATCTGACCTACGCCGGCGGTCAGGTCCCCCTGGCCGACAAAACCAAGGCCGAGCGTCAGAAAATCGAAAGACACGTCGAAGAGAAGTTCCTCAAGGCCATCGGCGCGGAGGCCGCTGACAACTCCCGCCTCGTCAAGGCCTGAGCCGGGGCGGGTTTCCCCCGGATGGTGCTGTTGCCAATCGCGAGGTTCTCACATCGGGTCCACGAGGGCGACATCGTGTGCATACCGCCGGAAGGGTGCGTGTTGCGGCGCGGGCGAATCGCTTTTTACATCGTCCGACGCAGAACACGGCCGGACAAAGGCCAGTAGACTTAGGGACCACAGCGCTGTGGGCAGGGCACTACTTGAGAAAGGGAAGACTCGGTGGAGTCGGCCGGGATGACATCCGTAGCAGTGCAGGGCAGGCAGAAACTCAGAGGCGAGGTGGTTTACGTCTATGCCTTTGACCTTGCCTATGACATGAAGCGACAGCCGATCCCGGCGATTCTCGGTCAGCCGGTCAGAGAGTATCTCGTCGGGCCGAGCAAGCCAGGCCCCAAACAGGCGTTCTTCTACAAACCTCAGATGGTCACCCTGGCCCCGAGTCTGTGCCGGACCTCTCTGGGCGCCTTCGAGATCTCCTATGCGATCAAACTGTTCAATGTCGGCGCCATCAGCGTGCAGGTTCGCGTCCCCTTCGAGGTTGACGCCATCGGCGATCTGGTGGCCTACTACGGGCTGATGCTGAACGGCAGCACGGTTGACGCGGAGGTGCGTGCGATGGTCGAGCGCGTGCGCAGGGAGATCGAGCCCTATCTCATCCGACCGGTGGAGGATCTGGGGACGGGCGAAGACTACACGGTCTTCTGCATCCATCAGGTGCCCTCGCTGGATGGGACGCTTCCGCGATCGGAGGATTGGCTCCTGACGAATCGCCGTGCCATCGCCGGCCTGCTGACGCAGGAGCCGCAAGCCGCACGCCTGTCGCAGCAGGAAGCCGCCGAGTCGACCGAGAAGTATCTGACGTACTACGAGACCGATCTGGTTGTGGCCGACTGGGACGCGGCCCTGGTCGTCGGTGAACAGGACAGCCTCGAAGAGATCCTCCACGTCATGGAGCTGGCCAACGTCCAACTCGCCGAGCTGGGGGCGTACGATCGGGTCCTGGATGGGGCGCTGGAGTCGGCGTATCGCGACCTGTCACGACGCGGGCGAGTAACACGCGAGGTTCGACGAAACCTGCGGGAGATCCGGGTCGACATGGCCCGGCTCAACGACGAGCTGTTGAACATCACGAAGTTCTTCGGCGACTGGCATCTGGCCAAGATCTACCAGAACCTCTCCAGCCGGCTCCATCTGAGTGACTGGCATGGGATCATCAACGTCAAGCTGCGAACGCTGGCGGACCTCTATCAATTGCTTCACCAGGATTGGATCAACGCATGGATGGTGGTCCTCGAGACGACAATCGTCTTGCTTTTCATCCTCGACGTACTACTATTGCTGTTGGGTCTGTAGGCATCGGCAGATCGAGGCCGGACGAAGTGCCCGGCGCGTCCGACGAGGGCCGTTGCCCCAGACGCCATCCAGGACGAATCCAGTTTGATTTTGAGCATCGTGGGAGGAAGAAACGATGGCGCAGGATCGAATCGGCCGTCTGAGTTATGAATTCATCAATTGTGCCGTGATTGTGGCCCATCCGGACGATGAGACTCTCTGGGCGGGTGGAACCATGTTGCTGCATCCCGACAGTTGCTGGACCGTCGCATCCCTCTGTCGCCAGAACGACCCGGATCGGGCGCCGAAGTTTCACCGGGCCCTGGAATGCTACGGCGCCAAGGGGGTGATGGGGGACCTCAACGACGGGCCTGAGCAGACGCCGCTGCGAACCATCGATGTCGAGGATGCGATCATCGACCTGTTGCCCTCCGATCGATATGATCTGGTTCTCACCCACGGTCTGTGGGGCGAGTACACGTCTCACCGTCGTCATGAGGAAGTGGCCAAGGCAGTGATGGCGCTGCGAGAGGGGGGACGGCTGACGGCCCAGGAAATATGGATGTTTGCGTATGAGGACGGGGCGAAGAAGTACCTGCCCCGCGCGATGGCGGATGCGGACGTCCACTTTCGTCTGCCCCAGGACATCTGGGAGCGGAAGCACGAGATCATCCGTCGCATCTACGGTTTTGACGAAGACAGCTTCGAGGCGCGGACAACGCCCAGGGAAGAGGCGTTCTGGGTCCTGGGCAAGGGCAAGTAGGGGCGAATGATGATTCGCCCGTGCAGCTTCGGTCTGTTCGAGGGAGATTCATGAAGGTTCTGGCTTTGTATGACTATCCGCCGTCGCCGGCCGGTCTGGCCACTCAGGGACATCTGTTGCACCGGGGTCTCGCGGAGTTGGGCGTCGACGTCCATTCGGTGCATTTCGAGTCGGCGCAGGAGAAGGAATGGTATTACCGCTGGTTCGAGCCCGACGTGGTTGTCGGCGTCGGCTACTGGGGGCACGCCCCGCATCTGGTTCTCCATCCACAGCGTTACGGCGTGCAGCCGGTGCCCTGGCTGGTGGCCGATGGCTACATGGCCAACTACCACGAGGCGCTCGAGGCTCTGCCCCTGATCCTGGTCACCAGCAAATGGGTCAAGCAGGTCTACATGCGCGACGGACTCAGCGGAAAGAACATCGAGATTCTTCCCGTCGGCTGTGACACCGACGCGTTCATTCCGCGCGATCCGAACGACCCCAAGGTTACGACCGTCCGGGAGGCTCTCGGCGTGGCCCCCGATCAGATCATGGTCCTGACCGTCGGCGGTGACGCCACCAGCAAGGGCGCCCAGGAGGTGATGCAGGCGCTGGCCAGTATCGACACGAAGGCGCCCGACTGGAAATACGTCTGCAAGGTCTGGCCGCAGCCGCGGACAGAGCACCAGAATTTCATCGATCTTCAGTTGGCTACACAGTTGGGCATCGAGAAGAACGTGGTCTACACGACGAACGTAATCTCGCGGAATTTCATGCCCTATCTGATCGCGGCCTGTGACATCTATGCGGCGCCGTCGCGACTCGAAGGGTTCGGCATGATCCAGGTGGAGGCCAACGCCTGCGGCAAGCCGGTCATCGGCATCAAAGGGATGGGTCTGCTCGATACCATGATCCACGGCGAAACCGCCTACCTGGCCGGCATCGCCCAGGAAGTCCGGTTGCGCGAGACCATCGTCGGCGACGAATCCGGATACGAATCGGGACATCGCGTGGTGTTCAAGGCTCCTCGCACCGTGGATTATCGCGCCAGCGTTCACGACATCGCCGGCTATCTGCTGGATCTGATGCAGAACGCCGAGCGGAGAAAGAAGATGGGCGAGGCCGGACGCAAGCGGGTGGTGGAGCACTTCGATTACCGCGTCGTCGCCAAAAGGTTCGTGGAGATCATTCAGAAGAGGCTCGGAATCAGTTGATATGACATCGTCCGACGCCAAGCTCATCGAGCGCGCCAAGGCCGCCGCCGTCGAAGTCCTTCTGCACAACCTGCATGGTTCGTATCACGGCCTGCCGCGTACGGCCGGGTGGGGATATCCGGAACCCTATACACGCGATTTGATGATCGCCACGCTCGGTGTCCTGGTCGCGGGCAACGACAGACTGATCAAGGCATGGCGCCGCACGCTCGAAGTGCTCGCGACCAACCAGAGCCCCCTGGGCCACATTCCTTCCCTGGTGCACGATCGCGAGGATCGCGGCGCCAGTGACACCACGCCGCTGTTCCTGCTGGCTGTCGCGCTATGTCGCATCCACGCCGGCGAGTCGGATTTCCTGAACGAAGCGGTCGATAAGGCGCTGACCTGGATGGCCTATCGCAGTCCTTCGGATCGCGTCCTCGTCGCGCAGCTTCCGACCAGTGACTGGCGTGACGAACAGTGGGTCCTGGGCTATGGCCTCTACGTCAATACGGTTCTCTATGCCGCCTTGCGCCTTCTGGGCTGTCACGATCGAGCCGATGTGCTGCGCGAGATGATGGAGCGCTTCACCGTCAAGAGTGAGCGGCAGCAGCGTCACGTGCACGAAGGGCTTGTGCTGCCCTGCAAGCCGTATTACGCCATGTGGTCGTACAAGGTCTATCGCAGCGAGCGCTTCGATCTGTTGGGCAACAGCCTGGCGATTCTCTCGGGGATCGCGTCGCCCACGCGTGCCGGTCATCTGGTGACGTGGATCGAGGCCGAATGCGCGGCGTTGCGGCGGAACGGGCTTCTCGCGGTCGACCTGCCCCCGAATTTCTTCCCCTACGTCCGGCCGGAAGACCCTGATTGGATGCCGCGATATGCCAAATACAACCAGCCGGGCGAGTACCACAACGGCGGGGTCTGGCCGTTCATCTGCGGCTTCTACATCGCCTCTCTCGTGGCCGCCGGACGATATCGACTGGCCGAACGAACGCTGCTGGCCCTGACCGAACTGATTCGTGCCCGTCGCGCCGCCGAAGTCGAGTTCGGCTTCAATGAATGGCATCGGGCCCAGGACGGCACGCCCCGCGGCGAAGACTGGCAGACCTGGTCGGCGGCCATGTATCTCTACGCCGCCCACTGCGTGCAGACGCAGACAACGCCCTTTTTCGACGGTGGTCGTCAGGAACGGCCGCAAGGGTGATAGTCCATCACCTGCCCTGCATCCCCAGCACATCGAAGAGGAAGGTGTAGATGTCGGCCTGTTCGTCGATGGCCTTGGAGACGGGCTTTCCGCCTCCGTGTCCGGCCTTGGTCTCGACGCGCAGCAGGATGGGATTGTCACCGACCGCCTTCTCTTGAAGCGTCGCGGCGAACTTCTTGGCGTGCAGGGGCACGACACGGTCGTCCGTATCGGCCGAGGTGATCAGGACCGGAGGATACCCGACGCCCGCCTTGACGTTGTGCAGAGGAGAATAGGCGTAAAGGTAATCGAACTGCTCCCGGCTTGCCTCCGCGTTTCCATACTCGGGAATCCAGTACCGGCCCGCGGTGAACCGGTGGTAACGCAACATGTCGATCACCGGGACCTGGCAGACGACCGCGCCGTACAGATGGGGTCGCTGGAGCATACAGGCGGCCACGAGCAGGCCGCCATTGCTGCCGCCGCGAATCGCCAGTTTCCCGGGCCGGGTGTAGTTGTTTTCGATGAGCCATTCGGCCGCCGCGATGAAGTCGTCGAAAACGTTTTGCTTCTTGTCGAGCATGCCCGCCTGGTGCCACGATTCGCCGTACTCGCTGCCGCCCCGCATGTTGGCCTGGACGTAGATACCTCCGGCTTCGAGCCAGGCGAGCGTCGACGTGGAGAACCCCGGCGTGATGTTGATATTGAATCCGCCGTATCCGTAGAGCAGCGTCGGATGACTTCCGTCCAGCGTCAGACCCTTGCGGCACGTGATGAACATGGGAACGCGGGTTCCGTCCCTGGAGGTGCAGAAGACCTGTCTCGTTTCGTACGCCGCCAGATCGAAGTCGATCTCCGGCTGGTGGATCACGCGCAGGTCGGTTGAGCGAAGGTCGTAGCGGAAGCTGGTGCTCGGATACAGAAACGAGGTGAAGCTGAAGAACATCTCCGGATCGTCCTGCCTGCCCGAGAGGCCTCCGACCGTCCCGAGGCTGGGTAGATCGATGTCACGAACGTGCTGGCCGTCGAGGTGGAAGACCTTGGGCCGGTGGTGCACGTCGTGCATGTAGACAACCACGAGTTGGTTGTCGACCCAGGCGGCGTAGTCGATCACATCGTCGCCTTCCGGTATCACCTCGCTCCAGTGAGCTTGCGCAGGCCGGTCCGTGTCGATGGCTATGATGCGTCCTTTCGGAGCGTCCAGGTTCGTCAGGAAGTAGAAGACGGGCCCCAGATTGCCAAGGAAGTCGTATCGCGCGTCGGCTTCATCGAGCAGCCGGACGAACGGACCGTCGCCTTCGAGGGGCCGGTAGTACACGCGATTCCTCGGATCGGTCCCATGATGGAGGTAGAGCACGAGATACCGGCCGTCTTCGGTGACGACCGGGGCGAGGCTCAGCTCTTTGTTGTCGGGCCGTTCGTAGATCAGGACATCGGCCGACTGCGGCGTCCCGAGCCGATGCCAGTAGAGCCGGTTGTAGTTCATGCGGTCTTCCTCCGAGACCGTGTTCGGATCGGGGAACCGGCTGTAGAAGAACCCGCTGCCGTCGTGGTGCCAGGCGATGGTCGTGAAGCGGCACCACTGTAGGACTTCATCGAGATCCATCTCCCAGTCGACTTCGCGAATCCGCACTTCCTGCTCGTCACTGCCGCTGCGTGAGAGGCCATACGCCAGCTTGGTGCCGTCCCAGTTCAGTGCGGCCGTCGTGACCGCTATGGTGCCGTCGGCGCTGAGCACGTTCGGGTTGACGACGACCTTGGCCTCGGCATCCAGCTTGTCCTGGATGTACAGGACCGACTGGTTCTGAAGACCATCGTTCTTCCAGAAGAAGTACCGTCCGCCTTGTTTCGACGGAGACGAGGAGCGCGGGTAATTCGTCAGTGCTTTCAGCCGGGCCTCGATCTTCCCGCGTGTGCCGGTACGGGCCAGGAACTGCTCGGTCAGGTCGTTTTGCTGAGCGACCCACGCCTGCGTCTCGGCCGAGTCGGCGTCTTCGAGCCAGCGGTAGGGGTCGGCCACTTCAATTCCGTGGTAGACGTCGACCACCGCCTCCTTGCGGGCTTGCGGGTAGGCCGGACGGCGCTGTGCCGTGGGTGTGGCCGAAGGGCGATGGCAGCCTGCGCCCAGAGCCGCAATCAGGGTGAGTATCACTGCTGTCCGGACGGATCGTTCGTTCATCTGACGGTCTCCATTGGTGGTTGGTTCTGTATCCGGTTGCGATTGCGGGCCCCATTGAACGGGCTGCCCGCGGCTTTGTCAAACCGTGGCTGAGATAAACCGGCCCGTTCGTCCGGGTTCCGGCCGCGTCGAAGCTCCGAGGCAGGCGGATGTGCCCGATGACCTCAAGATGGACAAGCTGGACGGCGATTCTCGCGGTCAATCTGGGAAAAACTGTTGAATTGTTCCGGATCGGGCATTACGATGCAGGTGACGTGCCCCGGCTTGATCTGTGCGCCTGACGGCGAGGTGACGACGTATGGCTGAACCGACCCGAACCAGCAAGGACCGCGAAGATGTGGAGGTGGAAAAGGCCATTGGCGCCCCACAGGGCAGCCTGGCCGACTACGTCAGCCATCTCAGTGCGGAGCACAGAATGCTGGTGGCGCTGAAGAGCCAGTTGTATGGCGGTTCCTGGGAGCCCATGCTCGACGATCTGCGGAATCGTCTCGCGGGCAAGCCGTACATCTTCAAATTGGTCAACCGAATCCAGGAGGACATCGAGCGCATTGAGGAGATGAAACGCGTTGAGGCCGAACACGGCGTCGATCTGGCGGATTATGTTGAGCTGCCGTGAGCACTGGGCCGGCGGTACCGGCACGCCGCTTGCCTGGGATGAGTGTGAGGGTGGCCCTTCTTGCGAGGATGTGGAACATGCGAAGACCGGTGATGCAAAAGACGTGGTTTTTCCTGGCGCTGGGCGTGCTGCTGAGTGTCTCTGCGACCGGGCATGGCGCTGACGGTTTGGAGTGGCTCGTCTCCAAGGACCTGCTGGACCCCCTGAGACTGACTTCGGTTTGGCAGACGACCGTTCCGGTGCGGCCCGGCGAGCGTCTCGAGATGGTGATGGTTCTGGACGATCGGCTGTACGTGCGATCGGCACAGAACTACGTATGGTCGCTCGACCGTCACAGCGGCGAAGTCCTCTTCGGTTGTTCGATCGCGCCGGCAGGTTTTCCCGTCTTCGGGTGGAACGCCTACGGGGACCGCCTGATCACGGTGATCGACAACCAGCTCGTCGAGCTGGATGCGAACGCCGGGACCCGCCGGCGAGTCACCGACCTGGGACTGAGCATCATTGCGCCGCCTGTTCGCAACAGCGAGTTCTTCTATGTCAGCGCCGCCGACCGGCGTCTCCACGCCTTCCGGGCCCGGAACCTGATCGAGCTGTTCAAAGCCTCGGCCGACAACGACTCGGTGATCACCTCGGTCATTGCCGACGAGGACATGGTCGTGTTCGGCACGGATGCGGGCAATCTGGTCGCCATGGCGCCCGATGGGCCGAGGAAGCTCTGGCAGTTCAACGCCGTCGAGGCGATAGCCGGGCCGGTCATCCGCGACGGCCGTTCGTTCTTCTTCGCCAATAAGGACACTTGTGTCTATCGCGTCGATGCGACCGGGACCAACAGCGTCTCGTTTGCCTGGAAGTATCAGACCGAGGCGATTCTGGATCGCGCGCCGCGCGTAACCGCCGCGGTGGTCTATCAGTATGCCCCCGGTCGCGGCGTCACCGCGATCGGCCGGCACGCGGGCAAGGCCCTGTGGTCTCTGCCCGAAGGGGTCGATCTGCTCGCCGAAGCCGGCAACAAGGCCTATGTGTTTACAAAGGATCGGACGCTGGTGGTCATGGACAACGCGTCAGGCCGCCGGTTGCTCTGGGTGAACTTCGCGGACGTGTCCGACTATGCGGCCAACGTGGCCGACGCGAAGATCTACGTCGCCGACCAGCGCGGACGTGTCCTGTGTGTCCAGCCGATGTAGGATGGGCTTGGGGCCGAGTGGTGCGAACCGGAATCCTTGTACGACAACGAAACGAACCAAGGAGAAGGAGTTGAAATGGACGTCACCGTCAAAACCGCTCTAATCAGCGTCTCCGACAAGACCGGGATCGTGGATTTTGCCAAGGCCCTGGCCCAGATGGGTGTCCGGATCATCAGCACGGGCGGCACGGCCGCGAAGCTGGCGCAGGCCGGCGTACAGGTGGTGAGCATCGACTCGGTGACGGGTTTCCCCGAGATGATGGACGGCCGGGTCAAGACCCTTCATCCCAAGATTCACGGCGCGCTGCTCGGCCTTCGGGACAAGAAGGAGCACGTCGAGGCCATGACCGAACACGGGATCGAGCCGATCGATCTGGTCTGCGTCAACCTCTATCCGTTCGAAGCGACGGTGGCGAAGGCTGATTGCACGTTCGAAGAGGCGATCGAGAACATTGACATCGGCGGACCGAGCATGATCCGCTCGGCGGCCAAGAACCACAAGTTCGTCGCGGTCGTCACCGATCCCGGCCAGTATGCCCAGGTCATCGAACAGATGCGCAACAACAACGGCGCCGCCAGCGGCGCGCTGCGCAGCGAGCTGGCGCGGGCGGCCTTCAGCCTGACCGCGTCGTACGACGCCGCGATCTCCCGGTACCTCCATGCCAAGGCGGGCGTCGAGTTCCCGAACCGGATCTCCATCGCCCTGACGCGCGAGACGACCCTGCGCTACGGCGAGAACCCGCACCAGACCGCGGCGCTGTACAAGCTCCCGGCTGGCACGGAGCCTTCGGTCTGCAACGGCAGACTGCTCGAATGCGGCACCGAGATCAGCTTCAATAACCTGCTCGACGCCAACGCCGCCTTCGAGCTGGTCAAGGAGTTCGACGAACCGGCCGCGGTGGTGGTCAAGCATCTGAATCCGTGCGGGTGCGCCGTCGACGAGGACATCACCGTCGCCTATCGCAAGGCCTACGAGGGTGACGTGGTCAGCGCGTTCGGCGGGATCATCGCGGTCAACCGGCCCGTCAACATCGAACTGGCCCAGACGATCATGGAATCGTACGGCCGATTCGGCAAGGCGCTCGGCGCCAGCGGCTTCTTCGCCGAGGTGATCATCTCGCCGCGATTCGAGGAAGACGCCATCGAGATCATTCGGACGCTGAAGACCTGGGGCAGCCGCGTCCGCCTGATCGAAACCGGACCGATCGACCGCACGAAGATCGACACGTCCGAGTTCGACGTGCGCTGCGTCATCGGCGGTTTGCTCCTTCAGAAGCGCGACCTCGCCGGCTGGGAACCCGAGGTCGTGACGTGCCCGACGCAGACCAAGCCCACACCCGAGCAGCTTGAAGACCTGCGTGTGGCCTGGCTCGTGGCCAAACACACCAAGAGCAATACGATCATCCTCGCCAAGAGCCGGCGCATCCTTGGCGTCGGCGCCGGCCAGATGAACCGCGTCGAATCCGGGCTGCTGGCCATGAAGCAGGCGGGCGAGGAGGCCCGGGGCGCCGTGATGGCGTCCGATGCGTTCTTCCCGTTCCCGGACAACGTGGACAACGCCGCCAAGGCGGGCATCGCCGCGATCGTTCAGCCCGGCGGATCGAAGAAAGACCCCGAGGTCATCGCGGCCGCCGATGCACACGGTATCGCCATGATCTTCACGGGAAAACGCCACTTCAAACACTGACATTGGGTCCTGGGCGCCCGATCTGTAGGCCCGGACAATTATTCGCCCCTGCCAGCAGCCGGCACGAAATTGGCCTGCGCAAAAAGTCTATCATGCCCACGGGAATAATATCATTTTTCCAAAACCCGCGTCTTGTTGGCTCGTACCTGTTCCATCGGGAGTGATGACAGCGAGGCCTGGCAAGTGAAGAGACGACGGGTGGCAACCTCAAGTCCGCAGGACGTGAGGTTGGTTTGCCTTTGGCAAGCGTCCCCCAATCCTTCGGCAAGCTCAGGAGGGGCGCTGCGCTTGGGGCTGCCACCCTCGAAGGCGACTTCTTGGGAGGTTACCAGAGCATGGCAACGCAGCAGACAACCAGTACGGTAAATGGAATCGATCTGGACATTCTCCACGATACGGTCAGCGCGATCGAGAACGACCCCGCTCTGGCCAGGTGCAAGTTCCGAGCGACCAACAAATGGATCAGCGGCAATCACAATCGCACGCGGATCGCCGGTTTCTACGGCGCCAAACAGGAGATGACGCATCAGCAGCCTTTCGAGTTGCACGCCGATGAGCCGCCGGTGCTGGCCGGTGACGACCAGGCGCCGAATCCGGTCGAGCATCTGCTCAACGCTTTGGCCGGTTGCATGACGACGGGCATGGTGGCCCATGCCGCCGTACGCGGCATCCACATCGAGGAGCTCGAATCCGAACTCGAAGGCGACCTGGATTTGCGTGGCTTCCTCGGTTTGTCCGAGGACGTTCCGAAGGGCTATACGAATATCCGCGTCAAGTTCAGGGTCAAGGCCGACACCGACAACATGGAACGCCTCAGGAGACTGACGGAGTATTCTCCCGTTTTCAATACCATCACGCAGGGGGCCAGGGTCGATGTCACCGTCGAATCCAAGTAGGGACGAGTGATCGCTCGTCCCTGCGGGCAGCCGGCGGAGAGTCGGCCCACACGGAAGTCGTCTTTGTGACGCACCGGAAAGGGGGGCTCCGGCGGAGTACGGCCCCCCTTTTCCGGGAACCGCGCGCCGATCGTCGCGCGGTTCGCACCTTCCGGCATGACAACAGCCGGGATGGGTGTGCCCCAGCTTTATAGAAAGGAGACCGATTATGGTGGCTACGGCTGTCAAGACAATCTCCAACGGTACCGTAACTCTGGGGGAAAACAGTATCGCCGAGTTTGGCGCCTCTCTTCGTGGCGAGCTGATCGAGCCCTGGCATCCGGCTTACGACGAAGCGAGGACCCTCTATAATGCGATGATCGACAAGCGTCCGGCCTTGATCGCACGATGCCGGGACGTCGCCGACGTGATCGCGGCCGTGAACTTCGCCCGGCAGAACGACCTTCTGCTGGCGATTTGCGGCGGAGGCCACAACGGCCCGGGGCTGGGTCTCTGCGACGACGGCCTGGTGATCGACCTGGGCCTCATGAAGGGGATTCGCGTGGACCCGACGCACCGTACGGTTCGTGTCGAGCCTGGGTGCCGTTGGGGTGACGTGGACCACGCCGCACATGCATTCGGTCTGGCGGTGCCGAGTGGAGCCATATCCACCACCGGTGTTCCCGGACTGACGCTGGGCGGCGGGCACGGTTACCTCACCCGAAAGTACGGCCTGACGATCGACAACCTGCTCGAAGCCGACCTCGTCCTGGCCGACGGACGCTTCGTCACCGCCGGTCCGCAGGAGAATGAGGATCTCTTCTGGGCCATTCGCGGCGGCGGTGGCAATTTCGGCGTTGTGACCTCGTTCCTGTTCCGGGCGCATCCCGTCCATACGGTCTATGCCGGCGTGACACTATGGCCCTTCGACAAGGCGCGTGAAGTCCTGATGTGGTACCGGGATTTCAGCCGGCAGGCCCCGGTCGACCTCTACGGGTTCTTCGCTTTTGTGACGGTGCCTCCGGGGCCGCCATTCCCCAGGGAACTGCATCACAAGAAGATGTGCGGCGTGGTCTGGTGTTACACGGGCCCCGCTGACCAGGTTGGTCGGGTGTTCGAGCCAGTCCGCCGGCGCGCGCCGGTGTTCGACGTGCTCGGACCCATGCCCTTTCCGCACGTCCAGTCGCAGTTCGATGCGCTGTATCCGCCGGGCCACCAGTGGTACTGGAAGGGCGACTTCGTGAACGAGCTCAGCGACGAAGCGATCGAACTGCATCTGCAATACGGGGCGGCGCTTCCCACACCGCAATCGACCATGCATCTCTATCCGATCGACGGCGCGGTGCACGAGGTGGCTCCCGACGCGACCGCGTGGAGCTACCGTGATGCCGCGTGGTCGATGGTGATCGTCGGCGTCGATCCGGACCCGGCGAACCGCGAGAAGATCACGACCTGGGCCAGGGACTATTGGGAGGCCCTGCACCCGTACTCTGCCGGCGGCGCGTACGCGAACTTCATGATGGAAGAGGGCGCCGACCGGGTCAGGGCCACCTATCGCGACAACTACGAGCGGCTGGTGGACGTCAAGACGAAGTACGATCCCACGAACCTGTTCCGCGTGAACCAGAACATCCGGCCGCGAGAGGCAACGCAGGTGGTCTGATCGTCGATTGCCTGCGCACGCGAGTCGGCTGCGTCCACCCGAGCGCGCCAGGGGCGGCGTGTTGCTGGGAGAGTTGGGCGAATCATGATTCGCCCCTACACAGAAGGCCTCACATCAGACGGCTTGGCAGACGTCGATGCGGGCGGTATAAGGGTCGCACGGATGTACGGCGTTTGCCAAGGAGGAATCGATGTCGAGCAGGACAGCGGACCAGGTCGTCGCGACACTGCGATCGCTGGGCGATCCGAAGGCGGTCGAAGGTGCGGCCCGGTTTGGGATCGATGTCCCTGATATTCTCGGTGTCTCGGCGCCCGCGTTGCGGAAGCTCGCGAAGGAAATCGGCGCCGACCACCGGCTCGCGAGCCAGTTATGGCGGACGGGCATTCACGATGCCCGCGGTTTGGCGGCGCTGATTGACGATCCGGCGCTGGTTACGGAGGGCCAGATGGAACGCTGGGCCAAAGACTTCAATTCGTGGGCCGTCTGTGACGCCGCATGCGGCTGCCTTTTCGACAAGACTCCGTATGCGTGGGACAAGGCGGTCGAGTGGAGCCGGCGCGACGCCGAGTACGTCAAGCGAGCCGGCTTCGTCCTGATGGCGTGCCTGGCCGTTCATGACAAGGAAGCGCCGGACGAGCGGTTCGAGGCGTTCCTACCCTTGATCGTCGAGCAGGCCGGCGATGATCGCAACTTCGTCAGGAAGGCGGTCAACTGGGCCCTTCGCCAGATCGGCAAACGCAACCGCCGGTTGAACAAGCTGGCGATTCAGACTGCGAAGGAAATCCGCGCGCTCGGCACAAAGAGCGCCCGATGGATTGCCTCCGATGCCCTGCGCGAGCTGACCGGCGACAAGGTGCAGGCCCGTCTTGAAGAGCAAAGATCAAGGAACCATATCAAAGCGCAAGAAGCAAAAATCAAAATAGTGGAATCCGCCTTCGGCGGATGACCTCCACATTTTTGCGTTTTTGCTCTTTGATCTTTGCTCTGATCCCGGCGTTGGTGAGGCTACGCTTTCGCCGCGGCCTTGCGAGCTGCTTCCAGCCGCTGGGCGGCGAAGGGCCAGTTCGCCATCTTCATGAAGTTGTCCACCCACGCGCCGCGGTCGTTGGCGTATTTCAGGTAGTAGGCGTGCTCCCACACGTCGCAGACCAGCAGAGCGACCGTATCCGTGAAGGCGAGGTTCTGATGCTTCTCCGCCTGGAGGATCAGGAGCTTGTCGGCGATGGGCTCGTAGGCGAGCACGCCCCATCCGCTGGCTTCGGCGGCCTTCGTCGCGGCGGCAAACTGTTTCTGCGCCGCCTCCACCGAGCCGAAGCTCCTGGCCAGAGCCTGGCTGAGGCCCTCGGGCATGTCGGGCTTCTCGGGGCTCATCGAATTCCAGAAGAGCGTGTGCAGGATGTGACCGCTGCCGTTGAAGGCCAGGTCGCGGCTCAGCGCCTTGATCGCGCCGTAGTCGCCCGAGGCGCGGGCCGCCTCCAGCTTTGTCAGCGTGGCGTTGAGCCCGTTGACGTAGCCGGCGTGATGCTTGGTATGGTGGATCGTAACCGTCCGCTCGTCGTACAGCGGCTCCAACGCATCATAGCCATAGGGCAGCGGCGGCAGCGTGTAGGCGTTGTTCTGGTACGCGCCGCTGACGGCCGCAGCGGATCGTGACGGTCCGCCAGCGGCGGACAGAATGCCGCTGCCGACAGCGCCGGCGCCCAACAAACCGAGCGATCCGGCCTTCACCACGTCTCTTCGCGAGGGTTCTGGTTTCATCATCGAGTCCTTAAGCCAAAAGTGTCCGGTACCTTCTTCGATTACTGCCCTCGACCAGTGACCGGAAGGGGCATCGAAGGAAGGTATCGGACACCTTCGCGTCCATCAAGTGATACAATCCCTGATAATCGTACAGGGAATTCCTGATGGCGTCAGAGGCCGTCGGCTGCCATCACCGTCACGCTGGGACGCTGGAGCTGGACCCGCCGATTCGTGAGTTCCGCGATCTGCCGCTCGGCGATACTCAATGCCTGCTGGGCGGTCCGCAGCCGTGCCGCCTGCGGGTCGAACGCCGACGCCCGCGCCAGTCGGCGTTGCGTTTCATCGAGTTGAGTTCGGAATACCTCAAGACGCGCCTTCTGCTCGGCTGTCTCGATGGCCATCTGGCTCAATTCACTGTTGAGGCTGTCCAGGCGACCGCCTCCGACGTCCTTGGTCAACTCTTCCTGTCGCTTGGCCAGTTCGATTCGGGCCCGGGTCAGGTTCTCCTGGGCCTGCGTCAGCTCTGACTGGGGCAGTCGACCGGCGTCGACCTCCTTGCGAACCTGGGAAAGACGCATCTCAATCATCTGGACGAGTGTCTGAAATTCCTTCGTCACGGTGTCCTGGGCCAGCTTCCTTTCCGCCTCATTCCTCGTCTGGGCGATCTGTTCTTCAATGGCCTGGCGTCGGGCCTCCATGCCGGCCATCTGCATCTCCAGGTTCCGGATCTGGTTGGACAGGTCGCGCCGGTGGGCGATCAGCTCCTGTGGGTCTTCCTGGATGTCGAGTGTGGAAAATGCCGCTTGGGGGCCCTGCAATTCCTCTTCCCGGATGACGATCACATCATCGTCGATCTGGTAGGAAATGTCGGTCTGTCCGCCGCTGACGGCCTCGATGACCATCTTCAAGGCGGTTTCCAGCTTGACCGCAGGCGGACCGTCCATCTCAATCGCCGTCGTAGGCTCGATTGCACAGCTCTCCATGAGTTCTTTCCACAGCACGACGATGGGCAGAGGGGGCTCGACCGCGTTCTTCAGAAGCTCAACGGCTTCCGAGAGCGGCATCTCAGGCGTCAGCGCGGATACGTCCACGATCATGCTCAATTGCTCGCGTATTCTCCTGCTCCCGGGTGAGGAAGAAGCGGCGTTTTGCCCAAGCTGTTGCTCGATCTCCTCGCGCCTGAATTCCGCGAACTGGATCTGCTCGTTCAGGAGTCCTTCATATCGGTTGTAGGAATCTTCCAACGCTCGTCTCAGGTTGTCCACGAGAGCTTTGACGAACTGGCTGGCCAGCGGCTTGGCATCATCGGCCAGTGGAACGTACAGCCGGACCATCGCGGTCTGCTGCCGGCTGACATTCCCGGCATTCTCTGCCTGCGGGACCCAGCCGCCGTAGATGCCACCGCCGTAACGGCCCATCCCACCGCCCATCCCACCGCCCATGCCACCGCCCATTGCACCGTAGCCGCCCATCCCTATGCCACCCATTCCCATCGCACTTCTGCCCGTCATGCCACCGCTCATGCCGCTTCTGCCCATCATGCCCCCGCCCATGCCCATTCCCTGTTGGGGCGAATGATCATTCGCCCCTACGGGTGGATTGTCGTCGGCCGGCGGGGTGGCAACGGCCGGCTCCTGCGTTCCGTACTTGTCCCTGTCTTCTCTGAGCTGTCTGGCGTAATCATCTCCGTAAATGTGCGCCAGTTCTCGGATTATGTCGCTATCTTCAGCGGCGTTCCGCTGCGGCGGTTCGGCCATGCCGGTTGTCCGGGCGTTTTGGGAGAGCCACTCGACTCGGATCTTCTGGAGGATGTTGCCGGCGGCTTCTGCCTCCAGCCCAAACACGTCCTTGGCGGCCTTTCCGGCGACAGCCGAACTGCGGATCAGTTGCTCGACCGTGGTCGGGTCCAAGGGCAGGATGTCCGCGTCGATCGCGATCCGTATCAGGCAACTGGCGTATCGCGAGTTCGAGGGCGCCTCGGCCTCGCCGAAGGCGGGCGTTGCAGCCAGGGCCAGGCTCAGGGTCAGACAGACGATGGTGATTGGTGCGGTTCGCATGGGGATTCTCCTTCCATCGGGGATTTGTTGATGCGGTAGTTCTTAATCTCCGCGAGTCTCTCTCTGGCGACATCGGCCGAGCGGCTCTGTGGAAACAGGCGGATGACCTGTTCGTAGGCCTCGACCGCCGACTCAGTCTGGTTCAGCTCGCGAATCATCCGGTCCGCCTGATAGACCAGCCTAAAGGCGGTTTTGTCCGCCTGTCGTTGAAGCTCCTCTGCCGGATCGGGAATGCTCGCCAGCTCGGCCTGGAGGGCCGCGAGCCGCCGCTCCTGTCGCTCTTTGGCCAGAACCTCCTGGACGAGCCGCATGGTTGTCTCGGTCTGCGCCTGCAACTGCCGCACCTGCTCTTCGAGCGAGGCGATTCGCTCCTGTGGCTCGGCGACGGGCCCCTCCGGCCGCGACCGCCCGCTCCAGAAAGCGACGCCGCACAGCAGGACCGCCGCTGCGGCTGCCGGCGCTGCGATGGCGATCGAACGTCGGCGACGCAATCGCAGTCGAATCTCGCCCGCGCGAATCGGGCCATACTGCGGCGGACCGGCCGTCCGGTCGGCGTCCTCAAGCAGGCTTTTGATTTGTTCTTCGTTCACGTCTTTTCCTCGATCAATTCGCCCAGGCTCTGTCTCAACTGCTGCCTGGCCCGGGTCAGTCGCACCTGCATGGCGTTGGCGGTGATCCCCAGAAGCTCGCACATCTCGGAGGTTTCGAGGCCTTGGAGGTAGCGCAAGACCACGACCTCCCTGTACTTTGGCGGCAAGGCCCGCACCGCCCGGCGGACCCGCGCGAAGGTCTCGGTGTCCATTGCCGTTCGCGCAACGTCCTCTTCGGCACACAGGTCGAGACTATCCTCGTCGATTGCGACCGTGCGGATGCGAAAGACCCGCCGGTGCTGCCTCCGCCGGCACATGTTGACCGTGATGGTAAAGAGCCACGTCCGCAGCCCGCAGTCGCCCCGGAACCTCCGCAGGCCCGTGAAGGCCGCCAGAAAGACGTCCTGCACGACGTCGTCGACGTCCTGGGGCCATCCGAGCAGACGATTGGCGAGGGCCGCAACGTCGGCGGCATGCCTCTGCACGATCCCGTCGAACGCGGAATCGTCTCCCCGGCGGAAGCGCTCCACCAGGGCCTGCTCCGCAATCATCTTCGCCATGGCTGTCATAATAGACCCGGACCGGGACGTACCATTACAGAATTCCCGTCGCGGCCGTCGTTGGGGCGGCGCAAGAAAAAAGCCCGGCGTGGAGCCGGGCTTCGGAGGCGTGATGAATGGCTTGTGCTGCTACTTCCTGGCGGGTTTGAGGCCGGCGGCCTTCTGGAGTGCCGCGACCATGTCGGTCTTCTCCCAGGTGAACTCGGGCAGTTCGCGGCCGAAATGCCCGCCGTGGGCGGTGGCTGCGAAGATCGGACGCGCCAGCTTCAGGTGCCTGACCATCCCCTTGGGCGTCAGCGGGAAGAGCTTCTTGACGATCTGGCTGATCTTCGTCTCGCTGATCCTGGCGGTGCCTTCGGTGTTGACCAGGACCGAGATCGGATCGGCCACACCGATGGCGTAGGACAACTGGACCTCGCAGGCGTCGGCCAGACCGGCCGCGACGATGTTCTTGGCGACGTACCGCGCCATGTAGCTGGCGGTCCGGTCGACCTTGGTCGGGTCCTTGCCGCTGAAGGCGCCGCCGCCGTGGCGACCCCATCCGCCGTAGGTGTCCACGATGATCTTGCGGCCGGTCAGCCCGCAGTCGCCTTTCGGACCGCCGATGACGAATTTGCCCGTCGGGTTGACGTGGAACTTGGTGTTCTTGTCGACCAGCCGCGCGGGCATCACCGGCTTGATTACCTTGGTGATGATCTCGTTGCGCAGCTTGCGGTGGGCGATGTTGTCGGTGTGCTGTGTCGAGACGACGACCGTGTGGATGCGCTTGGGCTTGCCGTTCTCGTATTCGACGGTGACCTGGCTCTTGCCGTCCGGACGCAGCCAGGGCAGCTTGCGGGTCCGGCGCATCTTCTCGAGCTGGATCGTCAGCTTGTGCGCCAGTTGAATCGGCATGGGCATCAAAGCAGGCGTCTCATTTCGCGCATAGCCAAACATCAGGCCCTGATCGCCGGCCCCTTGCTCCTTGTGCAGGCCCATGCCCTCGGTCACTCCCTGCGAGATGTCGGGGCTTTGGCGACCGACCGCCACCATGACGGCACAGTTGTCGTAGTGAAAGCCTACTTCCGGATCGTCGTAGCCGATCTCTTTGATCGTGTCGCGGACGATCTGCGGGATGTCCACCGTGGCCCTGGAGGTGATCTCCCCGGCGACCACGACCAGGTCGGCCTTCACCAGCGTTTCGCAGGCGACCCGGCTTTGCGGGTCCTGGGCCAGCATGGCGTCGAGGATCGCGTCGGAGATGCAGTCGGCGACCTTGTCCGGGTGCCCCATCGTCACCGACTCGCTGGTAAACAGGTAGTTGCGCATGTCGCAATTCGGATTGCCTGGATTCAATCGTTTCGCCATTTCCTTAGCACCTCATCATCCGTTGCTTCGATCATAGGATGGGCTCAGAGCCCATGCGGCCGATACGGCATGGGCTACACAGAAGAAAAACCTCCCCATGATAGACCCGGCGGTCGTCTCGTCAATCAAAAAAGTGCTTCGAGCGGGAATCGCCATAAGGTGGGGGCGAATCATGATTCGCCCCTACAAGGGCGATCAGTAGCCTCTCGATGCGTCGTTGAGGCGCCAATCGAAATTGGTGTATTCGATGGTGTAGTTCTCCACTTCGAGGAAGTAGACCTCGTCATCCGAGACATACCGGGTCAGGAAGTTTAAGACCGCTCTCGTTTGGGGCGGGCGGTCCTTGAATTTCTTGTCCGTTCCGTATTGGGGGACGAACTCCTTGCCGTGCCAGGTCGGCTTGAAAATGGACGACAGGTGGACGACCGCCTTGGCGTGGTCGATCCGGAATCCCCGGCCCGCTGACAGGAAGGCGCGAACCTGCTCGTCAAGCTGGCGGTCCAGGTCCTCGCCTCGATAGGGCTCGCGCCGCAGGAGCGGGCCGGAGCGGCTCGCATACGTGATCGCCAGAAAGGCGCGGGGGTCCGCCAGGGTTTTGCGGAAGAAACGCCGCTCGACCTCGCCCAGGGTGAACTCCTCATCCATCACGATGAATCGGTACTCGCTCCAGATTCCCTCGATGTGGCGGATGTCGCTCGGCGGCCAGGTCAGCCGCAACCACCAGGATGACTGGATCGGATAGTTCCGCGCGACGATGTCGAGCATCTTCAGGTTGTACGTGTTGATCCAGAAGGCAAGCTGCTCGTCTGGGGTCCAGTTCCGGTAGACGTTGGGGTCGAGTTCGTCCGGCGCCTGGAGCAACTGCTTGAGCCACAGTCGCTTGCGTCGCAAGCTGTCGTAGTCGACACGTCCGTCCTCGCGAACGTACTGCTGTAATAGGTCGCGGTACTCCTGATGAAAGGAAGCCAGGGGATCGGGCTTATCCTCCGCTGTGGGCGGCTCTTCGGGCCGGGTCACCACTGCGGGAATGTCGTTTGGCTCAGCGGGCGGGATCTGCTCGGGTTCGGGCTGGTTGGGTTCGGCTACGATCTCCTCGTCCGGTGGGGCCGGCGCGACGCCGGCGTTCTGTGAGACAGCCGGCTCGTTCGGCTCGACCGGGGCGCCTTCGCTGTGTGCGATCGGCTCGACTTGGGGTTCGGCGGGCGGCGCCTCGGGCAGATCGGAGACCGGATCGTTCTGCTCGGGGAAGTTGGGCTCAAGTATAGCAGGCTCTTGCGGAACAGGCTCGGTCCAAGTTGCCTCGGGGGACTCCACGACCGGCTCACGTGATTGTCCGGCCGGTGTCTGCACATCCGCGCAGCCGCAGAGCAGCGCCGACAGGCTCAGGGTCAGGCACACCCCGCATACGATCTTGACCACGCGAGATTTCAGGAAAGACCTCCCTGCAATCGATCTTCGCAAAGCCTCTAACATAAACCATGAGACGCCAAAGGCAAGGCTTTGTTCGCCTCCTGGTTCCCGTGGTGACGTGGATTGCATCGCGATGGTCCATTCAACCGTCCCATAAAGTCCGGCCTTCTATGGCTGTCGGACCGCGGGACAGGATCCACAGATGGGCGATCGGGCGGATTGGCCGGCAGCGAGCCTGGACCGGCCCGGAACGCCGATTTCCCTTGACAACGGTCCCAAAAGAAGTTAAGCTGGATAAGATGTCGGCAGTCTACTGAAAGGGATGCTAACGAGATGAAGTTGAAACGCGCGGTCTTTATCTTCCTCGTCTGCGGTCTGGTTCTGGCCATTTTTGAGGTCTCCAAGGCGGTTGTGGACCTGCGACGGATCGAAGAGGTCATCAAGAAGGACGTCCTGACCCAGCAGGATTTCCAGGTCATCGACGAATTCATGAACGACGCAGTCACGGACATGGTCCGGGCGACCGATTTCACGCAGGTTTCCAAGACTCGTGCGATCATCCTCAGCCACCAGAGCGAGCATCCCCAATACGCGCAGCAGTACCTGGAATCCGCCCAGCGGCAGATTGCCGAGGGCATGCAGGAGGCTCGCACCGACATCCGGGACGAGCGCACCCGGTTCAAGGTCATCACCAATCTCCTGATTCTCGTCGACAGCCTCAAGGACCCGCGTCTGGTCGACTTGGCGGTCCAGGAGATTCCGCACAGCAACAACGCGGTTCGCTACTGGGCCGTGCGGGCATCCACCAATCCCGAACTGTGGACGAAGATCGGTCAGGGCCAGGGCAGTGCGGCCCAACTGGCGACGCGGATCATGACCGCCTGCGATCCGATCGTCGACAGCAGCAGCGCCGAGGTGCTCCTGCTGGTGGCCGAGTTCGCCGGACGGTTCGATACGGCGCAGGCCGCCGGGCTGCTCATCCATGTCGCCGAGGCCCGCATTCGCAGCTATGCCGACTGGTCCGTCGATTACGAGCTGATGGACAGTGCCCTCCTGAGACTGCTATGCGACAAGACCGTGGCGGCCGGCAGCGGCGCCAGCGACCAGTTGGCCAGGCGATTCGCCCAACTGTATTCCTTCGCGTTTCAGCGGTACATCAAGGGCCAGAATCTGGGCCGGCTCAACGAGATGTCCCGCAATTACCTTCTCTCGGTGTTGATCGACACGGAAGAGAAGTGCCTCGGCCAGTTACTGGGCACGCCGCAGACGACGATCCGAAGGGCCATCGAGGCCGGGGATCTCACAGCGCTCCAGACCGAGAGTGACAGACTGTTCGGCACCGACGGCAGCGCCGGAGCCATCCCGGCCAAGTTCAACTTCAGCTATGGCGCCCCAGGCGAGAACCGCACGGCGCCGCCGGTTCTGCCCGACCCGCCGCAGCGCACGGCTCCTGCCGCCGAACCTCAAGCCTGAGTTCCACAGTCCCCACCGGCGTATCCGTCCGTGCCGCCACCGGCTGCTATTCACATCTGTGAAAGGAAACCGACGGTGCTGGTCATGATGCGCTGGCGGAATCCCTCCTGCTGATGGTCGCTCTGCTGTTCCTGGAGGTCCTTGAAGCTGGCGCGGCAGAAACGGCACCCGACGGTAGCCAGGTGGAAATCGACGTAATCGAACCACTCCGCCTCCAGCGTCTCCAGAAGAAACGCGCCCAGCGTGCTGCGCTTTGGGCAACTGATCCGATGCGATTCCCAGGTTTCCGTGAGCAGATCTTCCGAGCAGCAGAACGAGGCATCGGCCGGCGGGCAGAGCTTCAGGCAGTGATCGCGGATGCGTTTGAGGCAGCGGTGTTTGATCACCCTGACCAGCCCGTCGTCGATCGTGAGCAGGCGGACGACCTCCCTGTTGGACAGCTTGCAGTAGAACAGCAGTTCGGCGACCTTCAGGTCGCGAAGCTTCTTCGTTTCTTTGAAATCCGCCACGAATTGGCGCAGGGCCTGCGCGAGAATCTCTCGCTGTGCCTGCTGTTGCTCGTCACGGCAGAGGCACCAACTGGCGCTGGGGTCGCACGCAGCCACCTGGTCGAGCGGATTCGGCTCTGCGCTGTCCGCCTCGGTCCGGTAGACGTCCTGGATCAGGCAGATCGTTCCGGCGTCGCGGTTGCGGAAGCGATTGACGATCTCGTTGCGCAGGATGCCGAACAGATAGGTTTCGATGCTGACCTTGACCTTGAGTTTGTGGATGGCCTTCACGAACGACGTGAAGGTCTCCTGGACGATATCCTCCGCGTCGGCGTGCTGCGAAACGCGCGCCAGGGCGAAGCGGAGCAGGCGGCCCTGGTATTCGTCGATCAGTTGCGCCCACGCCTGCCCGTCGCCTCGGCGGATGGCGTCCAACATGGTCTGGTCTGTTTGACTGGGATCGCTCATGCGGTCGTATATCCGGTCACCTGGACGGGCTGATTGGCTCGCCATCCTCCGCTTGGAATCCGCTGCCTGCTATTCATTGCACGGGCCCCAGGCATCGGTCGAGCCATTCGACGATTTCACGGTGGTACTGCTTCCGGTATTCGCGCGGGACGCAGTGTCCGCCGGGGAAGAGGATGTGTCTCTTGTCCGCGGCAGGGCTTCCCAAGAGGTCGAACAGCGGCCTCTGGGCCGTTTCGTAGGGGAATATTGAGTCGTCGCGAGTGTTGATCATCAGCATGGGGATCGTGACGCGGGGGGCGAAATTGGCCGGGTCGGAGGCCGGATGCCTCTTGCCGCCGCGAATTCCGCCGAGAAGCAGAATGCCGGTCTTGATGCGAGATTCGGTCGCGATCATCACCGGGCCCATCTGTCCGCCCCAGCCCAGACCAACATAGGCGATCTTGCTGGTGTCGATGTCGTCGCGCGTTTCGAGGTAATCGATGGTGCGCCGCAGGTCCTGTGACCTCTGGGCGTAGAGGTTTCTGCTCTGGATACCCTCCGGCGGGTAGAGGTCCTTTTCCAGGCGACGCTCGTACGTTCCCCTATAGAACGGCACCACCACCGCTCGCCCGCTCTGGATCAGGCAGACCAGCTCATGGGTGTAGGCGGTCTGGTTCCACGGGCTGATCCGGGCCCCCTCGCCGGGGTACCACACGACCACCTGGTAGGGGGGCTTGCCCGTCTCGGGCAGGTGCAAATAGGCGATGACACGCTCGTTTGGATAGGCGGCGTCGAACGTGATCCTCTCGCGCCGGCAGCCTCGCGTTTCCTCGTCCGCCGCCTCGACCACAGCGTGCAGTTCGGTCTGGTCGTAGTCGTACGACGTCTCTATGTACGACTGGAAAACCTCATCCGAAACCGGCGTGAACGGAGAGAAATCGCGGCACTTCCGCTCGACCGGGGCAAGAGCCTCTGCCGGGACCGCCTCCCGGCCTCCCAGGTACTTGACGCATCGGAACCCGTTGGCCTCGTCGCGATCCCACGCGGGCCGCGCGGTCCCGTTGACGAACAGGTAGTCGTGTTCGCCGATGGCGCCCCCGAGATTACATCGAAGCTCCTGGTTGTCCGCGACCGCGTTGGAGCACCATTCCCGCACATTTCCGGCCGCGTCGCACAGGCCGAAGCGCCCCATTCCCTTGTACCTGCCGACGGGGGCCACGATGTCGCTGAAATTGCTCAGACGGGTGATTCGCGAGGGGTTGTCGTCGGCATGAGCCGCCAGGACCCAGTGGAAGATGGTCGGAAGATGCTTGTCTCGGAATCGCGCGTATGCGGCGGCCTCGTACCAGCTCACCCCGCGAACGGGGAAATCGGCCTCTCTCGCGGAGTAAGTGCCGTTCCGCCAAGTGGCCGGACCGGGCCGTCCGGTTTGGTCGCGGAACTGCTCGACGGCTTGCGACCAGGGAAGAACCTGGCCGTCCTGGATGAATTCGTGTTCCCACAACTCGGGATTCTCGTAGCCGCCCCGATCGACGAACTCTCGGAACTGCCGGTTGGTGACCTCGTACTTGTCGATCAGGAAGGCCGGAGCCGAGGGGATTCTTTTGTCTCCATGGAAAAGCAGCCTCTGGTCGAGATCGGAAGGGGGAATCCACACCATGTTGGCCGGGTAACGGCGCACTTCCTGCAGAATGAAGCTTACGTGAGCGGGCTCCAGGTCTTCAGGCTCCGTATGCGACGCGGGCAGGTCGTTGGACAGGACGGTCTCGATCGGCACGAACCGGCTCTTTTCCACCTTCCAGCGATTCGTGCCGAACGGGATGCGGGCGCGCTTCAGCGGCGTGGTTCCAATGTACCTCCAGTTGCCGCCGTCGGCGAACTGGTCGCGGATATAGACCTTTGCGCCGGCCGGCTGGGTGGAGATCGAATGCGCCCGAGACAGCAAAGGCCAACGATTGGCCAGCAGAGGATCGTCGGGAATGTAGCGTGCCGCTCTTTCGGCGATCACGAAGGCGGAGAAGTGAGCGTCCTCCTGGATCAGGTGGTCGATCTGGGCCATGGCGTCCTGTTGAGCCCAGCGTGTGCTGTAGTGCTTCCAGGCAATCGCCAGCGCGAAGGCGGTGGCAATGAGAAAGCACAAGGCCATGACCGCGGCGATCTTCCGGCGGCGGACGAGTTTGACCAGGCGATCCGTCGTTCCCGGCGGCCTGGCTCGGATCACCTGGCCGTTCAGGTGCCGGCGCAAGTCCGCGGCCAGGTCCGCCGCAGTGTCGTACCGCCTCTGAGGCTCCTTCTCGATGGCCTTGCAGCAGATGGTCTCCAGGTCGACGGGGATGTGCCGATCGATCTGTCGAGGCCGCACCGGCTCGGCGCTGAGGATCTGCCCGATCACCTGCTCGCGGCTCGTCCCGTCGAACAGCGGACGCAGCGTCAGCAACTCGTACAGCGTCACACCCAGAGCGTAGACGTCGGACCGCTGGTCCGGGGCGTGCGCGTCACTGCGGATTTGCTCGGGGCTCATGTAGCGGGGAGTTCCGACGAATGACCCGGTGACGGTCATCGCCTGCTCTTCACAGATGCGGGCGATTCCGAAATCCAGAAGCACGAGCCGCCCGTTGGAGGCCAGAATGAGATTGGACGGTTTGACGTCCCGGTGGATGATCCCTTCGCGGTGGGCGTACGCCAGGGCATCGGCGACCTCTGCGATCAGACGCGCCACGGTGTCGAAGTACTCCCGGGGTGTACGGCAGTCCCGCAGCACGCACCGGGTCGTGCGAACCGGCGCGACGCCTTCGTCGTGGGGGGCGTCACCGGCGCGGGCGCCGCGCAGATCGTCGATCACGTCCTCAAGGCTCTGGCCGTCGATCATCTCCATGACGAAATAGCAGACGCCCTGCTCGATTCCTTCGGAATGAATCGTCACTATGTTGGGGTGTCGCAGCTTGGCGGCCGCCCGCGCCTCACGGTGAAACCGTTCGATCGCGGCGGAGTTGCCGATCAGGCCCGAGGGGAGCACTTTCAGGGCGACGCGTCGATTCAGCGAGACCTGAAGGGCCTGGTACACGACTCCCATGGCCCCGCAGCCGAGCCGGCGTTCGATGCGGAAATCGCCCAACTGGAGGTTCGGTTCCAGGCCGATGGCGAAGGGATGGGGGCGGTTGTCGCGGTCCCGGTCTCGATCCCGACGGTCATCGGCGTCCGGATCGCGATCGAAGGGGTCCGACGGCAGCGGCGACTCCATGCCCGCGCGGAGCCGGGCTACCATCACGGCGCACGAATCACACGATCGAAGATGGCGCCGCCAGAACGTCAACTGCTCGGGCGACGCCGACCCTTCGAGAAAGACCGCCATATCCTGGTGTGATAGACAACTCGTCACGATTCTCACACCTCCCTGTACCCCGCTGAGACCACCTGCGATCGATTATACCATCGCCCCGATGTGTCAACAAGCCGCTTGTCATCCGGCGTCGAGACCTGCGAGCCCCCGAGGCGCATCGCGATGCGGTCGTGGCGCCGCAGCGCGTCCCATGCACGTCGGAGGTTTCTGTCATTATGTCATTTGTGACTCTGGCATCCGAGGCGCCGTGCAGGTACAATTGGCGGCCTGTCCACTGTAGCAGGGCAGGCCGCGTCGGCTCGGCGCGAACAGGGCGTGCGAAGCACGACTGGCTACTGTGCAACTGTCGCGTTATTGGGAGGTCTTGAGATGAGCGATCTGAACCGCAGGGATTTCATCAAAACGAGCGCCGCCGCGGGAATAGGCGTCTCCCTTACAACTGTGATGCCGTCGCTTGCCAGTGCGGGCCTCTTCCGGAACAGACGGACCAATCTGATCGAATTCAAGGTCCCGCCCATCGAAAACGTGAGAATCGGCTACGTTGGCGTCGGGGGCATGGGCTCGGCCCACGTGCGGAACCTGCTGAAGATCGAAGGCTGTCAGATCACGGCGGTCTGCGATATCGTTCCCGAGAAGGTCGAACGCGTCCAGAAATGGGTCGAGGAGGCGGGTTTCCCCAAGCCGACCGGATACACGCGAGGCGACTGGGACTTCAAACGGCTGTGCGAGACCGAAGACCTCGATCTGGTCTACACCGCCACGCCCTGGGAATGGCACACGCCGGTTCTGCTGGAGGCAATGAAGAACGGCAAGCACGGCGCTACGGAAGTCAATGCGGCGTTCAACGTCGAGGATTGCTGGAAGCTGGTTGAGACCGCCGAGAAGACCCAAAGGCACTGCGTCCTGATGGAGAACTGCTGCTACGACCGCACCGAGATGCAGATTCTCAACATGGTCAAGCAGGGCCTGTTCGGCGAGCTGCTTCACGGCGAGTGCGGCTATCTGCACGATCTGCGCGGCGTCAAGTTCTCCGAAGGAGGCGAAGGCCTCTGGCGCCGCAACTGGGCGATGACCCACGACTGCAACCTGTATCCGACGCACGGTCTGGGCCCGATCGCCCAGTGCATGGACATCAACCGCGGCGACGCCTTCGATTATCTCGTCTCGGTCAGCAGCAACTCGCGGGGCTTGTATGAATACGCCGCAGCGCAGTATCCCGCCGACGACCCCCGACGCAAGGAGACGTACAAGCTCGGCGACGTCAACACCAGCCTCATTCGCACGAAGCTGGGCAAGACCATCATCGTCAAGCACGACACCAACGTGCCCCGGCCTTACAGCCGCGACATCCTCGTTCAGGGCACGAAGGGACTCGTCCGCAAGTATCCCGAAGAGAAAGTGCACATCGAGGGCAAGACCCAGGGCCATGACTGGGAAGACCTCAGCAAGTACCGCAGCGCGGAGATGGACTACGACCATCCGCTGTGGAAGGCCATGCAGGAGCGAGCCGAGGGCGCCGGTCACGGCGGCATGGATTTCATCGAGGATTTCCGTCTGATCGAGGCCCTTCGCGAGGGTCGTCCGACGGACATCGACGTCTATGACGCGGTGGCTTGGTCGGCGGTCGTGGGGCTCTCCCAGAAGTCGGTCGCCAAGAAGGGCAGGCCGGTGGACTTCCCCGATTTCACACGCGGGCAGTGGAAGAATCCGAGGGAGCTGCACGTCATGGAGTTCAAAGGATAAGAACCGATTCTGCATCGCGGCTGACTGATGAAGAGGTGTGCCGATGAAGATCAGTGCAAGCTATTGGATGTTCGAAGGGGGCCTGGAGGCGACGCTGCCCGTGGCCGATGCGATGGCCCAGGCCAAGGACCTGGGTTTCGATGCGATCGAGCTGGCTATCGCCAGCCAGGGCGTGATGACGCACCAGACCACGCAGGCCCAGTGTGAGCAGATCATGGCCAAGGCGAAGAAGCTGGGGATCGAGATCGCCGGCGTCGCCAGCGGCGAGAGCTGGGGCAGTTCGCCATCGGATGACGATCCGGCGGTCCGCGCCAGGATCGTCGACTTCACGAAGAAAGCGCTCCAGGTGACTAAATGGCTCGGCACCGACGCCTATCTGTTCGTTCCGGGAGCGGTCGACGTCTTCTTCCTCGAAAAGAGCCCGGTCGTGCCGTACGACGTGTGCTACGAGCGGGCCAAGGACGCGGTTTCGCAACTGGTTCCGACCGCCAAGAAGCTTGGCGTCACGCTCGCCATCGAGAACGTCTGGAACAAGTTCCTGCTCAGCCCGCTGGAAATGCGCGACTTCATCGACAGCTTCCGATCGAAAGCCGTAGGGTCCTATTTCGATGTGGGCAACGTCCTGCTGACCGGCTATCCCGACCAGTGGATCCGGATTCTGGGCAAGCGGATCGCCCGCGTCCACGTCAAGGATTTCAAGAAATCGGTCGGCACGGCCGAAGGCTTCGTCGATTTGCTGGAAGGCGACGTGGATTTCGAGGCGGTCAAGGCGGCGCTGGGCGAGATCGGCTACGACGGCTACGTTACCGCCGAGATGCTCCCGTACCAGCCGGGCCGGCCTCAGAAGACGGCCGCCGCGATGAAGAGGATCTTCAAGTAGACCATTCCTGTCAGAAGGGAGAGTACCATGACCAGAGTGGGCATCATCGGTTTGGGTTTCATGGGCAAGATGCACTTTCGCTGCTACCGGGCGCTGGCGGGCGTGAAGGTCGTGGCGATTTGCGACACCGACAAGGCCAAGTTCCGGGACACCGGCGGCACCGCCGGGAACATCCAGGGGGCCGAAGCGCCGCTGGATTTCACAGGGGTCGGCCTCTACGACAATTTCAACAGGATGCTGGCCGAGGCGAATCTCGACATCCTCTCGGTGACCCTGCCGACCTATCTGCACAAGAAGCATGCCGTCAAGGCACTGAAGGCGGGCGTCAACGTCTTGTGCGAAAAGCCTTTGGCGATGACGGTTGCCGACGGCGAGAAGATCGTCGCGGCGGCCAAGGAGAGCGGCAAGCTCCTTCAAGTGGGTCACTGCATCCGATTCTGGCCGGAGTATGCCAAGACCAAAGAGATCATCGATTCCGGCAAGTATGGCAGGGTGCTGGCCGCGACGTTCCAGCGGCTGAGCCTGACGCCGACGTGGTCGTGGGACAACTGGCTGATGGACCCGGCCAAGAGCGGCTCGGCGGCGCTGGACCTGCACATCCACGACTCCGACTACGTGCAGTACGTGTTCGGGATGCCCAAGGCGGTTTTCAGCCGCGCGGTGGGCGGTCCGGCGGGTCAGTTCGATCACATCGTCACGCAGTACCTCTACGACAACGATTGCGTCGTGACCGCCGAGGGCGGATGGGCCATGACGCCGGGATTCGGATTCGAGATGAGCTTCAACGTCGTGCTCGAAAAGGGCACTATCAGCTACGACTGCACGCGACAAGCCGCGTTCAAGGTCGCCCCGACCCGCGGCGAGGCCTTCACGCCCAAGATCGCCTCGGGCGACGGCTACTCCAACGAGATCGCGCACTTCGTCAAGGCCGTTCGTGGCAAGAGCGTCCCGGCGATCATCACGCCGGCGCAGTCGGTCGATTCGCTCCGGCTCGTGCTGGCGGAGAAGCGGTCCGCCGCCTCCGGTCGCAAAGTCACGATTTGAATGGATGCCTCCGCCGGATGGGGATATCGCCGGTTCTCGGATCAGTGGATACCTGAAATCCGACTTGTGCATCGGGAAATCGGTTCTGGCTTGACCCTGGTGGAAGTCGGGATTATAGTCCTGTCACCCGGTCCCGAACACTGGGTCCGAACCATCGAGCCGTGGGAGAACGAAGGGAAGAATATGACGGCGCACGGACGCGAGAAGACCACCGGACGCAGCGGTGTCGCTTTATGCACGTTTTCCCTTCCTGCCTTCCTGATTTCTGAGCCTTGCCAAAACAGGAGCGAGAATCAATGGGCGGTCTGACAGTACTGGATGGCGGCATTATCGGCGTTTACCTCCTGGTCACCATGGTTGCGGGCCTGGCGCTTCGCCGCTACGTACGCCGGGTGGAGGACTTCATCGTCGCAGGACGGGAGATGAACGTCTACCTGGGCATCGCCTCGCTTGCGGCCACCGAGTTCGGCATCGTGACGTGCATGTACACGGCGCAGAACGGGTACGACAAGGGCTTTGCCGGCGCCGTGCCGGGGTTGCTGACCTTCGCGGCCATGTTCCTCGTGGGCTACACGGGCTTCTGCGTCAAACCCCTGCGGGATTCCGGCGTGATGACGATCCCCGAGCTCTTCGAGAAGAAATACGGTCCGCGCGTGCGATGGGCTGCCGGCGTGGTCATCGTGCTTGGTGGCCTGCTGAATATGGGCGTGTTCCTGAGGACCGGCGGCGATTTCCTGGTCAGTGTGGCCGGTCTGGACCCGAAGTATCTCAAGGCCATGATGACGGCGCTGCTCGTCGGGGTCGCAGCCTACACGATCCTGGGCGGCATGCTCTCCGTCCTCGTCACGGATTTCCTCCAATTTATCGTCATGAGCGCAGGCCTGATCATTACGACGTTTCTCATTCTGGGAAAAGTGGGCTGGAGCACGCTCGTGGACACCGTGGAGACGCACCACGGCGCCGGCGGCTTCAACCCCTTAGTGAATGACACGATGGGATGGCCTTATGTGGTCTTCAATGCCCTTCTTAACACGGCGGCCGTGCTCACCTGGCAGACGCAAATCGCCCGGGTCCTGGCGGCGAAGGACTCTGCGACCGGCCGGCGGGTCTACACCGGCACGTCCTTCTTCTTCGTCTCCCGCTTCCTGATCCCGGGGATCTGGGGGATCGCGGCGCTGGCGGTGCTCACGCCGGAGCAGGTGGGTGGAAATACCCTCCTGGCCATGCCTAAGATGCTTGCTATGATCGTGCCCGCCGGATTGATGGGATTGCTCATCGCAGCCATGCTGGCCGCCGATATGAGCACCGACGCATCCTATATGCTCACCTGGAGCAGTGTGATCTACAACGATATCCTGGCGCCGTTCCGCGCGACCAAATGGTCGGAAAGGAAGGGCCTCTTCTGGAATCGCACCATTGTCGCGCTGATCGGCGTGTTTCTCCTGATCTACGGGCTCTGGTACGAGATCGAGGGCGATCTGTGGACGTACCTCGGAATCACCGGCACCATTTACCTGTCGAGCATGTCGGCTCTGTTGATCGCCTGCTGCTACTGGAAGCGGGCCAACGACTGGGGCGCCACCGCCGCAATCATCTGCGGTGCGCTCGTGCCGGTCACCACGCTGATTCTGCAAAAGACCGGTCCGGTGACGGAATGGGTCACGAACAACAGTCCGCTGTTCGGCATCGCCGCATATGTGAGCGTCGCGATCGCCATGATCGTCGGTTCGCTTCTGAAACCTCGACCTCGGAACACCGTGGAGGGCAAACCATCATGAAAGCTGTCATCGACGGTGTATTGACCATGTTGAGAGACCACTGGTTCTGGGGAGCGACGACGATCGTCTGTCTTGTCTGGTACTCGACCGTCACCGTGTACGTGGCCATCCGAGGCGCCGCCGACATTCGAGGCATGCTTCGGAGGCTGTCCGATGGAGAGGCTTCCCGGAAGAGCGCGGCCCGGGTAGATCAGGGATAGTCTTTCACCTGCTGACAACGGGCAGGAATCCGGCAGAGAAGGACCGCACACCCTGGACTGCGCAATTCACACGCCGGGGCCTGCGACGCAGCGATGTCACCATGTCCGCCGGGTCATGTGGGAGGCTGGCCCTCCTGGCCCTTGGTCCAGCATGCCGGAGGCGAAGCCGGCGATTCGCCACGAGACTCCGTATTTTCCCTTATGAGCAAATTCCTGATGCAAGTTTCTGTCCTGTCCTGCCGATACAGGCAAGATAGTTCGCAACGTTGCGGAGAACCTCCATTGAATGGGGTTGTGGAGTTGCCCCATTGTTCTCGGCCTGATGACGAACGTGGGATGCGTACCCAGGGACAGAGGACGACAAGATGCGAATTCTGATTGTGGACGATCACTTCGGCATGCGGCAAACGTTGGCTCGCGTATTCCAGGAGGTGTCGGAGGCGCAGGTCGTGGGTGAGGCGGCCGACGGCTGTGAGGCGGTGCAACGGGCCAGGGAGTTGAAGCCCGATGTCGTGATCATGGATGTCGAAATGCCCCGGCTTAACGGAATCGGCGCGACCCGCCAGATCCTTGCCGAACAGCCTGACGTGCGAATCATCGGCCTGTCGACCCATGATTCGCACGTGTACGTCAAGGCCATGCTCGGCGCAGGAGCCTCCGCCTACGTGCTCAAAGACGAGATGTTCCCCGATCTGATCGAGGCGGTGGAGGCTGTCGCGGGCGGACAGACCTATCTCAGTCCGTCACTGACGGCCTGCATTCCGCCGGAGATTCTGTTTGCCTGGCCTCGCCAAGCCTGCTGTAATGAGGCTGAAGCTGTGCAAGCCCAGCGGCTGGCCGGCCTGTGAGTATCGGCACATCGCTATCGAACAGGAGGAGAAGTGTCTCATGCGGCCTTCCCGTATGTCGGTGACCGTCAGGGTCGTTTCCATCGTTCTTTCTCTTCTGTTGAACGCCGCCTGTGCGGGCCAGCGCCTCATCACCAATCCCGTTGCGCCCGAGGGTCACGATCCGTGGGTCATGCAGGCCGATGGCGTGTATCACTACTGCTATTCGCATAAAGGCGCGATCTGGGTGCACAGCGGACTGCGGATCGAGGAGGCGGTTCAGTTCGAGGGCAGGCAGGTCTGGCGGCCGGTGCGCGGGGAGCCCTATTCCCGCGAGCTCTGGGCGCCGGAGCTGCATCGGCTCCAGGACGGCTGGTACATCTACGTCGCCGCCGACGACGGGAACAACGAGAACCATCGCATGTATGTCCTCCAGGCCGATACGGACGATCCGGCCGGAAGTTACACGATCCGCGGCAAGATCGCCGATCCCTCCGACAAGTGGGCCATCGACGGGACGGTTCTGTCGTACGAGGGCCGGCTCTATTTCATCTGGGCGGGCTGGGAAGGCGATACGAACGTCGCGCAGAATCTCTACATCGCGCCCATGAAGGACCCGCTTTCGATCGAGGGACCCAGGTCGCTGATATCGAAGCCCGAATACGATTGGGAGCAGATCGGCAAGCCGCTGGTCAATGAAGGGCCGCAGGTGCTCACACACGCCGGCGATGTGTTCATCATCTACTCCGCCAGCGGGAGCTGGACGGACAATTACTGCCTGGGGCAGTTGAAACTGGTCGGCGACGATCCGCTCGACTCGGCCTCGTGGCAGAAGAAGAACACCCCCGTGTTCGGGTCGACCGCCACGGTTTTCAGTCCGGGCCACGCGTCTTTTGCCCGCAGCCCCGACGGCAGCGAGGACTGGATCATCTACCATGCCGCCAAGCGCCAGGGCGCCGGCTGGGACCGCAATACCCGGATGCAGCGATTCACCTGGGACGTCGAGGGCAATCCGTGCTTCGGCTATCCGGCTTCTGAAGGCGTGCCGATCGCGGCGCCGTCGGAATGATCGTCCCGCCGATTCACGCCGTGCTATCGGCCCATGACCTCCGAGGGCCAGAGGACGTAGGCATCGTCACCCGTCCGCCAGATGTGATGCGGATAGGCGTACAGGCTTGGCTTCGCGATAAATGCCATGAGCGCCAGGTACTCCTGTGCATCCTGGGGACCATAGGTCCTGGCCGGAAGCGTGTCCATCTTCCGAGCCTGGCAGTGCTGGAATCCGGGTCGGGCGGTGATGCTCTCGAGGTTCTTCTTCAGTCGAGTCAGTACAGATGCGGCGTCGCCGTCGAGTCGCGGGGCGCTTCCCCACGCGTTCCGGCACACGGCATGGTTGGCGTCGACCTGCGCGACCGGCGCAATGGGCAGCGTCTGCATCACTTCATGGACCTGCTCCATCGTTGCGTCGTCGATGGTTGTGAACTGGTCTTGTGCGATCATCTTCCCCCTCCGTCTTCGCTCTAAAGAACAGAATCCACCCGTGGCCTACCACAGAGCGGACAGAGTCCGCACGCTTGACCCGCTCGGATTTCAGTATCCACGTCGTCCTCCCGCCACCTGTACAGCCATCAGGTTGTCGCGAACTCGCGTGTTGCTCGGGTTGACCTGAGCGGCTTTGCCCAGCCAATCAAGGGCTTGGTCGAATCGACCTGCCTGGGCGTGCTCGACGCCGATCGACATGAGACAGACCTCGTCCCAGGGCGCCAGTTGGGAGACCTCCTGGTACAGGGCAATGGCCTCCGGGCCGCTGGTGGCGTCGGCCTTGTCGTACAGCGCGCGAATGCGTTCGAGCTGCGCCATCTCCGTGTCCGAAAGGTGCTTGAGCAGTTGGCCCCGAGAGTCTGGGTTGGCCAAGGTGATCGAGGCGCCCTGGCTGCGGGCCATGCGCTCCATGCGGAGGGCCGCCGCATTGAATTCGAGCAGTTGGCGTTTCTCCTGGTCCGAGAAACTCTCGAAGGCTGTTGGCTTGCCCAGGATGCGCTTGAGAAGATTCATGAGTTGCCCCTCCTTCTCTTCCGAAACCGCCGCCTGTAGTGTGCCCGTGAGGGCATGGACAGGTAACGCCTCAAGGCGTCACTACAAACCAGCGAGGACCGTGTACCCAAAACATACGAAAAGGCAGGGCTTGCGCCAAAAATGCCTCCCGGTGACTTGGCTTGGCGGTTCATGGGTTGAAGTGCGTTCCTCGTCGGCGTATGATGCTCTTGCCGTTATCAGCACTGAGAACCGCGTCGACCGAGGTGCCCATGGAATGCCACAAGTGTGGGGCCTGCTGCATCGCCCCGTCGATCGCCAGCGCCATGCCGGATATGCCGCACGGCAAGCCCGCGGGGGTGCGATGCCGTCATCTTGACGACCGCAATCTGTGCAAGCTGTTCGGCCGGCCCGAACGGCCGTCGTTCTGCCTCGGCTGGAAGCCGTCGCCCGACGTCTGCGGCGACAGCTTCGACGAAGCGATGGCCAATATCGAAGCGCTGGAGGCGCAAACGGCGCAGTAGCGGGGAGACCCGGGGATTTGCCATGACCAAGCAGGATTACCCCAAGACCAATGCGATCCGCTGCCTGTTGCAGCACGATATCCCGTTCGAGGTCTTCACGTATGCCTACGAGGAGCGAGGCGGCACGCGGGTCTCGTCCCGTGAGCTGGGCGTCGATGAGCATGCGGTGATCAAGACCCTGATTATGGAGACGGACGCGAAGGACCCGCTGATCGTGTTGATGCACGGCGACCGCGAGGTCTCCACGAAGCAACTGGCTCGCGTGCTGGGCGTCAAGTCGGTAGCCCCATGCGAGCCCAAGGTCGCCGACCGCCACAGCGGCTACATGGTAGGCGGGACCAGCCCGTTCGGCACGCGGCGAGCCATGCCGGTTTATGCCGAGCAGACCATCTTCGACCTGCCCGAGATCTACATCAACGCGGGGCGGCGCGGCATGCTCGTTCGCATCGATCCGAAGGACATGACCCGGGCGCTCAGGATTACCCCGGTTCAGGTGGCCATCGAACAATGAGGTCGCGGTTTTGGAGCATTCTTGGAAGGAAACGCAGTGGGTTATCAATGGCACGATCTCGTCGGCAATGCCGGCGTCGCGATGATTATCGGAACGTACCTGCTGCTCCAACTGGGCAAGGTCCACGCGCAGACGGTGGCCTATTCGTTGGCCAACGCCCTCGGAGCCGGCATGGTCATGCTCTCGCTGGTCTTCGATTTCAATCTGTCGGCCTTCGTTGTCGAATGCTTTTGGACGGCCATCAGCATCTTCGGTATGATTCGGGCGGCGCGCTTGCCCGGACCCTGTAGGGGCGAATGATTATTCGCCCGTGGGACTCGTGTTCCGCGAGAAACGGCGCCGGCCGTCGCAGGCGCCGGCAGACGATGATTTGCAGGTGCGTTGAGCACGCCTCGATGACGCGTGTTCTCCTGACGCTTGCGCCGGCACATTGGGCAGGATGGGAAAGGACGGCCCATATGGAATTCGACTATGACAAGATCGACGAGTGCACGCTGGCGCTGCTGTACCTCGTGACGTATGATCGCGAGGATGGCATCGGCGCGCGGGCGTGGAAGAGCTTCGACTGGGAGACGATGAATCGCCTCCATGAGAAGGGCTGCATCTCCGATCCGAGGGGCAGGGCAAAGTCCGTGGTGTTGAGCGAGGATGGCTTTCGGAAGGCCGAAGAGCTCTTCCATCGTTTCTTTGGGCGGGAAGCGAGTAGGGGCGAATCATGATTCGCCCGTGTCGCTGGGACAGGCCATGAGAAGGCGGATGCCGTCTGACGGATCGGGAGGAACCATGCAACAGAGGCAGTTGGGCAAGACGGGATGGGCAATCGGCGAAGTCGGACTGGGATGCTGGCAATTCGGCGGGGATTTCGGGCCGATGGCGGAACAGACCGCGATGCAGATCATGGTCGCGGCGGTCGAGAAGGGCACCACGCTCTTCGACACCGCCGACGTCTACGGCAACGGGCGCAGCGAGACGCTGATCGGGCGGTTCCTGCGCGACACGGGCCGTGATATTCGCGTGGCGACGAAGTTCGGTCGCGAGGCGGATGTCTATCCCGACGGCTGCACCGAGCGGGCCCTTCGCCGCAAGACCGAGGACTCGCTCCGGCGTCTCGGCGTCGAATGCCTCGACCTGACGCAACTGCACTGCGTGCCCATGCGGGTGCTGCGGGAGGGAGCGATCTTCGATTGGCTCCGTAAGCTCAGGCAGGAGGGCAAGATCCGGCACTTCGGCGCCAGCGTCGAGAGCGTCGAGGAGGCGATGGTCTGCCTGGAGCACGGCGACCTCGCCTCGCTTCAAATCATCTTCAACATCTTCCGTCAGAAGCCCATTGCCGAGCTGCTGCCCAAGGCCAAGGCCCAGAATGTGGCGATCATCGTGCGCCTGCCCCTGGCCAGCGGTCTTCTGGCAGGCAAGTTCACCAAGGACACGAAGTTCGCCGAGAGCGATCATCGCAACTACAACCGCGATGGGCAGCATTTCAACGTGGGCGAGACCTTCGCGGGTCTGCCCTTCGCCAAAGGCGTCGAGCTGGCCGACGCGATCAAGCCGCTCCTGCCCGAGGGCATGACGATGACGCAGATGGCGATGCGCTGGATTCTCGACCACGAGGCGGTCTCCGTCGTCATTCCCGGCGCCAGCTCGCCCCGGCAGGCGATCGACAACGCCCATGCGTCCAACCTGCCTCGTCTTTTGCCCGAGCTGCATCGGAGACTTTCGGATTTCTACACCACCGAAGTCCGCGACCACATCCGCGGGCCGTACTGAACCTCAGCCCCGGCGCAGGGTGCCCTTATCTCACCGACCAGGAAGCGGATTGGATCGTTGGCTGAGCAGTTCGACGATGCCTTGGTGGCCACGCCGGGCAGCTTCGTTCGCGGGGGTTGCCCCGCCGGCGTCCCGGACGCTTGGATCGGCGCCGTGCGCGAGGAGCAGTTCAACAATGTCGCGATGGCCTCGCAGTGCGGCCTCGTGCAGGGGCGTGTTGCCGTCGTCGTCCGGTGCGCCAATGCTCGCTTTGTGGTCGAGCAGCAATGAAACGATCTCCAGGCTGCCTCCGATGGTCGCCTCATGCAGTGCGGTATCTCCATCTTGATCTCGCGCGTCGACATCGGCTCCGTGCGCCAAAACCAGCCTGACTAGGTCCTCCTCGCCGGTTCCGCAGGCCCGCTGGAGCAGCGTGTCCCCCGTCGCATCGCGCACGTTCACGTTTGCGCCGTTTTCGACCAGAAATACGATCGTCTCCCTGACCGGTGCTAAAGGCAAGACCAGGGGCTCCCAGGTCTGTCCCTCATAGATTTCGTCTGTCGGGAGGTGCGAACGCCCCGAAGAATAGGCGTCAAAGGCCTGCGCCAGTGGCGTGGCGCCGTCTTTGCTTATGGCGTCGATGTTTGCTCCGCGATCCACGAGCAGTCGGACCAGTACGATGTAACCTCTCTCGGCCGCATCGTGCAAAGCGGTGACGCCATTGCTGCCACACGCGTTGACATCGGCGCCCCTGGCCAGCAGAAGCTTCACGAGATTCTCGTCGCCACGGCAACAGGCGGTCCGCAGAGGCGTACCGCGCTCGCCCGATCCCACATTCACATCGGCCCCTTGGTCCAGCAGGTACTGCACGAGGGCTTCATACTTATGGTCAATGGCCACGTGTAGCGGCGTATAACCATACTTGGTCTCTGCGTTGATGTCAGCGCCGCTCTCGAGCAAGACCCTGACGATCTCTGTGTTGCCCCTGCCGGCGGCAGTGTGCAGGGCCGTCCACTTGCCGCGGTCTCCATCTGTTCTGGTGTCGACTCCTTTGGCGAGCAGCAGTTCGACAATGTCCTTGCATCCTTGATCGGCTGCGTAGTGGAGGGCATTGTAGACGTCGTGGGGATCCTTGGCGTCCGTCACGGCGCCGCTGGCAACAAGCACTTGTGCCACGCTCGTAGAGCCGCATCGCGCCGCGACTTCGAGAGGGGTCTCGCGACGGGTATTGTCTACGTGAATGTCTGCACCGTGCGATACGAGCAAGGAGGCCATTTCGGCATCCCCGAATTCGGCCGCCAGGTGCAGGGCGGTGCTCTCATCCAACACCATGACGCTGATGTCATCGCCTCGTTCGATGGCCGTCTGCAATCGTGCGCTGTCGTGGAGATACGCTGCCACTGGAGCTGGAACGTCGGCACCTGCTTCAACCAGAATCTGGATCAACTCCCGATGGTTCTTATGCATCGCCAGGATGGCTGGGCTTGTCCGGCTTCGCGTGCTTCCGTTGACGTTAGCGCCTTTGGCAATGAGCAAACGGACCAGTTTGGCATTCCCGTATCTTGCAGCGAAATGCAACGGCGTGTACACCTCCTCTTGTTGGCCTGATCTTCCCACGTTGACGTCGGCGCCCCATTCGATCAGGACGATAGCCATCAGCTCGTGATCTGCGGCGGCCGCCTCCAGCAGGGCGGTGGCGCCGTTGTCGTTTCTGATATCCACCTCCGCGCCGTGAGCCAGCAACAGTTGTGCCGCGAGCACGTGCCCTTGGCTGGCTGCCTCGTGCAAAGGTGTATCTCCCGAGGCGTCTCTCGTGTTGACGTCGAGGCCGCCAGAGAGCAGGCGCTGAAGCTGTTCGAGATGGCCCAGCGAGGCAGCGTAGTGCAGGGGATACTCCGTCCGTCTGGGTCTCTTCTTGCAGCCTCCGGGAAGGACCATCAGAGCCAGGATCAGGAAAGCCAACTGCCGCGGTCTCATTGTCTGCTCCCAACCGCATCGCGATTTCCAGCCGCACCGGCGGCCAGGTTGAACCTAACCGGTGACAGCCTCCCGCACAAGAGGCATCCCACCGCCCCAAAGTCACGTCGTTTCCCCCCGAGGTGTTCCGAAAAGACCCTGGTTCAGGTTGCTGTCGGGTCTGTGCAGCAGGTTGCTGTGTCGCCGTGCTTCAGCCCCTTCGAACCTAAACCCAGGTCCTATAACGTTTTGTCTGACGTGATGCCATGCCGGTTCAGGACCCTCGGACCGGCCGGGGAAGGGGCCACAACCGGCGAGGCGGGCCTTTTTCGCCGGCCTGGCCCGCTTTCTGCTTGAGGAAAAACCGTTACGAGTCGATGCAGGAGTGGAACTATACCGTTAAGGAAATGCCGCAAATGGGTAGTCAAGCCGTTCTTCAACGACGAGGCATTGCGCTGGCCTCGCGTGGAGTTGTCTTTGGGAGGAAGATCTTATGAGCGGGCTGAAAGCAAGGTTCCTGTGTGTGGCGATCGCCGCGTCGGTCTGGATGCTGGGCGTTGGGGTCTGTCCGGCCGGGGCCGTCGAGGACGAGTTCACGGTTGATCTCGATGGGACCGGACAGGTGGCGGCCGGTCAGGGAACCGGATACGAACGCGGGTCCTGGTATTACTACCCCAACACGGACTGGTGGACGCAGTGGTTTTACAGCGGCAAGTACAACCCCAAAGGCAAGAAAGTCGTTTCGGTTGATCTGGTCGTTGCGATTCTCGACCCGGCGTCTTCGGTGGGAAGCTACCTGGAAGTGTCGTTGAACTGGACCAAGCCTGAATGGTCTTCCGACGCAGAGGCGCCTCCTCTGCCGCGTGACATTCGCAGTCTCGGCCATGAGAATCAGTTGATTCAACGGCGCACGCTTGTGGCCCGGACGGACGTGCGCGACTCGACATCCATCGGCGTGGACTCCGAGATATTCGATTACTGTCCGGGATGGATTTCGATCGACATCCGCGGCCGGAACGTGACCGTCGAAGGAGTCATCATTCATGAGTGCGTGCTGAACGAGGACCCCGAGCCTCCCACGGGGGATCGCGATTTCGGCGACGCGCCCGAGGGCGCGCTGGCCTATCCGGATACCGGTGTGGAAGGGATGTTCCCGACGTGCGTCGGCGTCGGTCCGGCCTCGTGGATCGAGCACAACAGCCGCTCGCTCTACTTCGGGCCGAAGGTGGACATCGAAGCGGACGGCAACGCCGGACAGTGCCCCAAGTTCACGCCCAACACCTACAACAAGGACGAAGGATTCCAGGACGGGGACGCCGGTCTGCGCAAACCTCGCGCCTATACCATCGTGAAGGTGGGCGGCGATGAGGTCGTCACTCCGCTGGTCTTCACCGGCATCGAATCCATCACCAATGCCTGTCAACTGGCGATCTGGGGCGCCGAGATCGATATCGAGGTGCACAACGAGCGCACGGACGGCCGCAGCGCCTACGTCAACGTCCTGTTCGACTGGAACCATGACGGCCTCTGGCAGGGCGTGTCTCAGTGCGCCGAAGGCGCGGCTCCCGAGCACGTGCTGGTGAACTTCCCGGTGCCTGCCGGCTACGATGGATATCTATCCGACCTGGGACCCGCGAACTTCCGCGCCGGCCCCTTGGGCGGATACGTCTGGGCACGATTTACCATCAGCGACGCTCCGGTCGTCGAGGGCTGGAACGGCGACGGCGTCTTCAGCGACGGCGAGACCGAGGATTACCTGCTTCGCCTCAAAGAGCCTCTGGTGTTCTGCGACTGGGAAGACGGCGACGCGTACAAGATGCACTGGCCGCAGGTGGCCGATCTGCAATCGACCGGGATTGACGTAGCCGCGTCCGCGACCGCGCTGGCCGACGACTTCCAGTGCGCCGAAGACGGCCCGATCACCGGCATTCACTTCTGGGGCTCCTTCCTCGATGACGTCAGACCGTCGGTGGGCGTCGACAGCCTGCGATTCACGGTGAGCATCTACTCCAATCTGCCGGCCGACAACCTGATCGCGTGGAGCCGGCCGGGCGAACTGCTCTGGCGCAAGGAGGTCGCACCGTACAGCTACGACGTGCGACAGACCGGCAGCAATATCGGTCAGGGCTGGTTCGACCCGCTCAGCAAGCTCTACGAGGACGACAATCACAATTACGTCTACCAGTACAACATCTGCCTCGATGACTCGGAAGATCTGTTTGTCCAGCGACGGGGCGTGATCTACTGGCTCGAAATCAAGGAGGTCCCGCCGCAGGACCGCAAGCACACGTTCGGATGGAGCACGACGCGGCAGGAACTCCAGTTCCAGGACCGCGCGGCTTGGCGGCACCCGAGCCTCGGATGGCTGCCGATGTCCTATCCCGACACGCATCGGTATGAGGGCCGTGCGCTCGATCTGGCCTTCGTCATCGCCGGCGGCACGAACGAATGCGCCGGCGACACGGATTTCGGCGATGCGCCCGATCCGACGTACCCGACGCTGCTGCTCAGCGACGGCGCGCGCCATACGATCGTTTCCGATATCTACCTGGGCCGGCTTGTCGACGGTGAGTTCGACGGGCTGCCCGACGCCGGCGCTACGGGCGACGACTTCCGCTGCTCCGACGACGAAGACGGCGTGGTCTTCTCCGACCTGGTCGTCGGCAAGTCCACGACGGTCGAAGTGACCGCGTCGACGAGCGGCTCGCTCAATGCCTGGATCGACTGGAACGCCGACGGCGACTGGGACGACGCCGACGAGCACGTGTTCGCCGACGAGCCTCTGGCCTCCGGGAGCAACACGCTGCCGCTCGACGTTCCCGCCAGGGCGGCCGTGGGCGAGACGTTTGCGCGCTTGCGCTTCAGCACGATGCGCGGTCTGCGCGTCACGGGCCTGGCGCCGAACGGCGAGGTGGAGGACTACCTGGTCCGCGTCGAGGATGCGGCCGTTCCGGGCGAGCCTCCGGTCGACCATCTGAAATGGTCGCAGCCTCCGCTGGAGTGGGACCCCACGTCGGATGCGCCGATCTACTGCGGATGGGACGAGCTTTCGTATGCAAGCAGGCCCGTGGATTCCGCCCAGGGCTCGTGGAAGATCGTGGCAGACGACTTCCGCTGCTTCGGCCAGATGCCGGTGACATCGGTCCACTGGTGGGGCTCGTACCAGAACTGGGACGGCGTCGAGACGCCTCGAATCCAGCCGCAATCCTGGCGGATCGGATTCTGGAGCAACATTCCGGCCGACAGTCGATACGCGTTCAGCCGGCCGGGCGCGCTGCTCTGGCTGGTCAACGTCGACGCCGATCGCGTCACGGAAGACTTGAGCGGTAGCGACGAGTTCCCCAACAAGCCCTCCGACACCTGCTTCGAGTATCATGTGGACCTCGAAGCGCGCGAGTATTTCTGGCAGGGCAACTACGTCGAGGACCAGACGCAGGACAGTATCTTCTGGGTGAGCATCACGGCGGTCTACACCGGTTCGCCCGAGCCGGATTATGTCTGGGGCTGGAAGAGCCGCGCGATGCCCTGGATGGACGCCGCGGTTGCCTTCAGCTTCCGTACGAACGACCTGCGGCAAGGGATGACCGTCGATTCGGCCATCGTCCAGCCGATCACCAATTCGCTCGTCTGCGAACGCCTCGACACCTACGACATGGCGTTCGAGCTGGACACCGATCCCGACTACATCAAGTGGGAGCAGCCCTTCACGGGGCTTCGCCATTGGAAGCACTATGAGGATGAAGAGTCCCTGGCCGTTCGCGGACCGGTGGCGTCGGACAAGTGGGTGCAGGAACCCGACACGACGGGCACCGGGATGGACGTCGACATCACGCGAGATCTTCCCGTGACCTGGGCCGCGCAGATCGGCGCCGACGACTTCGAGTGTACGACGGCAGGACCAATCACCGGCATCACGCTCTGGGGCGCGTGGTATCATGACGTGCTGCCCAGCGGAGGCGCCAGCGATGTCACGTTCACGCTGACCATTCGCGAGGATGTCCCCGCCGGCGCCAGCTCGACCCGCTACAGCATGCCGGGCAAGGTTCTCTGGACGAAGCAATTCTCGGCAGGCCAGTTCACCGTGCAATCCCTCGACGCCAGGGCGCAGAGTTTCTACAGCCCGTGCAACCAGGCGTACGAGCCTGCCAGCCATCTGACGGTCTACCGGTACGACTTCCCGATCGACGCGGAGGAGGCATTCGTGCAGGCCGGATCGACGAGCCGACCCGTGGTCTACTGGCTCAGTGCGCAGGCGTACGTGCTGCAACGAGCCGGCAGTATCGCGACGCGCTTCGGATGGAAGGCTTCTTCCGAGCACTGGAACGACTCGGCGGTCTGGGTGCAGGCCCAGGAGACCTACAGCGGCACCTGGCAGCAACTGCTCTATCCGAGGGGACACGCGCTCTTGACGCGGCCGGTTGATCTGGCCTTCGCGATCGAAACGCAGCAGGCGAACGCCGGCCTGACCTATCGCCGACTGGTTGCCGACGACTGGCAGTGCAACAGCGACACCTCCGTGACGGGAATTGTCTGGTGGGGCTCCTACATCGGCTATGGCTATCAGCCATGCGAGTGCAACCAGATGACGGCGCCGCGACAGCCCGACTATTTCCAACTGGCGATCTGGTCCGATGCGCCTGACCCGACGCCGGGCGATCCAGTCACGTTCAGCTATCCGGCCGAGAAGATCTGGGAGTACACTGCCAAGGACTTCGACGAGGTGATGGTCGGTTTCGACAAGCATCCCGAGGCGGGCGAAGCGGGTAGGTACGGCTTCGAGCCGGTCTACCGCTACACGCTGCAATTGCCGCGCGACGCCTGGTTCGAGCAGAAGAACCCGCGTGAGATCTACTGGCTGAGCATCGCGGCGGTCTACGACGATGCCCGGACCATGGAGTACCCGTGGGGCTGGACGAACCATCCGTACACCGCCTGGAGTCCGTCGGGGGCGCAACTGCTGGCCCACTGGAAACTCGACGAATCCAAGGGCCCTGTTGCCGCCGACAGTTCGGGCAACGGAAACGATGGGACGCTCGTGGGCAATCCCATCTGGCAACCTGCGGACGGCCAGATCGGCGGCGCCATCGACCTCGACGGCCGCGGCGCCTACGTTCGCGTCACCAAGGCCAAAGGGCTGGACTTCGCGCCGGGTTCGTTCTCCGTTTCCGCGTGGGTCAATGCCCGCGAGGTTCGCGGCGGATGGCAGACCATCATGGAATACGATCGCGACAGCACCGCCGGCAATCGTTTCGGGTTGTGGATCGACGCCAACGGCCGGTTCCATTTCCGGGTCGGCATGAACACCTGGCAGACGACGCAGAGCCTCAACGCCAACCAGTGGCACCTGCTGACGGCGACGTATGACGCTTCGACGCGCCAGATGAGGCTCTACATCGATGGGGTTCTCGGCGGGACCGCCACCAATTCCGGCGGCTACGTCGCGCCGACGCAGGCGACACTGACGATCGGCGTGCGCGGCGACGAGGCGTCGGAGTTCTTCAACGGACTGCTCGACGACATCCGCATCTATGGCGTCGCCCTGAGCGCCGCCGACGTTCTCTCGATGGTCGGCGCCGGACGCAACGGCAGCGCCGTGGCCGGACAGGTGAGCCCGACGGCCGCCACCGAGGTCTGGGAATGGACGCAGTTGCGCGACCAGACCGGGGAAAAGGAAGACCTGTCCTTCATGCTTTTCACCGATTCGGGATTCGCCTCCGGCGGATCGGCGGCGGTCGACGACGACAAGGATGGCGAGATCGTCATTCCCGGCGATTGGCCGACGGAAGACGAAAAGAAGTAAGCCCGCTCGATCCGCCTCCGGCGGATCGATTCTCAACAGCGCAAGGGGCGCCGGTGGAAACCGCCGGCGTCCCTTTTTCATTCTCTCCCCGCAGACCCCGTTCCTCGAGAACTCGCATATTCCGAGCGGCGTACACCATTCGAAAGAGCAGGTTTAGGAGGTACATCATGGAGGAGTTCAAGACGGACAATCTGTTGCCGATGCTGCTTTCGGCGTTGGTGTGCATCGTTGGAATGTACCTGGCACGTTGAGCCGATGCGAGGATTCGAGGCGCGAGGCGATGGACGGATTCGCCTCGAATCAGATCCGCAGGAAGATCTTCCTGCGATACATCCATAGCAGGACGAGCCAGAGGACCAGCAGTACCGCGGCCCGTTCGAGGACGGGCGCGTAAGCGGCGCCGAGACTCTCAAAGATGTGCTGGCCGAGATGACGGCGGAGGTTGTCGCGGATAAAGCCGCCCGAGAGCTGCCAGAGGCAGTACAGGGTGATGGGGTTGAGTCCGACGACCACGAAAGGAAATGCCCATCGCTTCCATCGTCGCCACTCGATGACGGCGACGAAGGCCGCCAGCACGAGCGTCACCCAGCCGGCGCTGTAGATCGTCCAGGAGGGTGTCCAGATGCGTTTGACGATCGGGCACAGACCCGCCAGGGCAATGCCTTTGCCCAACACGACCCCCAATATCCCGAAGACAACAAGGTGTTTGAGCTTGCTCGGGATCGACAGGCTGCTTCGCAGCAGTTGGCCCGCCAAGAGACCGAAGACCATGGTTGCGATCGATGGCACGAAGTTCAGCGTCTGGTAGCCTCCGCCGCTGAAGACGAACGGCTTCTCGCGCGGGAAGAGGTTGAGAAACCACCGGTCGAACGCGGCCGCGAAGTTGGCGTTCTTCTCCCAGTGGGCGGCGAACCCCGTCAGGTAGCGCCAATCGGCGGGGATGCCGACGCTCTGCCAGTCGAAATCCGCCGCCGGCAGCGGATACAGCGCAAAAGCCAGCCAGCAAGCCAGCAAAATCGCGAAGGCGGCCAGCCACTGCGTACGCGGCCGGGTGAACGCCAGCAGAAAGACGATCGGGTACCCCAGGCCGATCTGCGCGAGCACATTCGCGAAGAACCATTCGGTCTGTTTGCTCCACGCGGAGGTGAGAAACACCGCCAGCAGCACGAGCACCAGGGCCCGCCGCAAGGCGTGGGCGAACAGTTTGCCGAACTTCTGCCCGCGATCGATCCGCTTGGCCACCGACCAGGGCAGCGCTACGCCGACCATGAACATGAATGCCGGCTGGATGATATCCCACAGCGTGAATCCCGCCCACGCCGCGTGCTCGGTCTGGTGCGCGATGAACTGCCAAAGCCCGCTGTCGGGATGCTGCCGCGCGACTTGGGCCAGGCCCAGGCCGCTGGAGGCCATCAGCAGCATGATCGCGCCGCGATAGGCGTCGAGCGACACCAGTCGCTCGGATGCGCTGGAATCAATACGCTCCGCGTTGCAGGAATGCCCTATTTCGGCCTTGGCCATGCCTTCTCCCGAATTGACTCAATGCCTTTCCGACTATTTCTGGCGGCCCGGACGGCAAAAATAACTCAGCAACTTGTGATTCGGCAAGTGGTTTTTTGTGCACACGGCGGATGCGATGCCGTACAATTGCCTAATGACTATCTACAGACACGCATTGGCCCTGAATCCGTACTTCGGGGATTCGACCGCGACGATGGGAATCTTCCCCCCGACCGGACTCGAATACATCGTCGCCAGCATGAAAGACCTGGTGGGCAAGATCACCCTTCTGGACCTGCGGTATCAGAAGGCGTTCCAGGACCCGAAGGCCCTCAGCCAGTTCATCCGGGCCGAGATCGACCTGCTGTGCATCAGCGTTCGCTGGGAAACCCGCTTCGAAGACATCTGCGATTTCATCTCGCAACTGCCCGACGAGGTGACCACCGTCGTCGGCGGCTATAAGGCGACGCTGGAGGTCGAGCACCTGTTCGAACGCTGCCCGAACATCGACCTGATCGTCCGGGGCGAAGGCGAAGAGATCATCCGGGACATCTGCAACGGGCTGCCCTACAAGGACATCCGCGGGCTGTCCTATCGCGAGAACGGCAGGGTGGTTCACAACGAGAACCGGCCTCTGCCCGAGTTGGACGGTATCCCGTTTCCCGACCGCTCACTGAGGACCCACGACTATTACTGGTCCCAGTACGGAGTGCGGTTCGGCCGACGCACGTTCGACACGGTGCTGACGACGCGGGGTTGCCCGTTCAAGTGCAAGTTCTGTACGTTCAGCCTCAATCCGCTCGGACAGAAGCGCAGCTACACGGAGCGCCCCGTCGATTCGGTCATCGAAGAGCTCAAGACGATCACCGCCGACATCGTGCTGTTCAGCGACGACAATTTCTTCACGAACATCAAGCGCAGCGAGGAGATCTGCGACCGGATCATCGCCAACGGGATCAAGAAGATGTTCATCGTCCAGGCCCGCGTCGATATCGCCCGACATCCCAGGGTCCTCGATAAGGCGCAGCAGGCGGGGTTCAAACTGTTCCTGTTCGGAGTCGAATCGCCGCACGATCGAATCCTCGAGCAGCTTCAGAAAGGCATCACGCAGCAACAGATTCGCGAAGCGTTCGCTGTCCTGACGAAATACGATTTCCATCTCCATGGATACTTCATCTACGGCAATATCGGCGAGAGCGCCGAGGAGATGCTCTACATCCCGAAATTCGCCAAGGAGATCGGGCTGGACACGATCAGCTTCCAGAAGCTGCGTGTCGAGAAGTACTCGCCGTTGAAAGAGGTGGTCGAATCCACGCCGGGCTATCATTTCGATCGCATCGGCGGTCCGGTCTACTCCGACCGATACGGGCGCAAGGAACTCAAGCAGATTCGCAACCGGATTCGGGCCGCGTTCTACGACGCCCCGCAACTTCTCCGCATCGCCCGGAAAGCCCGCCGTATCGGCCTTGCCGACGGGCGAGATCTTGCGGGGGTGCTTCCCCGTTTGCCCGTATTGCTCTACCGGCTGGCTACACGAACGAAGCAGAAGAGACGCCACCACGCGCACTCCGCCCAGCGAGCCGCCGCCGTCCTCTGAGCCGGCGGGCGCAGCAGGATGGGCTTTTGCCCGTGCTCTATTCGACGCCATTGGGCCGGACCCGCCGCTTGGACGCTCCATTTCGGATTCGCACACCGGCCGCAGGAAGTCTATGATGGTGCCAGCGGCGGGTGGGAGCCTGCCGCATCGTGTGTGTTGTGCGAATTGGACGTGGTCGGGAGGTGATTCGAATGAAGCGGTGCATGGTTGTGTTGGGTCTGGCGGTTGTGATTACGACCGCCTCGGTGTCGGCGGCGGAAGAGGCGGCGTCCCAAAACGCCTGGCGCGTGGGGCGCTTTGCCGAGAGGGATTTTTTCCCGGTCGCGGTCTGGCTTCAGAGTCCGGCGAATGCGTCACGTTATCGGGCGGCGGGGATCAACCTCTACGTCGGGTTGTGGAAGGGGCCCACGGAGGCGCAGTTGGATGCGCTGCGAAAGGCGAACATGGCGGTCATCTGCCATCAGAACGCCGTGGGTTTGACGCACCTGAGTGACCCGATCATCGCGGGGTGGATGCACGGGGACGAGCCCGACAACGCCCAGTCACTCGGAGAGGGCAAAGGCTACGGCCCGCCGATCCCGCCGGAGAAGATCGTGGAGGGCTACCGGCGGATGCGAGCGGCCGATCCGAGCCGACCGGTCCTGCTGAACCTTGGCCAGGGCGTGGCGTGGGACAACTGGCACGGACGCGGCGTGCGGACGAACCATCCGGAGGACTATCCGCTGTACGTCCAGGGTTGTGACATCGCGTCGTTCGACATCTACCCCGTCACGCACAATCATCCGCAGGTGGCCGGGCAGCTCGATTACGTCGCGCGGGGCGTGTCACGTCTGGTGGACTGGACGGCCGGACGCAAGGGCGTCTGGAACTGCATCGAGTGCACGCGGATCGGCAACCCGACGCAGAAACCCACGCCGCATCAGGTGCGGTCCGAGGTCTGGATGGCGCTCATTCACGGCTCCCAGGGATTGATCTATTTCGTGCACGAGTGGGAGCCGAAGTTCAATGAGGCGGCGCTGCTGGCCGACGCGGAAATGCTCGACGCCGTGACTCGGATCAACCGTCGCATCGGGCAGTTGGCGCCCGTCCTGAACGCCCCGACGATACCGGACGCCGTCACCGTTGTCGCTAGCCCGCCGGAGGTTCCGATCGCGACGATGACCAAACGGCACGCGGGCAAGACCTATGTCTTTGCGGTCGCCATGCGAAACGAGGCGGCTTCCGCCGGGTTCCAGGTGCAGGGATTGGCGGGCGCGCGGACGGTGACCGTCCTGGATGAGGACCGTACGCTGGAGTTGAACGACGGCGCCTTGACGGACCGCTTCGCGCCGTGGGACGTTCACCTGTACGAAATCCCGTGACGTCTACGTCCTCTTGTCGTTGACGTTCCTGCGCCGCATCGGCGGTCAAGGAACAACCGTGCCGGCCCAGAGCCCCTGGGTCGCCGCGTACATCGATGCGATGTAGAGTTCCACGCGACGCCCGTCCACGAATGCCTCGACGAGCAGGTCCTTCTGATCGGGCCGGCGCCACTGGAAGGTCTGTGGCACGCGGGCGTTGACCCGGTCGGGCAGCAGGTTCAGCGACTCGAACGTCCCGAGAGAACTCAGCTCGAAATCGATCGCGCTGGCCGAGTGACTGAACGTCAGCGTCTGGTCATCGACCTGCACGAGGCCGTTACAGGCGAACGTGTCACCCCGTGCGTCGAGGGTCTGGGGAGCGTCGGCGAAATCCGCGAAGGTGCTGGTCGCCGCGTCGATGACGAACGGGCCCCGCGCGGTGCCGGCCTCGAACGTTCCCTGGGCCGAAACGGCGAATGGGATTCGCAGACTGCCGACCTTGATGACCGCGTTGTGCGAAATGCGTTCGCTGCGGATGTCGAATTCCACCAGATTGGCCGTCAGCTTGGCGAAATCGGCGTTCATCCGCATGTGGGCGGCGCTCGGCACAAAATCCACTTCGGGCAGGTCGATGGTGGCTTCTTTGCCGTCGACATAGGCTCTCAACGTCACGGTGTAGCGGGCTTCCTCCGGTCCGCCCGAGAAATCGAAGGTGCCCGGCACGCTCTGATACACCGTCGGATAGACGTACCAGGCGACGCGTTCGTAGATCCACACGTCGGGGTATTCCCGGATCAGCCGGTCTCTTTCGCTCTCCTGGAGCGTATAGAAATGGTAGGCCAGTTGCGGCGACCAGAAGCGGTACACCGGCACGGTCCCCACCGGCTGTTTGCCGGACGGGTACACGTAGAACGAGATGCCTTCGTACGTCCAGACGCTCGAAAACTCCGGATTGGTCAGCAGCTTCTGCTTCTCTTTTTCGCTGGTCGTCCACAGGTGCGACCCGAGCCTGTCCGCCCAGAACCGATACGCCGGCACCGCTTGGGGGTCGGACGCATCGTAGAACGCATAGAAGACCGTGCCCTCGAATCGCCACAGGCTCGGATAGAGCTGGATGAGCCGGTCGCGCTCGGCGACGCTCATGGTGTAGAACTGCTTGCCCGAGGTCAGCGACCGGAAGCCATAGACCGGTCCGAGTCCCTGGAATTCATAGGCCCCCATGTCGACGGCCTCACCACTGAGCCTGGGCAGGCTGTCGAGGTCTCGGGCATTGGCCGGGGGTATGCGGTCCGGGTTGCCCGCGTCCACGCACGGCGAATCTGCGGACAGATGATAGTCGTCGTAAGGCGGGTCCACGAACAGAGGATCCGTGTCGATATTGCCCTCGCCCCAGTTCAGAAGGCTGCCCTGCTCGGCGGCGACGGCGGACCGTCCGAATTCGATGTCACTGTATTCCACGCTGACCTGAGCGTACCCCGAAACACCCACGAGATCGTCCACGACGTACACGCTGCTGCCTCGGTCGGCTTCGTTGTCCCACAGGATACAATGGGTGATCGACGGGTGGCTCTGGCGCTTGCTGACCACGGCGCCGCCCTGCGCGGCCTTGTTGCCCACGAAGGTGCAGTAGACGATCGCGCTGTTGCACTCGTAGAAATCCATCACGGCGCCGCCGGCGCCGGCGGCCTCGTTGTCCGAGAAGAGGCAGCTCTCTATCGAAGAGCTACACCGATGATTGTAGACAGCCCCGCCGTCAGAGAGCGACGTGTTGCCCACGAAGCGGCATGACGAGATGGCGGTGCTGGCGGCGTAGCTGTGAATGGCGCCTCCGGCGCGGTTGGCCGCGTTGCCCGTGAATGTGCAGCGCGTTACCGTCAGAGGGACCGACGTTTCGGTGCCGAGGGCGACGTGGTTGTAGATGGCGCCGCCTTCGCCGCCCGTGTTGTTCTGGAACGTGCAGTCGGAAAACGACACGCGGCTGTCGATGCCCGTCATGGCATTACCGGTGTTCTCCTGGAAGAGGCAGTCGGAGAAGACCACGTGGCTGTTCCTGCTGGCCACGGCGCCGCCGCGCAGCAGGGACGAGACGTTGCGCCGGAAGGTGCAGCCTTCGAACGTGGCCTGGCTGTCTTCGCAGTAGACGGCACCCCCCCAGGATTCGACCGCGTTGTCAGCGAACGTGCAGTTGACGGCACGGAAGATCGCGCCCTGGCATAGCACGGCCCCGCCGGACGGGCTCTTGGTGCTATGAGTAATCGTCAGGCCCACCAGGGTCAGGTTGGCGTCTTTGCTCGGGCCCAACTCGACGAACTGGAAGCCGAAATCGCCGTCGGCCCGGCAGTCGATGACTGTCCCGGCCACCACCGCCGAATCGTTCGGATCGCTGCCGCTGATGGTCAGGGTCTTGCCGGCCACGGCAATGTCCACCGCGCCCCTGCCCGTATACGTGCCCATGCCGACGATGATGATGTCACCGCTGCCGGCGGCCTCGACGGCGGCCTTGATGCTCGTGAAGTCGCCTGTGCCGTCGCTGGCAACATAGATCGTTCTTGCGTGTGCGGTGCCGAAGGACAATAGAAGCACAACGGCGAGAAGACAGGCGTTCTTTGCGTGGGTTAACGCATTCATTGGCAACCCTCCTCCCAGAGGTACTTGGATATTCAGATTATACGCTATCATTCTACTATAATCGACACATTCCTGTCCAGGATTTTCCCCTGGGAGGCTCCCCACGGGGCCGGCCGCAAGAGCGGGGATTCTGCCGAGCGCCGCGCCGATTTCGCCGCCGTCACAGCCGGCGGGCCTCGGCGCAGGCGGGTGGGGGTCGTTGCCCGGCGCCGCGAGCGGGACGAATGCTCATCCCAAGATGCCTATGGCCTGTTTTTATCGGCCCCTGTACCTGGGCGGAGTGACGAATTCCGAACCCCGGAGACCGTCGTGTGCGTCTGCAGGCCGGCGTCAGCGGTACCGCGCAGGAACAGGGCGTCTTTGGGCCGATGCAATCCCCTGCGAAATATACGGGGAAATACGTACCGGTCGTTTCACGTCCACGTCCGTCCCGCACTGGCAACTCGGACCTTGCGCGGGCCGCGCGACCACGCTGCGGCGGCGTGGCGGGCCAGATAATGGTTGCGTCGATCCGGCGGGGGGCTTAAAATCCCGCTTTTGGCCCCAGACTCGAAAGGACTGACGCATGAAGTACGACGTGGCGGATATGAAGCTGGCCCCCGGTGGGAAGAAGCGGATTCTCTGGGCCGACAACGATATGCCTGTGCTGGCGGCGATCCGGGCGCGGTTCGCCAAGAGCAAGCCGCTGAAGGGTCTGACCATCTCGGCGTGCCTGCACGTGACGGCCGAGACCGCCAACCTGATGCGGACGCTCAAGGCCGGCGGGGCCGACGCCGTGCTGTGTGCGTCGAACCCCCTGAGCACGCAGGACGACGTCGCCGCATCGCTGACGAAGGACTTTGGGATTCCGACGTTCGCCATTCGCGGCGAGGACCGCGTGACGTACTACAAGCACCTCAACGCGGCGCTGGACCACAAACCGACGGTGACGTTCGACGACGGCGCCGACCTGGTCCATGAGCTGCACACCAAGCGCAAGAAGGATGCCGGACGCATTATAGCGAGCATGGAAGAGACCACCACCGGCGTGATCCGTCTGCGGGCGATGGCCAACAAGGGCAAGCTGAAGTTCCCGGTCATCGCGGTCAACGACGCCAAGAGCAAACACCTGTTCGACAATCGTTATGGGACCGGCCAGTCCACCGTCGACGGGGTCATCCGGGCAACCGGTTACCTGCTGGCTGGCAGCAACGTCGTGGTGGCCGGCTACGGCTGGTGCGGCCGCGGTTTTGCGATGCGGGCCCGCGGCATGGGTGCGATCGTGATCGTCACCGAGGTGGACGCCGTCAAGGCCCTCGAAGCGGCCATGGACGGCTTCCAGGTGATGCCGATGGCCCAGGCCGCCCGGATCGGCGACGTGTTCGTGACGTTGACGGGCGACAAGCACGTGCTGCGGCCCGAGCATTTCCGCGTGATGAAGCACCGCGCCACGGTGGCCAACAGCGGACATTTCGACGTGGAGATCGATATTCCCGGACTCAGGCGAATGAGTCGGAAGGTCCATCGCGGCGTGCACAACCACGTCGATGAATACGTCATCCACAGGAACAAGAGCATCTACCTCCTCGGGGAGGGCCGGCTGATCAATCTGGCCGCGGCTGAAGGCCACCCCGCCTGCGTGATGGACATGAGCTTCGCCACCCAGGCCCTCCAGGCCGAGTACGTGCGGAAACACGCCAACAGGCTTGATGTCCGGGTCCACACGGTTCCACTGGAGATCGAGGAACAGGTTTGCCGATTGAAACTACGGACGATGTCGATTGCGATCGACAAGCTGACGCCGGAGCAGGTCGAGTATCTGGCCAGCAGCGGCGAAGGTACGTAGCCGAAGGCCCGCGCCAGGCGGGGGTCCGCCGCAGGCGGATCGCGTCGCGCGCAGGGTCGGCGGCGAGCCGGGCGTTCGTAGGATTATGGAAATCAAAGAGACGGAAAAGACCCGCAAAGGCGGGCCCAAGTCCTTCCTGGCCGTCGGTCCTACGCTGCATTACAGCCACCGGAACGTGCAGCGCTGCTGGCTGCTGGCGGTGATCTCCTTCGGGATCACCTGCCTGATTTGGTCCCGCATCGTGGCCGGCACGTTCTGGGCGTTCGATCTCCAGTCCCAGACCGCACCCGATTTCTGGCGGCTGGACCAGGTCACCCTCACCGGCGCGAGCATCTTCGAATACCCCTGGCAGATCATCGTGCTTGGACTGCTGATGGGCGTTCTGGCGGTGGTTCCCATCCTGGTCGCCCAGTTGATGAGCTTCGGGCATTGCTTCCTTTTCATTCTGGAGGTGTTCTTCCTGGCGAATCTGCCGGGCTTTGCGCTGTCGCTGGTGGTGAGCTGCTTCTTCGTCGCGGCGCGTCCGCTGCGCTTCCGCTCGCGGATCATCGCCATCGCGCTGTGCACCGCCCCGCAGCTTCTGTACTGGGGCTTCTTCGGCTCGGCGCGGGGCATGGAACCGCTGGAGTGGGGCTTCTCCTTCGCGCCGTGGATCTGGGCGTGGCTGGTGGGACTGGCGGTCGCGGGCCTGGTCCTCGGGATCGGTCACTACACCCGCTACCGGCCCGGGCTCAACTGGGTCTTCACCACCACGACGCTGCTGCTGGCGCTGGGCGTGTTCGAGTGGAAGATCGGGTTCGACGAGCTGGACTATCAATTCTATATCGCCGAGAACAACCCGGAGGAGGTCACGGAGTTCCGCGATCACAGTATTCGCGAGGCCCTTGATCGAACGATCATGGACCCGGCCACGCGCAAGACGCTGGCCGGGTTCTTCCTGCCGACCGACCCCATTCCGCTGCGCGAAGAGCTCAAGACGGAGATCCAGATCCAACTGAGCCTCGACCGCTGGCCCAACTGGTTTCTTGTACCCGACCATCTGAAGTACCAGGAGAAGCGGCAGTGGCTCAGCGAGCAGTACGATCGCTTCATCCATCCGACGAAGTCGTGGTGGATGCCGGTTTGGCTGCACAGCGAGATCGTCCAGCGCCGGGCCAAGAGCACGCGGATGCCGATCGCCCTGTACTACAAGGCGCTGCTGAGCGAATACAGCCCGGACCTGCCGCGAATCCGTCGGGATGAAATGCTGCACTTCTACAGTGACTATCCCCACGAGCGGTCGGGCGAAATCTGGTTCGAGCTGTATCGTGACTTCGGCTGGACGCCGGAGTCTTCCGAGGCACGCTGGCGGAACGCGAAGTATCTGGCCGGGCGCAGCCGGTTCAGTCAGGCCGGAACGTTTCTCGATCAGGCGCAGGCTCTCGTCGCCGAGCAGCTCGCCAGGGAGAACGCCTCCGCCCCAGGCGGATCCGACTCGCTATTCAGCGCGTTCCGACCGCCGGCCGAAACCGTGATGACGCAGATCAAGCTCCGGGAGTTGCAGGGACGCATCCAGGAGCTGAAGATGCTGATCGGCGACGAGAACCTCAAGGGCAGCGATGGCGCGCCCGACCGCCTGGCGAAGTTCGTGATGCTCAACCCGCACGGCCTGGAATGCGCCCAGCAGCTCGACACGCTCCTGTCGCTGTCCGGCGAGCAGGACGGCTTGCGCGACAATCTCCTGCTGGCCAGGGCCAAGCTGCTCGCCGACGACCAGGCCCGGTCCGAGCGCCTCAGCCAGTTGAACCGCGAGTACCAGAACACCGATGGCGGGATGCAGGCGCTCTACGAGCTGACGCGCCTGAAGATCCGGCTCTACCAGCAGGAAGACGATTCGGCCGCCGAGAAACGCAAGTTCCTCACCGAGGCGCGCGACATGCTGACCAGCTTCCTGAACCTCTATCCCGACAGCTTCTACGTCGAACAGGTTCGCCGCAACCTCGAAGACCTCCCTCGACTCGAATGACCCTCGATCCTCCGGCTCCCGTCGCCGCCGTCCACAGGGCAGGACAATGGAATGAGGGAGTAGTCGAACGCGCGTGTGGAAACCGAGATCAGGATGATCCCGCAGGCAAAGACGCCGAAATAGCGATCCCACAGACTCCGCCTTGCCCCAACCGTGGTTGCCTCGCTGCCATCGATGGCTGGCCGTCGCTTCCTTCTCACCTGCATTCCTATTCAGGTCTCCTCTCCATGCCTCTCCACCAGAGGGCAGGTTCCATCAGGCCCGCCCACCTGTCTTTCCCTTCTTCTTGGGTGCGCACCGCTCGTCGCTCTTCCGGATCGTTCGCGGTCGGCCGATAGGCAGGGGACGGACGCGACGGCCCAGCACAGTCTCCAGCTTGCTGAGGAACGCATCGCTGCCGAGCGGCCGGCCCGTATGGGTCCGCAGGCGCAGCAAGTCCACCTCGGCCAACTCCTGGCGCCACTGCTCGGGCGACATCTGCTTGCGCCATTCGCCAAGGTCGAGGAAAACGGGGACTGGTACGTTCCGCGCAGCGGGTTGTACCTGTCCCTGCTTTCCGAGCTCGCCGATGTGGGCGGCGGCGCTCGACCATTCATACCGCCACGGCTTGCGGCACAGTCCCGCCCGCACGGGATTGAGCTCGATGTACTTCATCGCCGTCCAGAAGTGCCGCGTGTCGAGCGCACAGGAATAGAATCGTCCTTGCCACAGATGCCCGCTGCGTTTGTGGAAGCGGTTGATGTACTGCGTGTAGCGAAAGTGCGTGCGGCCTACCGCCTGGGCCAGCGCTTCCTCGCTCTGCGGCACCGCCACCAGATGCACGTGGTTGCTCATCAGGCAATAGCCCTCGATCGCCAGGCCGCACTGGTCCGCCTGTTCGGCCAGCAGCTCCAGATACACCCGCCGGTCGTCGTCGACGAAGAACACATCCTGCCGGTTGTTGCCCCGCTGCGTAATGTGATGGGCACACCCGGCCGCCACTGTCCGCGCAAACCTTGGCATGACGCCAAGCTACCCTCCCCCCACGCCGCCGTCAACCATAAAATAGGTGACTGTCCCTAGTTACCAAGTTACCACTAGTTACCAGTTACCTAGTTACTGTGAATGCGCCTAACCGCTTTCGGTGAGATCCTCTGCAGGTCGCACGCCTGCCGCCTTCAATAGCCCCTTCGCGAGCTTCTTGCAGAAAGACACGCCCAAACAGAAAAGAACAAGGCACACAAGGGCCGTGGAAATGCTGACGTACCGAGCGAGTTCCTTATCGGGCAATGTGTCTGCCCAGGACATGACTGGTTCAACCACAAGAAAGACACACGCAGGCAATAACGTGGGGATGTCCCTTGTTACGATCGTAAATGCCCTGCGTTTCAACATCAGGTAGGACGTGTATATCAAATGTAGGCCTATTGCCAACAACACCGCCGAAACAACGAGCGAACCACAGAGAACGGCAAGATCCTCTCTCTCCATCTCCAGCAGAACACCAAGCGCGGCGAAAACGAGCAGCCCTCCACTGAGAATCCCCATCAGACTAATCCCGTAAAGGACCAATCTGGCCGTGTTCTGTAGAGTCATCCTTTCCATCTCTCACCTAGCCCGGAACGCAGTATCTGTCCCTCGCCGTTACTTGGAGATACTCGTATCAAAATCGTCAGTAGCCGTCAAGCTGGACTCGTGGCGTCGAGGGCTCGAAGTCTACGCCTATGCTAGTATTTTATATTGCCAGCCGGGGCCTTCCAAATACTGTGTCTGACATGCGGACGAAGCGCCCAGATACGATACTTGGCAGCTTGACGCATAGCCAATGTAAGCAGCAGCAGCCATTGGATAACAGAATTTCCCGATTTGTACGGCACAATTCACCTTACAGATTTGTCGCAAAGGAGACAACCAACGAGGAATAAGGTTGCACCCGTCGAAACACTTCTCAATCACCTGCCAGCAGGCGTCACGGCCTTCTGTCCATATCCTCTCTGCAGTAGCAAGACAACGGTCTCGGACGGCTCGAGCAGTTCTGGGGTCAGCCCTTTCGTTAATCATTAGCGTCTCCTATGCTCGTTCCCGCCTGTCTCTGGTCCACGCTCATCATACATCGATCTGAGATCACGACCCGGGTCTTGGACCGTCGTGTGTATCCACGTCTCTTCGTTGACGGCGATGGCCCCGCTCTGTGCCCGGTCCCGATGTTCATCGGGATTGTCCGCGTCGTCGTGTAGGGTGGGCCTCGGCCCACCAACTGTCTGCGCGAACCACTCGGTATTGCATTGCGTGGTGAACGACAGATCGCTGTCGCAGGCGGCGGCCGGCGCCGTTGGGTTTGCTGGCCGGATTGTCGCAACCTCTGTCCGCACGAGTCCTCCGATCACGCCGGATTGAGGCTACCGGGCCGGCACGGTATTGTCAAGAAACTGACCGCGAAACGGGGCCGAGTCGGTCCCGGTGGGGATGAGTGGGGTGATTTGTGTGGCAGGGCAATTGTTCGATTTGACTTTCGTGCGGGTTCTGCTAAGATGGGGGAGGTAGGGTGGCTCTCCGTTCGTAGTGTGCCCGTAAGGGCATATCAGGTCAATAGCCCGCCGTGGCGGGCCACTACAAACGGGCGCATCCTGACCATCCGGGCAGGGCAGGCAGGGGAGTTGTGTCGATGGTGGAAGGTGGTCCTGGACGTCATCGGTTGGTCGTCGTGGTGGGTGCTGCGCACGATGCGCTGGCGACAGCGACCACACGCCTGGCGGCCGAGTACGAGCTGGATGTCCGGCGGTGCGACGACGTCTACGCGGCGGTGGCCCAGGTGGCCCTGGCGCAGGACCGATGCATTCTGGTGGTCGGCCGGTTGGGAGAGCTGGCGAAAGAGGACCGTCGGTTCTTCGCCATCGCGGCCCGCCACGGGGCTCGGTGTTGCGCCCTGTTGGAGGCGGCGACACCGGTCGAGCCGAACGTGGTTCCGGCCGCCCTTCGCACGGGTGTGTTCCTCGTCGGCACGACGGGTGAGATCAGGGGTGTTTTTGACGCGTGGCTGTCCGCCCCAGGCGGATGCCCCTCGTCCGGGGCGACGAACTGCCCGGACCAGGAGTACCGCGCCACCGAGGCTGAGCTGAACGCGCTATTGGGGCAGGAAATCGATGAGTAGCACGGGGGACTCTCTGACGCCGACGCCGGGACGGGACAAGGTCCTGCTGGTCGGCGACATTCGCAAGGCGTTTCTCGACGCCGAACGCGTGGAGCGCTATCCGTGCGACGTGAGGACGAACCTCCTGGAGGCGATCGACGCGGCGGCCGGAGGCGCTTACGACGCCGTCGGCGTGGTGATGAACGGCCTGCTGGGCCAGTTGGGCCCGGCGCTGAGGGCCCTTCGCAAGGCGACGAAGGCGCCGATCGTCCTGCTGGCGCAGATGTACGATGAGCCGGTTGCCCGCCACTTCGTGCAGCGCGAGCCGGGCGCCGAGAAGGTGGCCGATGCGTATCGTGTCTGCCCGATCACGCTGGCGAGCTTTGGGTCCGGCCTGGCGCCGAAGCCCGCCGGAACCCCGACGAACACCGGGGCGTGGTCGCAAGGCGAAGCGGTCATGCCGCTGATCGAGAAGCGGATGCGGTACCTCGAACGACTGGCCACGACCGACGACCTGACGGGACTGAAGAACCGCCGGTACATCCGCGAGTTCGCCCGCCAGATCATCGAGCGGGCCCGCCGCAGCGCTGGGCGCGTCACGCTGCTGCTGTTCGATATCGACAATTTCAAGCACTACAACGACGACTATGGCCATGCGACCGGCGACGAGATCCTCAAGCAGGCGGCCATCCTGATGCGCCGCTGTTGCCGGCCGCACGACGTGGTCGGACGCATCGGGGGCGATGAGTTCGCCGTGGTCTTCTGGGACGACCCGCATTGCGCCATTTCGGAGGCCGCCAGGGAGCGGCGGCATGCCGAGGCCGAACACCCCAGCGAACCGGTCTTCGTCGCCCGGCGGTTCCAGAGCGAATTCGGCCGTGCGGAGCTGGACCTGCTGGGTCCCGAAGGACGCGGCGTCCTGACGATCAGCGGGGCGCTGGCCCGATTCCCGCGCGACGGGACCACCGTCCAGGAGCTTTTCGACCGGGCGGATGCCGCCCTGCGCGAGGCCAAACGCAGCGGCAAGAACCGCATCTACCTCGTGGGGGAGCCAAAAAACAATATCGCCGACCTCCCATAGCCGATATAGCTGAGTAGGGTGTGCACGGCACACCCATTGCGCGGTATGGACTGGAGGTCGCATGGACTTGCTAACGATCAGCCCGTTGACATGGGAAGCGCTGCTTTGCTGCTTCCTGTCGGCCTTCGTTATCGGACTGGAACGCCAGTTGCAGGGCAAGCCGGTCGGCGTGCGAACGAGCTCGCTGATCTGCATCGGAACGTACATCTTCATCGCCATGTCGGCCAGCGTGTTCAATGAGGCGACCGATCCATCCCGCATCGTCGGGCAGGTGATTACCGGAATCGGCTTCCTCGGCGCCGGGGTAATGCTCGCCAAGAATGGGAGCGTGGTGGGTGTGACGTCCGCTTCGGCCATCTGGATCCTGGCGGCCATCGGCGTGACTGTGGGACTGGGCCACGCTTGGCTGGGCGTCAAGATGGCGATCCTGACGGTGGTGATCCTCGTGGGCGTCAACCGCCTGGAGAACACGTTCGAATTCATGCAGCGTGGCGTCCATCACAAGCTCAACAGGCGGCACGGGGCCCAGCCGCCCAATGGGGCTTCGCCGGCCGAGCAGAGCTCCGAATGAGCCTTCGCGGGCGATCCGTATGTCGAGTCGACCACACCAATCCACAGGCAAGCCGGTCCCAAGGGACGTGGGGATGCGGTACGGAAGGTGGGTCCCGAGTCTGGTCTTCTTCGGCCTCGCCTATCTGTACCTGTGGCGTGTCGTCGATGTGCGTCTGATCTACTACGCCGCCGGTATGGTGTCGGACTTTCCCGAGTTCTTTCGTGGCGAGGCGTTCTTCCGTCCGTTCCTGTCCTATCCGGGCGGGCTGGCGGAGTATCTCGGCGCGTTCCTGGCCCAGTGGTTCTACTGGCCCTGGACGGGCGCGCTGGTGGTGACATTGCAGGCGTGGCTGCTGGCGGCCTGCGCGGGGCGCATCCTCGATGCGGCGGGCTCCTCGGGCCTTGGCCCGGTCCGCTTCGCCTTTCCGATCGGTCTGCTCGTCGTCTGCTCGCACTACGCCTATCACTTCGCCGCCATGACGGCGCTGTCGGTTGCCCTGGTTGCGACGTGCCTGTACATTGCGATCGCAGCGCGTCTGCATGAGCGCAGCCGCCTCCTGGCGTTCGGCGTGTTTTCCCTGGCGGTCTATTCCGTCGCGGGGGCAGGCTACCTACTGTTTGCGGTTCTGTGCGCCGCCTGTGAACTGTGGCGCGGGTGCTGGCGACCGGCTGCGGTCTGTCTGGCTTCCGCTGTCGTGGTCCCGTATGTCCTCGGCGTTCTGATCTTCCGGGTCAGCGCGGAGATGGCCTTCGCCGTGGGTCTGCCGTCCTGGACGAGGACGGGGTTCGTCCCGCCGCGTGACATTCCCATGGTGGTCAGTTCGGCTTTGGTGGTGGTGCTGCCCCTGTCGCTGTGTGTCGCGGGGCTGTGGCGCCTCGCGGCGCGCCGCCGGCATCCGGCCGAAACCAGGGGCACGAAACGGCACGGGCCCACCACTCTGCTCAATGCAGCGCGGCTCTGGCACGGACGCACGCCCGTCCTGCGGTGGACGCTTGCGTCGCTGATGCTGCTGGCCGCGACCGCCGCGGCCGTGATGCTCTCGTACGACAGCGTGCGAAAGGCGACTTTTCAGGTGCACTATTACGCCTGTCGCCGGATGTGGCCCGAGCTGCTCGGGGTCGCCCGGCGCGCCTCGCTGAGCGTGGCGAACATCAACGCGGTCGATCGCGCGTTGTACCACAGCGGCCGCCTGGGCTCCGAGATGTTCGCCTGGCCCCAGCGTCCCGAGGCCCTGCTCGTCAGCGGCCGGGACCAGGACATGACCTTCTGGACTAAGTTCGACACGCAGATGGACCTGGGCCTGGTCAACCTGGCGCAGAAGAACTACACGGAGTGCCTGGAGGTCTACGGCCCGCACCCGCTGATCCTGGAGCGACTGGCGCTGGCGAATCTGGTCAAGGGCAACGTCGACGCTGCCCGCATCTGGCTCGGTGCGCTGAGCAAGACCCTGTTCCACGCCCGCTGGGCCAGAGAGTCTCTGGCGCATCTGGAGGCGGACCCGACGCTGGCGAAGGAGGAGCGCATCGTGCAGTGGCGGGGCATCTGCATGGAGGAGGATTCTCCGACGATCTTCGCTCCGACCGAATGGCAGCTCCAGACGCTTCTGAAGGAGAACGGCGGCAACCGCATGGCCTTCGAGTACCTGATGTCCACGTACATGCTGACGCGCCAACTGGAAAAGCTCGTCGGGCTGCTCGACCGTCTCGACGCCCTCGGCTACACGCAGTTCCCGCGACACTACGAGGAGGCGATCCTGGTCTACGCATATACGACGAGGCAGCCTGTGTTCCTGCACGGACGCGAGATCGATCCACAAACGAAGCAGCGGATCGAGCAGTTCAGCCAGACGTTCAACCGCTACGGCAAGGACAAACAGGCGGCGCTGCGCGAGCTGGCCGGCGGCTACGGCGACAGCTACTTCTTCTTCAACCTCTACGGGCTGTCGGGGGTCAAGAGATGAGAAGACGTGCACTGTACATCGCGATTGCCGTCGTGGTTCTGGCGATTGCCGGCATTGTGTCCCGGTCTGTCTCGGCGCTGGCCGTGCTCCAGGGGCGGGCGGCCCTCCACGCGGCCCGGCGTGCAGAGCGTCCAGCGCGGATCCATCCGGACTACTGCGGCGTGGTCGCGCCGCCGAACATCGCGCCGTTGAACTTCGTCGTGCAGGAGGACGGCCGGCGCTTCTACGTGCGGATCGCCGCCGAGCGAGGAGAGCCCATCGAAATCGCCAACCGCTCGGGCACGGTCCTGATCCCCGAGCGGCCGTGGCGCAGGCTTCTCGAGGCCAACGCGGGCAAGAGCATCCACGTCGATGTCTGCGTGCAGGCGGACGACGGCGCGTGGACGCAGTTCGAGCCGGTCGCGAATCGAATCGCCGCCGAACCGATCGACGATGTGCTGGTCTATCGCAAGCTGCACCCCGGCGCCGGCGCGTGGGGACGCATCGGCATCTACCAGCGCGACTTGCGCAGCTTCGATGAGTCGCTGGTGCTCGACAATCGGTATTTCTCCAACGGCTGCGTCAACTGCCATACGTTCTGCAACAACCGCACGGACAAGATGCTCCTCGGCGTCCGCAGCAGCGAATACGGCAGCTCGGCGCTGCTGGCCGACGACGGCGACGTCCGCAAGATCGGCACGAAATTCACGTACACCTCGTGGCACCCCAGCGGCAAGGTGGCGGTCTACTCCGTCAACGCCGTCAGTCAGTTCTTTCACTCCAGCGGGCACGAGGTCCGCGACGTGATCGACCTCGATTCGCACCTGGCCTATTACGTTGTTGACGCCGGCGTCACGAAGACCGCCCCCGACATCGCGAAGAAAGACCGGCTGGAGACCTATCCGACCTGGTCGCCCGATGGACGATACCTGTACTTCTGTAGCGCGCCGCTGACGTGGACGCAGCGCAACGTCGTCCCGCAGGATTACGACCAGATCAAGTACGATCTGATGCGGATTGGTTACGATGTCGAACGCGACCAGTGGGGCCCGCTCGAAATGGTTTTGTCAGCCGCCGACACGGGCCTGTCGATCCTGCTGCCGCGAATCAGCCCCGATGGACGGTGGCTGGTGTTCTGCATGTGCGAGTACGGCTGTTTTCCCGTGTACCGGCCCGGCAGCGACCTGTACATCATCGACCTCGAAGCCGCCGCGAAAACCGGCCGGCACGAGTATCGCCGCCTGGAGGCCAACAGCGACCAGAGCGAGTCGTGGCACAGTTGGTCGAGCAACAGCCGCTGGCTCGCCTTCAGCAGCAAGCGCGGCAGCGCGCCGTTCACGCGCACGTATCTGGCGTACGTCGACGCCGAAGGCCGCGCGTACAAGCCCGTGCTGCTGCCTCAGAAGGACCCGACCTTCTACGATTCCTACCTGCGGACCTACAGCGTCCCGGAGCTGGCGGCCGAGCCGGTCCGGACGACCAAAGAGACGCTGGCCCGCGCGATCCGCAGCTCGGAGCGAATCAGCGTGATCCCGCCGATCACCATGGCGACCCCACAGGCGGGAACAGCGACGCCGGCGCCCAAGCCCTGGACAACCGAACGCGAATAACGCGTGCGAATACCTTCGTATCGCGTGGCAGCCTCAAACGCCTTGGCGTTTGGGGATGGCCGATTGAGCTGTCGCGTCGACTCCAGGCGAGTGCCAGGATGCAGAACCACCCACATCCGCCTGTGGCGGATGAGGCTGCCACACATACTCCACGGCGGACGGAAACTGGCGGTCTCGGTGCGCGATTTGGGCTTGTCCCGACGGCCCTGTCTTGATATACGCAAGGAGTTCAGCAGCTTACGGCGCCGACGATGCACGACCATGTTGCCAGGAAGGAGTCACGGCATGTCCAGACAGCGTTCCATTCTCCTCGCGATCCTCGCTTTGCCCCTGTGGCTTGGGAACCATCCAGTCGATGCGGCGGTCTGGCCCAGCGGGCGGGAGGTGGTTCCGTTGCAGGCCCGGCCCTTCGATTTGCACGACGTGAAGCTGCTCGATGGGCCCTTTCGCGAGGCGATGGAGCGCGACCGGCGGTACCTGCACGAGCTGGAGTCGGACCGCCTGCTCTGGTACTTCCGCCAGACGGCGGGACTGCCGACGCCCGGCGAGCCGATGGGCGGCTGGGAGAAGACGGAGCTGCGCGGACACACGATGGGCCACTACCTCTCCGCCTGCGCGCTGATGGTCGCCTCCACCGGAGACGACAAGCTCAAGGCCAGGGCCGACGCGATCGTCGCCGAGCTGGCTGAGTGCCAGAAGGCTCTCGGCTCGGGCTACCTCAGCGCCTACCCCGAAGAGCAGATCGATCGCGTGATCGCGCTGAAGCAGGTCTGGGCGCCGTGGTACACGCTGCACAAGATCTACGCCGGCCTGATCGACATGTATGTGTACTGCGACAACGCCCAGGCGCTTCAGATCGCCCAGGGCATGGCGCGCTGGACCAGGGGCCGGCTCGACAAGCTTGACCGGGCCGCCATGCAGGAGATGCTCAACCACACCGAGCAGGGCGGTATGAACGAAACCCTCGCCAACCTCTACGGCGTCACGGGCGACAAAGCCGCCCTGGACCTGGCCGAGCGGTTCAACGCCGACGCGTACAACAAGCCGTTGATTCTCCATCGCGACGAGCTGAAGGGCCAGCACGTCAACTCGTTCATCCCCAACGTGATCGGGACCGCCCGCCAGTACGAATTGACGGGCGACCCGACCGACCGGCACATCGCCGAGTTCTTCTGGCGCTGCGTCGTCCACGGACGCACCTACTGCACCGGCGGAACCTCCATCGACGAGCACTGGCGCAGCGACCCGTATCGCCTTGCCGACCAGCTCGATGCGCACACGCAGGAGACCTGCTGCACCTACAACCTGCTCAGGCTGACGCGCCACCTGTTCGCCTGGGAGCCGGATGCGGCGTACATCGACTACTACGAGCGGAGCCTGATCAACTCGATCCTGGCGACGCAGGACCCGGCCACCGGGATGATGATGTACTTCGTGACGCTGGCGTCGGGGCATTGGAAGTACTTCAACACCCCGCGCGATTCGTTCTGGTGCTGCACCGGAACCGGCCTGGAGAACCACGCCAAGTACGCCGACACGATCTACTTCCACAACGACGAGACGCTCTGGGTGAACCTGTTCATCGCCAGCGAATTGAGCTGGAAAGACAAGGGCGTCACCATCCGGCAGCAGACGCGGCTCCCCGAAGTGTCCGCGACGAAACTGACGATCGAGGCGTCGCGCCCGACCGAATTCGAGCTGCGCCTGCGCGTGCCTGGTTGGGCGATGCAGGGCGTGACGCTCAAGATCGACGGCGAGTCTCAGGCGGTGACCGCACAGGGCGGCTCGTTCCTCTCGATCCGGCGCACCTGGCGCGAGAAAACCGAGATCGAGATGACGATGCCAATGAAGCTGTGGCTGTGCCCGATGCCCGACGATCCTAATCTGGCGGCGGTGATGTATGGGCCTCTGGTTTTGGCCGGGCAGTTGGGCGAGGTCGACGTTCCGCAGGAGCTGATCTACACGACGAGCAACTGGTTCGAATTTCCCGCCGATCGGATCGTCGAGGCGCCCGTCATGGTTACGACGCAGCGCGATCCGCAAGCCTGGATTCGCCCGGTAGAGGGCAAGCCTCTGACGTTCCGCACGAGCGGCGTGGGCCGGCCTAACGACGTGACGCTGGTGCCTTATCACAGGCTGTTCGGCCAGCATTATGCGATCTACTGGCGGCTGACGGACGAAGCTGGCTGGCAGCGCATCCAGGCCGAGCGAAAAGCACGCGAAGAGGCCAAGGCCCGCGAGGCGGCGCGACAGGCGGCTCTCGATGCGCGGAAGATCGACGCGGTCGAGATCGGCGTCTCCGATTCAGAGCAAGCGCATCAGATGAGAGGCGAAAGCTCGCAGACCGGCACGCACGCCAATCGCCGTTGGCGTGACGCCCCGAACGGCTGGTTCGAGTATCGTTTGAAGGTCCTGCCCAGCCAGCCGGTGACATTGCACTGCACCTGGTGGGGCAGCGACGATGACCGCGTCTTCGATATCCTCGTCGACGGGACGAGAATCGCCACGCAGGAGCTCGCCCGGAACGAGCCCGGCGAGTTCTTTGACGTCGACTACGTGATTCCCCGCGAGTTGACGAAAGGCAAGGAATCCGTGGTGGTTCGTTTCGCCGCCCATACCGGCAGCATCGCCGGCGGCCTCTTCGGCTGCGCTACCCTCAAACCCGAACCATCCGAACCATCGTAGGGTGTGCATCGCACACCAAATCCATTGGGTGATTGGCGGGAAGGTGTGCAGTGCACACCCTACGTCGCTTCACGCGCCTACGCCCGGACCTTTCCTGACAGGACGAGCAGGGCGACACCGAGGCCGGCGGTGAGCGGGCCTTCGAGGAGCGTCCAGAATGCGGGCAGGCGCAGCATGGCGTCGAGCACGGTGACGCCGACACCGCCGGCGATGGCGATAACCCCGAGCAGGCGGATCAGCGGCAGGTATCTGCGAATGTCCAGCGAGACCAACAGGAGGATCGCGCCGACGACGGCATACATCGCCGAGAGCGTGCGCGTCAGGTAGCTCATCAGCGGTGTGTATTCCAGCTCGCCCATGCCGATCCCGGCGTGAATCCTCTGCATCCAGGCGAACGGGCAGAAGACGAACACCAGCCCGCCGAGCATGGCCACGCCCGTCACTCGCAACAGCGCCGTCAACAACCCTCTGCTATGTTTCATAGGTCCCCCTGTCCTGCAATGGCCCGCCGCAGCATCACCATCGGCAAGTTGGGCTCGCCGCTGCCACACGGAACTGTGCCATTCTACGCCCGATCCGGCCACGAGCCAACCCTCCGCCCGAGGGGCAGCCTGTAGGGGCGAATGATTATTCGCCCCTACGGGCCGCGTTATGGGTATGACGGAGGAGTCCTTGGGGGCGGTCCGGCATTTCCAGGGCCCGCCCTGAACACTGTCGAAAGGGCAGGCTCTCGCATGCACACTGCAAACCACCATCCCCATCTCGATAGACATCGGGATGAAGCTGCCACCCGCCTCGCTTCCAAATCGGGCACATCGACGATTTCCCGGGTTTTCACGAGAGATCGCGTGACCACGATATCCCACCCGGCCTCTTGTCTGAGGAACCGGGAGCGGATACGCTCTATCCGGCCGACGGGATCGCCCGTGTCCCAAGTGCGCAGAAGCAGGAAGCAGAACCATGACGCCCAGACAACTCGTAACCATCCTTCTGGCAGCGATGCTCTTCCTTGGAGGGTGTAGGAAGGGACCGACGAGGGGTGGTGCGGGGCTGCATCGAGCGGCGAGAGATGGCGATGTCCAGACATGCCGCAGGTTGATTGCCTCTGGAGTCGATGTCAATGGCAGGGACACAAATGGGAGGACACCATTGCACGAAGCGGTTGAGCGAGGTCGAACCGACGTGGTGGAACTGCTCATCAGCGGCGGAGCCGATGTCAATGCCAAGGATCCACATGGGAAGACATCGCTGCACTGGGCTGTATCTTGGGCCGATGTGGATATGGTGCGCCTACTCATAGACCGTGGAGCGGATGTGAATGTACGCACTGTCCATGGGCGGACCCCGCTGCATTTTGCCCCGTCGGATGACTCGGGTACCGTGGCTAAACTGCTGCTGGACAGCGGTGCAAACGTCGATGTTCGTACTGTCAATGGGTGGGCGGTCTTGCACGCTGCTGCTTCGGCGGGTTGTAGGGATGTCGTGAGACTGCTTCTCGATAGAGGTGCCGATATCGACGCGCGCACCGAAGAAGGGCGGACCGCACTGGACCTGGCGGCAGAAGACGATCATGAGATGGTCGTGGAACTCCTTCTTTCTCGCGGGGCTCAGATCGTGTTGTCAAACGTGGTCGGCAACAAGGAGTTGCTTCTTTTAGCAGGTCGACATGAGCGGACCGATCTGCTCGGCCGCATTCGGGCTGTTGTAGACGTCAGAGAACTCGTCAGCCTCCAGGACGCCGATGGCGCCACGGAGTTACACCTCGCTGTGGACGAGGGCGACCGGCGCATGGCAGCATTCCTCCTTGACTGCGGGGCTCAGCCGGACGCGCAGAACTCTCTCGGCACGTCGGCGCTGCACCTGGCGGCTTCGGGCAACCGCATGGATATTGCGCAGTTGCTCATCGACAACGGCGCGAACGTCAATATCCGCGACAATGGTGGGGATACTCCTCTGCACAACGCCGCCTACCAGGGCCACACCGATGTAGTCAGGCTCCTCCTCATTTATGACGCCGATCCCAACGCTGTGGATTCAGGCGGGGCCACACCGCTCGATGAAGCGATCCGCCGGGATCACAAAGACCTTGTCGAGCTGCTGCGCGAGCATGGGGCGAAGCCGTAGGGGGGCGCGATGAGCACCGCCATGGCCCGAGTCGCAGCGTGCAAGAGTAGGAGGCAAACCATGACGCCCAAACGGTTCGCAGTAGTTCTTCTGGCAGCGATGCTCCTCTTCGGCGGGTGCCGGAAGAAGGCACGAGAACGTTCTCCTTCCCTGGCTCATGCCGCGTCCGTGGGCGATGTCAACGAGGTCCATCGATTGCTGTCTCGCGGCGCCGACGCCAATGCCGGACTGCCCCTTCTGAATGCAGCCGGCGCGGGGCATGTGGCGGTGGTGCAGTTGCTCCTGGCATACGGCGCCAACGTCAATGCCCGGGGCTACGGCGGCAGAACGGCGTTGCACGCTGCGATTGGCAGGGATTACCTCGATGTGGCGGAGGTTCTGATCGCCAGTGGGGCTGACGTTGACGCGGCGGACAAGGATGGACATGTGCCTCTATCGATGGCTATGGAATGGGGTCCCGAGGAAGCCGTGAGGCTCCTTATCGCCTCGGGGGCCAAGGTCACCCTTCACGCGGCGGCATGCATCGGAGACCTCCCGAGACTCAAGGCCCTCCTCGACGAAGGCGCTGGGGTCGATTCGCCCGACAAGGACGGTCGCACGCCTCTGCATTGGGCCGCCGAACGCGGTCGTATCGAAGCGGCCGATCTCCTGATCGCTGCCGGCGCGGACGTCAATGCGCGAGATACTGGAGGTAATTCGCCACTTCACTATGCGGCCTCCCAGGGCGGCGAGAAGACGGCGAAGTTCCTCCTCAGCAGAGGAGCCGATGTCGACGCGAGAAATCGCGGAGGGCGCACACCGCTGTTCTGGACGGAGAGTGCGAAGGTCGCGGAAGTACTCCTGGCTGAAGGGGCGGACGTCAATGCGAAGGATGATTCAAGTGACACACCGCTCTACGCTCTCGATTCTCGGCGCGAGGCGGATTCGGCGGAACGCAAAGCGATGGCAGAGCTATTGCTGGCGAAGGGAGCGGAGATCGCGCCGGACCGTGGCAACGACAACGAGAGTCTCTTGCTGTTTGCGGCGCGTTACGGACTGCCGGATCTGGCCGAGACGTTGCTTGCCAAGGGTGTCGATCCAGATCCGGGCGACCGCTATCAGGGCCGTCCGCCCCTGCTCCATGCGGTCGGCCATGGGCACAGAGAGATGGCAGAGCTGCTGCTCAATGGTGGGGCCGATCCTGACGCCGATGATGACCTGGGGATCACACCGCTCCTGGCTGCGATCAGCCGGGGCGACAATGCCATGGCCGAGTTGCTGATCGAAGGCGGCGCGAGTGTCAGTGTCAGGGGCTCCCGTGATTGGGTCTATCCCCGGTTTACGCACGGCGAAGAGACTTGGGTTCAATACGTGCTCGACCGGCCCGATGCTTCGGCACCGCTTCACGTCGTTGCCCACTTGGGCAACACGGAGCTGGCGGAGCTTCTCCTGGCTAAGGGTGCCGATGTCCACCTGACCGATGCCAATGGCGATACGCCGCTGCACATCGCCGCACACGCCGGCCATCTCGGCGTCGTCAATGTGCTCATCGCGCACGGGGCTGACGTCAACAAGAAGAACCGAAGCGGGATGACGCCGTTACGTGCCGCCGTTGTCGGCCGTAGGGCAGAGGTGATCCTGCTGCTTCTTGACAACGGCGCCGATGTGAACGCTGCGGATAGCGATGGCGACACCCCTCTGCATGTGGCGGCCCTGCGCGGCCACAAGGACATGGTTGAGCTGCTTCTGTCTCGCGGCGCCGACCCCAACGCTGTGGATTCAGGCGGGGCCACACCGCTCGATGAAGCGCTCCGCCGGGATCACAACGATGTTGTCGAGCTGCTGCGCAGGCATGGGGCGAAGCCGTAGGGGGCGATCCCGATGTCCAAGCGGGATGCGGCCCCTGCGAAGGGTGATCTGGAGAGGCCCGACAAAAAGCCTTGTACTCTGGACGGCAGAGGGGATAATGGGGGGCGGCAACGGAGCTGCCGGCCTGGTAGGGCGAACCCGGATCCATAGCGGGATTCGCCTGGACCCGTGTCGTGCGAAGACGCACGGCCTGCGATGTATCACCGGATGGCGGCAAGCAAACACGAAAGAAGTAGGAGAAGACCTGCCATGAGCGAAGCCACAAGCTACACCACCACGCGTCGGGAATTTCTGAAGAATACTGGCCGGGTCGCGGCGGCGTCGGCCCTGGCGACGGGGATCAGTTCGAGCCTGTACGCCGGAAGCGACAACACCATTCGCCTGGCGCTGGTTGGCTGCGGCGGGCGCGGCACGGGTGCGGCCGTCGACGCCATGAACGTCAAAGGCAGGGGCCCGATCAAGCTCGTGGCCATGGCCGACGTCTTCGAAGACCGGCTGACCGGCAGCTTCAACAGCCTTAAGAACGACGAGAACGCCCGCGACAAGATGGACGTGCCGGACGACCGCAAGTTTGTCGGCTTCGACGCCTACAAGAAGGCGATGGACTGCCTGCGTCCGGGCGACGTCGCCATCTTCGCGACGCCTCCGGCCTTCCGCTGGGTGCATTTCACCTACGCCATCGACAAGGGCCTCAACGTCTTCATGGAGAAGCCCGTCACCGTCGACGGCCCGACCACCAAGCGGATGATCGAACTGTCGAAGAAGGCCGACGCCAAGAACCTCAAGGTCGGCGTCGGTTTGATGTCGCGCCACAGCCGGGCGCTGCAAGAGTTGGCCAACCGTGTCGCGGATGGCGAAATCGGCGACATCGTCCTGATGCGCGGCTACCGCATGCACGGGGTCGTGGGCTTCTTCGCCTCGCCGCCCAAGCCGGACGACATCAGCGACCTGCTCTATCAGATTCGCCGATTCCACAGCTTCATCTGGGCCAGCGGCGGCAACTACAGCGACTTCTACATCCACGTGATCGACCACCTCTGCTGGATGAAGGGTTCCTGGCCGGTGAAGGCCCAGGCGCTGGGCGGCCGGCACTATAAGGAGAGTCCCGAAGGCGTCCGCTACGTCGATCAGAACTTCGACACCTATTCCGTCGAGTACACCTTCGCCGATGGCGGCAAATTCTTCTTCGACGGGCGCACGATCGAAGGCTGCGCTCCGATCTATGCCAGCTACCTGCACGGGACCAAGGGCTCGGCCATTGCCTCGAACAGCGGTGACTGCGGCCTGCCTTCGGCCATCTACAAGGGCCAGTCGTTCGACGATGCCAACCGGGTGTGGCGATCCAGGGTTCCCCGCGAAGAGCAGAATCCCTATCAGAACGAGTGGAATGACCTGGTCGACGCGATCCGCAACAACAAACCGTACAACGAGGCCGAACGCGGCGCGATCGGCAGCATGGTCACGTCGATGGGCCGCATGGCCGCCCATACGGGTGTGGAAATCACCTACGATCAGATACTCAACTGCCCGCACGAGATGGCGCCGGGCCTGGACACGCTGACCTGGAATTCGCCGGCTCCGCTGCCGTCCGATGCCCAGGGACGCTATCCGGTTCCGAAGCCGGGCATTGTCACCGATCGCGAATACGCATAACCATCCAATGGGTGGCAGCCTGTAGGGGCGAATAATCATTCGCCCCTACGGGCCGTGTCACGGGGATGACGGAGGAGCTGATGGGGGTGGTCCGGCACATCGGACCGGCATTTCCATGGAACGACCGAAGCACTGTCAGCCGCACACCACGCAAGATTAGGAGAAGACCCACCATGAAGCAAACCACGAGCCAACAGACGTCACGCCGCCAATTCCTGAAGAACACCGGTCGGATCGCTGCGGCCTCCACGCTGGTCGGCGGGCTCGGTTCGAGCCTGTACGCCGCCGGCAACGACACGATCCAGGTGGCCCTGGTGGGTTGCGGCGGTCGCGGCACCGGCGCCGCCCAGAATGCCCTGTCGGTCCCGAACGGGCGGACCAAGCTCGTCGCGCTGGCGGATGTGTTCGCCGACCGCGTGGACCGCAGCTTCAAGGGCCTCCAGAACGAGCGCGCCGCCCAGATGGACGTGCCCGACGACCGCAAGTTCGTCGGCTTCGACGGCTACAGGAAGGCAATGGACTGCCTGCGTCCGGGCGATGTCGTCATCCTCGCGACGCCGCCAGCGTTCCGCTGGGTGCACCTGACCTACGCCATCGAGAAGGGCATCAACGTCTTCATGGAAAAACCCGTCACCGTCGACGGCCCGACCACCAAGCGCATGCTCGAGCTGGCCAAGAAGGCCGACGCCAGGAACATCAAAGTCGGCGTGGGCCTGATGATCCGCCATTGCCGGGGCCGGCAAGAATTAAAGAAGCGGATCGAGTCGGGCGAGATCGGCGAGATCCACATGATGCGGGCCTACCGCATGGGCGGCCGCGCCGCCAACGCCCGTCCGAGGCGGGGCAACATCAGCGAGCTGCTCTACCAGGTTCGCAGCTTCCACAGCTTCCTCTGGGGCAGCGGCGGCGTCTATAGCGACTTCTACATCCACCAGATCGACGAGTGCTCGTGGATGAAGGGCGCCTGGCCGGTCGAGGCCCGCGCCATCGGCGCACGGCACGTCCGCGGCGAGTCCGTCGATCAGAACTTCGACAACTACTCGGTCGAGTACGTCTTCGACGACGGGACGCGGTTCTTCTACGACGGGCGGAACATGGACGGCTGCGAGAACGCGTTCAGCAGCTTCGTCCACGGCACGAAGGGCTCGGCGGTCGTCTCGACCTCCAGCCATACGCCCGGCCGCGTCCGCACGTACAGCGATCAGAAAATGGCCCGCGAGAACCTGATCTGGAACTTCCCGCAGCCCGAGCCCAGTCCCTATCAGCTCGAATGGGACGACCTGATCGATGCCATTCGAAACGACAAGCCCTACAATGAGACCGAGCGCGGCGCGATCGCCAGCATGGTCACGTCGATGGGCCGCATGGCCGCCCACACGGGCAACGTCATCACGTACGATCAGATGCTCAACTGCCCGCACGAGTTCGCCCCGGACGCTGACAAGTTCACGATGGAGTCGCCCTCGCCGCTGAAGTCGGACGCCGAGGGTCGGTATCCGCTGCCGCAGCCGGGCGTTCTGAAGGACCGCGAATACCAGGAGTTCGCATAACCCACACCGTCGCAAGCGATGCGCCGCCGGTTTCGAATCACACGAAGCCGGCGGCGTCTTCTTTCGAGGTCTCAAGACCGCTGGGAAAGGGAGCCACCATGAACAGCCCAACGCAATCGCAGGGTTTGAACTCATCGCAGACGCAAGACAGGCGGTCCACTCGCCGGCAGTTCCTGACGCAGGGCTCGCGCATGGTGGCCGGATCGGTGTTGGGCGGCGTCGCCCTGTCGCGCGCCTACGCGGGCGAGGACAACACGATCCGCCTGGCCCTGGTCGGCTGCGGCGGACGCGGCAGCGGGGCGGCCGCCAACGCCCTCTCCTCGCAGACCGGGCCGACGAAGCTCGTCGCCATGGCCGACGTGTTCGAAGATCGCCTGACCCGGTCCTATAATGCTCTGCGGGAACAGTCTGGCGAGCGGATCGACGTGCCCGAGGACCGGCGTTTTGTCGGGTTCGACGCGTATCGCAAGGCGATCGACTGTCTGCGGCCGGGCGACGTGATGATCCAGGCGACACACTCGGCCTTCCGTCCCGCGCACCTGGCGTACGCGGTCGAGAAGGGCGTCAATGCGTTCATCGAGAAGTCGTTCGCTCCCGACCCCGCAGGCACGCACGAGATCCTCCGCCTGGGGCAGCTGGCCCGGCAGAAGAACCTCAAGATCGGCTGCGGACTGATGTGCCGCCATTCGTCGGCCCGCCAGGCCCTCATCGAGAAGATTCGCGACGGCGCGATGGGCGAGGTCACGCTGATCCGCGCGTACCGGATGGACCCTGGCGCACGCATGGGCCCGTTCCAAGGAGGCGAAAGCGAACTGCTCTGGCAGATCCGCCGGCCGTACTTCTTCCTGTGGGTCTCGTCGGCGTGGTTCATCGAGATGATGATCCATCAGGTGGACGAGTGCTGCTGGATCAAGGACGCCTGGCCGGTCCGCGCCGAGGGTCTGGGCGGCTGCGAGCCGCGAAGCGGCGATTGCAGCCAGAACGTGCACAGCTACGCCATCGAGTACACCTTCGGTGACGGGACCAAGGCGTTCGTCAACAGCCGCAACCAGCAGAACTGCCGCAACGACTTCGCCACCTTTGTGCACGGCACGAAATGCGCCGCCCAGTTCTCGGGCAACGTCCATGCACCGACCGTGCACATCCACAAGGACCAGCGGATCGGCCGGGACAACATCGCCTGGCGTCCCGAGAACGAGAAGGTCAGCCCGTACCAGGCCGAATGGGATGCGCTGCTGGGTGCGATCCGCCAGGACCGGCCGCACAACGAGGTCCAGCGGGCTGCCTACACCAATCTGGTCTCCATTATGGGACGGGCGGCCATCCACACCGGCCAGATCGTTACCTGGGACCAGATGATGGCCTCGAATTTCAGGTTCTGCGCGGACGTGAATTTCACCCTCACCAGCCCGGCCCCGGTGCAGGCGGACGCGGAGGGCCGCTACCCCGTCCCGATCCCAGGCCAGTGGGCGGAAATCTGACGGCGCGGACTGTCGGCAGTGTGTGGCAGCAGCTTGAATCCGGGTCCGGCGGCGGGTATCATAGCCGCAGGTTTATAGTGGTACCGATGCGCACTTTTGACGAAGGAGACGCTATGGAATCCGACAGGAGCCAGGGCACGACGCGGCGCGACTTCTTGAAGGCCACGACCGCGGTGAGTTCGGCAGCGGTCGCCGGCACGCTGGGGCTGGGCGCCCGGGTCTTCGCGGGCGGCAGCGACATCCTCCGCGTGGGGATGGTCGGTTGCGGCGGGCGCTGCACGGGCGCCGCCGCCGAGGCGCTGACCGCCGATCCCGGGACGCGCCTCGTCGCGATGTGCGACATCTTCATGGACCGCGTCAAGGACAAACGCCGCATCCTGAAGGAGCAGAAGGGCGATCAGGTCCAGGTAGACGACGACCACTGCTTCGTCGGCTTCGAGGGCTACAAGCACGTGATCGACTCGTGTGACGTCGTGCTCATCGCCAACGCCGCCAAGTTCCATCCGCTGCACGCGATGACCGCGGTGAAGGCGGGCAAGCACGTGTTCGTGGAGAAGCCGCACGGGATCGACCCGGCCGGTGTCAAGCTCATGGGTGCCGCCGCCGATCTGGCCAAACAAAAGGGGCTGTGCTTCGTCTCAGGGTTACACAGCCGCTACGACACGCGATACGCCGAGACGGTCCAGCGGATTCACGACGGTGCCATCGGCGAGGTGATCTCGATCGAAGAGAACTTCCTGCGCGGCCCGTACGGTATCATCGACCGCCAACCCGGCCTGACCGAGCTCCAGTGGCAATGCAGCACGCAGTATCATTTCCGCTGGCTCTCCGGCGACGATGTGCCGCAGTCGCTCGTGCACAACCTCGACCGCTCCCGCTGGGTCCTGCGCGAAGAGAATCCCGTCAAGTGTCACGGCCTGGGCGGGCGGTCCTCGATGACCGACCCGATCTACGGCGACGTCTTCGATCACCATTCCGTGGTCTACGAGTTCGCCAGCGGCGTCCGCATTTACGCCTTCTGCCGGACCACCGACGGTTGCCACAACGACTCCTCCAGCGTCGTGCTGGGCACCAAGGGCAAGGCCGACGTCACCGGCTATCGCATCTGGGGCGAAACGAACTGGCGCTCGACCGCCCGCTGCAATCCGTACCAGCGCGAGCACGACCTGCTCTTTGCCGCGATCCGTTCGGGCCATCCCATCAACAACGGCGCCTACATGGTCCCCAGCACGATGGTCACGGTCATGGGGCAGATCTCCTGCTACACGGGCAAAGAGGTGACGTGGGACCAGATCAATGGCTCGGACTTCTGCTATCTGCCCAAACCCGAGGAGTGTCACGACGCGATGGACCCGCCCAGCCGGCTCGCTCCCGGCGGCAGCTATCCGGTTCCCCGGCCCGGTTTCACGCAGATGATATAGAATCGAAACGCCGGGACCGCAGGGCGTTCCGGCCGACAATCGAATGTCACGATCTTTTTCTGAAACGCTCTTAAGGAGACGAAGGTGAACGGCAGTAACAGGCAGAAGCGCATCGGTGTCCTGGCCCTCGGTATCGCCGCGGTGTTGGCCGGCGGCGTCATCGGCGCCGAAGACAAGCTCCCCAAGAAGTATACCGAGACCATCAAGAGCAAGACCGGCGCAGAGCTGTCTATCGACATGGTGCTGATCCCTGGCGGCAGCTTCACGATGGGCAGCCCCGCCACGGAAGCGGATCGCAACGAAGACGAAGGACCGCAGCGCCAGGTCAGTCTCGATTCGTTCTATCTCTGCTCGACGGAGACCATGATCGAGCTGTTCATGGCCTACTACCAGGAGACGGGCACCGCCAAGAAGGAGTTCGTCGAGGTCCAGGAGGCCCAGAAGAACGCCGAGCCGGCCGCCGGCGGCGTCAACACCATCACCGGCCCGACTCCCGTCTACGGTGACATGACGATGGGCTACAGCGTCAAGCATCCGGCGATCGGCATGACCTGGCACAACGCGAGCGTCTTCTGCCAGTGGCTGGCCCAGAAGACGGGCAAGCCGTACCGCCTGCCCACCGAGGCGGAATGGGAATACGCCGCCCGGGCCGGAACGACCTGTGCGTATGGTCCCGCCGCCGACGCCGAGAAACTCGGCGATTATGCCTGCTATGAGGACAACTCCGATTTCGGTCCCGGCGCCGTCGCCGCGAAAAAGCCCAACGCCTGGGGCCTCTACGACATGCAGGGCAACGTCCGCGAGTGGGTCCACGATTTCTATCAGCCCAACGCTTATGCCGATGCCGCGACGAAGAACCCGACCGGTCCGGCCGAGGGCAAGGTGCACGTCGCGCGCGGCGGGTGCTACGACAGCCCGGCCAAGGAATTGCGTTGTGCCGCCCGGGCGTTCGAAGAGGACTGGTGGCGGATGAACGACCCGCAGATTCCCAAGAGCAAGTGGTGGCTGCCTCAGATCGATTTCATCGGCTTCCGCGTCGCCTGCTCAATTCCCAAGGACAAGTAGAGCGAGCAGCGCCCAGGTTGGTCTTTGGAGTTGGCGTGCGAAGCGCACTCGAGCCGGCTTCGCGACAACAGGCGTATCCTTGGGAAAGGAAGACCATGAAGCATCGAGTGGGATGGATTCTCCTGGCGTCGATCTGGTTCGCCGCCGGCTGTGCCTCGCTGTCGTCCAAGCCGTCGGAGCCATGGTCGGTCGAGCAGGCCAACGCCTGGTACGCCGAGATGCCCTGGCTGGTGGGCTGCAATTTCACGCCGAGCACCGCGATCAATCCGCTCGAAATGTGGCAGCGCGACACGTGGGACCCGCAGACCATCGACCGGGAGCTGGCCTGGGCCCAGAAGCTCGGCTTCAACAGCGTTCGCGTCTATCTGCACCATCTGCTCTGGAAGCAGCACGACCGAGGGCTGCTCCAGCGGATGGAGGAGTTCCTCGACATCGCCGACCGCCATCAGATCGGCGTGGTGTTCGTGCTTCTCGACGCCTGCTGGGACCCCTATCCACAAATTGGGCCGCAGCCGGAGCCGATCCCGCACATCCACAACTCCGGCTGGGTCCAGAGTCCCGGCGTCGAGGTTCTCCGCGATCCGATGCACCACGATGAGCTGAAGGGCTACGTCAAGGGCGTCATCGGCCACTTCCGAAAGGACCGGCGCATCCACGCGTGGGACCTGTTCAACGAGCCCGACAACCGCAACGATCCCGCCTACGTGAAGTTCGAGCCCGAGAACAAGGCCGAGCTGTCGCTGATGCTGCTCAGGAAAGCGTTCGCCTGGGCCCGTCAGGCGCGACCGACGCAGCCGATTACCGCGGGCGTCTGGGCGGGCGACTGGTCCAGCGACGAGAAGCTCTCCGAGGTGAACCGGTTCATGCTCGAGCAGTCGGACATCATCACGTTTCACTACTACGGGAATCCGGACGAAATGAAGGCTCGTGTCGAGTCGCTGCGGCGGTACGGCCGGCCCATCCTCTGCACCGAGTATATGGCGCGTCCTGCCGGCAGCACGTTCGCCGGCATTCTGCCGTACCTCCGGCAGCAGCGGATCGGCGCCTACAACTGGGGCTTCGTCGCCGGCAAGACGCAGACGATCTATCCGTGGGATTCGTGGACGAAAACGTACACCGCCGAGCCGCCCGTCTGGTTCCACGACATCTTCCGGCCCGACGGCACGCCCTACGATGCGCAGGAAGTGACATTGATCCGCCGCCTGACCGGACGGTAGAAGCATCTTGTGGAAATGCAGATATCAAAGAGCAAAGATCAAAATAGTGGAGTCGCCGCAACGCGGCGATGACATCCTCAATTTTGCTTCTTACATTTTGATCTTTGATTTTCTTTTGAATCCGTAATCGGAAATGTGGAGTCCGAGGAGAATTGCACCATGGGAACGATCGAACAAGGTGTCCGGCAGGTGATCGACAACTGCCTGCGGATCCGGCCGGGCGAGCGCGTGGTCGTCATCACGGATCGCCCGACGCTTGCGATCGGCGAGGCGCTGCGCGTCGCGGCCGAGAAGATCGTCGGCGAGGTGCAGTTCTTCCTGATGGAAGACTTCGGGACCCGGCCCGTCGTGTTTCCCTCCCTCATCGGCGAGGCCCTGCGGAACGCCGACGTGAGCATCTACGCCGCCCAGGGCGCCGAAGGCGAACTCCAAACCTTCCGGAAGCCCATGCTCAAAGCGGTCGATGCGAACCCGAAGCTGCGTCACGCGCACATGATCGGCATCACTCCGCAGATCATGACCGACGGCATGTGCAGCGACTACGTCGAGATCCAGAGGATCAGCAAGCAGGTCTACGAGGTGGTCCACACCGCCGAGGCGATTCGCGTCGTGACCGCCAAAGGGTGCGATTTCACCGCCCGGTTCAGCCGCAGCCTGAAATGGATCGTCAGCGATGGGGACATCCGGCCGCGACACTGGACGAACCTTCCCGATGGCGAGGTGTTCACCGCGCCGGCGACGGTCGACGGCCGCGTCGTGATCGACGGCTGCCTGGGCGACTACTTCACCGAGCGCTATGCGTCGCTGGCCGAGACGCCTGTCACCGTGGACGTTCGCGACGGTCGTGCGGTCCGCGAAACTCTGCGCTGCGACAACGAGCAGTTGCGGCGGGACCTGGACGCCTACGTCTTCGAGACCGACGCCAACAGCAACCGCGTGGGCGAGTTCGCCATCGGCACCAACACCGGCCTGACCAAACTGATCTACAACCTGCTCCAGGACGAGAAGTTCCCGGGCGTGCACATCGCGTTCGGCAGTCCCTATCCCGCCAAGACCGGCGCCACGTGGGACAGCGCCGCGCATGTCGACGGCGTTCTCATCGCGCCGAGCATCTACGTCGACGGCCGGACCCTCATGGACCAGGGCCGATTCTGCTTCGATTGATATAAGGAGGACATGCCATGTCGATCCAATCTGCACGCGTTCTCGCCGCGATACTCTTCGTCTGTTCGCTCTCGTCCGCCGCCGAGGAGAAGACGAAACTCGTCTTCCGCCCGGGCGAGAACGGTGAATACCAGTTCGACACGGGCGTGCTCAAGGGCGTCTTGCAGCCCGGCGGCAAGGCCCAAGGCCTGGCCTCTGTCGTGCACGTCCCCTCGGGGATGCGGCTCGACGCCGGCGCCGGCATCTTCAGCTTCTATCGCGTCTTCACCACGGACAAGCGATACGGCGCGATGGCCTGGGACTGGCCGAGCGCGTCGAAGCTGCTTCCCGATGGGGCCGTGGAGGTTTCGCGGCCCGCTGAACCCGACCGGCCCTTCGAGTTGATCTCGGTCTACCGCTGGAGCGGGCCGGCGACGCTCGATCTGGAGACCACGGTCAATGCCCAGGAGGACCTCGACGACTTCGAGATCTTCCTCGCGTCGTATTTCGACAAGACTCTCGCGTCGCCCTGCGTATACGTCGGGGCCGGTCCCGAAGGGGAAGATCAGCCGGGCTTTGTGCTGGCGACGAAATCCGATGGCGACTGGCAGTTGTTCCCACGAGACGACAAGGTCCTGGCGATCGTTCATGACGGTCGCTGGACGAAGGAACCCTATCCGCTCAATTGGGCGATCAGACCCCCGCTGGCCGCGCCTCTCTGTTTCCGCCGCAATGCCGACAAGAGCCTGGCTGTTGCCATCCTGAGCCCTGCCACCGATTGCTTCGCGATCTCGACGCCCTACGAGGGCGAGACGCACTACTCGCTCTATCCGTCGCTCTTCGGCCGAGACGTCAAAGCCGGCCGCAGCGCCACCTCGCACGCGCGGCTCATCGTCACGACGCAGACGTCCGACCGTGACATCCTGAGCCTGTACCAGGACTACATTCGAGGGCTGGCCGGCCGGTAGCCGGAACGCCCTTGCGAGGAGCATGTGTTTTGGGCAGGTCTGCGAAGAAGTCCAAAGAAGACGAGGCGACGCCGAGCGTTCTGCCGCAGCCGTATCCGTATCACGATGCGCGGAACGCGGTTCTGCTGTCGGACGTGGTCGAGGGCCTTCTTTCCGGCCGGCGGATCTTTCTCTCGGGCGGGGCGGGCACCGGCAAGACCACGCTGGTCCGGCGGATCGCCAACCAGCTCGTGCAGCGCAGCAAGCACGTCGTCCTGGCGGCCTCGACGGGCATTGCCGCCTGCCAGTTGCGCGACGAGACCGGCATCCACAATTCGCGATACTGCCAGGGTCCGTCGACGCTGCACGCCGCCGCCTCGCTGCCCCGCAGCGAGATGCCCGACTCCAATCGCAGAAGAGAGTGGGGACGCCGCAAGCTCGGACGCGCCGCCGTCATCATCGTCGACGAGGTCAGCATGGTCGACCGCGTCACGTTCGACCGGTTCCTCGAACGCGTCGAGCCGGAAACCGGTATCCTGGTGGTAGGCGACTTCTTCCAGCTTCCGCCCGTGCCGCGCAACGAAGAGGGGCTGCCGGACTTCGCGTTCTACAGCACGGCGTTCGCCGATTTCGAGCTGATCGACCTGCAAACGGTGTTGCGGCAGGCCGAGCCGCACTTCATCGAATTCCTCAAAGACCTCCGCCACGGCCGGGTCGATGCCGCCGTCCTGGAACGCACGCAGCGCGAATTCGACCCCGACTACCCCGTCCTCTTCGGCACCAATCGCCAGGCGGACGCCCACAACCAGAGACGGATCGACCAGATTGACGCCCCGTCGGTCTACAGCACGTGCCAGGTCAAGAAAGGCGACCGCGAGGAGGCGGTCCAGTGGCTCCAGAGCTACACGCGGGCCAAGGCCACCCTCCAGATCAAAAAGCAAATGCGGGTCCTGTGCATCCAGAATCACGAGGACCTGGTCAACGGCGATCTGGGCACCGTGGTCGATATCTGCACCGAGTGCGAGCCGGGCACCGAGATGCCGTACTGGATCGACGTCGAGTTCGACCGCAACGGACTCGGCACCCGCCGGCTCAACCCCCTGGAGTTCCAGGAGCTGGTGTGGGACTCCCGAAAGGACACCGAAGAAGTCAAGTTCACGGCCGTGCAATACCCCCTCGTGCCTGCCTACGCCCTGACGGTCCACAAGGCCCAGGGCATGACGCTCGACGTCGTCAATATCGATGGCTCGCACGTCAACTTCGTCCCCGGCCACGTCTACGT
>CAZOFX010000009.1:89222-93229 GCA_964579055.1 uncultured Pirellulales bacterium
TGGACGCAACTGCTGGCCGGCTATGTGCCTAAGCAGGCCGCCGCCGGCGCCGACCAGCCGCCGGCCCCGAAGGGCGCCACCGTTTTTGACCGCCTGGAGAGTCATTTCGGCGCCGACAAGTTCGTCACCCTCGGGCTGATCGCCGGCCAGCGTGCTCCCGCCGCGATGCGCCCGAGCGTCGCGGACGTATGGGCCGACGGCCTGCCGCGCGACGAGACGATCGGCGCCCGTGCCGTCGAGCTGCTCGATAAGTACAAGGACCGGCCCTTCTTCCTCTTCGTACACCTGGCCCGCGATGCCGCCCCCGCCTCCGGCACGAACCCTCAGCAGAACGGGGAACCTCTCGTCTGGTTCGACCGCTGGACCGGACAGATCGCCGACAAGGTCCAGGCGCTCGGGCTGGCCGACAAGACGCAGTTCTACGTCACCACCGGCCTGAACTATCGCCGGGGTCAGGCCGCCGAGGGCGCGGCGCCGCCGCTGTTTCTGGCGACCGACAACCGGGCGGTCTACCGCGACGGACGCCGCCAGGATGTCGCGCCGACGATCCTGGAGGCGTTCGGGCTGGACCTGGGCAAGATCGAGCCGGCGCTGGACGGAATCTCGCTGACGAAGATCGACACACGTCCGCCCGCCGTGCCCAATCGCAAGCCTGACGTTGTCTACGTTCCCACGCCGATGGCTGTCGTCGACAAGATGCTGGAGCTGGCCCAGGTCAAGCAGGGCGATATCGTCTACGATCTCGGCTGCGGCGATGGGCGCATCGTCGTGACCGCCGCCAAACGCTTCGGCTGCAAGGCCTATGGCTACGACATCGACCCGCAGCGCGTCGCCGAGTCCCTCGACAACGTCGCCAAGGAAGGCGTCGGCCACCTCGTCACCATCGAGCAGAAGGACATCTTCACGCTCGATCTGAGCAAGGCCGACGTCGTGACGCTGTACCTGCTGCCCAGCCTGAACGTCAAGCTGATTCCCCAGTTGGACAAGCTCAGGCCGGGCTCGCGCATCGTCTCGCACGATTTCGACATGCGCGGCGTCAAGCCCGACCAGGTGGTGCAGGTCACCGGCGACGGCACCTATATCAGTCACACGGTCTACCTGTGGACGTGTCCGCTCAACAAGGTCGAGGAACCCGACGAGGACTCCGACGACGGCGTGGACTGACCGGCGCGATGCGGTCTAAGCCGGCGGTGCGGCGGTTCCGTCAGTAGCCGGCGCGTCGCGTTCCTCGGGGAAATTGAGCGAGGCGAATTCGCCGTGCAGCTCGATCGCGACGCGGTCCCGCGCGCGGGCCGCTTCGACTTCGTCGTCGAAGGGGCCGAGGTACACTCTCTTGTCGCCGCACGCGATCCTGGCGAACCATTTGTCCGGCACACTCGTCCGCCGGAAGACGCCGAGAAACTGCGACGTCGTTCCTTTCCTGCTCCGGCGGTTGCGTGCGTTCTCGCGTGACGTGCAGAGGCGAAGGTTGGCGCGCCGGTCGTCCAATCCGTTGCCGTCGATGTGATCGACGACCGTGCCCCTGGGCGCGTTCAGGATGAGCCGGTGCATGAAGACGGTCTTGCCGTTCACGTTCGTCGCGGCGTAGCAGAGCCCGCAGCCCGTCTGCGCGGCATACCATTGGTAGCGGCTGAGCCATTCGTAGTCGGCGGCGTCGACGATCGCGTACTTGCCCTGGGTCAGGGGGATGTAGCGGATTTCGTCGCTGGGCGGCTCCGGCGGCACAGCCCGCGCCTTCCGCTGGCCCTTGGGGCGGAAGTTGCGACAGCAGCCACACGGCTCGATCCGCACGATTTGCCCCGGGGCCTCCGGCGTGTTCGCGCAGATCGCCAGCGTCCGCGTCCCGTCGCGCAGCACGTTGGCGTAGACGCAGTGGCGACAGCATCTGGCCTTCGACGACATAACCTCGTCTCCGGCCCCCTCGCCGACCCTCCCACGTCCTCGTGCCGCAGAGAGCGGAACGTCCGCCCTCTACAAAAGGATGGTGTTGCACGTTTGGGACGAAAAAAGCGCCTCTCTTCCGCCTCTCGCCTGCCATAAATCCTTGTGCCGTCAGAAGTAAAAAATTTCTCCATGTCCCTGGCATTTTGTCGTTTGCCCGTTGCGTGTTTGGGACGAAATCGCGTTCCTCCCGCATCGCAAAGCCGCTGTCAAATCACCCTATTACGTCGCTGGTCGCTCGTCGCTCGGGGGCGGGCTTCGCCCGTATCTCGTATCTCGCGGACGTTCTTCCGCCCTGTGCCGCCCCGCACGAAACGGAGTATACGGCGCTTGACATGGGGTGGTCGCGTGGTACCGTTGAGCCTGCGGTGCGGCCGGCGGGAGGGGAGGACCTCCACGCCCTCCGCTGGAAGTAGGGACATCGCGCATGGGATCACGTATGGACAAGACCAAAACAGGCGTCCTCGATTGGCTCATGTTCTGGCTCCTCTTTCTGGTGGTGTTCGTCGCGTGGAGCTTGCTGCTGGCGATTCCGTCGCCTCCGCTTGGCCGTGGATCGAGTTCACAGGAGCCAGAAGCGGTCGCCAGTCTTCCGGATCTCAGTCGATGCACGCGCCTGGAAACCTGGTATGTGCCGTCCACGTACACCGTGTTCACGGACAACGGCCGGTACGCTTCCCTGATGAGCGCGGAAGAGTTGGAGGAATTGCGTTCTCACGAAAAGGGTGTGCTTGAAGATGCGGGATTGATCGCCAAGGCGACTGTCGAGATTGACAGGATGTATGCTCAAGACAGCCGTGAGAGTCACTCTTCGTACGTTCCGGTCATGGCCTGCGTCGCCGCTTATGAAGGCGCCGAGCGAACGGCGGCCATCCGTCTGATGGCTCAGGACCATCGTATGATACGAGGGAGTTGGTGGATCGATTACGGCGACAGGCGTCTAATCGCTCTGGGTTTTGCGCCCGACCTGAAGCCGCTGGCGTTGCGCCTGCGATGTGCTTCGGTGATCGAATCACTGGGTCGTGCTGTGCGGAACTGCCCGACCCCGAACACGTGGGCGGATGCTGTTGTGGAGGAACCGACCGAGCTCTTCGATGCGCTGACCGCCGTTTACGGAGAGAAACTGGCGCGGGACATGCGAGGGTCGTGTCTCCAATGCCCCAGTGCCGCGCCGGGCAGATGTCACTACGCGATGAACGCGAACTGCCAACCGGATTCGCCGGGGGACATGGTGCTGTTGTTCGAGACGAAGGCGGGTTGGAACCAGCACGGCGGGCCGGAGCTGTTCACGTTCGACAACCACGATCCCAAAGGCGGCTGCGTCCTGCTCAACGACGGCGCCGTGAAGTTCATCCGCACCGAGGCCGAACTCCACGCCCTCCGCTGGAAGTAACCCTCCACCAGCCGGCGTACGCTCGATCCCCGAATCCGCTCACAGGTGTCGGGGACGAACGGGTTGGTTTGTAGTGTGTCCGTGAGAACATATCACGCCTTACGGCGTCACTACGAACGGCTTTCGCCCCCTGCGCTAGGTGGCATTACCACCTACCGGATGGGGTGGCCGACGAGGATGGCACACGGAGATGACTCGATAGTCCGGTGTCCGGCGGGGTCCACATCGGCTGCTGTTGGTGAACGCGATGGGGAACAGCGCTGTTGCGAACCTGCGCTAGGTGGCATGGCCACCTACTGGATGGGGTGGCGCCGAGTATGACGCACGGAGACGACTCGATAGTCCGGTATCCAGCGTGTGAAGTCCAACGGTGTCCATCGGCGGCCGTCAGCGAAACCGATTGGGCATGGCACCGCTGAGAACCTGCGCTAGGTGGTATTACCACCTACCGGATGGGGTGGCCGATGAGGATGGTGGCGGCTGGTTTCTCAGTGGTCCGGCGTCCCTGATGCCATGCCTGCCGGCGTGTGCTCTGAGGCGCAAATCTTCCCCTTCGTGCTGGGGGTGACCGGGAAGGACTTCCGCTGGGGCCACTGCCGCGCCGGCTCACCATCTGCGCTAGTGTTCCATTACTCCTCAAGTGATGGATAGAGCCTCTTGAGCTTTGTTCTGG
>CAZOFX010000010.1:0-93023 GCA_964579055.1 uncultured Pirellulales bacterium
GGGACCTACGCGCTGGAGTACGACCGGCCCAAGTCCATCGGCTACGTCGCGCCGTTCTATGGCAACTTCGGGATCGTGCTGCGGGCGTACGTCTATATCCTGCTGCTGGGCAAAGAGGGCCTCGCACGAGTCGCCGAGAACGCGGTGCTCAACGCTAACTACGTCCGCTGCAAGCTGCGTGAGCACTACGCTCCCGCCTTCGACAAGCTCTGCAAGCACGAGTGCGTTTTCAGCACCACCGAGACCGAGAGCAAAGAGACGCTCGACGCGTTCATCGCCGCGATGATCGAGATCGCCGAACTGGCGCAGAAGGACCCCGAGCAGCTCAAGTCGGCCCCCGTCACGACGCCCGTCTCGCGTCCCAACGAAACCGCCGCCGCCAAGAATCTCAACATCGCGTGCCTTGAATAAGCTGGGACGCTGAACACGGCACTCAGGTTCTCGATGGATCGAGAAGCTTGGCGGCCCACTGGCGGGCGCGGTCGATCTGGCCTTCTTCGAGCAGGTCGGTTCCGCCGGCCGCCGGCGCGCCGTGCATGGCGACGAAGAACGTCTCGGGCTCGGCGATGGGCGTGCCTCCCAGTCGGCGGAGCCGGCGCAGCAGCTTGGGCGAGGCCCGCAGACGCCGGAACGGCCAGGCGCGGACCGTCGTATCGAACGCCGCTACAGACTTGCCCGCGAGAATGCCTTGAGGCTGCTTCGCGAGCGCCGAGCGCACCGCCGCCGGCACGCTGAACGCATGCGTCGGACTGCCCACGACCACGAGGTCCGCTCCCTCCCAGTCGCTGACGCTCAGTTGCTCGATCCCGACCACACGCACTTCGCCCGCCCGACCCATCACCTCCGCCATCGCCTCCGCCACCCGCCGCGTGTTGCCGAACTTCGAGTAGTACACAATCACCGTCTTCATGATTTCCCCCTTCAACGGCGCCTTTCACAGCGAGCCGGATGATGAGCGGCCCAGTTTTGTCTTCGCGCATCATCCTCGTCTGCCACAAAATCATAGCCTCCCCCGCATCGCCCCGCAACCCAGCCGAGGTCAGCCCGACGCAATTGACGCCAGGCCCTTGGGCGGTAGAATGAAGTCCAGAGAGCCACGCTCACGGCTTACAGGCCGGCCCGCGACAAGTGGGAAAGCGACCTTAAGACGAGGAGAAAGCCATGACGTGCCATATCTGCGGCGGAGTGCTGGAAGCGCGTTTTACCACCTTGCCGTTCAAGGTGGGCGACGACCGTATCGTCATCATCAAGGACTTGCCCGTCCTTCAGTGTGACAACTGTAGCGAGTACGTCATCGAAGACGCGGTGATGGAAAGGGTCGACACGATTCTCGGCGGTGTCGACACCACTGTCGAACTCGAAACCCTCAGCTACGTCGCCTGAGAATCCCTCCCGTGAACACGTTGCGCACAGGGCATCTCCGTGAAATTGGGTTTGTCCCCCTGCGTTCCCAGGTCATGCTTTTCTGCACAGTTGCAGCTCACCTTGTCACCGGGGCATCATAGCCAATGCTTCTCTCCCCAGAGGGCTTCTGATTCGGCGATATACCTGTCCCGCAGCTCGTCGACAATCTTATCAGGCGACGGAAGAAAGTAGAACCAGGGCAGACCTGCACGTTCAAGTTCAGGTTCGTCCGGCTCATACCGGTCGCGGCCACCTCGTCCCGGGGCCGAGCGTCTGCAAATGCCAAAGGAGCAGCCACAGTGAGCCGCTCCTATGGGTTGCAGACGGCGAAGGCCCTCTTCATGATTGGCGTGCAGGCCAGGCGCGAACAGATCTCCTTCGCTGAGCCAGTGCCAGCAGAATCTGCCGGGGCATTGCGTCGCATCGGGTTTCTCGGTCGGCTTCCACTCCATGATCCAACAATCCTGATGCCAGTTGATGTCTCGGGACACCGTATCCAGTTCACGATCGAGACACAGAATGAGTCAGATACAACACTCACAGCCATGTCTACAACTGCGTTCGACAAGTCGCACACGCCTCGGGAGTTCCTTTCACCACCCAATGGTAGGAAGGATTGGCCCCGAAGACAAGCGCAAATCAGACGTGGACGACAGGCCTCGGAGGGTACAGGGGACGCCATACGAATTCAAGGCCGAAATGAATGAGTAGCCTCCCGAATTCGTGATTGCCTGGCAGAGCGGGCGCCTTCGTCCGGGCTTTGGCCGCTCAGGTCCAGAGAGACAAGGCCGGTTTCTGCTCCGGGTTAGTCACCAGAGAAATGCGGGACGGCAACGGCGGGGAGAAAAAAAAGCCCCGCGATGAGGGCGGGGCTTTCTCATGCTGGTGCCTGGTGGGGCTTAGCCGGGGGTGACGTTGGTCGCGCAGGGGCCTTTCTTGCCCTGTCCGACTTCGAAATTCACCGTCTGGCCCTCACTGAGGGAGGCGTAGCCCTGGGTCTTGATCTCCGAGTGGTGGACGAACAGATCGTCGCCGCCACCGGCGGGGCTGATGAAACCGAATCCCTTGCTCTCGTTGAACCATTTTACTGTACCTGTTGCCACGTGCTCTTCTCCTGAGGCCGATCCGGCCTGCAAACGTACTTTCCCTCTGCTTGTTAACAGGGTAAACTTCGAGGGAGGAAAGCGTACTCCTTCACAAGACACCGATGATATCCGTGCGTCGGTCATATGTCAACAAAATAAATCGCCAAAATACAAAATAGTTGCGGCCACGCCGGACCGGTGCGGAAACGGCGGGTGGGCGGCAGGGCGAATTCCGCACGGCGTTGCGGCGTTGCCGTCTGGAAAACCGGCCTTGCGAACAATTGAGAGGCCAAAGGCGTAAAATCGCTTGCGTGGCCGCCACGGGGGCGGTAAAATGCAGATTGGTTCCTTGTAGTGAACCTGGGATGATCGCCTGATGAAGCCTTGAAGCACGATCGTTTGCCATCGATACCATCACCGGCCTCAAGACCCATCTCCCGAATCCTTTCTCCCGGCTTGGCGCGCCTTCGAGAAGACACGCATTCGATGCAGAGGCCGGCGCCGCCTGTTTTGAGGTGTAAGAGGTCGAACATGACGAACGATCAATATCGCAAGTCGCGAGGCACGAACAAGCCGTTTACCGCCTCCGAAGAGCAGGTCAAGCAGACCTGGAACGAGTCCGTTCGCAAGGAAAAGTACCAGTACCGAAAGCCGAATCCCTCACCTGACGCCACACCCAAAGCCGATTAGACGAGGGCGCAACCGCTTCTTGACGGGTGCTTCCGCCTTCCTGGTCTCCTTCGCCTCCCGACGTCTCTGTCGGCGGTGAGCCGTCACGGTTCGCCGCTCTGCGGTTGGCGTCCCACCGCATCGTGGTATCGGAGCATGAGCCGGGCGACCCTGGGATGCCGGAGACTCTCGCGTGCCTCCAGGAAACGCTCGAGCCCGAGGCACAGCATCAGTCCCTCGATCAGTCCCGATGCCAGACCTATGGCCAAGGCGCCCCACGGTGTTGAAGCGGAGGGGAAAAATGTATCCGACGTCGCGAACCGAAGCCACATCAGGCAGAGTACTGCGTGGACCGCTGCTATGCCAAGAAACAGGAAGGACAGTCTTCTCTGACTTTTCACAGACGCGCGAGCCAGAGCGACACACTCCTGATCCGTTTGGGCTTTTACTGCGTAGTCGTTACGGAACATCCAGCGGACCAGCCTCGATCTGAGTGAATCTGCCGCCGAGCCGATCCACGCATCCGCTGCTGTCTCCACAGGGGCATTGACACCATTGCCTTTGTTCTCCAGTTCATCGTGATACCGGATCATGAGGCGTTCCAGTCGGGGCCCTCGAAGGACACGGCGGGCCCAAAGCAGGCACAGAGCCGCCAGAGCCAATGGAAGTCCCGCCCTTTGAGCGAGGAAGAAGGAAATCATCTGCCAGGGGTGGGCCTCATGAGCAGCCAGACGTTCGTACCCCTTGGTGATGAGCAAGGGCAGAGTGATGGCCATGGCGACGAGCAACAGAAACGCGCCCATTTGGCGCGTCCAGGACCCTTTGGGGTTCGCCAGCCACGCTCGGACGGCTTCGACGTACTCTTCGTCGGTTCCGCGTTCAGAGAGAAACCTCATCGTCTGGAACACTCCGCAATCTCTTGTGCCTTGTCTGCCGCATGCCATCTTCGACGGGAACTGGAATGGCTTGGCGCTGTCTGCCTGTTGCACGCTTCCACCTTCCGCATCTCTTCTGGCCGGCCCCGTTATTATAGCATCCGCGGGGGGCGAAAAAAGGCAGGGAATTTTCGGAAACGGATTGACGAGCAACGGCGGATTGGCGTATGATAATTAGGCAACTGAATTGGGAATGGTTGATGGTCGATAGCCAATTTTGGGCGGCTACGATGGACGCGTGATGTGAATTTGGGCGTCTTGTGGGCGGAAAGGGTTCGTCTGGCGGCAGGGCGGACCAGGGTTGGCCCGGGATGTGAGTGAGGCGAAACAAAGCCAATTTCCGGGCGGCTGAATTGATATAAATGCTTATAAAATAAAGAATTGCATGAAATTCGGTCCGAATGGGGATTCGCAAGACAAAGCCAATTTCGCCAGTGGCCGGGCCGGTAGGGCGCGCGGCATCGCTCGTCGGAGCCGGGAGTCGGGTGACGTAGTGGCAGTGATGGGCCGGGGCATGGATGGGCGAACGCCCGATTCTTGGAAGGGCATCAGTTGAGTTCGAAAGTCTATTTCATCAAGGCGTCGATCGGCGAAGGCGAACGGGCCATTTCGGAGAAAGCCAGGGCCCTGTTCCGGGCGGGCGGTTTCCGCAAGTGCTTCAAGAAGAACGACTTCACGGCGGTGAAGGTCCATGTGGGCGAAGAGACCAACACGACGTACATCAAGGCCCCGTGTCTGAAGGGCCTCGTCGAGGAGCTGGTCGCCCTGAAGACCAAGCCCTTCGTCACGGACACCAGCACGCTCTACACCGGGCGGCGGCACAACGCCATCGACCACACGGTCCTGGCGACGCAGCGCGGTTTCAGCGTCGAAGGGCTGGGCGTCCCGTTTATTCCTCCCGACGGGCTGTTCGGGACGGCCGAGGCGGCGGTGCCCATCGAGGGCGAGCTGGACAAGGAGGTTATGATCGCGGCCGACATCGTGCGGTGCCAGTCGATCCTCTCGGTGGCGCACTTCACGGGCCACTGCGCGGCCTGCGTAGGCGCGACGATCAAAACGCTGGGCATGGGGTGCTCCAGCCGCAAGGGCAAGATGCGCCAGCACGCCGCTCTCAAGCCCCACGTGACGAAGGGCAAGTGCACTCGCTGTGGCGAGTGCCGCCGTCACTGTCCGGCCGACGCCATCACGCTCGACGACGTCCAGGCCCACATCGACCAGGACAAGTGTATTGGCTGCGCCGAGTGCGTCGCGGTCTGCCGATTCGACGCCGTGGCCTACGACTGGCAGCAGGAGAACGAAATCCTCCAGAAGAGCGTCGCGGAACACGCCCTCGGCGCCCTCCGGGGCAAGGAGGGAAGGGCGGTGTTCTTTAATTTTGTGATGTCCGTAACTAAAGATTGCGATTGCTTCGCCCGGGCGAACATGCCTAAAATGGTGGAGGATATCGGCATCCTGGCCTCGACCGATCCGGTGGCGGTGGACAAGGCGGCCATCGATCTGGTGGAGAGCCGGAGCGGGCGGGGCGTGCCCAAGCTGATCGGCAACGCCAAGCTGGACTGGCATACCCAGATCGAGCACGGCGTGCGGATCGGGCTGGGCCACGCGGACTACGAGCTGGTGGAAGTGGAATAGGCCTTCGGGCCGCATTCGAGGATGGCTATGTCACTCGGTCAGATCATCCGACAGAAGCGTGAGCAGTTGAACTTGACTCTCGACGAAGTCAGCAACCGCGTGGGGTTTTCCAAGCCGTACCTGTCCACGATTGAGACAGGCAAGGTCAAGAACCCGCCCAGCGACGAGCTGCTGACGAAGCTCGAACGCGTGCTGAAATTCGATACAGGGCTGTTGCTGCACATCGCCCACCTCGAACGCATGCCGTCGGACGTCCGGCAGGAGTACGAGTCGCGCGAGGCGGAGAACCAGAAGCTCCGCCAGTTGCTCAAGAAGGCGATCGACAAGAAGAGCAGTGCCCGATCGCTCAAGTCGATGCTGGCCAAGAGCAATCTCAGCGCCGACGAAGGCAAGCGGGCCCTGGCGGCGGGCCGGCTCGTCCCGGTCATCAACAAGGTTGCGGCGGGCTATCCGGCCGAGTTCAACGATCTCGATTATCCGGTTGGCGTCGCGGATGATTACGTCCGTTGCCCCGACCTGCACGATCCGAACGCGTTTGCCGTGCGCGTCGTGGGCGACTCGATGGAGCCCAAGTTCGTCGAGGGCGACATCGTCGTCTTCTCGCCGGCCTGCGAGGTCCGCAACGGCGACGACTGCTTCGTCCGCTTCACGCTGCCCCACGAGACGACATTCAAGCGCGTCTTCTTCGAGGCCGGCAATCAGATCCGCCTTCAGCCGAGAAACGAGAAGTACTCGCCGACGGTCGTCGAGGGTAAGCGCATCGACGGCGTCTATCGCGCCGTCATCAAGTACCAGCGGCTGTGACGAATCTGATTTTGCGATAAAGCGGATACAGCTACTCGATGACCAGCCACGTGACGCCGGCCGGCTCGATTCGCAGCGGGACGGTGACATTGTAGTGGTGGTCGAGCTTGAAAGTCTTGGGTTCGCCCTCCTTTTCGCGGATGCGGGCGGTGTCGGTCAGGCCCGTGTAGTAGAGCGGCAGCGTCAGCTCTCGTTCGACGGGGCGGTCGAGCGGGTTGTAGATCATCGCCAGGCCCTTGATCTTCCGTTGGGGATTGACGTGCAGGAGGCCGTCGATGTCCCGTCCATCCGCCCGGCGCAGATGGATCACGTCCGATTCGAGAATGTCACGGTATCGCTGGTAGAAATCGACCCACTTCTTCACCACGGCCTTCGTCTCGTCGCTGTCGTATAATCGCGGGCCACGATAGCAGGCCTGTACGCCCGCGCCGAAGTTGTTGGCTAAGTGCGCCTCGTAGGCGTCGAGGTGATCGCGCAGCGGTTCGATGGTGGCCGCCGCGCCGCCCCCGTGGTATTCGGTCAGCGGCACGAACATCCAGCCCATGCTCGGCGTCTTGGTCCAGGTCCCGTCGTAGATGTTCTGCCGGCCGTGGAGGATCTGCTGGGCACGCGGCAGCGACCAGTTCGTCTCGCGGTAGCCCATGCCGCACTTCGTCGAGCCGGTCAGGTAGTAGAAGTCCGGGACGTTCAGATACGCGCCGCGGCTGCGGCACCACTTGTAGAAGTCGGTGATCGTCCGCCACTGGGTCCATTGCGAGTCCTCGTAGCCGCGATGGCCGGGATGGCTCTGCGAGGCGCAGGTGTCGCCGGGATAGGAGCCATCGTGTTCGAGCAGGTCGAAGCCGGTCTTCTCGTAGAAGGCGTATAGCTTGCGGAAGTAGTCCTGCCCCCACCGGCTGCCGAGGCAGGGGGCGTTGCCGAACAGCGCGCCGCCGGGCTTGCCCGTCGTGATGTCGATGACGTCGTCGGCGTCGCTGATTCGCCGGCTCGACAGCAGCGAATAGCCGCCGATCTCGATGCCCTTGCCGTGGGCGTAGTCGGCCAACTCCTTCAGTTGAGCCAGATAGGCAGGGTCCTCGTTCTCGATGTTGAACCCGCTGCCGAACGTCATGATGACCATCTCGAAGCCGACTTCGGCACACTGGTCGATCGCGAGGCGCACCGAATTCGGATCGGCCTGACGCACGTGCATCATGATCGGGTTCTCCGTCACCCACGGCGCGATCGTGCGGTACATGCGCCGGACCGCCAGACCGTTGCGCTCGCGCTCGGTGCTGTCGAAGGCGAGTTCGAACGTCCGGAACGACTCGAACGTCTCGCCCGGCGGAATATCGACATCCGGCCCGACCGGCGGGCGGGATTCCAGCAGACACGGGTTCTCCCGCAGGTAGTTCACCTGCGTCAGGTACTCCGGGTCGCGCACCCAGTGCGTGGTGTGATTGGCCACGGAGGCGTTCATGCCGGCGAAGGCGTAGTCGCTCTCGACGTGAAGGTTCGGCGCGGTCCACCGCTCGTAGCGGTCCACCTCCGACTCGTACTCGACCATCGCCAGGATCTCGCTGGTGAAGCGGTTGAGGCGAATCGGCCGGTCCGAGCCGTTGTGGATCGTCAGCCACTTGCACATCAGGGGGATGCCCTGGTACATCTCGTAGTTGATCTGGACGGCCACGCTATCGAGGTAGGTGCGGCTGGGACCCAGAGTCTTCCTGGTCTGATCGGAAAGCTCGTACGCCATGGTCAGCGAGGCGCCGGGCGGGGGCCAGGGCAGGTCGACGCAGTGACGCACGCGTTTCCAGGCGAATCGGGCGCGCGTCTTGTCGATCTGGCAGTCTACGAATTGCCACGCATTCGGGTCGGACGTCAGGCTGTCTTTCCATTCGTCGAGCAGGTAGGCATAGTTGGGCTGGCCTTGGAGTCCGCCGATGTCGAAGGAGATGCCGTCGATCGTCAGGCGGGCCTCCGGCTTGACGCCGCGCAGCATCGACTCGCCCGTCATGAGATTGTCGAAGGCGACGGTGGCGGCGTTCGGCTTCAGGCGAAACGTGCGGCGGATCAGGCCGTTGTCCATGACGATCTCACGGCCATCGTCGCTCTTCTCGACGGTCACCTCCTCGCGAACCGGGGTCACCAGCCAATCCGGGTCGAGTCGGCCGGCGTAGCTGGGCGGTGCGGCAAGCAACATCATCGCAGTAGTCAGCAGGGTAGTCGTCAGCATGTCACTCCTTTCTCATGTGTTCCATCAACGCAGGTCTTGTCCGGCGACGGCCAGGACCAGGGCATAGACCCGCGCGGCGCCGGCTTGTTTCAGTGTCCGGGCGCACTCGTTGAGGGTCGCGCCGGTGGTCTTGATGTCATCGACGAGACAGACGGTCCGGCCCGCGTAGCGATGATCGGGCCGGACGGCGAAGGCGCCCTTGACGTTGCGCTGTCTTGCGGCGGCGGTGGCTGCGGCGGGCTGGGCCCTGGTCCGGCGGACGCGAACGAGGTCCGAGCAGATCCGTGCGGTCGGATGTCTCAACCGGCCGGCGATTCGGTGCGACTGATTGTAACCTCGAACCAGTCGGCGCGTCCAGTGCAGCGGGACCGGCACGAGCATCTCGATCTGTTTGCAGAAGCAGCTTCCCTGAAACGCGGAATCGGCCAGCGTTCCGAGCAAGGTTTCCAGTTCGGTCCGATCGTGCTTGAAGGCAAGGATCATCTGCCGCAACGTCCCGTTATAGACTCCCGCCCGTGCGATCCCGTCAAACTGGATGTCCTCCGCCTGGCAGGCCGGACAGGCCCCGTTCACGAGACCATATCGGCTGGCGTCCCGTCCGCATCGAGGACAATGCTCGCCGGCCGTACCGGTCAGAAGCTGGTCCCAGCAGGCCCGGCACAGACCGCTGTTGTCGGGTCCGGCCTGCCCGCCGCAGCACAGGCACACCGGCGGCCAGAGCACCTGATTGAGCCCCTGCCAAGCCAGCAGCGACAGCCGTTTGGCCTGACCGAAACCGGAATGGATTCTTGCCGACGGCACGACAGCCATTATAGGCCGGATGGGCCGTTATTTCAAATCGTAGAGGTCGTTGGCAGCGGAGAGGAAGCCGATCCGGATGTCGTTCGTTGTGTTGTGGTCGTCGAGGGCGTTTTGGGCGGCCGGATCGGTTTCGGTGTGGATTTCCTGCCAGGCCCGGGCGTGCCCATCGCAGAAGGCGACGTTGGTCCGCCCCAGATGGCGGTATCCCTGCGCTCCGGCGTGTCGCGCCGAATCCGGAAGCAGGGTGTCCCCTGGGTGTGAGAGCGGCGCACGCATGTACTTGTTGGCGCCGCCGTCGGTGCACTGGCCGTCGCCGAACAGGGCGGTTTCGGATGCACGCCGTACGTCGGTGGTCCGCGCGGAATCGGCCGGCGACAGGAGATCGTTGAGCCCGATGTAACTGGTGTTGTAATTATAGCCGGTATAGGGATCGGCCAGCGAATTGCCGGCGCCGCTGAAGCTCGGACACTGGTGGACTTTCTCGATGGCCCGGCCCATCCACAGCAGCCCGGCCTGGACGCGATTGGGGTTCGTCGCGTCGGACCAGTCCTTCCAGGTCGTGAAGTCCCATGCGTAGAAGTATGGAACCGTGCCCTCTCGGCGATTGTAGTAGGCCAGAGGATAGTGCCCATCGTAGAGGCTGGTGTAGCCCTGGGCCGCGATCGCCATCTGCCGCAGGTTGCTCAGGCACAGCGTTCTCTGCGCCTGCTGCCGAGCGGCCTGGAGCGTAGGCAGCAGGAGACCGACGAGCAGCGTTGTCGTGGACACGACCACCAGCGTCTCGACGAGACTGAAACCGTCATGGTGCTGCTCTCTACACATATTCGCGTGCGTGGGCCAAGGATCCACCCTACAGTCTTTCATTGCCCTCCACAGGCCGGCGCCGAGGCGCCGGCCCGCAGAGAGGTTCGCGTCATTCGTTCGTGCTATCGCTGTCCCCAGGCGATCATTCCGATATTCGCCTGAACGATCTCCAGGTCGGTTTCGTCGACGCGTCCATCGCCGTTCACGTCGACCTTCGCGGCCGGGTCATCAGGGTCTGTGATCTCGGCGTCGAGCCATTGCGTCACGATTGCCGCATCAGTCTCATCCACGCGCCAGTCGGCGTTGGCATCGCCGATGGGCGCGGGGTGTTTGTAGTCGCCCGGACAGCTCACGTCGGCGACGGCATCGATCTCGGGCGCGCCCCCTCCGGGGGCGTCATCGATGCGAACGTACAGGAACCACTTGCGCTGCGTCTGGGGATCGACGGGCAAATCGAGTCGTGCGATGTCGTACCCGGTCCCGCCGGCCGAATCGCCATAGGTCTGGGCGACGCGGGCCACCGAACGGCCGGCCAGCGCCTCGAAAGACAGATTGGGCTCGACCGGCAGCGTGGGATTGGTCGGTTCGGCCCACCACAGGTTCCATTCGCCGATCGACGCATCGGCATGGTACGGATCGTACACGCGGCCCAGCGTCGGGGCAAACCCGTCGCAGAACGGGCCGTCGTCGGCATCGGCCGCCAGCTTGATGAAGCCGGGATCGTCCGCCATGAAGTTCGGATCGGCGGTGAAGCTGTACCATGTCACGCCGTTCTGGCTGACCGAGACGATGCCGGGCTCGCTGCCGCCCGAATCGCCCACGACCACCTCGGCGGGGTCGCCATTGCCCCAGGTCTGCCCCGAGGCGAGCGCCTGCGGGGCGTTGCCGAAGACCAGAAAGTCGAGACCGTATGGGTTGTGCTCGTCATCGCGGACCGGGTGGCTGAAGGCCAGCGTGATGGATCCTCCCTCCCCGAGGAAGACCGTTTCGAACTGGCGGAAGGCCGGGTAAACCGGCACCACCGGTGCGGCGGCGTTCAGCGGGATCGACCAGTCGTCGCCGGTGGTGTCGACCGTGGGCCGTCCCAGGGCCGCGTTCGGGTCGTCGAACGGGATTCCGCTGAGCCAGTCGTTCATCATGCCGCTGGGCCGGTAATCGACCCACGCCGTGGCGAAGTCATTGGCGTCGTCGACGTACTGCCCATATCCAGACAGGAAAGGGATTTCCCACGCCGGCTTCGGCGCATCGCCGTGACCGTAGATCCACCCATCGGCGTCCCCGTGACGCACGATCCGGTCGGCGACGCCGGTCAAGGGCGACACCCAGCTCTCGCGGCTGCCGGCGTTGTCGGTCCAGTAATGCCACCACAGGTCGCCTCCGCCATAGCCGACGTCGTTGTGGTCCTGATACCGAAAGCCGTCGACGGCAATGCCCCAGCCGTAATCGACCCGCGTGACAACCAGTTCCGATTCCGCCGCGATGATGTCCAGCAGCCCGAGGCCCGTGATGGTATCGGCTTCGGTCAGGCCGAAACGCACCAGATACTCGACGCGGAAGCCATCCACCCACTCGATATAGACGCGCGCTTCGTTCACCCCGCTGCCCACCTCCACGGGCGCTGCCGTTGCGGCCGAGACGGTTGCCAGCAGCATTCCCAGTCCAAGCCAATACACCAGTCTCATCTGTTTCCTCCAGTCTTTGCTTCGTTCCGCCGGCCTCTCGGCCGTGTGGTTGTCTTGTCCGATGCGTTGACGCCCTGAGTCCGTCGACTCTATCGGCGCGTTTCAGTCACGTGGCACATCCCGACCTCCTTTCGCATTCGCTGGCCCTTGTCGCGAGGGCGCGGCCCGCAGGCGCATAAAAAAAACCGCCGTTCCTGCGAACAGGAACGGCGGCTCATGACTGCGTAGGGTCTCGGGTCGATTCACAAAGCCCGGACGGCGCCTTCACACGTGCGTTCCATATCGCGAGAACACCAACACTGTGCGATCGGCTACGGGCAGGTTTTCTGACTTGCGTCTTACCGGAAGGTTCCTTCCCATCCCCGTGCGGGGGACAGTGGATTACAGCCTTCTCGGATTTCCGATCTGCGGATCGGAGCAGACGCTCACAGCGGCGCGACCGTCGCGGATTTTCACCGCGTTCCCGTTTCTCAGGTATCTCCAAGCCAACGCTTGGAGACCCATAGCCGAGCGATGTATTTCTGAAAGAGCCAATACGAAGAGGCTATCGGAGGGGCCGGTGTCTGTCAAGGCCAAAAAGAAAGGGATTTCGCCCGGAGAGAACATGGGCCGGGAGGCGGGCGGTACGATCGGCGTCTGCAAACGCTGGTCTCCAGGTGGGCTCGTGGCCCACCTGGAGACTCCCAGCACGTGGTTGTGCTATGCGTTAAACTGATTGAGGTCTTCGTCGTCGTTCAGCGGGATGCTGTGTTCCGCGTGCACCTTGCTTGTCTTGGCCGCCTTAGGCGCCTTGGCCGGGGTCTTTCCGCCCTTGGCGCTTCCGGCGATATGGTGATACACCTGGTCCGAAGGACGAAGGTCTCGTCCGGACCTGGCGGTACGCTTCGTGTTGGTCACGCTCCGAGCCGCACCCCCAACCAACGCGGCCAGTTCGTTGACCATTTCATTCATCGTTTCGGCCTGGGCGCTGAGCTGCTCAGATGCACTGGCGCTTTCCTCGGCGTTAGCAGCATTCTGTTGTGTCACCTTGTCCATCTGAGCGATCGCGGTGTTGACCTGGTCGATGCCCTGGGCCTGTTCCTGCGAGGCGGCGGCGATCTCACTGACCAGATCCGTGGTCTTGCCGACGCCCTGAACGATCTCGTCCAGAACCTTGCCGACTTCCGTGGCGATGTCCACACCGTTGTTGGAGTTCTTGACGGATTCCTGGATCATGTTGGCGGTGTTCTTGGCGGCTTCGGCCGATCGCATCGCCAGGTTACGCACCTCTTCGGCGACGACGGCGAAGCCCTTGCCCGCCTCGCCGGCTCGCGCCGCCTCGACAGCGGCATTGAGCGCCAGCAGGTTGGTCTGGAAGGCGATCTCGTCGATGACCTTGATGATTTTGCTGGTCTCGTCGGAACTCTTCTGGATCTCGCGAATCGCGTTGTTCATGCGGCTCATGGACTCGGCGCCGGTGTCGGCGGACTTGCGGGCCTCCGAGCTCAGCAGGTTGGCCTGCTGGGCGTTGGCGGCGTTCTGCTTGGTCATCGAGGCCATCTCTTCGAGACTGGAGGAGGTCTGTTGGAGTCCGGCGGCCTGCTCGGTCGCGCCTTCGGCCAGCGATTGGGAGGCGGCGGATACCTGCCCGGAGGCAGCGGCCACCTGCTCGGCGCCGTCCGACAACTGCGCGACGACTCGGGAGATTCGACCGGCCAGACCGCGAGCCATCAGGAACCAGATGACCGCCGTGGCCAGCAACGCCACGCCGAGGACCGAGGCCAGAATCCGGTTTCCGGTATTGCCGATCGCGGTGACCTGGTCACGGGCCTCATAGAATTCCTCGGTATAGGAGCCCACACCGATGACCCAGTCCCACGGCTCGAAGTAGACCAGACGGGCGATCTTCTCGCGGGCCACCGTGTCGCCGGTGTTCTTCCACGGATACCGCTGCTCGGCGACTTCGCCTTCCTTCAGGACGGTCGCCTTCTTGCAGATCTCCTGGATGAAGAGGTTGCCGTTGGCGTCTTTGGCTTCGTAGACGTTCTCGCCGTCGCGCTTGCCGCCCTGGGAGATGACGTAGTTACCCTTGGAGTCGAGGACGTAGACGTACCCCGTCTTGCCGACTTCCACGGCCATGATGGATTGACGCAGCGAGGCGACGCTCTCCTGCGGCACGCCGACGTACAGCATGCCGACGACGTTCTGGGCGGCGTCGCGAATCGGCTCATACGCGGTGACATACCATTTGTTGACCACGAATGCGCGGCCCTGATAGGTCTGGCCCTGGAGCACGCTGCTGACCACGGGGTCGGGCGTGCCGTCCGGCCGGGTCTTCGGAATGTACGTGCCGATGGCACGGGCGCCGTCCAGCTTCTGGACGTTCGTGCTGACGCGCAGCATGTCTCCGGCCTCGTTCATCCGTTGAAAGACCGTGCAGGTGGCCTGGACGAGGGCCCGCGCCTTGTCTACCACCGGGGCGGTGGTGGCCATGTCGCTGATCTGGCCCAGCCAGGTGTCGCCGACCATCATCTTGGGCAGCGTCACGCGTTGGCCGGCCTGGGTGTACTGATTCACGGCTTCCCATGCGACCGTCTCTTCGGCCAGGTGGACGTTGCCGGTCCTCTGCATGACTTCGCGCGCGACGTTCAGCGAGGAGTCGATGTTCGCCTGCAGCATTTCCTGCTGGGCCTTGCACATCCCGTAGATGTTCTTGGCGATGTGGTCCAGATCGGCATATGCCAGGTCGGTGTTGCCCTGCTCGGCGACCTTGATCATCCGCTTGTTCTGGACGAAGACCACCGCCGAGACGACCAACAGCGGGATCACCGTCATGACGATTCCCAAGGTCAGCAGTTTCGTTTGCAGCTTGACGTTTTTCAGCATGACTTGCCCCTTCACTTGGTGGAAACGAATCGAACCACGCTCCTTTAACGCCGGGTGTCGTACTGTGGAGGTACTTAGAACTTGTAGATGAACGACGCCTGCACGCGCGTGTCCTTGGCGTCGCCGGCGCCTCTGTAGTTGGTTTCCCAGCGGGACAGCTCCAGGCCGACCTGGGCGTGGGCGTTGACGTCGTAGCGGACGTTGCCGAACACGCAGGAGTTGCGTGTGCGGAGGCTGGTGTTGCCGACGACGTCATCGCGATCCACGTTGTCGGCGCCGTACCCGATGCTGGAACTCCACTTGCCCCACGGCCCCAGACTGGCGGCGACCCAGCCGCCCTCGCTGTCGATCGATTTGAGCGTGGTGGTGTTGACGCCCTGGTTGATGCCGCCGAGATAGCTGTCGAGATCCTTGCCGCTGAACAGCTCGGCTTTGAGTGTCATCCACTTGCAGATGGGTTGCGTAATGTCGAAATTGATGGACTGGCTCTTCTGGGTCTCGTTCGTTCCACTGGCATCGGTATCGTATTCCTCCCTGCCGGAGTGCCCCGAGATACCGATCGTGGTCGGCTTGGGGCCGAAGAACGGGAACGTGGCGCTGACGCGTCCCTGGAGGGTGGGGAAGCCTGCGTCCTCGCCGGTCTCGGAACTGACCGGCGCCGGCGTCGTTCTGCCGATCGTGCGGCTCAGGGCGCCTTCCAGCTTCACCTTGACCTTGTCCGTCACCGACAGGTCTTTGGTCAAGCGGACCTGCGGACGACGGTAACCGATGTTCCCGCCGACCCAGAGCACGCTGTAGTTCAGGGTGCTCGGGTTCAACGGCGAGATGACGTCCCACGTCTGGCCGGCCAGAAGGCTGAGCTGCGCCTCGGGCCATTCGAGATTCATGTAGGCGTGCCGGATCAAGAGGGTGGCCTTGTTCTCCGGCGCACTGCCGAAGAAATCGAACTCCAGCTTGCCGGAGGTCTTCAACGTCTCGCTGGACGGGCCCGTGAAATTCAGACCCAGACGCGACTCGTTGGCGGTCATGTTGGATTCCGCGTCGTTTCTTCGCGTGGCCTCCGAATCCACGTACAGCACGTAGTTTCCCGTCGTGGCGCGGGACGAATCGCGCGACACGTCGGCCTTGAGGTAGCCGTACAACTGGACGTCCACGCTCGAGAAGAGCCCTTTCTTCTTGCTGTCGGCCGCCGCAGGCGCAGACGTCGGCGCCTTCTTCAGTTCGGCGATCTCCTTTTCCAGTTGGGCGAGGCGGTCGTCCAGGGAGGCGCTCTCATCGGCCGCGAGGCAGACTGGGCCCATCATCAGAGCTGCCAGACAAATCCAAATCCATCTTCCGATTCTCATAGGTACATCCTTTCCTTCTGTTCACACATACGGTGCTATCGTCGAAGCTGTCACAGGCTGTCGGATCGAAAGCCGTCCAGGCTTTCTCCGCCGAGCACCTTGTCGATGTCGAGGAGGATCTTCACGGCATCGCCGACTTTGCCCATGCCGAGGATGAAGCTCGTGTTGACTGATGAGTCGAACTGCGGCGCTTCCTCGATGCTCTCCCCGGGGATGTCGAGCACTTCCTGCACGCGGTCCACGACGATGCCCGTGCTGAACTTGCGGTCCGCGTGGGTGATCTCGACGACGATGATGCAGGTCTCGTCCGTGACGTCGGTGGTCTCCATGCCGAACTTGGCACGCAGGTCGACGACGGGAATGACCTGGCCGCGCAGATTGATGACGCCCTTGACATGGTGGGGCGTTTGCGGCACGGCGGTCACGTCGATGTAGCCGATGATCTCGCGGACCTTGAGGATCTCCAGGCCGTACTCTTCGTTGGCCAGCGCAAAGGTCAGGTACTTGCCTTCCTTCTGCTGAACCGTGGTACCGGGACTCTGAGCTTTCGACGCAGTTGCTGCCATAAGAGGGCTCCTTAACGTGCCTGTGGGACTGTGCCCCAGGCCAATCCAATCCTGTCCCTGCCCGCAGAGCTCAACGCGAACGTGCCACTGTGGATTCGGGGGCGCCTAAGCCAACCCACGGTCCCATGCCCCAGGCACGTTGGCAGGACACCCCAGGTATTCGGCAGTAACTTCACCGCAAATCGTGGTATTTGGCTGAAGAAGGACACGGGCGCTATGCCCCCCGGTCGCATCGGCCCGATAAGGCTTGCCCACATGGGACGTCGAGCCGGTTGCGAGACCCTCTGCATACGGTGGCGCCGTCGGCGGGCAGGCTTGAGATTTCTCTTGCGCAGCTCCCGGCTGGGTCCCATAAGCCGCTCGCAGGTGTGTGACGCCGGTGGGACTTCACGGGATCCACCCATCGTTCTGGTTCTGAGGGAGACCCCTCGCTGGAACCGATTCTGATGACGAGCGTGTGTCTCGGGTTGGCCCATCTTCTATAACTGGGCAGTGGACGGTTCTGTCGGCCCGCCGCCTTGCCAGGTCTGTTGAAGGGCGGTCTTGAGGCGGGCCGAGGTCGCGGTCGGTGAATTGGGCTGTGTATCCCCCGTTGTCCCTGTTGCGATGCTATGAGGCCCTGTCCGCGGTGGCGCGGGTCAACGCGGAAGAACCTGGCATGTCCGATAAGATGGGCCGATTTGCGCAGTCGAACGTTTGATGGTGCCTGAGGTTGGGCGGAGCAGAGGGGGGGCAATCGGGCAAGGGCAAACCGTTCGACGCTTCCGGATGGGCATGGCTGACCCATCCGGAAGCGCCTTGCGGAATGGTGTTGTCATCAGGAGTTGAAGTCGTTCAACTCGCTATCGTCGCCGAGAGGGATGCTCTTCTCGGCCGTCGACTTCGTCGATACGGTATGGGCCTTCTTGGGCTTGCCGCCGGCGATCTTGTGGTACAGATGGTCGGTGTGCGACAGCTTGTGGCCTGCGGCGCTCTGCCGCGTCGTCGACGAGGCGGTCTTCTTGGTGGCACCTCCCACCAGCGCGATCAATTCGCCGACGATGTCGTTCATCGATTCGGCCTGCGAGCTGAGTTCCTCCGAAGCACTGGCCGATTCTTCCGCGTTGGCGGCGTTCTGCTGGGTGACCTTGTCCATCTGGGCGACCGCGGTGTTGACCTGGTCGATGCCTTGGGCCTGTTCCTGCGAGGCGGCGGCGATCTCACTGATCAGGTCGGTGGTCTTGCCGACGCCCTGGACGATCTCCTCGAGGACCTTGCCCACTTCCGTGGCGATGTCCACGCCGTTCTTGGCGTTCTTGACAGACTCCTCAATCATGTTGGAGGTGTTCTTGGCGGCCTCGGCCGACCGCATGGCGAGGTTGCGCACCTCTTCGGCCACCACGGCGAAACCCTTGCCCGCCTCGCCGGCTCGTGCCGCTTCGACGGCGGCGTTCAGAGCCAGCAGGTTGGTCTGGAAGGCGATCTCGTCGATGACCTTAATGATCTTGCTGGTCTCGTCGGAGCTTTTCTGGATCTCGCGGATGGCCTGGTTCATCCGGCCCATGGACTCGGTTCCGGTGTCCGCGGCCTTGCGGGCCTCCGACGCCAGGGTGTTGGCCTGCTGGGCGTTGTCGGCGTTCTGCTTGGTCATGGAGGACATCTCTTCGAGACTGGAGGAGGTCTCCTCGAGACCCGCGGCCTGCTCGGTGGCGCCTTCGGCCAACGACTGCGAGGCGGCCGAAACCTGGCCGGAGGCGGCCGCGACCTGCTCGGACCCGGCCGTCAGCGCGTCAATGATTCGCTTGATCGGCTTGATGATGCTCATCGTGATCACGACAGCCAGAACGGTGCCCACGATGATGCCTGAGACGGCCACGACCATCATGATGACGTTCGTTCGGGCGGTCGCACTCTCCATCCGATCCTTCAAGGACGTCTGGAGCTTGTGGATTGTCTCGACGATCGCGGCGGCCGCCGTCCCCATTTCGGTGTCCGCCGACTGCTGTGCGAGCATTCCGCTGCGGTACTGCTGACCGGCTTCTTCATAGGTCTTCAGATAGCCCGCGATGCGGCTGGCCGCTGCTTCCAGGGTGGTGTTGCCCGCCACGTGATCGGTCCAGGTCTGGATGTTGGTCTTGGCCTTGGCGAGCTGCTTCTGGTAGGCCTCCCACTGAGCCTCCGCGTTGGTGGCCAGGAGGTAGACCGCGGTCACGCGCAGCACCAGGAATTCCTGAAAGACGCTCTGGTCGAGTTCGGTTCCGACGGCGGCCCATTTGGTGATATCCTCGACATTCTTGGCCTGCTCGGCCGCCTGACGTGCCGGAGCGATGACATTGGTGTTGATCGTGCCGACTTCCTGAGTGATGTCCCAGCCGACCTTGCTCCAACTGGCAAACGCGTCATCCCGCGTCTTCCGGGCGCTCTTCTGGTGCTCGAAGGACGTGAGGTAGGCGGGCATTTTGCCCGCGGCTTCGGTCACGACAGCCTGGTCGGCGCCGCTCAGGTCCTTCGAATCCCCCAGTTGCTGGAGTTTGGACAGCAGCGCGTTGTACGCCTCGTGCCAGTTGTCGGCGGCCGTTTTGTTGTCGCTGCCGTACGCGTTGAAGCCACGGATCGTGAACTCCTTGCGCAGGGAGGCGCACTCATTGAGCCCTTGCAGGCATTCGTTTCCTTGACGATTCAGTTCGGCGTTGATGGTCACGTTGCTCAGACCGTTCCATCCGACGTAGCCCAGCACGCCGGAGATCACGATCAGCAGACCGAAGCCCAGCCCCATTTTCGTTGCCAGTTTCATGTTCTTGAACATCCTCATTCTCCTGAAATGCGACGTGTGTATTTGTCTGACCGCACCGGGAGACCCCGGCGACAGCTCTTCCCTTCACAGACTCACTCCAACGTCCATGCAGCAGACCGTTTCCATGCCCATATTACGCGGCGGCTCTGTCCATGCCGCCCAGGTCCACCGACCCAAGAACCCGGTCGATATCGAGCAGAATCTTCACCGAATCGGCGATCTTGGCCATGCCGAGAAGGACGTCGGTTCCGACGGAGGTGCCCAGTTGCGGCGCGTCCTCGATCTGATCGCCGGTGATGTCGAGCACGTCCCGGACGCGGTCGACGACGATCCCGGTGTTGCACTGCTGATCCCCGCGCCGGGTCTGGACCACGATGATGCACGTTTGCGAAGTCCTCTCCTCGACCTGCATGGTGAACTTGGCGCGCAGGTCCACCACGGGGATGACCTGGCCCCGCAGGTTGATGACGCCGCGAACGTAGTCCGGCGTCTGCGGAACGGCCGTAATGGCCATGTAGCCGATGATCTCACGAACCTTGAGGATCTCCAGTCCGAACTCCTCAGGCCCCAGGGCAAAGGTCAGGTACTTTCCCGGCTTGGCCCGCGTCTCGACAACGGTGTCCATGCTCTGTGCCTTTCACTTTTGAACAAATGGCTTCTTCGCCTGCCGACGCACTTCGTCTGCGGCACGTCAACGGTCCGACAAGGGCCGGGCAATCCGCGTTTCACTTTCATGCATTGAGGCGATGCCCCCCAAAAAGCGTGGCATCTCCAGCCTTCCAAGGTCTGACTTGGTTCTTGATGAACCCCCAATCAGGCAAGGCGTCCGCTATATCGTGTGGGCGGGCGGGGCAGTTGCGTAGCGAATGGATGAATTTTGAGTCTTACACCCTGCCACGGGGTAGGAATTATCAAAGTGGTTTGATAACAAGTGCAGAGGAAAGGCCGCAGGGACCAATGCAGGCCCGCCGCAGCATTTCCGTTTGTGAACGGGCGTCATCGCAATCTCGCGAGCTATCGTCGGACAACGGTCCGATAAGGCGGCGCAGGCGGTCTTCGCTGTGCAGGGGCCGGCCCGCGGCGATGCGGATTCTCAAGGGAGAAGGGACGCCGCAAAGCCTCGCGGGAGCAGTCTGGTTGGATTCCAAGGCCATGTCGTCACCGTGCGCCGGCGGTCTGGAGGAGCTGCCGACAGATCTGCACGCGTTCTTCGAAAGTGCGGATCAGCGTCGAGTCTCCGGCGATTCGTGCCAGCTCCAGTGCTCTGGTCTCGTGAGCCAGGGCTTCCTTGAACGCCCGACGGTTCAGGTAGAATCCGGAGATGTAATCATGCAGCGCCGGCGAGTTGTCCACTCTGGGGTTGATCCGGACCGCGGCGGTGTAATGGGCGATCACCTCCTCCGGCTTCTCCACATCCGTCAGCGCCAGCGCCAGTCCGTAGTGGGCCTCCGCGCAATTCGGGTCCAGCACAAGTGCCTCTGACAACCAGCGCCCCGCTTCCGGGGATCGGCCCTGTGCGAGCAGGGCCTGGCCGAGGGCGTACCGCATGCGCACGGGATCGTACTGGCTGTCGAGACCCTTGGGCATCCCCCGGATCGCCTCGGCCAGATGTGCTGCGGCCGCGTCCAGTTGGCCCCGGTACAGAAGGGCCATGCCGAGATCGTGGTGCGTTCGTGGATCGCGCCGGTCCAGTTCAAGAGCGGTTTGCAGATACCTCAGGCCCTCGTCGTACTGCTCCTTGACGTTGAAGAACAGGAAGCCCAGGCGGCGATGGGCCCAGACGTTCTTCGGGTTCAGCTCCAGGGCCTTTCGGTATTCTCGGATCGCGCCATCGGTGTCCTGCGCCCGGAAGAAGGCGTCGCCGGCCCGCACGAGGGAGTAGTCGTTCAAGAACTGCTCGTGGATTCTCCGGATGGCCAGCGGCGAGGCATTGACGAATTCGGGGATGTTGGCGGCCCGGTCGGGCGAGGTCAAACGCGACAAACAGATGGCAGGACTACTCTGTCCGTTCTCATCGATATGCGTCAGAAACAGTTGCGTGTAGTCGGAATGGGCCTTCGAGGAGAAGACCAGCCACCGGCCGTTCGGCGACCAACTGTGCCAGGAGTTCATGCGAGCGGTGTTGCACCGGAGCTTTCGCGGCTCGCCTCCTTCGGCAGGGATGATGTAGAGCTGGCTGTCCGGCTGGAGCAGCATGTAGCTCCGCGCCTTGCAGAAAACGATCCACCTGCCGTCCGGGGAATACCGGGCGAAGTAGTTGCTCATCCCGTCGCCGGAGGCGCCCCGGATCGGCTCTGCCAGGCCGCCGTTGCCGTCATTGAAGGGAATGCGACAGAGGTCATAGAGGAACGGCTTGCCTTCATCGACAAACTCTGCGCACTCTTCGCGGCCGAGCAGGACTTTGCTCTTGTCGTCGGCGCGGAGGTTGTAGGCCTCGCTTCGGGCGAAGACGATGTGCTTGCCGTCGGGACTCCACGTCGGGTTGCTCTGGACGTATCTCGGGTCGTCGGCGCCCGGCAGGGCGGAGAACTGCCCGGTCTGCCGGTCGTAGATGCACAGGATGCCTTTGATCGGAAAGAACAACTGCGAGAACGCCAGTCCCGGCATCGCCACGAAGACCGAGCGGTCTTTCACCGTGCTGACCACATATCGTCCATCGGGGGAGATCTGCGAGAGCAGTCCGAAGGTCTGCTCGCCGTCCTCCTTGCGGTAGTCGTTCCACGTGATGATGTCACTGGTCGCCAGCGTCATCTCCTCGGCCACCGGCGTCATGACATAGGAGCCTTTGCTGTTGGCATAGTCGACGTCCATCGCCAGGACGCCGGCGTCTCTCGGGAAGGAGTGGCAGTTCCCGCAGACCGGCACGTTCTCCAACACGACGGACGGCGAGGTCTCCGAGCTGATAGAACCGAATCGCCAACGGATCTTCGTCGGGTCTTTGACCGCGTCGATGAACGGCAGATTCACTTCGCGATAGAACAGCGGGGCGCCGACCTCATCGGACGACGTCGCGAACGAGACCCGTCCGCGGGCCAGGATGCCGGTCGGACGAGATCGGTTGACGCCCACGACGAGCATCTCGGCGGGCTCTTCCAGGGTTCTCTTCTTGATCGTCTCCCAGAGCGGCCTGTCCGGGACCCAGCGCGGTTCGCGCACGAGGACGTCGATGTCGTTCTGGTCGCTCTGGAATCGCAATCGAATCGCCCACGTGTCGCATGCGAGCCCTTCGACGGACCAGTGGAACGTCGGGGGAGCGATATCGGGTGGAAAGAGGGCCCCATCGGGCGGGTGAACGACCGTGACCGCCGGGCAAGAGCCTTCTCCGGGGTCGGCAGAGAGGATCGTCTGGATGTCCAGCCCGCTCCTGCGCACGAGGAATACCAGGACGAGCGCGAGGCCGACCAAGGGTATCACTACAAGAACATGGTTACGCCGTATCCGCATCGACCGTGACCTTCCGGTGCTCGAAGCTCATCGTCGTTCCACGGGCGTAGGCGATCATGGCCCTGACATCTTTGTAGCATATCGGCACAACCGCTTGGCGACATAGCGGCATTTTCGCGTGGGTCCGAATTTCCCTGTGCCCTGCGGTGTGCTCAGGCGGAGGGCACAGGCTCCCGAGGGCCGCTGCCTGTTATAGGACGCCGTCACGGCCGCCGGATTCTCCCTGTCACGGAGCCTTTGTATATTTGACGGTGACCGCCCCCGGTTTCGCCGGGATTCGGATCGGCAATCCCACCTCTCGTAGTTGGCTGCCGGTAAGGCGGAGCACATCTGCGGTGTCGAAGTCCTTCACCTCGTAGACCGCCGCCGGGTCGACGCCCCGCAGCTTGATCTCGGCGGAGCTGTAGATGCAGCTCTCGCGGCGGAACGCCTGCACAAAGCCGGTGCCCTCGTCGGGTCGGTCGAACTGCCAGGCGATCCATTCCTGTTGCGAACGGTTGTAGTCCGTCAGTGGATAGTAGTCTCCGAAGTAGGCCGGCGCCACTTCGAGCCACTCGCGGTAGAGCTTCCGGATCAGCTCGTCGTCGACCTCAACGCGGAAGTCGAAAAGCCCGATATTCGCCGGGCACATGTTGCTGCGGCGTGTGTAGGGAGCGTAGCTGAGTTCGCCCGTGCCCCAGCCCCATCCGACGGTATTGGAGGGACAGTATCCGGTGCCGTGGAAGGGCAGCCAGAACGACAGGCCATAGGTGTGTGCCTGCTGTCCGAGGGGCTCGAACAGATAGTCGCTGCGCAGCAGGGGCACGGACCGGCGCATGGTTTCCAGGTCGTTGCGATGCCCGCCGCTGGCGCAGGAGTCGATCACCATGCCGGGGTGACGCCGAAGCAACTCGTCCCAGTAGGCGAGATAGCCTGTGACGTATTTGTTCTCGGTGATGCCCTGACGATCCGGGGCATCGTTGCGGCGCCAGAAGCTCAGCGGCTCGATGTTGTAGTCCTGGCGATACAGATCGATGCCTTCTTCGGTGATGATCTTGTCGATGTGGTTGACGAGCCAATTCCACGCGGCTGGGTCGCCCAGATTGAGCAGGCCGCCGGCGGAACCGCCGAGCACCCATTCAGGATGGTTCTCGGCCAGCCATGTTCCGGCGTGCACGCGCTCGGGCTCGAACCACACGATGATCTCGACGCCCCGGCTGTGCGCATGGTCGCTGATGCGTTTGAATCCGTTCGGGAAGCGATGCGGGCGACGGTCGATCTCCCACGTGCCGACCGCTGCGGCCCAGCCCTTCTCCGCGGCCCCGACGTACCAGCCGGCGTCCATCCACCAATAGTCCAGCTTGAGCCCCTTGTCGAGGTAACGGTCCATGAATTCGATCTGGCTGCGCTCGTCGGCCTTGGTCATCTCGGCGAACTGGTGCGAGCTGCACGCGCAGAACATCGGCAGAGGCAGCGGCCGGCCCCTGCGACGGGGCAGGTTGTGCCGGACCATCCACCGTCGCCACGTGTTCTGGGCGTCGATCCAGTCTCCGCCTTTCCAGAACTGCATGACGATCAGGGGCGTTCGCATGGTCTCTCCCGGCCGCAGACGGAAATGCGTGGTTTCCTGTCCGGCCGTGATGTGCAGCCCGGTCCCATCGTCGCGCTGGAAGTCTGCGCGCCACTGGCCGGGCCAGCCGATCGCCAGGATGATCCCTTCATCGCCTGTTTCGAGATTGTAGTACGGCCAACAGCCTCCGGTGCCGCGACCTCCGCGAGGCGCGAAAGAGAGTCTGCGGCCTGCGTCGAGCGCCGTGCCGGCCGGAGCGAAATCCTCCGGACCCACGGAGGTCCCGTTCCAGTGTCTCAAGAGGTACTCAGAGTCCGCCGCACGAGTGGACTGGGCATCCAGTGCCTTGAGATTCTCAATGATCGGGGTGTCTTTCTCCCCGCCGTTGGTCAGGTACACGGTCCACTCGATGCTCTCGAAGTCCGTGTATTCCAGCCCTTGCCAGCGAACGGTCAGACCGGTCTGCGGATCGCGCCAGGTCAGCGCGTGTGCGATGCGGTTGGCGTCGATTGTTTCGTGTCGGGCGTCGTGCGTCCACGTCTTGAGCAGTTCGCCGGAAGGCCGGCCGTCGAACACAAAAGAGAATGGCGGCACGGCATTCTGCCAATCGTATCGCTGCTTCCACGTGCGGTCGGGGTCGTTCGATCCGATCTGCATCCCGGCGACCGCATCGGTCCAGAGCAGCCAGTCCGGCGGGGGCGAATCGGCCTCTTCCACGGTCAATGTGAACTGGAACACATAGTCCGCCTTGCCGCTCGGGCCGGTCTCGTGGGGACCGACGTAATCGACATGGTCGGCCGCCGCCAGCGCCAGAACGCGGAAATCGGTGAGGGTGTACTGTTTCGCATCGCCCGCCGTATAGGTCCAGAGGCTGGCTTGGGCCGTGCGGATGGTCGTCGAGCCACAAGCCGGCACTTCCGTGATCGGCCAGCCCATCGTGCGGGCCGAGTGGTTGACTTTGAACGGCGACGGCTTCGATACATCATGCGTGACAGGGGCGTACACCGAGATGGCCGGCCGGTCCTTGTCCTGACCGAAGAGGTTCAGGCCGAAGTACTCGATGTCGCTGGTGCATTCGATGTGCAGCGTATAGGTGCTGCCGGCGGCGGGGCCGAACGCCACCCGATGGGTCTGCGGATCGTTCAGCCATTCGATCGCGTCGGCTTTCCGAGCGACGTCGCCTTCGTACAGGAAGATGTCCCATGCGGCGTCCCGCGGCCCGCTGTTCCATCGGTTGTGCCCATCCTGGGTTCCCGACGCGTCGCACCCGAACAGGGTGATCGCCTGAAAGGGCATCTCATCATGGGAGGCGGCAGCAGAGGGAAGTGACAACGTAAGACACAGCAGGGCGGCGAGAAGCCTGAACATGGCGGTCTCCTGTGACGACGGTCGTTCGCATCTGGTGGCCCGGTCTTCATACCGGCAGCCGTCACGTACTATCCGGTCGTTGCTCCTGGAAGTCAAGACCCACAAGGAGAAGCTCGACGCGGTGTGGTTGGCGCTGCGCGTCAGTGGCAGAGTTGTTCGAGATCGTTCAGCGTGATCCGGTCGAGCCGGTCGACCACTCGCTCGGCGGCCGAAAGCTGCTCGGCTTCGTAGGTGTTCGTCACCGCGATGGTGTGCATGCCGGCGGCCTTGGCGGCCTGGAGTCCCCAATGGGAATCCTCGATCACGATGCACTGCTTTGCCGGCAGGGGAGTGCTCAGACGCTGGTTAAGCTTCTTGAGGGTCAACAGAAAGCCTTCGGGGTGCGGCTTGCCTCGCTTGACCTGTTCGGCCGAGACGATGGCCTGGAAGAAGTCCCGCAGCCCGGAGTCTTCGAGGATCAGCTCGATCTCCGACCGCAGCGCGCCCGAGCAGATCGCCATTGGGACCGCGTTCGAGCCCAGCAGGTCGAGGAAGGGACGCACGCCCTCGATGACCTTGCCGTCGGTGCGGGCCAGTTCCTCGAAGATGCGCGTCTTCTGCTGGATCATCTCGGCGACCTGGGACGGCTTGATGTCGAGCCGGCCTTCGGCGATCAGCGCCTTGTAGCAGTCCTTGTCGCTCAGACCGAGGTAGGTCGAGTAATACTCCTTCTTGCTCAGTTCCAGTCCGTGACCGGCCAGGACCTTGTTGAACGCACGAAAGTGCAGGATCTCGGAGTCGGTGATGACCCCGTCAAAGTCGAAGATCACGGCTCCCAGCATGACGGCCAACCTCGGTGCTACTGTTCCTGAACGGGCCCGACCAGGGCCTCGTAGTCGCTGAACGTGGAGCGGTCGCCCTGACAGATCAATTCGGTCAGAGCCTTGATCTTCGGCGCATTCTTTTCGACGTAGCGGCGGGCCACCAGGGCCTTGCGCTGCTTCATCGGGACAGTCTGGCCGTCCGTGGACGAAACACCCGGCGCGACGGCGACGTCCATCTGCACTTTCGTGCTGGCCTGATCGCACAGCAGATAGCCGTTGATCAAAGCGATCGCAACGTCCGTCAGCGCCCGGCCGTACAGGTCCATGTAATCGTTGCCTTTGTCCTTGACGAATTCGACCGCGGCCTTGAGCTGCCCGACGCCTTCGGCGAGCTTGTCGAGCAGGTCCTTGACCTCCGGCGCGTACTCCTTTGCGACCAGGTCCTCCAGGTACTTCTCGGCGGTGCCGCTGCACACGCCTCGCACGGCGGCGACGACCTGAAGCTGGCTGGTGCCCTCGTAGATCGTCGTGATCCGGGCGTCACGGGCGTGCCGTTCGCTGGCGTAGTCCCGCATGTACCCGCTGCCGCCCAGGACCTGGATCGCGTCGTAGGCGACCTGGTTGCACATCTCCGAACAGAGGTACTTGGCCATCGGGGTCAACATGCCGGCGTATCGCTTGAAGCTGCGGGCGTCGTCCTTGAGTCCCTTCAACTCGGCCTTGTCCTCGGGCGGGTTCTCTTCCAGTCTCCTGTTGTAGGCGACGGCCAGATCGACGACGCGGCTGGTCTCATAGAGCAGAGCGCGTCCGGCTTCGACCGCGATCTTCATGTCGATCAGCATGTCGCGCACCGCCGGCAGCTTCTCGATGGCGACGCCGAACTGCTTGCGGCTGGCGGCGTAGTCCCTCGCGATGCGATAGGCTGCTTCCGCGATCCCCATCGACTGGGCGGCAATGCCGATCCGCGCGCCGTTCATCAGCGTCGCGACGTAGGGAGCCAGCCCGCGCTTGCGCTCGCCGATCAGTTTGCAGGGCGTGTTGTCGAAGAAGATCTCACAGGTGGGCGAGCCGTGGATGCCCAGCTTGTCCTCCAGCCGGCGGATGTGCACCGTCGGGCCGGGCTCGCAGACGAACAGGCTCAGGCCGAGTCCGCCGCTGCGGTCGGGCTCGCTGCGCGACAGCACGAGCAGGACGTCGCCGCAACCGTTGGTGATGAATCGCTTGACGCCGTGCAGAAACCAGTTGCCCTTGTCGTCCTCGAAGGCCCGCAGCTTGACGGCCTGAAGGTCCGACCCGGCGTCCGGCTCCGTCAGCACCATCGCCCCGGTCACCTTGCCCTCCGCGAACGGAGGCAGGTACTCCTGCTTGATCTCCTCCGAGGCGAAGGCGTTGATCGTCTCGGCGATACCCTGGAGTCCGAAGATGTTCATCAGCGACGCGTCGGCGCGGGAGATCATCTCGGTGGCCATCGAGTACAGCAGGTTGGGGAAGTTCAGCCCGCCGAACCGGTAGGGCAGCGTGAACCCCATCACCTCGGCCTGCGCGAGTTTCTCCAGAGCTTCGGCGATTCCTTTGGCCCGCGTGACGGTTCCGTCCTCGTTGAGCTGGTTGCCTTCGCGGTCCACGCTCTCGGCTCGCGGAGCGATGAAGTCGGCGCTCAGCTCGCCCATCGCATCCAGCACCATCTCGTAATTCTGCACCGCCTCCCCGGCATCGCTCGGCGCGTAGTCGAATTCCTCCGCGAACCGGTACCCCTCCTCGCAGAGGCCGGCCAGTTGCGCCAGGTCGAGGTGCTGGAACAGGAACCGGATATCGTCGTTGTCTTTGTAGAAATTCCCCATGTCTTTTGTCCTGTGCTCAAGGGGCGTTCGCCCACTGTGGCAGAATTAGAGATCAAAAATCAAAAGGCAAAACGAAGGAAGCCATGCCCGCGGCGCGGGCATTCCGACATTTTGCACTTTGCTGTTCGCGCTTTGATCTTTCTTCAGTCCTTGATTCCTTTTTCCTTGATGGCCCGGATCATCTTCGGCACGACTTCATTCAGGTCCCCTACGATCTTGTAATGGGCGATGCTGAAGATGGGGGCTTCCGGATCGTTGTTGATGGCGACGATCTTCTGACTCTGGGCCATGCCCGCCTGGTGCTGGATCGCGCCGCTGATTCCGACGGCGATATAAAGGCTCGGGCGCACGGTCGTACCGGTCTGGCCGACCTGGTGGTCGTGATCGATGAAACCCAGATCGACCGCCGGTCGGGTCGCCGCCGGAGCCGCGCCGAGACAGTTGGCCAGGTCCCAGATCAGCTTGAAATTCTCCTTGCTGCCCACGCCGGCGCCGCCGGCAACGATGATGCGAGCCGCCTTCAGATCGACCTTCTTCGCTCGCTTGTGTTCCTGGAGAATCTCCAGCGGCAGATCGTCCTGCGTCAGATTGACATTCTCGGTGACGATCACGCCGTGATGGTTGGAATTGGGCTCCGGCATGGGCATCACGCCTTCGCGAACCGTCGCCATTTGCGGCCAGCGATCGTAGTTGATGATCGTCGCGACGATGTTGCCCCCGAACGCCGGACGGATCTGGAACAGCAGGTTCTCGTGGACCTCACCATCTTTGGCGGTCTTGTGCGTGCCGATCTGGAGATCGGTGCAGTCGGCGGTCAGTCCCGCCTTGGCGGCGCTGGCGATCCGCGGAGCGAGGTCGCGGCCCGCCACCGTCGCGCCGTACAGCACGACCTGGGGCTTGTGCTTGTGGATCAGCTCCAGGATGGCCTTGGCGTAGCTGTTGGTCTGATACGCCCTCAGCAGGGGATTCTCGGCCAAGTAGACCTTGTCGGCGCCATAGCGAATGAGCGTGGTGGACAGATCGCGAACGCTATCGCCCAGCAGGACAGAGCCCAACCTGACCTTCAGCGTGTCGGCCAGGTGCCGGGCCTTGCTCATCAGTTCGATCGAGGTTTCTTCGAGTCGGCCGTCATGCTGCTCGGCGAACACCCACACTTCACCTTGTCTATTCACGTCGATCATGGAATATCCGAATCTGCAATTGAACCTTGCGGTTCCAGGAACGTTACATCGGGTGCGGCGTCGATAGGACCCCGCGAAAAACGTCACTCCCTTAGCCCGGCACCCGCCCGGGCTTTTCAGCCCGCCCTACGCGATGATTTTGTCGTCGATCAGTTCGTGGATCATCGCAGCCAGCCCATTGTCGGTCGGCTGGACCTCCTTGCTCTCCTTGGCGGCCAGGACCACGCTCTGGATGCGATGGACCTTGGTGGGCGATCCGCTCCGGCCGCACCAGGTCATGTCCGCTTCGAGCCGGTCCAGGTTCCACTGCTCGATCAGCAGTCCCCTGGCCTTCAGCGCCTCACAGCGCGTCTCGCTCAACTCTCTGATCTCCGCTTCCACGGCGTCCGGATTCATCGCCTTGATCTCTTCGATCACCTCGCCGGACGTGCGGGCCTTTTTGTATTTCATCAGGTGCTTGGCTGCCGCAACGCGCGGAGCGTTCGCCTCGCCCGTGACGGTCAGCAGGACGGGCAAACGGGCTCGGACCGACTGCCAGCCGTTGCCGATGTTCCGCCGGACCTGGATCGTGTCGTTATGGAGATCTTCCAGTGCTTCAATATAGGTAATCTGGGTAACGCCGAGCTTCTCCGCCAACTGCGGGCCCACCTGGGCGGTGTCGCCGTCGATGGCCTGCCGGCCGCACAAAACGATGTCGTAGTTCAGCTTCTTGACCGCACAGCTCAGGATATAGCTGGTCGCAAGCGTGTCGCTGGCGGCGCAACGGATGTCGGTGACCAGAATGGCCTCATCGGCGCCGCGGTAGAGCGACTCGCGCAGGATGCGCGTCGCGCCCGGCAGGCCCATCGTCACAACCGTGACGCGCCCGCCGAAGCGGTCCTTGATGCCCAGGGCCAGTTCCAGCGCGTTGAGGTCCTCGGGATTGAAGATGGCCGGCAAAGCCGAACGGTTCACCGTGCCGTCGTCGTTCATGACCTTGCCGGTGATCCGATGCGTATCGGGCACCTGCTTGGCCAGCACCACACAATGGTATGCCACGTGGAAGCTCCTATCGGTCCTTCCTTGCCAGATGTCAGTTTTTGTCGAGGCCCAAGTTTACCGCTCTTGACCGTCAGGTCAACTCTAAAACGCAAGCGTGATCAGCGGCGATTTTTCCGGCCGTGCCGGGAAAACGGTTAAACCCCCGCGCCGAAAACGTCGATGGTCCCCTCGATGTCGTCGGGCCCGTGTCAAAAAGGCGAGTTTTTTTTTGACACCAGCGACCATAAATCGATAATGATCGCCGGCGGTGGCGTTTATCGGATGCGATCATTGGAGCCGATAACGAGGCTTCCTGGCGTATGGATACGGCCCCTGGGCTACCTGGGGGATTCCCAATGACGAGCGAAACGAGCTACGACACGGTGTTTGGCAAGATGGCGGTGGACCAGGGGCTCTGTACCGACCAGGAGCTTCGCCACTCGATCCAGGAGCTCCAGGAACGCCGCAAGATCAACCCGGTCATGCTCCAGGAACTGCTGATCGAACTGGGCTATATCACCGCCACCCAGGCCGAGCGCCTCAAGCTGAGCATCAAAGAAAACAAGGTCGCCGTTCACCAGATTCCCGGCTACAAGATCCTCGGCAAGATCGGTGCCGGCGCCATGGCGTTCGTGTACAAGGCCAAGCAGCTCAGCCTCAATCGCACGGTGGCCATCAAGGTGCTGCCCAAGCGTTTTACCGAGAACCCCGAGTACGTCCAGCGGTTCTACAAGGAAGGGCAGGCCGCCGGCAAGCTCAACCATCCGAATATCGTGCAGGCCATCGACGTCGGCGAAGCGGGCGGCTACCACTACTTCGTCATGGAGTACGTCGAGGGCAAGACCATCGCCGACGACCTGACCAACGGCACACCGTTCGGCGAGAAGGAAGCGATCGAGATCATCATCCAGGTGGCCCACGCCCTGGTCCACGCCCACTCCCACGGTCTGGTGCACCGCGACGTCAAGCCCAAGAACATCATGATCAACAAGCAGGGGGTGGTGAAGCTGGCCGACATGGGTCTGGCCCGCGAGACCACCGACATCGAGGCCGCCCAGAGCGAGGCGGGCAAGGCCTACGGGACGCCCTATTACATCGCCCCGGAGCAGATCCGCGGCAAGATCGACATCGACGGCCGGGCCGACATCTACGGGCTCGGCGCGACCCTCTATCACATGGTTACCGGACGCGTGCCGTTCACCGGGGACGACTCTGCCGAGATCATGAAGAAGCACCTGCGCGAGAAGCTGATCCCGCCGGACCACATCAACACGACGCTCTCGGCCGGGATCTCGGAGGTCATCGAGATCATGATGGCCAAGCGGCGAGAGGACCGGTACAACAACGTCGAAGAGCTGCTGGTCGATCTGGAGGCCCTGCGCGAGGGTCACCCGCCGCTCCAGGCGCACAAACGCTTCGACGTTTCCGTGCTCGAGAAGCTCGAAGAAGGGGAGACCGTCGAAACCGAGAATGAAGAGCACGTGGAGGAGAGGATCAATCGCTACCGGCTGGCCGTGCTCGTTCTGGGGGCGGTCTCCGCGATCTCCGTTCTGATCATCGTCCTGATGCTCGCGTTCTGACGCGCCGGCGGCGCCGGCCGGCCTCGCGGATCTGCATCGAGAAAAGCGCCAATGCCCAGAGGAGGAGCCAATTTCGCGTCGGAGGAACTCGTCCGCGTCCTGAGCCATTACGACGTCGGAGTGGTTCACCGCGTTCGCTCTCTTCCGGCCGGCAATCGGCGGGCCCCCAAAGTCATCGTGCACGCCGACAAGGGGACGTTCCTGCTCAAGCGACGCCCGCGCGGGCGGGACGACATGAACCGCGTGGCGTTTGCCCACGCCGTGCAGAGGCATCTGGCGGCGCGGGGCTTTCCCGTCACGTCCCTGGTGGCCACGAGCGACGAGCACAAGACCGTTCTGAACGTGGACAATCACATCTACGAGCTGTTCGCCTTTGTCAGCGGCTCGCGGTGTGACGGCTCGGCCGAAGCGACGACGGACGCCGGCCGGCAACTGGCCCATCTGCACGTATGCCTGCGCGACTTCGCCCATGACTACGAGCCGTTCCAGGGCAGCTTCCACGACTCGGCCACCGTGCGTCAGCATCTTCAAATGATCCGGACGGACAAGCGCACCGGATCGCTCCAACGCGCCGCCGCGGTGACCGAATCGCTGGTGATCCGGTACGACCGCTCCAGTAATCGCGTCGACCGCGTGGGTTATGCCTCCTGGAAGCGACAGGTCATCCACGGCGACTGGCATCCGGGCAACCTGCTGTTTTCCGACCGCAAGGTGGTGGGCGTGGTGGATTTCGATTCGATCCGCATCGCTCCGCCGGTGACGGACCTGGCCAACGGCATGCTCCAGTTCTCGATCCTCGGCGCCTCGCCCGACCCGGCCCAGTGGCCCGACGCCTTCGACCAGGAGCGTCTCCTGCAGTTCCTGTCGGGCTATCGCGAAGTGGTCCCGCTGAGCAAACGCAAACTGTACGGACTCGTCGACCTGATGATCGAAGCGATGGTCGCCGAGGCGGTCCTGCCCGTGGCGGCCACCGGCTTCTTCGGCGACCACAGCGGCATCGACTTTTTGCGCATGATCGTCCGCAAGACCAAGTGGCTCCGCCGCCATCGCAAGGAACTCACCGAAACCATGCTCGCGTAGGTAGTTCTGGTAGGGGCGACACATGCGTCGCCCTTACGGTAGAGCTATGTCGGGTGGCAAGCCGCCCATGCCGGGATCGCCCGGGCGGCGTTCCCGCTGCATTGGAGGCGCGGGATCGGGAGGCTGGGCCGTCGTCCTGCTGGGTTTGATCAGCAGCAGCAATGGGCCGGCCAGCTCGCTTTCATCGCTGAGGATGTTGCCGACCGCTGGCGCTTCTCCTACGTGGATGAGGGCCGTCTGTCCATCCGGTATGACGATCTCGGTGGCCGTGGTGGCGGTCGTGAACGTGGGGATGTCGTATTCGTGCTTGCCCTGATAGAGGGCCTTCTGCGTGGCGAGCAGCGAGGTGATCTCCATCTCAAATTGAAGACGGATGTCGTTCTGGTCTTCGATGATCTGCGGCGTCGCGTCGAGTCGAACGCCGACTTCTTTGGAGGCGTGTTGTGCGATGGGTTCGGGGGAGGCGTCATTGGGCTCGCGGTATCCGCTGACGTAGCCAATGGTGCTGCTGAGGTGCACACTGGCCGATTCGCCGTCCCGCACGGTCACCTTGGGCGCGGCCAAGCTCTTGCTGGCAGCATACTGCTGGACCGCCCTGAGCAGCAGCTCGACCCGGTCGGGTTTCAGGAGGGGTGTGCGGCCCTCGGCAAGGCCGCTGCCGATCTCGTGCAGCGCATTGACATCCGCGGACGCGGTGGCGCCCTGAATCGGCAAGCCACGCCGCAGCGCCTCCATACACTCCCGATCCACCAGCACGAACCGCGCCGCCACTTCAACGGTGTCCATCTCGCGGCTGGAGGTCTCGACACTCGGCGCGTCTCGCATCTTCACCTCGTAGCCATAGTTTGTCTTCCGGAAGACATAAGGCGACCCGGTGAGGATGATTTGCAGGGCCGCCTCAATGGATACGTCGTCAAGTGTGGCGTAGACTTCGCCGGGGAGATTCGCATCGTACATGATATTGGCGCCCGCCATTTCGGCCACGGTCTCGAGGGCTGCGCGCAAGTGTGCGCCCTTGAACGTTGCGGTCACTGTACGCAGCCCTGAGGGCTCGGATTCCGAAGCCCGCCGACCTCGTAAAGAAGTGCTGCTGTCCGGAGGTTCAGCCGTTGCGCGGGGCGGCGAAGCGGCCGTGCGTGGTTCGGGTCTGATCACTCTTGGTTCTATGATGACATAGAGTGAACCCGGCAGTTCTGCGGACGTCGGCACAGGGATGGGGATCGTGAAGCATTGCCCGCGTAGGGTCACGACGTGCCTCTGGACGGGTTTCTTCTCCGTGGTCGAGGAATCGCTGCCTGCGACGTCGGCTTGTTCCACCACAATTTCGAGCAGCACGCTGTCATCGTCTGCCACCTGGGGTGTGATGCCGAGTCTGGTGTCCGGATGGGCATCCCAAATCTTCTTTCTGAGCCCCGGAAACCTGGGGGGGTGCGGCAGGAAGATCCACTCTTCAACGAGGATGTCCATCTCTGCTCGGCGTCCGCGCTGCGCCAGCGCTTGCGGGTTGCACATCAGTTCCACGTACTCGTGCTCGTAGAGTACCTGCGTTGCCTGCAATGCCGCTGTCGCGGGCAACGCTCGTCCGGCGATTTGAGTGGCGAAGAACAACGCGGCTGTCATGTCGCGTCCGGCTCCAGATTTGGCCCGGGCGGCTTTCTGTCCAAGCATAGTGCGCACCGAGGCTGCTGTTTCGGAGTCCATGACCTTGTCACCAAAAACAAACACCGTTCGACAATCCAGGAGGACGTGTATTGGAGGGCTTTTCGTCGTGTCCTCCTTCTTCCGAAAGGCGGTCGGTTGGGTTTGCATTTGCTCTGGGGCCGATGGCGCCAGGACGCGAACGGTGGGGGGCTCGGGCGGCGGAGGGGTCTGCGGGAGGCTGCGGTTCTGCTGGACGCGGGATTCGATCTCGGGGGCGAGGCGGGCGGTGACGAGGGTGGTGATTTCGGCGGTGGGGTCGGGATAGGGGCAGGAGAGGCCGGCGAGGAGGACGGTGCCGCCGTCCCGGACGGTGACAACGTTTCGGGAGGTACGCCGGGTGACGATCGGCAGGTCCGCGCCTTCGCCTTTCGGGAGACTCTCACTGAATTCGATGTCCAGGTCGAGGGTGATATCATTGGCGTCGCCGATGGTCGGGGTCGCGGTGATGATCGTGCCGGAGGCGATGCTGGTGTGGTCGGGTCTGGGGTCGGCGGCATTGCCTGCGGGTGCCGCAGCCAGGGAGAACCATTCTTCCTTGACCGCCTTGAAACGGGCTTTGTAGCCCTCTTGCGTCGTCAACCGTTGGTGGGCGAGGCGACGTGCCGCGCCTTGCGCGTAGAGGTCAGCCAGGTGCATCTGCAGCGCGTCAGTGGAGGTCTTGTCAGGAGTATAACCCATCTGGATTCCCACAGACTCCTGACCGCCTTGCGGCCACGCCCACTCGGCAATGCCATCGACCAAGCGGCCTTTCTCGATACTCACGGTCTGGATGTCCAGGATGACCTGGCGGGACAGGCTCTTGCCTGCGGGGGCGGGGGCAGCCGCCGTGGCGGCGTAAGCGAGGCTGGGCTCGAAGACGTCGGCACGGAAGATAACGAGGTGGAAATCATTAGAAGCAGCTTGGCTGTTGGACGTGCCGTCGGGCTCGGCGAGCAGAGCGAAGTAGCGATCTCTCAGGATGGTGACGGTCGAGGCGATCTCCGTCGAGCGGGTCATTGGATCGTCGTTTGGGTTGGGTTGTTCGATGCGGTTCTTCCACTCGACTGCGATCTCCAGCGTGATGCGGTCGCTGGGCGCAGGCGGGACGTGGGACGTTACCTTTACGAAGGTACCCAGTTCGATCGACTTGGGAGGCGAAGCGGGGTCTGTGGCAGGAAGGGTCAGCTTCTCGGTGATTATTCCCATTTGCCCGGGCTGGTTGTCGTTGACCAGGATTTCGGGAGTGGCTTCGCCTTCGAGATAGCCCTGAGACTGGAGCACGTCGACGAGGACTTCCATGCTATGTGGCGTCAGGAGTCGGCCGGCCAGCCAGGTTTGCAGGATTTGGACCAGCGTGCAATTCTGCATCGAGGCGACCCCTTCTCGAGCTTGCGGAATTTCGGGGGCCAGGACCTCACCGATCCGTCGTCTCGTTTCGCTATCGACGATCTTGTTCGGCATGGGGTTGGTGAAGAGCAGAAAGTTGACGAGAACCTTCGGTGTCTCTGCCGCTTGCTCTTTGGGGAGTGTTTGAGTCACCACTTCGGGCGGTGCTGCTTCGGAGACCGGCTCGGGATCGGGCGCATCGGGAGCAGCTAGGACGAGGGCGGTGGGGATGAGGATGGCGGCGACGACGAGCAGGGCGATCAGGCCGGGGAGCCAGGCGAAGCGGCGGTTGTCGATGGGCGGGCGGCCGAGCAGGCGGGCGATGCGGTCGACGAGACTGCCGCCGCTGGCGGCCACTGCTGTGTGGCGAGGGCATCTTGCCCTTGCTCTTTCTTCTGTGACACGAGGGCGGGACGCCTTCGCCACGTGGCGCAGCTCTTCCAGGCAGGTCAGCGCGCGAGCGTAGCGCCGCGAATCGCCGCAGACCTGCACCGCCAGATCGTCGCAGCAGTTCTCCCGCTCGTCGCGGATGCGGTGTGAGATCCACCAGACTGCCGGATGGTAGAATCCAAGGATCTCGACGACAGTCTGTATGAGGTTGATGAGGTAATCGCAGCGGCGAACGTGCGCCAGCTCGTGCGCGAGGATTGCTTCAAGCTGCTCGACGCTCAGGCCCGTGACGGCGCCGACCGGCAGCAGGATCACCGGCTTGATCCATCCGACGACCGCAGGCACGTCGATCAACGGCGAAGCCCACAGTCCGATCGCGCGGCGGATGCCCAGTCGCCCGGCCAGTTCGGCCGCTCTTGCGTGCAGCGGCGCGGCGACTTCGCTGACCAATCGCCGTTTCATCCGCTGCAACTGGGCCCAGCCGCCCAGGTGCCAGGTGGAAAGCCCGAAGACGCCCAGCAGCCAGCCCAACACCAGCCAGGGCAAGGCAGGCTCCAGCATGGTGGCGATCCGCTGCGTCCAGGGCATGCGAGTGACTCGCTCCGGCGTCTCCGGAATCGGCGCGTTCAACGGTTCGCTGCGCAAATCCGCCAGCTCGATCACCTCGACCGGAATGGCATCCACAGGCGGGGGTTTGAGGATCGGGCCCGCCTCCGCGACGGGCCTCGACACCTCCACGAGCGACATCGTCACCAGCGGCAGCGCGACGATCAGCACCAGCGCCAGGCACGAGACGACGTACCGCACATTCGAACTGCTCCGGCGAAGACATCGCAGCGCGACCGCCAGCAGCAGCGCAACCGTCGCCGCCTGCCAGACGAAGTGGATCAGCGTCCAACCCAGCCGCTCGACCATCTGCTGCGACAGCAGGGTTTCCAGTGTTGCCATGACTATGTTCCCTCCATTTCATCCAGCATCTCGCGAATGCGTTTGAGCTCCTCGGCCGAGACCTTCCGCGCCGACAGGGCTCGCATGACCAGCTTCTCGGCCGAACCGGCGAAGACCTTCTCCAGCACCTCGCCGACGACCTGGCTCTGCGTCCTTTCCTGGGACACGGCAGGGCGGTAGACGTGCTGGCGTCCGGCGTCCCTGCGCGACAGCAGGCCCTTGTCGGCCATGATCTGCATCAGCTTGAGCGTCGTGGTGTAACCCGTGTCGCTGTCGGCGTTTAGGGCTTCGTGGACCTCGCGAACCGTGCTGGGCCCGCGCTCCCACAGCACGCTGAGGATCGCCATCTCTCGCTCCGTCGGTCCGGGGCTTCGGTGTCTGGCCATGAGTATCTCCTGTTCTTGCGTTCTTCCATCCTGCACCATCTATCGGCAAGATACGAACGAATTCGTAGTAAATCAACGAAAAAATTCGTAGATAGAGAAAAATGTCGCGTATATCGATGAGAAAGGCCCTTGCGACCGAGTCGATCGCCAGGGCCTTGGATGGTTCGCAGCGGGGCAGCGTCGAACGTCAGTACTGCTTCATCTCCTGCGGCTTGTCGTCGGTTTCGCTGCGGCGTTCGAGCAGTCGCCGGAGCATTTCGCGCATTTCCTGCATCTGATCGTTCAGGCCGTTCACCTGCCCGCGCAGCTCTTCGACCTGCCGCTGCACGTCGGGCGATGCCTGTGGACTGGCGATGCGAGCCGGTCTCGGGGCGCCGCCATAGGCGCCTCCATAGGGGCCCAGCCCGTACGGAGACGAAGCACCCGCATCCCGATCTCGCTGGCGACGCGCCTGCTGTTGTCGTACCGCCGCCTCGGCGGCTGCGGCCTCGACGTTCAGGCGACGCAGTCGTTGGCGAAGCGCGCCGGCTTCGGCCGAGTCGCCACGACCGCGCTGCTCCAAGTCGAGAAGCTCACGCTCGGTGGCTGCCGTTCGCTCTCTCAGTGCAGCGGCGCGGGCTTCGAGTTGACGAGTCTCGCGGTCCAGGGCATCGGCCTGCCGATCGCGCCGGATCTGCTGAATCTGGGTCTCAATCTCGGCCATTTCTTGATGCGTGGTTTCGATGGCCGCACGGCGATCGCGGGCTTCCTCGCTGTCCGGGTCATCCAGTCGCTCGAGCCGTCGGGTGTTCTCCCTGACCTGCTCCTGGAGTTCCGCCAGACGGTTGCGCAGGTCACGCACGCGGTCGTCCGCCTCACGATCGGGCTCTTCCCGTTGCGGCGCGCGACTGATCGCCTCCCGCCGTGCTCTCGCAGCTCTCGCACGAGCTTCGGCTTGTCGCGTCTGGATATCCTCCAATCTCGTCAACTGCTCGCGAAGCTCGCGGGCCTCTTCGCTGTCGGGATCGCGGATTTCGTCCAACCGGCTTTGAATCCGTTCCTGCCGGTTTTGAAGATCGCGGAGAGCATCGTCCGATTGTCGCGGCTGCGTTACTTCCAGTGTCGGTCGCCGCGGCGGGGCCAGACGAGGGCCTTGCCGGAGGTCGCGAAGCTGTCGCTCGATACGGCCGATCTGGTTGCGCAAGGCATGGAGTTCCGAACGCAGAACTTCGGTCTCTTCGCCCGGCTCGTCGCCACGCCGGCGCAAGGCCGCCTCCGTCTCTTCGGCCTGGGCGACCAACTGGTCCAGCATCCGTTGCAGGACGTTGCGTCGCCCCGCAGCGGCCGGCCCCTGCGGAGGCGTCGGCTGGACCATCTCTGGTCTGGCAGCAGGCTCAGGCGCTTGCACAGACTCCGGCTGAGGCTGCGCCAACGCCACCGTCGCGATCACCAGAATGGCCAGAGCGCACAGACTGAAGGCCCATCGCCGGCCGATTCTCGGGTCGTTGCACTGATCCCTCACGATTCGGTAGATTCTCGCTTTCATGGTTCTCTCCTTGCCTACAACCGTGGGCAGAAACGACATTCGTCTCTGCGGTGAAAGACTCAACAGGGATTCCGCATAGTCCACGCCGGATCGGCCGCCGGCCAGGACCCAGTCGTCGCAGGCTTCCTCACTCAATTGGGACAGGCGTTCGCGGGCCCACCAGGGCAGCGGGTGCCACGGAATCGCGGCGGCCAGCAGGTCCGCGAACAGTCCGCTGAGATGATCGCGCCGTTTCAGGTGCGCCAGCTCGTGGCAGAACACGCCGGCCCAGTCGCAATCGTTCCATTTCGCCTCGCCGACTTCCTGCACCAGCAGCACGGGCACGCGGCTCCAGCACCAGATGACAGGACTCTGTATCTTCGGACTGCTCCGAATCACGGCCAGCCTTCGGATGCCGATTCTGGCCTTGGCGATTTCCATAGCTTCCTGTACGCACGCCGTCACCGGCGGCTCGCCGGCGCGCACCAGCCGCAGCCCCAGCACGAACTGGAGCAGCAGGCGGCCCAGCAGAATCACCGAAGCGGTTGCCCAGAGCGCAAGCAGGATCGCTGCCCAAGGCAGGGGAGAATCCTCGGCCTGCGTGACCGCGACGAGCAGAGGCGCATCGGCGAATTCGATCTCCGCTGAATCGCTGTCCGTCTCCTCCACCGGCGAATCGGGAAGGGATGCTCCCGCTACGGCAGGCAGGTCGACCTCTATGGACTCTGATGCAGGAAGCGCGAGCACGCCCAGCTCGAAGTGCCGAACCAGAAGGTAAGAAGCCGGCATCAGGAGCGACGCCGCCAGAGCAAGCAACAGAATCTGATGCGCCCTGGCCGGATGGCGTCTCAGCAGATAGCTGACCGCCAGACCTGCGGCGACGCAGGCTGTTCCCTGCGCCAACAACAGCGCCCCGAGGAAGTTTCCAGGAATGATCTGCCCGCTCATCCTCTCATCTCCTTTCTCTTCTCGTCGATGATCCGGCGCAGCTCCTTCAGTTCCTCTTCGCTCAGATCCCCCTCGCGGATCAGGTGCTGGAACATCGCCACGGCGTTGCCGTCGAAGACGCGTTTGAGGAAGCCGCGGACCGATCCGGCGCCCGCCTGCTCGCGGCTGCGCTTCGGCACGTACACGTAGCTCTTGCCCTCGGCGCGGTGTTCGAGCCAGCCGGCCCGTTCGAGCTTCTGGAGCGTGGTCAGAATCGTCGTATAGGCCAGTTCCTTCTCGCGGTCCAGCCGATCGCGGACTTGGTGGACGGTCGCCTCGCCGCGCGACCAGATGATCTCCATGACCGCCCGCTGCAACTGCCCCAGGTCGTCGAGTGCGTGTCTGCTCATGGCGCGGACCTCCTTTGGAATCGCTCGTGCATAGTCTACTGTGGCAGATCGTACTATTGCCAATAGTAGATTGCAACCAAAAAATCCGGATTTGGTGAGAAATCTTTTCGGTAGGGCACCACAGGTCCCATCGGTCCTATAGGACCTGGGACCGATAGGACCAATGGGATCAAGCCGCCTTCCCTGGCGATGTCGAACGGTCGGCCTTACCAGCAGGGCTGGCAGTAGTACCGTGCGCTGCCCACGGCGTAGGGATTCGCCACGTGCACCACTTCCACGCGTTTGGGCGCCTCTCGCAATTGATCTCGCAGCAGGGTCACCTCTTCTCGCAGAAGCTTCAGTTCGGTCTGAAGGGCCGGATCGGGGCAGGGCACAGAGACGACCTGCGTTGGGCATGGCGCAGGTGGGACCGGCGCCGGGCAGGGAGCAGGCGGGACATACATCGGCCAGCGACGCGGCATCGGCTCGGGGACCCGCCCGATCTCATCAAGCTGATTGCCGACCCGTTGCGCCTCTTGCCGGGTCTGCTCGATCGCGATGCGGATCGCCTCTTCTCGCCGATGGTTGGCCCCAATCTGATCGGCAACATGCCGTTGCAGTTCGTCTACCTCCGCCATGAGGCGCCGCAGTCGCTCCTGGAGTTCTGCCGCACGGTTCTGCGCCGCCATCAGGCGCTCCAGGTCCTCCTGGCGTTGCCGGTCGAGGCCGACAAGCTCTCGCTCGATGCTCAACAACTGCTCATGAATGTCGCGAAGCTCCGACGCAATCTCCCGTTCCCGATTCATGACGTGCTCGCGGAGTTCCCGCAGTTCCATCGTCCGCTGATCCACTCGTTCCGCCAGCATCTCCCGTCGCTGGCTCAGCTCTGCGATTCCGCCATCGACTTCGTGCGGACGCGCGGGCACCACTGGCGGCTCCGGCGTCCACTGCGGCGCGGGCGATGTCGCCATGCTCAGTTCGGCGAGTTTCTGTTCAGTCTGTCGCAGTTGCTCTTGTAAGGAGTCCAGATGCCGGCACAGGTTCTCCAGCTCTTCACCCCGCATGACCGGAGGTGGAGGGCACGGGGGTCGGCGCTGACCAAACGACCTCGCCTGGGCATCGGCCATGAGCTGCGCGTGCTGATAGGAATACGGTCCGGGTTCGAGTTCGGCGATCTGCGATTCGGCCGGTGCGCCCGCCGCAACGACCAGTGCGATCAGGATGACGAGCACACCGAATCGAAGGCCGTGCTGCCGAGGGTTTCTTGAAGCGTGGCTTTCCATAGCTTTCTCCTTTCACTCCGTTTGGACATGACTCGGAAACGAGAACGCTTTTCACCACTCTCCTCTGCAACTACTGGCCCATCAAGGCCCGCGTTCGGCAAATCGGCGAATCCTCCTCCTGCGGATCGAACAGGGTTACGTTATGGTCGGCGGACTGTCCGTGCAGACGACCTGCCCGCGAGCAGCGGCCCTGTATTAGGATATACCCGATGCGCGATTCGTCCAGAGCCAGCGAGAATTTCACAGTCATCAATCCTGATGACACCTCTGCGGGGGGGTGTTCGTCTGGCGCTGCCGGCCGGATGAAAGAAAAGGGCCCCGGAGCGTGTGGCTCCAGGGCCCTTCGAGAAATCAGGTCCTTTCGGGATGCGGCGGCTATTCGGTTTCCTGCGCCTTCTTGTGGGCGGCGACGATCTGCTGCTGCACGTTCGGCGGGACCGGCTCATAGTGGCTCAGCGTCATCGCGTAGCTGCCGCGACCCCCGGTGACACTCTTGAGCTGGCTGGTGTACTGCGTCACTTCCGACAGCGGCACCTGGGCCTTGATCACGATGAAGTTGCCCGGCAGCATCTCCTGGCCGACGACACGTCCGCGCTTGGACGACAGATCGCCCGTGATGTCGCCGACGTTCTCGGCCGGGATGGTGACCTCCATGTTGACGATCGGTTCGAGCAGGGCGGGCTTGGCTTTGCTCACCGCATCGATGAAGGCGCCCTTGCCCGCGGCCCGGAAGGCCACTTCCTTGGAGTCGACAGGGTGATACTTGCCGTCATAGACCGAGACCTTGATATCCTGCAACGGGAAACCGGCGACCACGCCGCTCTGCATGACGTCGTTGATGCCTTTGATGATCGCCGGCTCGTACTGGCCCGGGACCGATCCGCCGAAGATGTCCCAACTGAACTGCATGGGCGGATCGCTGTTGCGCTCGGCCGGCTCGACGCGAAGGTAGACTTCGCCGAACTGCCCGGCGCCGCCGGTTTGCTTCTTGTGCCGGTAATGGCCTTCCGCCTTGCCGGTGATGGTCTCACGGTAGGGGATTTTGGGCTCCTTCGTGTGGACCGCCAGCTTGAATCGCTTTTCCATCTTCTCCAGGACGATGCGGAGGTGCAATTCACCCAGGCCGTGGGCGACCAGCTCCTTCGTCTGCGGGTCGCGCGTGGTCTTGAAGCAGGGATCTTCTTCCGACAGCCTCTCCAGGGCGCCGCCGATTTTCTGTTCGTCGCCGCGCGAGGCGGGTTCCAGGGCCAGCGAGAACATCGGCTCGGGCACCGCCGGCATGGCAAACCTGCCGTGGATGCGACCGTCATGGATCAGATCGCCGACCCTCAGTTCCTCGATCTTGGCCAGGGTGACCAGGTCGCCGGCCACTCCCGCCGGCACCTCGGCGTGCTCACCGCCCTGGCTCTTGAGGATGTGCCCGGGACGCAACCCCTTCTTCTCATCGTTGTACATCATGTTCGTGTCCGACTTCAGCGTGCCGCTGAAGATGCGGATCGCCGAGTACTTCATGTTGGATTTCGGGTCGAAGCCTACACGGAACACCAGGCCGGCCAGCGGTCCGTTGCCGTCGGCCTTCACCTCGCTGGTGGTCTCGCCGGCGACGAGTCGGGCGGGCGCCGCTTCGATCGGGGACGGTGTATACCTGACGATCGCGTCCAAGAGCTCCGTAATGCCCACTTCGTTGCGGGCTTCGGTGAAGAGGATGGGCGTGATCGTACCGGCGTTGAGGGCCTTGACGAACACCGAGGCCACCTGATCGGCGGAGATCTCTTCGCCACCCAGGTAGCGCTCCATCAGAGCGTCGTCGGCCTCGATCACGCTCTCAATCAGGTCGGTGTGGGCCTGCGCGACGTCCGCGACGGGAGAACTGCCGGTGGCGTTGACGAGGCAATCGATGACGGAGTTCTTGTCGGCGCCCGGCAGGTTGGCGCAACGGCACTGAGAGCCGAAAGTTTCCTGGATGGCGCCGATCAGTTCGCCCATTTCGACGTTGTCGGCGGCCATCTTGTTGATCACGATGACAACCGGTTTGTTCGCCTCGCGGGCCAACTGGAACATCTTGCGCGTGTTGGTCTCGATGCCGGCGGTGGCGCCGATGACAAGAATCGCGGTCTCTGCGGCGGGAATGGACGTGATAGCCGGACCGGTGAAATCGGGGTAGCCGGGCGTGTCGATGATGTTGATGAGCTTTCCGGCGTGTTCGACATGGACGATGGCCGAGAGGATGGAATGATGATGCTCCTTCTCCTCGTCGTAGTAGTCGCACGTGCTGGTCTTGTCATCAACGCTTCCCAGCCGGCTCGTCGCGCCGGTCTTGTGGAGCATTGCTTCGGCCAGCGAGGTCTTGCCGCTGCCGCCGTGTCCCAGGAGGACCACGTTCCGAATGTCGCCCGTTGCTGTCACTGTCTAACCTCCAAAAAGGTCCTTGACCGCTTGCGCCTGCCTACCTCCAAAACCATAAATGTTATAAGAATTTAGCGGAGCTTCTCAAGAGGTTTTTACGCAATTTGCCCACTTCAGGGCGCTTTACGGTGGAAAAGACGCCTGCGGAGAGACCTTGCCGGTTACGGCCAGGTCGTTGCGACGTCGCAAACGACGCGGTGGATCCGCTCGTAATGGGGGATCAGCGTTGGCGTGATGACGCACCCCTTGCAACTCCAGTGGAACAGGATCTTCTGCTGGTCCACGGGGAAATCATGCGGCGCGTAGGCTTGCCTGATGTACTGTGCGATGCAGCAGGGAGGATAGCCAAACAGATACCCTTCGATCCGGACCGTCTCGGCGGACTTGTCCACCGGCCGATTGTGGAAATGCCGGGCGTAGATTTCCAGGTGCGCAGCGGCCTTGCCGAAGATCGTTTCATCGAATGCTTTGCCGGATCGGAGCCTTCTGTGGACGCGCTCGACGTGAAGGCCCATCTCGGTCAGGGCCGCCCGGCCCGGTTCGCCCAAAGGCTTTTCCCAGCGACTGAGGGGCTTGAGCCCTTCGCGGGTCAGCAGGGCGAGATAGGCCAGTTCGAAATCGATGTCCTTCAGAGCCCGGATGGCGGCCTGGATGGTTTCGTCCCATATGCCCGGCACAGGCTGGTGGCTGTTTTGCTCTGTCATCGGTCGGTCGGTTCGGTCGTAGTAAGCAGATTGCCACAGCGGCGCCCGTTGCCACGACGCAGCGTCTGAGGCATCGAGTTCATTGTATTCCTTCCGTCGTCGGAGGTCCAGTCGCCACACGGTCTTGTGTCGGCAGGCGTGTTGCAGGAGTTCTGTGAGTTGCGCTGCGGTTGGCTTGCCGTGCTATGGGCTTTCCTGCGCTATGCCCGGTCGAGGTCGGCGGAAGAAAACGCAAGTCGGAACGGAATTTTTCACGCGAGGAGGACCTGTACGACGTCGTATTTTATTGGACAGTTAACAGGCCGAGCGCTCGTCTTGTTCGTGGCTCCCAACATGTAGTAGCGTCATCGGTCCGGGTCGCACATATCGTGCCTGGGGTTATGGGGCATTCACCGTTGCGGTCGGGCGGCTGCTAAAGAAAAGGGGGATTACCTGCCGATATGCCACAAGTCTTATACGAGAGCCGCATTCGTGTTTTAGGATACCTGAGGATGGACAAGAAGGAACTGATGGACCGCATCTGTGAGATCAACACGACCGCCAAGACCGAGTTCCTCTCGCAGTTTTCCGAAGAGGACCTGGCTGCCTACCTTGACCACCTGATGGAGCTGGACCTGGAAGAGCTGGCGGTCTGTAGCTGAGGTTCGGTCCACCGTCCTGACCCGGCCATCGCGTCGGGCTCGAGGGCTGTGTCACGTGGTGTCGCGACATCGGACCGGACCTGCGCGGCAGGCCGACCTCGCAAGGCCATCAGGCCGTGCTCATCGAGGTGTTGCGTGATCCCATGACGCAGGGTATCCTGAAGCCCCGTCCCCTCACCAGTCAATTCTCTTCGAGTGCCCCTTCCGTCAGCATCCGGCCGGGCGGACTCAGCCGGCCTCCGCGACGCGAGTTGCCGGAATCCGTGTTTGACGCCTCCGCGTCCGGCCGCTGATCGCGCTGCTCGGGTTCGGGACTCTCCGCGGGAGCGGGCGCCGCGCCGCCGAACGGAACGGCTTGCGGAGCATCCTCACCCGAGACCGAAGCCGAGACCTTCTCCACGTTGTTGCGTTTGAACTGGATGAGCGTCGGCACCAGGTGCGTGGGCACATAGAAGGCGAAGTCGATGTCCCTGGTGTTGTCGGGTATGTCGGAGGCCTGGATGGTGATCACCTCGGTCAGTCCTTTCTGCACCAGGCGACCGCCGGGCCCGACGTAGCCGATCGGATGAACGGCGTGGCCCTGCCCCGCCAGCGGCTGTTCCGCCGCGCCTTTGGGGGTGCAGACCAGACGCAGTTGCGAGAGCGTGAATTTCCCCGCGTCTTTCAGAGCGCTCTTCTTGATGCCGACTCGGACGAGCATCAGATCCTCGCCGGAGCGGGCGGGCAGCGGCTTGCCGTCCTCGTCACGCAGTGTGTTCGGGGCGTCCCAGACGCCGGCCTTCGACGGTACGCTAAGGGCCGCAGCGCCGGTCATGATCGACACGTCCTGCGAACCCTTCATGCGATTCAGGTGGATCTGATCCAGAAAGTTCGCGTGAAGAACCGCGAAGCTCTTCGGCGTCCCGATGGCGGCAAAGCTGCCCTTGCTGATCGTGCCGAACAGGCCCGTTACAAACCCGTCGGGGCTGAGCAGGGGACTGCTCGGCTTTGAGGGGTCCGGACTGCGTTCGGCAAACCGTGCGTAAGGATACGCACTCGGCAGCGGAGCCGTCGCCATCGCCACGAGCAACTGACCGGTGATGACGTATCCGACAATGACGCCGCAGACGACGCGTCCCACGCGTTCGGGCCACAGGCCCAGATCGACCTTCTCCTTGCCAATCTGCAGAGCCGCCGTTTGCAGGACCGCAAAGGTCAGGACGAACAGCAGCAGAAAACAGATCATGTGCGCCCAGGCGGCGATCGCCGGGGAGTACTTCGTCAACATCGCGGCCAGTGTTTCGAAAAAGGCGAAGGCGACGAAGCTGGCCAACAGCGAATTGAAGACCATGGCGATTCCCTGTACGAACGTTCCTTTGAGGTACAGGAAAGCGGCACAACCCACGATGATCACAAGCATTACCAAACTGGCCATTCCACGTTCTCCGATTCTTTTCCGGCTCGGCTGCTGGGCGCCGACGCCGACTTGTTCCTACTGTGCCGCCGGACTGTCCTGGGCTTTTCCCGACGCAAGCACGCGCAGCATCTCCTGGATCGAAGTCTTTCCAACGATCACTTTTCTCAGGGCCTGCTCCTGGAGATACAGCATCTTGGCTCGGCGGAACTGCATGCCCAGTTCAGGCAGTTGCTTGACCTGGCGGACCGCGGCCCGCAGCTCGTCGTTCAGCATGATCATCTCAAAGACGCCGGTCCGACCGACGTAGCCGGTTCCCTGGCAGTGGTTGCACACAGACGGCTTGCCTTTCTTGTCGTAGACTTCCTTCCCCGGGCGATACAGGACCTTGGCCTTCTCCGCCGGCAGGTTGAACTTCTTGAGCAGCTCCTTGTTGGGAGCGTACGCCTGCTTGCACTCGTCGCAGAGAGTACGCATGAGACGCTGATTGCTCACGCCGGTGAGCGTCTCGGCGATGAGCTTCTTGTCACCGACCATCTTGATCCACTTGCCCAGCGCCTGGAGCACGTTGTCGGCGTTCATCACGACATACACGAGCTTGCCGTCGTTGGCGGCGGCGCAGGCGATCTTGGCCGTATCGGCGTCTTCGCATTCCCCGACGCCGACGATATCGGCGCCCATGCGAACGATGGACTGGAGCTTCCTGGCGTACGTAGTCGTCCCGGTGTCCGTCAGAGCGAACACGTTCTGCGTGATGTTCAGCAGTTGGGCGGCCGGTTGTTTCTCCAGGGTATTGATGCTGTTCAGGAAAGCGTCGTGGTTTCTCAACAGCGCGTAGAGCGTCGAGGTGATGCCGCTTTTTCGCGGGCCGGCGATGAGGAAAAGACCCTGTCGGATCTGCGTGAGGCTCTCGAACTGCTCCTGCTGGTCGGGAGCCAGACCCAGGTCGACGATTCGCTGGTCGTGCTCTTTGGAGACGTGCTTGAGACGGACCTGCTCTCCGGCGGTCGAGCCGGCGGTCATCACTTCCCAGTCGGCGTTCTCTTTCTTCTGTCGCGTGCGGAACTTGCCTTTCTGCGGCTTGCGTTTCTCGTTGGCATCGAGGGCGGCCAGCTCTTTCGTGAAGTGAATGAAATACTCCATCTGCTCTCGGGGCAGCGAGGGCTGTTTGGTCGCCGTGCCGTCGATGTAATACGTCACCTCGTAACTGTCGCCCTTGGGTGCGAACGTGATCGTGCTGGCGCGGCGCCACATGGCGTCGGTGAGCACGTCATAGGCGGTGCGGTAGCCGAAGAACATCGGCGTCCGGGGCTCCGGAGGCGGCACTTCGTTGTTGTTGGCGGTGATGAACAGGAAGTTCGCCATGGCCTCGAGCTTCTCCGACTTGGCGAAGAGACTCTTGATGTGTTCGATCGTCAGCACGCGGTCGAAATCCAGGACGCGTGCGTTGCGGTGCTTCACGTAGGCCAGGCCGGTGGCGGCGATGGCCACCACGTAGATCAGCAGGCCGGCGATGAACACGGGGATCAGCCACCAGAGCAGAATGGCCAGGGCTCCGGCGCCCAGGATCAGACCGATCCAGAATCCGACGTTGGTGTCGACGGCCTTGGCGTCATGCGCCGCCCAGCGGACCAGCAGGAGCCACAGAAGGTACAGCGCGAGGAAGAGGATGAGCTTGACGATCGAGATGTATCCGCCGTACTCGACGGACAGCAGCAGGATACCTGGCATTGAATGCTCCATTACCATAAGGTTACGATCATACGACCCCTGGCAGACGCGCGTCGTCCGCACTGCGTTAGAGGATGCCTGCGGCAGTGGTTCGAATTCCCTTCAGGGCCATCTTCAGTTCTTCGGTATTGGGCGCCACCGGATAGGCATCCTTCGGATCGACCCATCCATCCTGAATGAGCCGGCAGAGGCTGTCGGTCAGGTCGATCATCCCTTCCCTCTGGGCGCCTCGGATGACGCTGGGAAGATCGGCCTCGCGGCCCTCGGCGATGAGCTTCCGTACGGAGGCGTTTCCCAGCAGGACCTCCACGGCCGGGACGCGGCTGATCCCCTCGCGGATGGACGGCATCAGGGCCTGGCTGATGATCGCCTTGATCGCCAGGGCCAGCGCCTGCCGGACCAGTTCTCGCTCTTCCTGTGGAAACAGATCAAGCAGGCGGTGGACGGCCTGCGAAGCGTTCGTCGAGTGCATCGTTCCCATGACCAGATGGCCTGTCTCGGCGGCGCGCATCCCGGCGGTAACCGTCCGGGCGTCACGCATCTCGCCGACGAAGACGACGTCCGGATCCTGTCGCATCAGGTACGTCAGCGCTTCTTCGAAGTTCGCGACGTCGATTCCGATCTCCCGCTGGGAGACGATCGCCTTGTTGTCGTTGTACAGGTACTCGATGGGATCCTCCACCGTGACGATATGGCAGGCCCGCGTTCGGGTGATGTAGTCGAGCATGGAAGCGATCGTGGTGGTCTTGCCGCTGCCCGTGGCGCCGACCACGAGGACCAGGCCCTGGTGGGCCTCCGCGATCTTCTCCAGCACGGGCGGCAGGTGAAGGCTTTCGAACGACGGCACATGGGCGCTGACCCGCCGCGCCACCAGGCTGATCACCCCTCGCTGACGAAAGACGTTGATGCGGAACCGATGCTCTTTGCCGATCTCATGGGCGAAATCCAGTGTCCCGTTCTTCAGGAAGAAGTCCTTTTGGCTTGGGCTCATGATCTCGAACACGAGTTCCTCCATCCGCTCGGCCGTCAGCACGTCTCCGGTCGTGTTCTTCAGGACTCCTTGCAGCCGGAGCTTCGGCGGCTGGCCGACCTTCAGGTGGATATCGTTGGCGAGCGTCTTGATGGCGACCTTGAAGTACTTGTCCAACTGGGGCTCGTGATCGAGTGCCTTGTGGGCGTCCAGAGGATGGTCCGATGTCATCGTGCTTCGTGCTCCAAAGGACGAGAACACCGACCCTCGCGCCGCGATTGTCGCAGCGCACGGACGGGTCACTCGCCGACCCATTTCTTACGGTAAGATTTGCAGAAACATACCCTTACAATCCCATATTATAAGACAATGACCGCAGTTGTCAAGCTTGATACATTCGCGAGGGCCCGGATTCCTCACCCGTTTTAACAGGGCCATCCCCGTGGTTCGAACGCCGGTTGCGGCGCGACATGCGAACGCACGACCGATAATAACCGGATGAGCGGCTCGGCGTTGCCGGAACGATCCTTTTGCTTTGATGGGGCGGTCACGGATGCTATAGTGGACGCCGGATGTTCGGTTGTTGACCACAAGGGAGACGACGCATCCGCTGGGAATCCGAAAGTGACATATGGCAGGCAGTCTGTTCTACAATCTGGGCAGGAAGGCCGGTCCCACTGTGCGCAAGGCCCGATGGTTTTGGGGATCTCTGACGGCCACGGAAGGTGAAATGATCCGGCTGGAGCACGACGTCGGACTGGATTTGTCCCGGGAGGTCCGCGAGCAGGTCCCGCCGGACGACGATCCGGCGATTGGAGAAGTCCTGGGTGACGTCGGGTCGCGACTGGCCGGGGCCGTGGCGAACAAGCGGCGTTCGTTCCATTTCGAGGCGTTTTCCGCCACGGAGCCGAATGCGTTCGCGCTGCCCGGCGGTTTCGTCTTTGTCAGCCGGCCGATCATCGACTTGTGCCGGGGCGGGCGCGACGAGTTGGCCTTCGTCCTGGGCCACGAGATGGGGCATATCATCAGCGGACACGCGATCGAGCGGATCGTGACCAATTCGGCGGTGTCCGTCGCTTCCCGTGCGGCTCCCCTGCGGGGTCTTCTGGGCGGGTGGCTGCGGCAAGTGGGCGTGCAGTTCCTGGAAACAGCCTACTCACGGGACCACGAATTGGACGCGGACAAACTGGGAGTGCGATTGGCCGCTGCCGCGGGCTATGATCCGCAGGCGTCGATTCGATTGCTCGAACGCCTCGCCGAACTGAAGACGACGGCCGGCCCGCTCGATCTGGGCGAGTATTTCTCCACCCATCCCACGTTCGAGCTGCGCATCCGGAACATCCGTCAGTTCCTGCGACGTCATCAGGCTTCCAGGTGAGCACGGGGGGAGGGGTCGTTCAACTGGCCAGCGTCACAGCCAGCGCCATGTAGATGGCCACGCTGATGGAGTCGTTGGCGGTGGTCACCAGCGGTCCCGAACTGATGGCTGGATCGATGCCGATCCGGCGGAACAAGAAGGGCAGAACCAGGCCCAGCGTTGTCGAGACGAGGATGGCCGAGAACATCGCGGTCCCAAAGGCGAAGACCAGTCGGACCGGCTCGATGGTGTTTTGAGCCGGGCGGTAGTGGATCAGGATGCTGCATATCACGGCGCCCACGATGCCGCAGGCCAGGGCCACCAGCAGGGCGATATGCACTTCGCGAGTGAACACCGTGCTGAGCTTCAGAGCCGCCAGGTGGCCTGTGGCCAGGCCGGAGACGACGATGGCGGAGGTCTGCAAACCGGCGTTGCCGCTGATGGCGGCGATCATCGGGACGAAAGCCGCCGCCGCCAGGTAGATCGGCTGATAGTGTGTTCCGAAGAGACTCATAACCGTCGCGGTAACACCGGTACCCAGCAGGCAGGGCAGCAGCCAGGTCATCCGAATCCGGGCCGCGCGAACCGCGGAGAAGGTTTCCAGTTCGTCGGCGTCGGTTCCGGCCATTGTGAAGACGTCCTCGGCCGCCTCCTCTTCCGCCACCTCAATGACGCGGTCGGCGGTGATGCGCCCGACCAGCTTGTGGTCGCCGTCGAGAACGGGAACGACGATCAGGTTGTTCTTGCTGAAGATGTTCCGGACCTGTTCCTGGTCCGTGTCCGTTCGGACGTAGATCGCGTCCGGATCCACCAGGTCGCCGACGCGCGTGTTCTCGGGCCGGGTCAGCAGAAACCGGATACGCACGTCCCCGATGAAACGCCCATCGCGGTCCACGACGTAGATGCAGTAGAAATCCTCCTCGATCGCCGCCATGCGAATCTTGCTGACGGCCTCGGCAATCGTCGCGTCCCCGGGCACACTGATCACCAGCGGGTCCATGATGCCGCCGGCCGAGTCCGCCGAGTACCGCATCAGCTTGTGGATCTGGAGGCGATCCGTCTGGGACAGGCTGTGCAGGACCTTGTCGGCGATTTCTTCGGGCATCTCCGCCAGGAGATCGGCGGCGTCGTCCCAGTCCATCTCGGAGAAGATCCGGTGCAGCTCTTCTTCTTTGAGGACCTCGAAGAGACGGGCCCGCGTCGCCTCGTTGGCTTTCTCCATGACCTCGGCCGCCACCGGGGTCTCCAGGACGTCGAAGATCAGCCGCCGCCGCTCGTCGTCGACCAGTTCGACGATCTCGGAGATGTCGCTGGTGCGCCAGTCGTACAGCAGCTCGCGGAGCGTCGCCCGATTCTCGCTCTCGAGCAAAGGCTCGATCTCCCGCAGCAGTTGTTCCTGCAATTCCGCCATCGTACGAGCGCACTACCCTTCCGTTGCCGCTGTCACTGAATGCTGTACAAAAGTACACGCGTTGCGAAGAACGCACCCACCTCGCCACGAAGATAATCCACTCGGTAGCCGGGAGCAACTGTTTTGTTGTCCGGATCCCACGGGATGCCGCTCGATTTTCGCCGATGCATCTGCTATACTATGACGTGCCCACGTGTTGCCAGTGAGGAGATGTGATAGCCGGTCTGGGGGCCAGAGCACAGGTCGGGACCGTCCGATATTCCTTGGGGGCACGCCTCGTGGATGTTGGCGTAACGATTTCGGTACCGGCATCGGAGTTCTGACGATGCGAGGATCCAGCATGCGGAAAGCGGTTGCGACATGCGTGTTCTGTGTATGGCTGACGGCGGTCATGGCCGGCCCGAGCGGCGCGGCCGATCTGACGCAGGAGCCGGGCGCCGCGGGGATTGGGCTGTTCATCAACGAGGTGATGGCCTCGAACGTCAGCAGCGTCCGCGATCTTCAGTTGGATTTCGACGACTGGATCGAAATCTACAACGCCGCCGAGACGCCGGTGGACGTGGGGGGCATGTATCTGACGGACGATCCGGCCGAGCCGACCCGGTGGCAGTTTCCCGACAACGAGCCGGATGTGACCACCATCGGGCCGGGGGGATACCTGATCGTCTGGGCCGACGAGGAGGTGACCGACGGCGGCGTACACCCGATGTTCAAGCTCCATGCGAGTTTCAAGCTGGATGCCTCCGGGGACGAGGTCTGCCTGTTCGACGCCGATGGCACGACTCTGGTCGATCGCCTGACTTTCGGCGACCAGACGGCCGACGTGTCGTTCGGTCGCTATCCCGACGGCGGGGATACGCTGCGTTTCTTCGGCCTTCCCACGCCGGGCCAGCCCAACAACGAAGGTTATCTCGGCGAGCTGGCGCCGCTGCGATTCAGCCACGAACGTGGCTTCTACGATGGACCGTTCGACCTGGTCATCACGTGCGCCACCGAGGGGGCCGAGATCATCTACACCACCAACGGCCGGGTCCCCAACGACGAGTCGGGCCGTTTTCCGCCCGGTCGGCCCTATACGGCGCCCCTGCGGGTCGGCACGACCACGTGCCTGCGCGCCATGGCGATCAAGCCCGGCTGGAAGCCCAGCAAGGTCTACACGCACACGTATATCCTCGGCGCCTCGCAGAGCATCCGGTCGCTACCGGTGATCTCGCTGGTCGGCGATCCCGGCAAGACCTTCTATGAGCCGGACGGGGTCATGGCCATCGTCGGAGGCTCCTACGTCGACGGCGTCTGGACATCCAGCGGGCCCGACAGCTACAACAACCCCAACAACCGGGACCTGGAGAGGCCCGTCTCGTGCGAATGGCTCATCCCGCAGGACGACGAGGGCGGGTTTCAGATCGACTGCGGTCTGCGCGTCCACGGAAGCCCCTACATGCGCCCCCGCTACGTGCGACAGAGCGGTCGCTGGTCGGGCAGCGGCAAGTTCAGCCTGCGGCTCTACTTCCGAGGCCAATTCGGGGCAAGCTGGCTGGAGCAGCCGCTGTTTGACGAATCGGATGCAGAGCGGCTCAAGACCATCGTCCTTCGTGCCGGCCACAACGATCAGAGCAATCCGTTCATCAAGGACGAGTTGCTGCGCCGCCTGCACAAGGACATGGGCAGTACGGCAGCCCTCGGGACCATGGCGAACCTCTTCATCAACGGTGAATACAAGGGCTACTTCAATCCGACCGAACACATCAAGGAAGAGGCCTGCCAGGAGTGGTTCGACAGCGACCAGCCGTGGGACGTGATGACCATGAACGGCATCCGCGACGGTGACACGCGGTCGTGGGACGCGATGATGGAGTTCGCCCGTACGCACAACCTGGATGACGCCGCCAACTACGAGGAGATGGGCCGGCTGCTCGACATCCCCTCGTTTGTCGACTACCTCATCATCCGCCTGTGGCCCAATGATTGGGACTGGCCGCAGAACAACTGGGCGGCCGCCGCCGAGCGATCGCCGACCGGCCAGTGGAGGTTCTTCGTCTGGGACGCGGAAGGGACCTTCGAATCGAGCCAGTTGGCGGTCAACCGGTTCTCCGAGCTCAACAGCCAGAGCAACGCCAACGGGATTCTCTACCGCGCCCTCAAGGCCAGCCGGCAGTTCCGCCAGCTCTTCGGCGACCGTCTCTACAAGCACTTCTACAACGGCGGCGCCCTGGCTTCACAGAACGTGCACGCGCGGTTCAACGCGCTTCGCGACGAGCTTCAGGGCGTGATCGGCAGCATGAACAGCTACATCATCAACACGTGGCTGCCCGACCGCCAGGATATCTTCCTGACCGCCTGCATGAACGAGGGGCTGTACAGCTTCGACGGGCCGATCTTCGCGGTCAACACCTCGTATCGGCAGGGGGGCTACGCCTCGGCCGGCGACCTGCTCTACCTGATCCCGCCGTACAATGGCGTCAATGTCTACTACAGCCTGGATGGGACCGATCCGGGCGAGCCCCAGGCCACCGTCCAGCCGACTGTCACGAAACTCGTGCCGCAGAACGCGGCCAAGTACGTCCTGGTTCCGACGGGACCCGATGTGGGGAACTGGACGAATCCCCGCGCCTATGAGGATTTGCAGTGGACGATCTCTCGCGGCTCACCCGGCGGCATCGGCTACGAGCGAGGCAGCGGATACGACAGCTACATCAGCGTCGACGTCGAAGAGCAGATGTACGGCCTCAACGGTTCGTGCTATATCCGCATCCCCTTCGAATTCGCCGGCAATCGGGACGCCCTGCATACACTGACGTTGAAGATGCAGTACGACGATGGGTTTGTCGCCTACCTCAACGGGACGGAGGTGGCCCGCCGCAACTTCAGCGGCGAGCCGGCGTGGAATTCCGTCGCCAGTGCATCGCACGACGATGCCGCCGCGGTGGTCTTCGAGGCGGTCGACATCTCCGCGCACATCGAGCGGCTGCGAAGCGGGTACAACCTTCTCGCCATCCACGGTTTGAACGCTCCGGTGACCAGCACCGATTTCCTGATCGGAGTCGAACTCGAAGCGGCGGACGAGGTGACCGCCGAGGAGCCCGAGGACGCTCTTCGCTACACCGATCCGATTCGGCTGACGGCCAGCACGCACGTCAAGGCCCGCGCCTTGCTGGGCGGCGTCTGGAGCGCTCTGAACGAGGCGACGTTCGCGGTCGGCCCGGTCGCCGAGTGCCTCCGCATCAGTGAGATCATGTACCATCCGGTCGATCCCAACGCCGAGTACGTGGAACTGACCAACGTCGGACCTGTGTCCATCAACCTCAACATGGTCCGGTTCACCGACGGGATCGATTTCGCGTTCCCCAACGTTGAGCTGACGCCGGGAGGCCATCTGTTGGTGGTAAAGGAACTCGCAGCGTTCGAGGCGAACTATGGCGGCGGCCTTCCCGTCGTCGGGCAGTATAGGGGCGGCCTGAACAACGCGGGCGAGCAGATCGAGATCTGCGACGCGGCCGGCGCGGCCATTCAGACGGTTCGCTACAGCGACGAATGGTATGGGATCACCGATGGGGCGGGTTTCTCCCTCACCGCTCGCAACCCTGGCGGAACGGATGCCTGGAATCACCGGGACGCCTGGCGTCCGAGCGCCGTGGCAGGCGGTTCGCCCGGCTTCGATGACGCGGGCCAGATTCCGGCTCCCGGCGCGATCGTCATCAACGAGCTGCTGGCGAATTCCTCCGGAGGGGTCCCCGACTGGATCGAGCTTCACAACACCACCGACGAGCCCGTTGACGTCGGAGGCTGGTTCCTGAGCGACAGCGCCAACGACCTGACTCGGTACGAGATTGCGCCGGGCACGACGATCCCGCCGCAGGGACACCTCGTTCTGACCGAAGACCGGCACTTCGGCAATGAGGCGGACCCCGGATGTCACAGGGCGTTCGGTCTCAGTCGCAGCGGCGAGAACCTGTACCTGCACTCAGGCTCTTCCGGCGTTCTGACCGGCTACAGCGAGGCCGCGTCGTTCGGAGCTTCCGAATCGGGCGTGACCTTCGGCTGGCACCGGACCAGTACGGGCGCCAGCCACTTCGTGGCCATGAGCGAGCCGACGCCGGGGCAGAGCAACCCCTACCCACAGGTCGGGCCTGTCGTCATCACCGAGATCATGTACAATCGGGGGCTGTCCCAGCACGCCGAGTACGTCGAGCTGCTCAACACCTGCGACAGCGACGTGGTATTCTACGACTTCGAGAGGGCGGTTCCCTGGCGTTTCAGCGACGATCCCGACGACCCAGGCGTCGAGTTTCTCTTTCCGGACGACCCTCCGGTGACCTTGCCGCCGAGACGCTATCTCGTGCTGGCCAAGGATCGTGCAGTGCTCGAAAGCGTCTATTCCGTCGGCGCATCCGCGCAGGTTCTTGAATGGGGTGTAGGATCGCTGAGCAATGCCACCGGGACCATCCAGCTCAGCGCGCCGGGCGATGTTGAGGACGATGGGCAGCGCGAGTGGATCTGCGTCGAACGCGTCCGCTACAGCGACGGTTCCCGGCATGACGATTTCCCCGCCGGCCGCGATCCCTGGCCGGTCGGGGCCGATGGCTCGGGCCTGTCCCTGGTGAGAACGCGTGCCGATCGCTACAGCGACGATCCGAACAACTGGCAGAGTGCGACGGATTCGGTCGGCGCCGCGCGAAGCCGATACGCTCCGTGAGAGTCGTCTCAACCCTGCCGGATCGCCAGCGCACGCATCGCATGTCGGGCCAGCGGCACAGCGTCGCCGCCGGCGACAGGCCGCGATTGTCCTGTGACAGGGTCCAACAGTGTTCGTTCGCCCTGCGCCGCGAGTGTCAGCCGCATGTTGATGTCGCGTTCACCTTCATTGAACAGCAGGTAGTAGTCCGTGCCCGGTTTGCGCACGTGCCGGACCCGCAGGTCCGGCGCGGCAGGTGAAACCTGTACGTCCGGCCGAATCAACTCGTCGATGGCGTCGACGAGCGCTCCGAGCTTCATCGTTTCGTTCCAGCGGATTACACGCCCGGCCTTGGTCAAGGTGTCGATGGCTTCCAGGGCTTTCTCGGGCACATCGTCTTCGACGATCAGCGCGCGATAGTGCATCCCGGCGATGCGAATGCCCTCCGAATCGACCCGGGCGTCTTCCCACAGATGCCTCGCTTCGAGGTAGTTGAAATCGCGCTGATGCTGGAAGCAGACCTTTGCCGCCTGCCAGGGCAAGTGGTCATTTCTTCCGAGGATTGCCAGCTCACAGACATGCGTGCTGTCGGTGTTCAGCCAGCAGAGGCGCGACGTCGCCTGTGCGAACGGTCTGTATTGCGGCCACCACGGGCTGTTGGGGCCGACGTCGGGCGGCCGCTCGTCGATCCGGGGCCCGCGAATCGAAAAGTAGAACGCGTGCGGAGCGAGCAGGTTGCACCCTCGGACCAGCAGCCAGTGGGCCAGCCACTGCATTTCCTCGAACGTGAAGTTGTGTCCGTAGGCTCCGCAGCACTCGTTCAGGTTGCGGCGACGCTTCAGGTGAATCATCGCCGATGACGCGCATTTGGCTTGCGTGGACTGGGCGCCCTCGATGGCGCTGGCCTTGCCCGGCTCGATGTAGCGCCAGACGATGTCCTGCCCCGGCATGTGGAAATGCCGCAGGTGGCCGATGTCGTCCGGGCCCATCGGATGGCCCGTCAGGGCGACGCCGTGCGTGCCGCACCAGTCGGAGATCTGTCGGTAGAACGTCTCTTCGAGCCGCGCCTGGATGGCCCGGTCGTAGTCGCGCCGCCGCATCTCCGCTTCCGGCTCGTCCTCGTACCAGAGGGCGGGCAGGTATTCGGTGAAGTCGTAGCCCAGGAAGCGGTTGATGTGTTCGAGGATGCCCGTGGTTCCGGGGATCATGCCGCGCTCGGCGCCTCGCGCCAGGAGCGACGGCTCATCGGTGAAGATGGCCTTGACGGTCTTGCCGAAGTGAGGGCCGAACTCATCGTAGTACCGCTGGTAGACGAGGCGAATGAAACACGCCACGGATTCGGGATTGAGGATGTCGGCTCCCGGCGGCTGGTTCTCAGAGACCTCTCGACGGTCGCTGCGGCGGGGCGGGTCATCTTCCACGAAGTGAAGGCCGCGAATGATCGAGCGGCCCTCGCGGGCGGGCCGGTCGACGATCGCCAGGCGGTGACCGTTGCTCTTGCGGCGAACCATCGCCACGAGCGTCTGACCGGCGGCGAGATCGGGCTTGCCCTCGTCGCCGATCCGTACGCCCTGCGCCTCTGCTCCTGGGGTTGCTTCGTCCAGGTCGATGCAGACCAGACCGCGTGTACGAAAGGCGGGGTTCTCCGCGACCACCTGGCCGCTTGACGATCCGCTGGGGTACATCCCTTCATCGTAGAGGATCACCCACATGTTGCGCTCGGCCGCCCGCTCGATGGCGAATCGCATCAGGTCAATCATGCGTTTGCTCATCCAGCCGATGGTCCGGGGCAGTCCCGCGCGCGGATGGATCAGAAAGGCGTGGATTCCGTGCGCTCGGAAGTCTTCCATCTGCCGCAGCAGCTCCGCCTCGGACAGATCGTCGTTCCAGAACCAGAACGGCGCCTGGGAGAATTCCGTCGGTGGATTGAGCCACTCGGCCGGAAGGACTGTAGGCGCTGATGGAGTGTCTTGCGCCCGGAGAGTTGTGCCCAACGACAAGCCAATCGCAGTCGCTCCTGCGGCCTCCAGGAAGTGGCGCCGATTCAATGCACTGGTCATGGTTCGGCCCTCGCAACGATTCCTTCTATGTCGTCAGGTGCAGCTCCCTGGCCACCTCGGCGAATTTCTCGACCGCGAAATCCAGATCGTCTCGCGTGTGGGCGGCCGAGACCTGCGTGCGAATCCTCGCCTGGCCCTTGGGCACGACCGGGAACGAAAAGCCGATCACATACAGGCCCTTGGCCAGCAGGCGCTGGGCCATCTCCTGGGCCAGCGTCGCCTCTCCGAGGATGATCGGCGTGATCGGATGGTCGCCGGGAAGGACCTTCAGTCCCGTCTTCGCGATGCGCTGGCGAAAGTACCGCGTGTTGTCGGCGAGACGGTCGAGCAGGTCGGTCGAGTTGCTGAGCAATTCCAGGGCCTTGATCGAGCCGGCCGCCACCGCCGGAGCGAGCGTGTTGGAAAACAGATACGGCCGGCTGCGCTGCCGCAGCATCGCGATGATCTCCTTGCGTCCCGATGTAAAGCCGCCGCTGGCGCCGCCGAGCGCCTTGCCGAACGTTCCGGTGATGACGTCGACGCGTCCCATGACGCCGCGATACTCGGGGGTGCCCCGGCCGGTCTTGCCGATCACCCCGGTGGCGTGGCAGTCGTCGATCATCACCATCGCGTCGTAGCGGTCGGCCAGCTCGCAGATGGCATCGAGCTTGGCGACGTAGCCGTCCATCGAGAAGACGCCGTCGGTGGCGATCAGCCGGAATCGAGCGGACCGCGCCGCTTTGAGCTGTTCCTCCAGGTCGGCCATGTCGCTGTTGTTGTAACGAAGCCGCTGCGCCTTGCACAGCCGCACCCCGTCGATGATGCTCGCATGGTTCAAGTGATCGCTGATGATCGCATCTTCCGGACCGAGCAACGTCTCGAACAGACCGCCATTGGCGTCGAAGCAGGAGCCGTAGACGATCGTGTCCTCGGTTCCGAGAAACCGCGTGACGGCCGCCTCAAGATCCTTGTGAATCTGCTGCGTGCCGCAGATGAATCGCACGGAGGCCAGGCCGAAACCCCACTTCTCGTAGCTCTCGCGAGCGGCCGCAATCACCTCCGGATGGTTGGCCAGACCCAGATAGTTGTTCGCGCACATGTTGAGCACGGACTGGCCTGAAGAGGTGGTGATGCGGTTGTTCTGCGGGCTGGTGATGATCCGCTCCGGTTTCTCCATGCCCCCCTGGCGAATCTCGGCCAACTGCTGCGAGAGGTGCGTCTTCATGCTCCCGTACATCGTCGTGTTCTCCTGCGGGAGGGCGAATCGGGATTCGCCCCTGGTACGGGCGAATGATGATTCGCCCCTATTCGTCGTGCCAACTCAGAACCACCTTGCCGGAATTGCCCGAGCGCATGGCGTCGAAGCCCTTCTGGAACTCGGTGTAGTGGAACCGATGAGTGATCAGCGGCTTGAGGTCCAGTCCGCCCTGGATCAGCATCGTGACCTTGTACCACGTCTCGTACATCTCCCGCCCGTAGATGCCCTTGAGGGTCAGTCCGTTGAACACGACGAAGTCCCACTCGATCTCCGTGCGGGGCAGAATCCCCAGCAGAGCGATCTTGCCGCCGTGGGCCATGTTGGCGATCATCTCGCGAAGCGCTTCGGGATTGCCCGACATCTCCATGCCGATGTCGAATCCTTCTTTCATGCCGAGCTGTTTCTGCGCGTCGGCCAGTCGGGTGTTCCGAACGTCGACGGCCAGCGTCGCGCCCATTTTCTTAGCCAGTTCGAGCCGGTAGGGGTTGACGTCGGTGACGACGACGTGCCGTGCGCCCACTTTCTTGGCGATGCCCGCGGCCATGCAGCCGATCGGGCCGGCGCCGGTGATGAGCACGTCTTCCCCGACGAGGTTGAAGCTCAGCGCCGTGTGCGCCGCGTTGCCGAGCGGATCAAAGCAGCTCAGGACATCCGTCGGGATGGACGTGTCACAGTACCAGACGTTGGTCACGGGCACGGAGATGTACTCGGCGAACGCGCCGTCGCGATTGACCCCGATTCCTTTGGGGGCCGTGCAAAGATGCCGCCGGCCTGCCAGGCAGTTGCGGCAGCGCCCGCAGACCACGTGCCCCTCGGCGCTGACCAGGTCGCCGACGGCGAAGTCCCGCACGTTGCTGCCGATCTCCACGATCCGCCCGACGAACTCGTGTCCGATGGCCATGGGCACGCGAATGGTCTTCTGCGCCCAGGCGTCCCAGTTGTAGATGTGCACGTCGGTGCCGCAGATCGCGGTTTTGACGACCTGGATCAGGATGTCATTGATGCCGATCCGGGGTGTGGGAACCTCTTCCAGCCACAGTCCCGCCTCCGCCTTGCTCTTGACGAGCGCCTTCATGAACAGATCTCCTTGCGGTTGCTACGGTATGAACACGGCCCCTCCTGGGGCATCGAAGCGCGTTTCAGACCTTGATGAAGGTCCTCTTGCGGTACATGTAGAACAGAATCAGCCAGATCACGAGAACGCCGGCCACCGCGCGGACGAAGTCGTGCCAGTCGCCTGTCCATCGCGACAGCCCCGAGACGACGATGTCGCCGAGGTGACGGAAGTCGTACACGCGCGTAATCATATAGACGGCGATGGCGTTCATCCCGATCACGACGAACGGAAACGCCAGCAAGCGAAGCCGCAACACGTCGAACACGAGGTAGAACAGCCCAAGCAGCACGAGGCTCCAGCCACCCGCAAAGAGCACCATCGAGCTGGTCCAGATGTGCTTGATGATCGGGAAGACCAGCCCCCAGGCCCAGCCGACCCAGATGCAGGCGATGCCGGAGGCCAGCAGGAAGAGTGTCTTTCGAGCTTTGCCCAGATCGGATCGGAGCAACTGGCCCGCCAGGGCGCCCATCATGACGGTGCATGCAAACGTCATGCCGCTGAGGATCCACGTGTAGGAGGTGCCGTCCTGATAGGGGCCCAGGATCAGCTTGTCGATGTAGATCGCCAGGTTGCCCTCCGGCGTGAGCTGGCCGGGGCCGAATCCGGGCACCGGGACCAGCATCAGCAGCGCCCAGTATAGCAAAAGCAGGGCGACCGTGACCGCCACCTGCCCCCAGACTCGCAGGTTCAGCAGGATGACCGAGGCGATCAGGTAGCCGGCCGCAATCGCCTGGAGCGTATTGCTGTACAGGCGCAGCTTCGACAGGTCGTACTCCAGCAGCCGGCCCTGGGCGATCATGCCCAGAATCCAGAGAACGACCACGCGAAAGAGGATGTGCACATAGAGCCTGCCCTTGGGGTGGCCCTGTTCGAGCCGCTTGGCGAAGGAGTACGGCATCGCAGTTCCGACCACGAACAGAAACAGGGGCATGATCAGGTCCCACGCGACGAACCCTTCCCAGGGCACGTGCTCGGCGTGCGGAACGATGTACTGGTTGAACCACTCGCTGTTGAGCCCCTGGGCCAGGCCCCCGACGATCCAGCCTCCGCCGATGATCCAGAACATGTCGAAGCCGCGAAGGGCGTCGAGCGAAACGAGTCGCTTCTCGGTCGCTGCAAAGGGGTTTTCCGCCGGCAAATCCATTTCATTTTCTCCACTTCACGCGTCAGGAAGGGCTTCGGCTTCGATGCCGGTCCGGAACGCTCCGGACGCCGCCCTCGACTCTGCCGTCCATAATGCCCCGACACACTAACCCGCTTCGTGTTCGAATGCAATCCCGATACACCTGTGTCGCAACGGCGGCAACGAACGTGTAACCATTCTGGTCCCGCTCTGCACAAAGCTGGTGCAGACATGGGTCTCGCAAGGTCAGGGCGTTCGCGAAGTGGCTCGAAAGGCCCGTTCCCTGCAATTTCGGGGGGTATTGCTCCGTCTGTACTCTGCTTGGGATGCTACGAGCCGCTTGTGTCGGGCAGATGCCGGACCGGGGGGCCCACGGCGTTGCAGGCGCTTTGTTGTTGACGTATCAGACAAAAGAGGAGAAACTACAGTATTTAGGCGCATCGATGGAGTATCGTTACCATAGACAACGCAGCTTGTGCCGCGACCGATGGAATGGTCTGTTGCCGGCCGTCCTGTTGGGCGTGGCCGTCGCTGTGGTTGGCTGCAAATCCCCCCAGCAGCACCGGCAGAAGGCCGATGAGGTCGGCTCGAAGATCATTTCCGACAAGCAGGCCGAGGCCCTCGGCAGGACGGAGCCGTTCACCATCGAACGGCCGAGCGACATCCTGCGACGCCGGCTCCTGGAAGGGCAGGATCTGCCCCGTTCGAGTCAGGCGTCGCTGGGAACCGACGCTCTGGAGCCGATCGAGCACTGGCCCGACGAGAGTTATCCACCCGAAAGCTCTTCGACTGGCCCGGACGTTGCCGTGGAGCCTAATCGGCCGGTGAGGCTCTCGCTGCTCGACGCCCTCCAGGTCGGAGCCAACAACAGCTTCGAGTATCAGTCCCGCAAGGAAGAGGTCTTTCGGACGGCATTGAGTCTCGATCTGACGCGGAACGATTTCCGCAACATCTTCCGGGCCCAGGCCGACAGCCAACTGACCACCGACACGAGCGGGAATGAAACCGTCACGGATCTCGACAGCGGGGCGAGCCTCGGCCTGGCGCGGAGCTTCAAGAACGGGCTCGACTTCACTTCGACTCTGGCGGTCGACCTGCTGAGCATCCTGACGCAGGGCGGTTCCTCTGCCCTGGGGCTCAGCTCCGACACGTCCGTATCGATCCCGCTTCTGCGAGGGTCCGGCCGGCATATCGTGACCGAGCCGCTGACCCAGGCCGAGCGCGATGTCGTCTACGCGATCTGGGAATTCGAGCGATACAAGCGAACCTTCGCGGTCAGTGTCGCCCAGGACTACTTCGGTGTCCTGCGCCAGATGGACTCGGTGGCCAACGCCAGGGACAACTATCGCAGCGCGATCACCTCGGCCCGCTACGCGCGGAGACGGGCGGACGCCGGTCTGATTACGCAGGTCGAGGTGGACCAGGCGGTGCAGCGTGAACTCGGCGCCCGCAACGGTTGGATCTCCGCCAACGAGCAGCTTGCCGGTCGTCTCGATTCGTTCAAGAGCCAACTGGGCTTGCCGCCGGATGCCTCGATCGAGCTGGATCCCAACGATCTGGTGCAGCTTCGTTCGCGATCCGACGAGATTCTGGAGACCATGAGAGCGGCTTCCTCCGACACGATGTCCGGCGAGGTTCTTCCGGCCGATGCGGCAGTGGAGTTACAGCCGGCCAGCTATGAAGACGCCGGACCCTACGAAATTGGCGTGACTGCCGCGATCAAGCTGGCATTGGAAAACCGTCGCGATTTGCAGGTCGCCAACGGCCAGGTCTACGATGCCCAGAGAGCGGTCGTCGTCCGGGCCGATGCCCTGCGAGCGGGCTTGAACCTTGGAGGCCAGGCGCGCTTCGCGGACACTGACGACGACGGTAGCCTCCGCTTCGAGGGCGGACGCTACGCGACCCTTTTGTCCCTGGACCTGCCCTTAGAGCGAACCGCCGAACGCAACGCCTACCGGAACAGCCTGATCGATCTGGAGCGGGCAACCCGGAGCGTTCAGCAGCTTGAAGACCAGATCAAACTGTCGATTCGCAATCAGTTGCGCACCTTGCTGGAGTCGCGAGAAAGCATCAAGATCAACGCGCAGCAGGTTGTCGTGGCCGAAAAGCGGGTCCGCAGCGCGCAGTTGTACCTGGAGGCCGGCCGGGCGCAGATCCGCGACCTGCTCGAAGCCCAGGACGCCCGGCTTTCCGCCCAGAACCAGCTTACCGCGGCCGTCGTAAACTACCGGATAGCGGAGTTGGAATTGCAGCGCGATCTGGGTCTGCTGGAAGTGAACGAAAAGGGGTTGTGGCAGGAATTCTCGCCAGAGGAAAGCCATCATGACAGTTAAGAACGCCAACGGGACGACAAACGGCAAACGCAAGCCTCTCCGGTTGCTGGGTGCCCTGGTTATTCTCGCCGCCATTGCACTGGTGATCATCTGGCTCAAGGTGGTTCGCGCGGGCGACTCGCCCACGACGCAGATGGCGACGTTCGAGGCCCAGCGCGGTCCTCTGACGATCAGCGTGCTGGAATCGGGCACGATCAAGGCGCGCGAGCAGATCATCATCACCAATCAACTGGAAGGGCGAACCTCGATCATCTACCTCATTGATGAGGGAACGAGGGTCAAGAAGGGGGAGCTGCTGGTCGAACTCGACGCCAGCACGATGCAGGACCAGCGGATCGACCAGGACATCACCGTGCAGAATGCCGAGGCGGCATACGTCAATGCCAAGGAAAACATGGACATCGTCGAGAATCAGGCCCAGAGCGACGTGGAACTGGCTACGCTGACGCTGGAATTCGCCAAACAGGACCTGAACAAGTACAAAGAGGGGGAGTATCCGAACGAGCTGGCGAAGGCCCTGGCCGAGATTCAGTTGGCCGAAGAGGACAAGACACGAGCCCAGGACAAGGTGGAGTGGTCCCGGAAGCTTTATGAGGAGAAATACCTCTCGAAGACCGAGCTCCAGGCGGACGAGCTGGCGTTCAGCCGGGCGGAGGTCAACCTTCAGGTGGCGCAGCGCGATCGGGAGCTTCTCGAAGAATACACCAACAAGCGGCAGATCGCGCAGTTGGAGAGCGATGTCCGGCAGGCGGAGATGGCGTTGGAACGCACCCAGGCCAAGGCCCGGGCCAACGTCGCCCAGGCCCGAGCCGAACTGCTGGCCAGAAAGCAGGAGTATGACCGCCAGAAGTACAAGCTCGACAAGATCGACGACCAGCTCAGCAAGGCCAAGGTGTATGCTCCGGCCGATGGCATGGTGATCTATGCGACCAGCGCCCGTCGTGGCGGGTGGCGTGACAATCGCGAGCCGCTGGACGAGGGGGTCGAGGTCTTCGAGCGTCAGGAGCTGATCTACCTGCCGACGGCGACGTCCTCCATGGCGGAGGTGGACATCCACGAGGCGAGTCTGGAGAAGGTCCGTCTCGGGCTGCCCGCCGTGGTGACGGTCGACGCTCTCCCGGGCAAGAAGTTCATGGGCACCGTCGGTCGAATCGCTCCGCTGCCCGATCCGCAGAGCATGTGGATGAACCCCGACCTGAAGGTCTACAACTCGGACATCTACCTGGAAGGGGACGATCCGGCGTTGCGGACGGGAATGAGCTGCAAGGTCGAGATCATCGTCGCGCAGTACGACGACGCCGTCTACATCCCGATTCAGGCGGTCATCCGTATCGGAGGCAAGCCGACCGTGTACGTCGTCCGCCCGGACGGCACGGTGGAAGAACGGGTTGTCGAGATCGGCCTGGACAACAACAGCATGGTCCGGGTCACCGGCGGTCTGAATGAGGGCGAGGTCGTCTGGCTGGCGCCGCCTCTGAAGGAGGCCACATTGAAAGAAGGCTCGGGCCAGGACGGATCGGAGGCCGACGGCGAGGCCGATGCCTGGCAGCAGAGAATCAACGAGAGACTGGAGAACGTCAACGGATCGGATGCCGGCCGGCCCGGTTTCGGGCAGGGCGTGGAGGGCATGCCGGCGCAAGGGTTCCAGCCGCCGGGAGCAGCGGGGGGATTCCCGCCCCAGGGCCAGGGGGGGCAGCCGCAGCTACCGGACGACCAAAGAGAACAGATGCGCGAGCGCCTTCAGAACATGACGCCCGAACAGCGACAGCAGGAAATGGAACGCATGCGGCAGCAGATGATGGACAGCACAGCCCCGCAACAGCAGGGGCAGATGCGCCAGCGCTCCCCGGAGGGCGGTCCTGACGGCTCTGCAAGGCCGGCGGGCGGCCCGGGTGCCGACCGGTCCGGCGCCAGAGGTCCGCAGCCGGGAGGGGGGCAGTAGATGGCCGCACAGACCCCGCCGGACAGCAACCACGACATCGTCCGACTCGAAAACGCCCGCAAGATCTACCAGATGGGCACCGAAGAGGTCCGAGCACTGGCGGGCGTGAATATCTCGTTCCTGAAGGGCAGCTTCTGGGCCATCATGGGTCCGAGCGGGTCCGGCAAGAGCACGATGATGAACGTCCTGGGCTGTCTCGACCGGTTGACGAGCGGCGCCTACTACCTGGACGGCAAAGACGTCAGCCAGCTTGATGACGATTCGCTCAGCGAATTGCGTCTGTCGTATCTGGGGTTCATCTTCCAGAGCTTCAACCTGATCCCGCAGTTGACCGTGCAGCGGAACATCGAGTTGCCGCTCTACTATCTGGGCTGGGACGCGGCGCGCAGCGCCCAGCGTGCCAAGGAGCTGGCGGAGATGGTCGGTCTGGGCGGACGCCTCAATCACCGTCCCACAGAGCTTTCCGGCGGGCAGATGCAGCGAGTGGCCATCGCCCGGGCGCTGACCAACGATCCGCAGATCATCTTCGCCGACGAGCCCACCGGCAACCTGGATTCGGCCACCGGCGAGCAAATCATGGAGTTGCTGGGCAATCTGAACCGACAAGGCAAGACCATCATCATGGTGACGCACGAGCCGGACATCGCCGCTCACGCCCGAAGCCGGCTGCATATGATGGATGGCCTGATCGATCGAATCGAGACGGAAACGCATGAGACGGACCAACCTTATCCGGAACATCTGGCTCGGCGTTGAGAATCTGCTGCTGCACAAGCTGCGCTCATTCTTGACCATGTTGGGGGTCGTCTTCGGCGTCGGCAGCGTCGTCGCGATGCTTTCCGTCGGCGAAGGGGCCAGCGCGGAGGCCCTCGCCCAGATTCGCATGCTGGGCAGCCATAACATCATCCTCTCGTCCGTCAAACCGGTGGAAGACGAGCAGTCCAGCACGGTTCACAGTCACATGAGCATCTATGGACTGACCTACGCCGATCTGGAGCGGATCGCTTCGAGTTTCGCTGCGATCCGCCAGGTGGCGCCCGTGAAGCTGATGCGCAAAGAGGTGCGTCTTCACGACCGGGCGTTGGAACTGCGTGTCGTGGGCACGACGCCCGAGTGGTTCGATCTGGTGCCGCGCGAGATCCTGGCCGGAAGGGTGATTCTCCCGTCCGATCAGCAGAAGCTGGCGCCCGTGGCGGTGCTGACGGAGTTCGGCGCCAGGAAGATCCTGGCTACACGCAGCACCATCGGTCAGAACGTGCGGATCGGCGGCGACGCGTTTGAGGTGATCGGCATTCTCCGCAACGAGACCGGTTCGAGCGCGAACATGCAGATTCCCGACCAGGAGGTGGATGTCTACATCCCCATCGAGGTGGCGCGCCGGTACTATGGCGACATCATCGCCAGAATGACGGCGGGTTCTCGCGAGCGGGAGAAGGTGGAATTGCACCAGATTATCGTCCGGGTCGACCATAGCGACCACGTCGAATCGACCGCCGTCGGCATCGAGACGATGCTGGATCGCTTTCACACGAAGAAGGACTATGGCATGAGCGTGCCGTTGGCCCTGCTCAAGCAGGCCGAGGCGACCAAGCGGACGTTCAACATCGTTCTCGGTTCGATCGCGGGCATCAGTCTGCTCGTCGGCGGGATCGGGATCATGAACATCATGCTGGCCTCGGTGACGGAGCGAACCCGCGAGATCGGCATCCGGCGGGCCATCGGCGCCAAACGCCGACAGATCGTCGTCCAGTTTCTCATCGAGACGGTTGTTCTGTCCACGTTCGGCGGCTTGATCGGTTTGGGCGTCGGTGTGCTGATTCCCTTCCTGATCACCTACTTCTCGGGCATGGCCACGGTCGTGAAATGGAGCGGCATTCTGCTGCCGCTGTTCATCAGCATGGCGATCGGCATCCTCTTCGGTCTGTACCCGGCCATCAACGCCGCCAGAGTGGACCCGATCGTGGCTCTGCGGCATGAGTAGAGGGGATAATGGAGACCCGGCTGAGGACGGAGGATGTGCGGTGCGGATACGAATGATCCTTCGAGAGTGTAACCCGGCGGGGATGTTGCACCACCAGACCATGTGGAGTGTGCTCGCAAGGGCGCGAACGCGCCGAGCCACGGCGAAGAACTGAGCGTGGCGTCTTACGACGCCACTACAAACGAGGATTTGTTGCCGGCCGGCAACGGAGTATGTAGATATGCGACAAGCCAGGATCGTCAGGAACATCTGGCTGGGGATAGAGAACCTGCTGCTGCACAAGCTGCGCTCGTTTTTGACCATGCTGGGTGTGGTGTTCGGTGTCGGCAGCGTGGTGGCCATGCTCTCGGTCGGCGAGGGAGCCAGCATGGAAGCGATGGCAAACATCCGCAAGCTCGGCAGCAACAATATCATCATCTCGTCGATGAAGCCTTCGGCCGACGAGCAGCAGCGGACGAGCACGTCCTTCATGAGCGTCTACGGCCTGACCTATGACGACCACCGGCGCGTGGCCGAGTCTTTCGGCAACATCAAACAGGTTGCGCCGGTGAAGCTGACGCGAAAGGAGACGCGCTTGCGCGAGCGCAGTCTGGAGCTGCGAATCGTGGGCACGACGCCGGAGTGGTTTGAACTGGTGCCTCGTGCGATTCTGGCCGGCCGCGTGATCATGCCGGCCGACCAGGCAAGGATAGCCCCGGTGGCTGTGCTGACCGAGTTCGGCGCCAGGAAGATCCTGGCGACGGAAGCCGTGGTCGGCCAGACCATTCGCATCGGAGGCGACGAATTCGAGGTGATCGGGATCGTCAAGAGCGAGAGCGGGCAGGCCGGCAACATCCAGATTCCGGACCAGGAGGTAGACGTTTATATTCCCATGGAAGTCGCGCGGCGGTATTTCGGCGACATCTTCATGAAACGCACCTCCGGCTCGGAGGAACGCGAGAAGGTCGAGCTGCACCAAGTGATCGTCCAGGTCGAGGACCCGAAAGGCGTGGAGGCCGTCGCGGCGGGCATCGAGCGCATGCTGGAGCGATTCCACAAGAAGAAGGACTATACCGTCAGCGTTCCCCTGGCGCTGCTCAAGCAGGCGGAGGCGACCAAGCGGACGTTCAACATCGTTCTCGGTTCGATCGCCGGCATCAGCCTGCTCGTCGGCGGGATCGGGATCATGAACATCATGCTGGCTTCCGTGACGGAGCGCACCCGCGAAATCGGCATCCGTCGGGCCATCGGCGCCAAGCGGAGGCAGATCATCTACCAGTTCCTCGTCGAGACCGTCGTCCTTTCCACAACCGGCGGATTGATTGGGCTTGGCGTGGGGCTTCTGATCCCACTGCTCATCACGTACTTCTCGGGCATGCCCACGGTGGTGAAGTTGAACGGCATCCTGCTGCCGTTGTTCATCAGCATGGGGATCGGCATTCTGTTCGGCCTGTACCCGGCTATGAATGCCGCCAAGGTCGATCCGATCGTCGCCCTGCGGCACGAATAAGACCGGCGACGTTCGGGCCATCCGGAGCGCGCTGTTCCGCTGTCTTCACCAGTGAGGCTGGTTTCCCACCTCCACGCCGGTGACATCCTCAGCCCCCATGAGTGCAATGAAGGCGGTGGGGTCCTTGTCCAGGACGGCCTTCTTCAGGCCGGAGACGCTCCTGCGATGGACGACGGAATACAGAATCGTCTTGCTGGTCCCCTGATAGCCGCCCGCGCCGCTGATCCGCGTGACGCCGATGCGATGCACTGTCGTCAGGTCCCGCGCGATCTCCTCCCAATGGTCGGACAGGATGAGCGCCGCCTGCCGCCGGGCCAGGCCGTGGAACACCAGGTTGGTCGCCTGTGCGGCCACGGCCACGAAAACGAGGCTGTACAGGACGTTCTCGATCGGGAAGAGGACCCCGGCAATGACCATGATCACGGCATTGAGGATCATGGACCCGGTTCCCAGCGTGATCGAAAAGGCCTTGTTCAGAATGACACACAGGATTTCCGCCCCGCCCGTGGAGCCGTAGGAACGCAGGATCACGGCCACGCCCGTTCCCGAGATGGCTCCGGCGACCACCGCGCTGAGCATCTTGTCGCTGATCTCCAGCCGAAACGACATCAGGTACAGCATGGCCGAGTAGATGGTCATGCCCCACAGCGAGTACAACACGAACCGAAGGCCGACGAAACGCCAGCCCAGGGCGAACACCGGGATGTTCAGCAGCAGGTACAGAGTTCCGACCGACAGCATCGGATAGCTGTAATGCACAAGCAGTGCGGCGCCGGTCATGCCTCGCCCCAGAAACCCGTGCGGAACCAATATGGCCTTCACGGAAAACGCGCACAAGGCGCTGCCCAGCAGGATCAGCGCGGTGTGTCGAAGGAATTCCTTGATTGCTTTCTTCACGATAGGGGTCCTCTGTCCCGCAGATTGGCTTCACCGGGGCCGACCTGCATCATTGTCTATCCGTCAATCGGACGCGTTGCTCCCACCCCGCCGCGCCGGCATCGGGTGTTTCGACCCGCGTTGGAGACTGCCGTCGCGCCGGTGTCTGCCAGTCCCCGACAAGTCGGGTGGGGCAGAATCCGTCTGCGTCGCCGGCGGAGGTCGGCCCTTGGCGGAGCCGCGACGATCTCGCCAGTTCAGGGCGTGAGCCATGGATGACTCCTTTCTGCACTGCTGTTGTGCGCATTCGTTGTCGGAAGATTGCCTGCATTCAGCTACAGGTCGAAATGTCCGGCCGCTTCCGGCTGGTACGGCAGGTCCTGGATTCGGATCCGGCCTTCCACGCGGTCGCCGACGCGCCGCCCGAGGATGGCCAGGCCGATCGGCGTCAGCACGGAGACCTTGGCCGTTTCAGGACCCGCGTCTGTTGCCGCGTCCGCGGGGAAGACCAGGGAGATGCTCCTCCGGCCATCCTCGTGATTGCGATCCTTCAGATGGACTCGCGAGTTCATCGTGACCACGTCGCGCGGTATTTCCTCGGGTGCGACGGTGTCGGCTGTCTCCAGCAATCGCTCCAGTCGGTCCAAACATGCCCTGGTGGCAAGTGGGGCACGGGGATTGCCGCTCAGCAGCCGGCGTAGACGCTGGGAGTCGAATCCGGTGACCCTGGGCCTCTGCCGGGTCGCGCCGCTGCCGTGCAGCGCCCCTGGTGGCCGCCGGCCGTTTGGTGCGACATTGTGGCTCCGACAGAAAGCCATGATGCGATCGGTCAGCAGTTGCCATTGGTGGGGATTGAGAGCTTCCGCAAACACCTCTCCCGGAGCCGCGAAGAAGACCGGGTGCATGTCTTGGGTGTGGTGCACGTGAAGGCACCGCAGCCGGCCTTCCCACCAGCACAGGTGGTAGTACTTCGCCCGATCGATATGGGCAGACGTGAGGGCTTTTGCGATGAGTTGCTGTACCCGTTTCTCAGTCATCATGGTATCTCCTTGCTGCGCGTCTCCGCTCATCGGCAGAGGCACGCGTTGCCATAGTCGTGGTGTCGTCTGGGATGGGATGCGCGATTCTGCGCGTCAGGTCAGCGATTCGGATTCCTGAATCTGCCGTGGTTGCGCGGCGCCGCGTGAGCGGGCGTCCAGGCACGTCAACTGGACCTCGCCGACCTCGTCCATGTCGCAGATGACGAGGTACCGGTAATGGCCTTCGGCCTCGAGGTAGATGTCGCCGCCGGGCAGGTGCCTGCGGCAGGCCCGCATGGCATGCACCTTGGCTTTGACCAGGTTCTGCGCTTCCACCACCACAGTTTCACTGGCCCTCTCGGGCCCTACATCTCTCAGCTCGATCTTCCACTTCGCCATTGCTCGACGCTCCCATCCTAAGGTGATGCGTTTCCGCTGGATCCGTGTGGCCTTTGGCGCGCGCATAATCCGGCGGAAACACGGGGTCCCGTTCACTGGTTCATGCGTTGGCAGACCGGCGCGCATCCCTCCTGCGCTGCGATACGGTCCTGTGCGAAGGCGATGCGAGCCCTACGCGAGGTCTGCCGCTGACGCAGGGTCTGCGAGCAGATCTTCGTTTCTGGGCAGATGAGGGTGCTTGCTATCGAAGGCGGGTCCGGCAGGGTTGCACGGATACACGCAGTCCAGCCTTTGCTTGCACGCCAGGCCGACTGCCGGGAGGATATGACCCATGTAGGTTCTCATTCGTGCACCTCGCAGCGTCAGAAAAAGCACCAGTCGATCGTATGTCCGATTCGGAGGCGACCGCCTCGATCGTTCGTTCTTTTCAGCATGGTTGACACCTCCCTTTGACATGGCATCACGGTTTTCTCTCTGCGCAACGCCACACATCCAGGGGCAGTATACCCTGGTGTTGAACAAAGTCAAGCCCTCCGCACGTTTCAGAGAAACCGCATACAGCGTCGGTGCCGCGGCGCGCAGAGAAAGCATACCCCTTGCGTGCTCCTTCGCCTGTATGTACGATCCACTGGGTGGAAAGGTTCGATTCTCGCGATTCGCGAGCTGAAGTGTTGAAAGGGGTGGTTTATGTCTGTAGCAGGCTTGTTGCTGTGGTCGATCCTGTCGATGTACGCCGTTGCTCAAACGGATGTGCCCGCCGCAGACCCCGATCCGAACCGATTCGTCCGGGATATCGACGTGTTCGAGCAGTGGGACAGCAAGAATGCGTTTCCCGACGAGCCGGTTCTGTTCGTCGGCTCTTCGAGCATCCGCATGTGGCGCACGCGCGAGGGCTTTCCGGATCTGCCCGTGATCAATCGTGGCTTCGGCGGTTCGCACATCTCGGACGTCCTATACTTTTTTGACCGCGTCGTCCTTCCGTACCGGCCCAAGGTGATCGTCTTCTATGCCGGAGACAACGACGTCGCCGGCGGCAAGCCGGCGCAGCGCGTTCTCGAAGACTATCGCAAGTTCGCCGATCGCGTCGCCGCCAAACTGCCTCAGACGCGCGTGATCTTCGTGACGATCAAGCCCAGCGGGCAGCGCTGGGCGCTCTGGCCCGAAATGCACAAAGCCAACGAACTCGTCCGGAACCTCTGCGTCAAGAGCGATCGCCTGTTCTTCGCCGACCTGGGGATGCCCTTGCTCGATTCCGAGGGCAAGCCGGACGACAGCTTCTTTCTCGCCGATCGGCTGCATCTGAACGCGCAAGGCTACGCCGCCTGGAACAACGCCCTCGCCCCCATTCTCAAACAAGCCTTGGCATCCTTCTCGACCGGCGCCGACGACCGCTGAGCGCTTGGCCAGAGGTCCGATGCGTCGAACACGGAATATCGGACCTGCGGTGGAGGCGGCGGTCTGCGGGCGAAAAAACTGGACAAAGAAGGATGGATTTGCTACAATACTTTATTGGGTAGGTAAGACTTCTTCTATCGTCTTCTCGGAGCAGGGATCATGGATGTGGACGGCCCCGTTCGGGCTCTCGGTGCGCACGGACGCTGCCTCTTGGGGGTGAAAAACGCAGAAAACGGCGTTACGAACTTCACGCGGGATGGCACTAAATGTCAGTTTTTTGACCATCCGACTTTCAGGGCATCTTTCGAAGGAGGGTTAAGCATGTATTGCCGACCCCGTGGTGTGTGTGTGCTGGTTGTGCTGGCGTGTCTGGTGGGTATTTCCGGTCCGTTGTCTGCCGCCACAGTCTACGTGGACAGCAGCGGCAAGGCGGGCTTCTCGAGCATTCAGGCGGCGGTCGATACCGCAGCCGACGGTGACGTCATCATCATCCACCCCGGCACCTATACCGGCCGGGGCAACCAGGACATCAGTCTGCAACGCAAGGCCATCCGGATTCAAAGCACCGACCCCGAGGACCCCGCCGTGGTGGAATCGACGATCATCGATTGTGCTGGCGCGGAATCTGATCCTCATCGCGGCTTTTACGTGGTGGATTTCGCAGGTGAAATCGCCGGTCTGACGATCACCAACGGGCTTGCCTCAACCGGCGGCGCGATCTACTGCCGGAACAGCACGCTGGCATTGAAGCACTGCCGCATCGTCGGCAACGGCACTCTGGCCGGCTCGGAGAGGGGCCAGGCCGACGGGGGCGCCGGCGGCGGCGTCTATTGCGAGGCCAGCATGGTCGAGATGATCGATTGTCTGGTCAGCGGCAACGCCACAGGCTCCGGCGCCGATTCCAGAGACACACTGGCCGGCGCCGGTGGTGACGGCGGCGGCGTCTACTCGGTCAGTTCGCTCTTGTCGGTGTCCGATTCGACCATTTCCGACAATATGACGGGTGCCGGAGGCAATTCCGAGGTGCTCGCCGGACGCGGCGGCAATGGCGCCGGGATCTTCAGCGATTCGCTCCTCGTGACAGGCTCGGCGATCACCGATAACTCCTGCGGGCAGGGCGGCAGCGGGCCTCAGGGCGGCCAGGGCGGCCACGGCGCGGGAATCTACTGCTCGCGCGCCACGATCGCCACGACCGTCATCGAGGCCAACCGGGCCGGAACCGGCGGGGACAGCACCATCGGAACCAAGGGCTTAGGTGGCCTGGGTGGTCACGGTGGCGGCCTCTTCTGCCAGGATTCGCTGGACATGCGAAGCAGTCTGATCGCCGGCAACCGCGCGGGATTGGCCGGCGGCGCCGATTCGGCGCTCGCCGCACTGGCCGGTCGTGGCGGCGGCGTCTACTGTTCGGCCGGTGTCATCGACCTTTGCACCATCGTCGGCAACGCCGCGTTTGGGCAGATCGTTGACGGCAAGACCGTGACATCGGGTTCCGGCGGGGGCCTGGCCTGTACCGCGCAGACAGTCGTCACCAACTCGATTCTGTGGGACAACGTTTCGGACCAGATCGCCGGCCAGGACTGTGCCAATGTGCTCTACTGCGACATCGAAGACAACACCTGTCTCGAGAGCCGCAGCAACATCTCCGCCGATCCGCACTTCGTCGACGCCGGATACTGGGCCGATCCGCGCGATTTGGAGGTGGCCGCCGGAGCCGACGAGGCCGACGCGGTCTGGGTCAGCGGCGACTACCATCTGTCGGGCGGCTCGCCCTGTATCGACGCGGCCGATCCGCAGTACGCGGCCGTCGCCGGTGAGACCGATCTCGACGGAAGGACTCGCGTCGCCGACGCGGCGGCCGACATGGGTGCCTACGAGTCCCGGAACCTCGTGCCGGTCTATCGCTTCCGTTCACGCTCGACCAACAAGTACCTGTACACGGCCAGCGAAACCGAGAAGGACAACCTGATCGGCCAGACGTCCGGGACGTGGCAGTTCGAAGGCACGGCCTATTACGTCTACAAGAGTGCTGTGCGTGAGGGACTCAAGCCCGTCTATCGATTCTGGTCGGCAAAGCTCTCCAGCCATCTCTACACGATCAGCGAGAGTGAGAAGAACCGCCTCATGACGCAGTACACGACAGACGTGTGGGCGTTCGAAGGCATCGTGTTCTACGCGTACCCCGAAGGCAGCCAGCCGGAAAGGGCCAAGCCGGTGTATCGCTTCTGGTCGGACCGGCTCGGCGGTCATTTCTACACCATCGACGAAACCGAGAAGGAGCAGTACCGCGCCAACACCGCCATGTGGGCCTTTGAAGGCGTTGTCTGGTATGCCTTTGACGAGCCGGAGGAAGTCGAGGATCCCGAGACGCCGCCCGACTCCGCTACCGTCTACACTCTGACCGGCGGAAGCGACGCCGCCTCCTTCGTGGTCCAGTTGAAGGCCTACATCGATGGCCAGGAGGCCCGTCTCGACAATGCGACCATCGCATTCACGCCGGCCGTCGGACGCATGCAAATGGCCGTGGACTTCGACGCGATGACGGCTGAAATGACCGAGTTCCACATCGAAAGCCAATCCATCGAGCACGCTGCGACCGTCACCCTCGCCGATGCGGGAGTGGTCAATCTGCCGGTGGCGCTGTCGCTCAACGGGTTCTTCGACGCCCTGGCGCCGAGAGGTCCGTACGCCATCGAGTCGAGGAGCATGTCGTTCCCGACCGCTGCCGGCGCGGAAGAAGCCTCCGATGATGACACGTATCGAATCGCAGGCTCGGGGGTGGTCGATGGGAGCAAGTTCGACGTGAACCTGACCGGTGCCGCCACCGAGTTCGAGCTGGACGGCGCCGCGACGATCGACGACTCCGCTGCACCCGACCGCGTGGACGTGCAGATGGATGGACCGTTCCAGTGGAGTCGCCGGCAGCAGGACCTTCTGCTCGAAACGGCGATCAAGGGACACACGCTGGAGATCTATGTGGAGTCGGTCGAGGTGCGGTCGACGGGCCGGTGGCAGGGCAAGAATGCCTCCGCGACCCAGGAAGACCGAAAGTAGTTCTCGTCGACAGCCTGCCGGGCAATTTCGGTTCAGATTCGCTCTTTTCGCCAAGCGGCTTGCGGGGTGCAGGCCGCTTGGTGTATTATGGGGGTGTTGACGCGGCTGGGATGGGGAATACTATCATTGATGTGGATGGCTGTCTGTCAGGATGCGGATGGCCTCCGTTGGAGAATCCGACATCATGACGCGCACCCCACGAGCCTTCACCCTCATTGAGCTGCTGGTTGTCATCGCGATTATCGCCGTTCTCATGGCCATTCTCATGCCCGCGCTGGCCCGGGTCAAGGACCAGGCCCGCGACCAGGCCTGCCGGGCCAACCTCAAGGGGGTCGGCCTGGGCATCATGATGTACCTCCAGGACAACGACTTCACGATGCCCGACATGCACACCCACACCGGCAACACGAACGGGCATCTGTGGTGGGACGCCGCCGGCAATCCGCTCAAGGCGGGCGCCGACATGGCGTATTGGGGGATTGCCTATCACGATTACCTCAAGGACCGGGAGGTTTTTGGGTGTGCGGCGTTCCGCAATTTCTGCGAGACGCTGGCCAAAGACCTGCTGTACGGCGGCGACCACAAGCTGATCTACACCTCGGCCTACGCCGGCAACGGCTGGCTGACCAAGGAGAACACGATTCGCATTCCCCGTCATTCCGAGGTCATCATGGCCCACGACCACATGGAGCCGCGAATCGAGAACGCCACGGCGGACATGCTCTATGCCGATCCCGGGGGCGTCAACCTGACGCATTATCGACAAGGTGGCGGGCGGTCGAATTGGTATCGCGGCATCTTCCGGCACAACATTCGCCGGTCGGGAGACTTCGAAACCGGCGGCACCCTCAATGTTCTCTGGCTCGACGGCCACGTCATCAGCATGGACGAAAACAACGGCGAAGAAGTCCCCAAACGCTGGTACGACCCCCTCGAAAAGAACTGAGCCTCGTCTTAGCGTGTCGCGCCGTTGACATCGACAGGCTCTCCCTTCATCTTGACGCCCGGGTGGCAGCCTCAAGCCCACAGGGCTTGGGGATGGTCGGCGCCCAGGGGGCGATCTCGCTGGTACGTGGCAGAGTTTCGTGATACAGCTCTCACGTGGACTACAAAACGCGAATCTCCGGGTTTTCATCGATCCTTTGTTCATCTGGTGCGTCTGTTGGAGTGAAGCGGCGTCTTCGCGACGCCGTGCGCTGACCCGAGACAGAAAGAAGCGGAGAGGCAGTTATGACCACACGATCCGTTCTTGTACTGGGAATGCTGTGGGTCTCGGTTGCCTTCGCCAGTGGCACTGGCGGAGGGCCTTCGGATCGCGAGGAGGGCATCGAGCAATTGCGTCGGTTGTTACGTGACGGGAGCATCGCAGGTCAGGATTTCTCGCGGCGTCGTGCGCTGGAGGAGTACGAGAAGCGAGGGGCCGAGATTGCTCGCTGGCCGGACGAAGGGATCAAGCCCCGACCGGACAACGCCGCCTTGTTGTACTACCGTGCGACGGCGTGTCTTGAGCAGGCGGACCCGTGCACGGCCGAGACCATGACCTTGATGACACATGGACACAAGCCCGACGACCGCGTCAGAACGCATCTCGGCCGTTGTCTCAGGGCGATCCAACTGGTGCAGCTTGCCACACAGATTCCCGAATGTGATTGGGGCCTGACCTGCGATCCCGTCTTGGACCACACGCTGGAGACGACCGTGTCACTCCGGCGACTGTCCTTCATTCTCGATGCTCATGCACGTACTCTTGCTGCAGATGGCCATTACCGGGCCGCGATCGAGAATGGCTTGGTGGTCCGCCGTCTGGCACGGCACATCGGAGACGAAACACACGTGCAGTATCTGGTCTCCCGCATGGTCGAGAACGCGGCTCTGCATACGATGTGGTATGTTTTGAGCTCCATGCCTTCTGATGAAGACGCATTCGTGATGCTGCGCCATCAACTTGAGGTGTCGGACAGGTCGCCTTCCTGGCTGGGGCGAGCCCTGAACAAGTGGTGCGACCTGGAGCTTCGTGAATGGCGTCTGTTCCAGGGGGACCGTTCCTTCGAAAGGTCCTGGGCGCTGGAGCAACTGAAAGATCAGAAGGGGGCAGATGAAAGGGCGACACTCAGCGATCAACAACTGCTCATTCGACTCCTTTGCGAGCAGCGGATGTGCCTCGACCGCCAACACGGCCTGTCTGTACCTGCCGAGTTGTTCACGCAAGCCCGCCAAGCGTTCGATGCGTTTGTGGATTCGGCGGTCCATATTATGGAGAGCGACATCGCCTACGATCTGAAGCAGCAAGCCCTCAAGGGACTCGAACGTCAGCTCGCCCGCGCCATGAATCAGTACGAGCCTGTGGCTCTCTTACGGGAAGGTCCGACACGTGTGGAGGACTACCATCGGTTCATGACCTTCGACGCAACCCTCTTCAATTGCCTCAGAGCGGCCGTGGAAATCCGCCTGACGGAAGCCCACACGGGGAGCTTGCCAGAGATGCCTCCCAAGGGGTTACCGAGCGACCCGTTTACGGGCAAGAGTATTGAATACGAGCGAACCGCCGACGGATTCGTTTTTCGGATCGATCCCGCAGGAATCAGCGATTACGGCGAGAGAACGTTCGAATTCACGGTCACTCGTCCATGAGAAGGTGAGGGTCGTGTGACGGTGGCGCTGGCGGTTTGGCTCAAGAGAAGGGGCGGGCGTGGTCGAAAGAGGGGGCAGTGGGGGCTGGGGCAGGGCCTCGTGGATTGCTGCGAATGCCAAGAGAAGGGAGATGCGACATGCGCCGACTGCTGCGATGGGTGATGCTGTTGTCGATGGGGCTGTCGGCGGCGGCCGGCGGTGCGCCGGGTCCTGAATTGCGCGGGATCTGGATGCACGCGACGCAGATCAAGACGCCGGGCGAGGCCGACGCGCTGGTGGCGAAGATCGACAAGGCTAACCTCAACGCGGTGTTCCTTCTCGTGTGGTACTGGGGCGGGCAGGCGTTCTTCCAGAGCGAGCTGTGTCCGATGGGCGATGGCGTCCAGCCGGGCTACGACCCGCTGGGCTACATGGTCGAGCGGTGTCACCAGCGGGGCATTCAGGTCCACGCCTGGTTCGTCAACGGCGCGTACGGGGCTACGCAGCCCAGGCACGTCCTCGACAAGCATCCCGACTGGGCGGTCGACGAAGGGGCGGGCGGAAGCCTGTGGTACGATTTCGGCAAGCCCGAAGTCCGGCGGTTCCAGAGCGACCTGATGATCGAGTGCCTCAAGAAGTACGACCTCGATGGACTTCATTTCGACTACATCCGCTACGGCCCAAAGCAGTGCTACTGCGACCACTGCCAGAATGAGTTCGCCAAGCGGTATGGCTTCGAGCCGATGACGGGGGCCAGACGAACGACGTTCCCCACGGTCGTGGCGGGCATGTCCGCGAATCTGCCGGCGTCGCCGACCACGGCAGTGGTCCTGGCGGAGTTCTCCGACGGCTCGCCGGCCATCGCGTTGAACAAGCTCGGGGCCGGCAGCGTGTTGCTGCTGAACTGGCACGCGGAGAACGAGATGCCTCCGGCGGTTTCCGAGACGGTCAAGCTGACGCTCGGCGTCTGGACGACGGGCGGCGGCAAGGTCTACCTCGCCACGACCGAGGCGACGAAGGCCGAGTACGGGACGAGCTCGCTGGACGCCGCGAGGACCGCCCTGACGCGGCTTGGCTACACGCCGGCCACAATCGACGCCGGCCGGATCGCGACGCTGCCGGCCGGCAGCGTGCTGGTGCTTCCTGCGGTCTACGTCATCGAGGAGAAGGCAGCGAAAGACATCGAAGCGTTCGTCAAACGAGGCGGGCAGGCGCTGATGTTGGACGGTCCCGTCAAGTCGATGCACCTGCCGGCCCTGCCCCGGATCACGGGCTTCGCCAAAGCGGGCCGCTACGTGCACGGCGACGAGGTCATCCGCTCCACCGGCCGCAGCCCGCTGGTGCCGCGAGGCGAACACCGGATCGACCTCAAGAACGAGAAGGCCCGGGCGCAAAAGTGGGCCCAGTTCCGTACGCAGGGCGTCACCGAACTGGTCCGCGACATCTATCGACGGGCCAAGGCGGCCAAGCCCAAGGCCCAGGTTACCGCCGCGGTCTTCAGTTCGGTCGAGTCAGCCCAGAAGGCCTACCAGGACTGGCCCCGCTGGCTTCGCGAGGGGGCCATCGACTACGTCGTTCCGATGGCGTACGCCGCCGACATGCACACGCTGGGCCAGGAGATCGCCCAGTGGAAGCGGATCGATCCCCATCTGACCCGGATCATTCCGGGCTTGTCCATCTACGACACGCAGGACGGTCGGACCGTCACGCGGGACATCGGCTTGATCCGTGACCAGCACAGGCTCTGTGAGCGGCAGGGGGCGCACGGCAACGTCTACTTCTCTCTTCAGTATCTCAGCGACGCCGTCGTGGGCGTATTCGGCCGGGAGTTCTACCCGAACGAGGCTCCGGCCTACCTCCCACCCCTGCGACCTTCACGCTGATCGGTGGGATCAGGCAGTTGGAGCCAGACGCCGACCGGCGAACAGCAGCACAGCCAAAATGGCCAGCATGCCCAGGCCAAGCCCCCAGATTGACGCCAGCCCGAAGCTACAGGGGATGTATGCCAGGAGCAGGGCGATCACCACGACGACCAGGCTGTAGGGCAACTGCGTGCGAACGTGCTGAATCAGATCGCACGAACTGGCCACCGAGCTGATGATCGTGGTGTCGGAGATCGGCGAACAGTGGTCCCCGAAGATGGCTCCGTCCAGCACGGCTCCCAGGCTGACCATCGTAGTCGGTCCGTAGGAATTCCCGTCGAGTGCGAAAGCGATGGGGATGGCCGTCGGGATCAGGATGGCCATCGTTCCCCAGCTCGTTCCGGTCGCAAAGGACGTCATCGAGGCGACCAGAAACAGCAGGGGAGGGAACCAGTGCGGTGGGATGCGATCTGCCAGCAGGCTGGTGAGGAAGTCGCCGGTGTGCAGGCTTTGGCAGCAGTGCTTGAGCGACCAGGCCAGGATCAGGACGATCGAGGGCAGCAGGGCGCGTTTGACGCCGCGATAGACGCAGCCGGGCAGGGCCGACAGGGAAAGCGAGCCGGACAGCGTTCCGCACAGGGTTGCCAGAACGATGCCGAACAGAGCGGCGCACATGAGCATGAGATGGCTGTTCTCCGAGGCGCTGATGACCTGCCGCCAGTAATCCCAGCTCAGAGGCGAGCCCCCGTCGGCGAGCTTCGCAGGTCCGCCGCCGTCGAGCCACAGGCCCGTGATGTGAAAGACGACCAGTCCACCCAAGGGCAGCAGGGCGTTGATGGCCTTGCCGGAGGAGCGCGGCGCGACATTCGGCTCAACCGTCTGAGGTTCGGGAGCGACGTCTGCATTCCCCGCGTGTCGTTCGGCAGCCCACATCGGGCCAAACTCACGACCGGCAAGGATTTGCGCGAAGATGAAGAACAGCATCAGCAGGCAGTAGAACCGGAAGCTCAGGGCGTCGAAGAACATGGCATAGCCGGACTTGCCCAGACCGAGCTGCGCGCTGACGTCGGCGAAGAGTCCGACCTCGTAGGCGATCCAGGTGCTGACAACCGCCAGTCCCGAGACCGGGGCGCTGGTGGCGTCGACGAGGAACGCCAGCTTGGCCCGGCTGGTTCGAAAACGGTCCGAAATCGGCTGCATCATCGAGCCGACGATGATCGCGTTGGCGTAGTCGTCGATGAAGCAGACGACGCCCATCACGGCCGTGGCCAGTTGGGCCGACTTCTTGCTTCGCACACGCTTGAGCAGCCAGACCACGATCCCGGCGAAGCCCCCGGACGCGATGATGATCTCGACCATCGTGAAGATCGGCGGGATGAAGGACAGGATCAGCAGATTCGTGCCGGTCGAGACGGTCTGGGCAACATAGGAGGCGGTCGCGGCGAGGCCCTGGCCCCATGCGTGGCTGCTGACAGGGGCTTGCGGGATGCTGGTGAGCAGGCCTCCGACGAGGATGGCGACGCCCAGGCTGATCATGACGTGGTGGGTCAGGAAGGCCAGCACGATCGCCAGCAGGGGCGGGACGATGCTGTACCAGGGGGCGGCGGAGCCGGACCCGTCGGCAGGGGCCAGCCATGCCGCCAGAGCACACACGGCCGCAAAGACCGCCGCCGCCACCGCAATCCTGGTGATCGTCTTCGTCTGCAAGGCGTCCTTGAATCCTGAGTTGTCCATGCACAAGCCGTTCGGCCCACAACCTAGTGGCTCAAACCCGTCGCAGGTATTCTCGCGAAAGACGCGGCCAACGCAAGCCAAAAAGAAGAGTCCTCCGGCAGTTCCGTCGATGCCTGTGCTCCTTGGTGCCCGGAAGTCCGTCAGTCACCCGATCTGGTTCGCCTGGTCCCATATCATCATGTCCCATGGTGCTTTGGAGAGGCCTGGCAGCGCCGAGAATCCGGCGAGACCGGCCGGCGATCATCTTGTGGCGTCCGAACGTGCGTCACGGTGGGTCGAGCAGACCGCGGCGACGGTCGCGTTCAACGTCGTGACGTGTAAAATCTGCGATAATAGTACTGATATCTTCGTTTTTTTACTTGCATTCACCTGTCGGTTAGGGTATAATACTATCCTGGTCGGGGTAGTGGCAGCGAGGGAAGAGTGATTGTCCAGAAGGCATGGTTGCGTGGTCTGCCGGGAGTGCAGTGCTCTATGAAGACGGTCGTGGTTGCGTTGCTCTTGGTAATTCTTGTCGCAGGCTGTAGTCCAACAAATCGCAAGGGGCTGATCGCCGCCGGATATGCGCCGGAATACGTCGACGGCTACGTCGACGGCTACTCGGCGGGCTGTAACACGATCGGCCATCCCTTCTACCGGTTCACGCGCGACACGACGCGGTACGAAAAGGACAATCGCTACAAGAAGGGTTGGGAAGACGGCTTCACCATCGCGCGGTGCGACTACGCCGCGGTATGGTAGGATCCGGTCTTGCTGCCCTGTCTCTGATCTGGTTTCTTCGAAGTGCAGGTCCCTGCCGCAGTTTCCCTGTCCGTTTGGCATCACGCCGAACATAGGTTACACTTTCCGTAGAGCCTCCTGCTGGACGTGGTCGGGGCGCGCCGTCAGTTTGGCGCAGCCCACTGGTGTGCCGCAGGGAGTTCGATCCAAGCTTGACATCCAGCGAGAGCTGGAAAATTTGGTCCGTGGCACGCACCACTCCGCCGCCTCAGGTGCGTGCCACCGTTTTTTTTTGCGCACGGCGAGACGGATTTCAGGCAGAGAATGGCTTGGTCGGGACTGAGGGGGAGCCGGCTGGCAGCGAAAGAGCCGCGTCCGATCCCCCACGCAGTGAGTCGGTCACGCGGCTCCGGCGTTCAACCGGTATTTGCGGTGTGTCACGGGCTTGCGAGCGTTCGGCTACAGGAGGACGACAGGCTCTGTCTCCTGGGAGAACTGCTTTGATTCGCGCTTGTGGGTCTTGAGCTGAACCTGGGGTTCCTCCGTCTCGGATGCAACGGCGGCCTCGAGCGGCGACCAGCGGCTCTTGGCCTTCTTGACGATCTGAATCACGCGGCCGATCACCGAGTCCGGCGTGTCGTCAAAAGGGTCCACGACCAGGCTTTTCAGTTCATCGAACAGCTCATCGGAAATCTGGATCGTTTTCATGACTCTCCTCCCCTGGCAGGATGGCTGGTTGCTTCGTGCGGCCTCTGCGCCGCACACGATCACCTCACACAAAATATAGAAACTAATCCCGGCCATGCCCAAATCGTTTGTGCGCACGCGGCACCGAAGTCTCTGCCCCCTCATAGTTCCCCGGTGGATCGGCACACGGCAATACAGGGCGGCGGCAGGACCCAATGGACGGCCGGTGACAGGATATTGTGGAAACTACGTATTTTTCGGCCTTCGCCGCTATTTGGGGTGCCATCCCCTCAACTGTGCAGGAGATGCGTCGAGAACAAACATGACGCTGGGTGTTGCAGACAGGTGATCGGGCGAAACCCGGCGGCAGTATCGATGGATTGTCTCCGGGCAGGCCTGAACTGGACGAAGGGGCTATGAGAGTGGGCAACGATATGCGGTACGAGATTCGTCCCGCCACCGCCGAGGATATCGGTGAGCTTGTGAGAATGCAGACTGCCTTGCAGCAGAGCACGCTTTGCGTGGGTGCCCGTATGCTGCGGCTGAGCCCCTACAGCACCGCCCGGCTGCACGAGTATTATCGGGCACAGGTCGACGACGAGCACACGCATCTGCTGGTTGCCACAGCCAGCGAAGTCGATCACGCCGTCGGAATGGGCACGGGGAAGGTCTGGGTCCACGCCGACTACATGCCGCCCCGGTCGGGCGAACTGATCGACATCTGGGTCGAGCCGGGCCACAGACGCCAAGGGCTTGGCGGACGCATCGTCGGGCGGCTGCTAAATTTCTTCCATCTGCATGGGGTGGAGCTCCTGGCCGTCAACTACGTGCACGGAAACCGCTCCGCCGAGGCCCTGTGGAGGAAACTCGGGTTCAGCCCGGTCCTGATCACCGCTACCGCCGAGCGAAGCGCGGCGATCGCGGCGATCGGACCGGCCGTGAGCCATATCGCGCCCGTGGTCTGCCGCAGGAACGCGGCGGCCGAACAGGTTGTTGCTGTCGCAAGCCTGCCCCGGTAGCCGCCCGGCGTGTGTCGACGCCCTCTTGCGCGGGCCTTGTTCTCCGGACCGGTCTGGCCCCTGGCGGGCACGGGCCGCAGGCGCCTGCCGTCAATTATGCGGCGCAGGCAAGGTTCAGGAGTGAATTGGCGAGGATGACCGCCACCGAGACCGCGATGGTCAGCCTGCCGCTGGCGTGATTCGACTTCGACCAGGAGAGCAGGCCCAGGATCAAGCCCGCCAGGCCCAGGGCGTTGGCGACCGCCAGGAACACCGCAATGTTCCCGATAGCGGCCGGCTCAGCCTGCATGGCGATCAGACGCACTCGGTTGGAACTCTGGCCGATGAGACCCCAAGGCATGCTGGGTTCCACCGCCTCTTTTTCTTTCGTATCCTTGGCCTTAACCTGATCGCTGCCCGCGGCGTTGTAGTTGTAGATGCTTCCCGCCGCCAGCAGGGCCTGCCCGCCGATGAAGACCCATGCCACCAGGACCAGCACGAGGCTTCGGGTATGCCGTTTCTTGTCGTTGTCATGCGTTATTATCGACATGTTGTCTCTCCCCAAAAAATCGCAATCAATCGTTCAATGCACCGTTCGGCAGGGGGGCATTGTATCCGCTCACGCCTGCTCAATCGACTGGGGAGGCGCATTCGGATCGGAGCCAAGTAAATTATGGCAATGGACGAGGCCGCGGGCAAATGGCCGGTGTTCGCAGTCTGTCCGAGCCCCGCCGGGGCGGCATCGTTACGCTTGGCGACGATGCGGACCGTCGCTGCGACGGCGGCAGTTCCTTCGGTCCGCTTTTGGCAGGCCGGACGCCCTGAGGTTCGTCGCCCAGGGGCCGTTCTATCGCCTCGGTTCGAACGGAGGTGTCTCGAACGCGGCGTCGGGCAACGTGTGGATAAAACAACGCAGTCTCTCGGCGTTCTCCACAAGATGGCCGGCAAGGCCGCGCAGCTCGGACCGGAGCATGGGGTGATTCTGCTCCTGCCGCTCCAGCTCATTCCGGACCGCCTTCATGATGTCGGTCTGAGTGATGATGCCGCAGACGTGCTTGGGGCTGTCCATGACAACCAGGCGGTGAAGCCGCATGGTGTCCATCTTCTTGCCTGCCTGCAAGACGGAATAGGTTGGTGGAATACCAACGATGGGAAAGGACATGATTTCCACCACCTGGGTCGTCGCCGGGTCCCTGTGCAGGGCGACCACGCGTCGGAGCAGATCCTTCTCCGTCAACATGCCGGCCACTTCCTGCCGATGCATGGCGACCAGGCAGGAGATGCCATGGGAGGCCATGATCCGAGCCGCTTCAGCGGTCGTAGACCCCGTGTCTATCGTGGCGATCTTCGTGCTCATGATCTCAGAGACCGCCCCCAGCGGGCTGATCGAGATGAGCCCCCGCGTGATGTCGGTTTGGGTGACGATGCCTACCAGGGCGCCCGCGTCGACCACCGGCAGTCGCTTGATGCCCTTGGCCTCCATGGTCTTGCCTGCGGCGATGATCGATTCCTCCGACGCCACGATCTCCACGGGACTGGACATCCGCTGGCCGATACGCAAGCGATGGAAATCGCTGTCGTTGCCTGCGATTCCCTTGAGGATATCTTTGTCGGTCAGGATGCCGATGACCATCTCGTCGTCCGTGACGACGACGCAGGAGATGTTGTTCTCGGACATTCGCCTGGCGGCGGCGAAGACCGTGTCGTCGGAGCTTGCTGTAATGATCTCCCTGCCCATGATGTCGCGTACCTTCAGCCTCCCACGATCTGTGGAGAGTTGATGAGGGACGACAATATCCATTGTGGTTGGCGACTCAACAACCTCTGTCACGGACTGCATCGGTTCGCTCCTAAAAACAGGGCTTTCGAAAGCTGCTGTCTTTTGCCTGGAGTCTGACAACCCCATGTTCTTGCCGGGTCTTTCTATCGGCAAAAGTCCGGTGCGACTTAGAGAAAGGCTTGCGGTACACCGCCTCGCACGGAGAAAATACGTATTCTCCCTCGGTCCGACGGCCGACCGGGCTTCCGTTGCTGCTTCGGCAAGCCCGTTGTGGCGTGCGGCGTGGGCTGGTATGCTACGCCGCACAGACAGTCCACAAACCATGGCGAACTGGGATGTAGTCATGAATCGACTGGACGAGGCCAGAAGCCTCCTGCGGCAGTTCAAGGGCGACGACTATTTGTTCGGACCGGGCGTACTGCCACGAATCGGACGGCAGGTCCGAAAAGCCGGGGATCGGGCCGCTCTGGTCCGAGGCACTTTCGCGGGCAGTGACGACTGGGTGCGAGTGATCCGGCAGTCGCTGGCGGAGGCCGGAGTTGATCTGTCCGCTGAGATTCGGGGCGCTCGGCCGAACACGCCCACGGAGGATGTCCGCCGGATTCGTGGCGAGCTGGCCCAGTCCGACGCAAACGTGGCCGTCAGCTTCGGCGGCGGCAGCACGATCGACGCGACCAAGGCGGCGATGGCGCTCTGGGTTGCAGGGGGCCAGATCGACGAGTATTTCGGCACAGGTCTCGTGAGCGAGGCTCTTCGGCGGTCGGGCAGGACGCTGCCGGGACACGTAGCCATCCAGACCATCGCCGGCTCAGCGGCGCATTTGACGAAGTACTCGAACGTTACCGACCTGGCCACCGGCCAGAAGAAGCTGATCGTTGACGATGCCATCGTCCCGCCGCATCCGGCGTTCGACTGCGACCTCACCCTCGCCGAGCCGGCGGCATTGACGGCCGATGGAGCGTTCGACGGGATGTCTCACATGCTCGAAGTCCTCTATGGAGCGGTGGGAAGGCCTCACTATCGCCTGGCTGCCGAGATCACGGAGACCGGCGTCGCTCTGATTCTCGAACACCTGCCTGCCGTGATGGCCGACCCGGCCGACCGGCCGGGACGCGAGGCCCTCGCCCTGGCGACCGACTTGGGCGGCTACGCCATCATGATCGGGGGCACTAACGGGGGCCACCTGACGAGCTTCTCCCTGGTCGATATCCTGCCGCACGGGCGAGCCTGCGCGCTGATGAATCCCTACTACACCGTCTTCTTCGCACCGGCTATCGAACAGCCTCTGCGCGAGGTCGGGCGGATCTGGCGCCGGGCCGGCCTGATCCCCACGTCTGCCGGAACCGATTTCGATGTCCTTGCGGGCCGCGAACTGGGCGTCGCCGTCGCCGAAGCCATGCTTGCTTTCGCCAGGCAGGTCGGGTTTCCGACTCGCCTGAAGGATGTGAAAGGGTTCACCGCCGCCCACATCGACCGCGCCCTGACCGCCGCCAAGGACCCCCAGTTGAGGATGAAGCTTCAGAACATGCCCATAACCATGACCGCCGAGATGGTCGACGACTACATGGGCCCTGTCCTGGAGGCGGCGGCAGCCGGCGACCTGGACCGGATTCGAAACCTCCCCTGAAATCCCCCGCCTGCCTGACCGGTATTTTTTGAGGCGACGCCGGACGGCGTTCACATGGCTCGCGGGCCCGTCTCGAATAGCGGCACCGAATGAGCAAAAGGCTGATTCGGCTCCGCCATTTGCCTATCACCGAATCCAATCTACGCGTCGAACTATTATGTGGCTTTTCGGTACAATGAATTCGGTGTTTCTTGCAGAGAGATCGCGCTGGTCAAAGGACCCGACGCGGCCTTCTGCATGGGAAATGGCACGAATCCGTTTGGAAGGCAACGGCAATGTATAAGCTGAATCCGAAGGTCGACACGAGCGGCATAGATGGCCTGACGCTCTTCGAGTTCCCACCTGCCGGCCTCGTGGAGCTTTTCGGCGACGCCTGCGACAGCGACGGCTTCAAAGTCTCCCGCAAGCACGTCTTCACCAGCGACCGGGGCGACGTCTTCACCGTCTACGATTGGAAGCAGACCACCCTCTACCGAGGCAAAGACAGTGGGGCGCCCACGCCGGAGGAATTCTGGCGCAGTCGCGAGTTGAAGCCCCTCCGCATCGGCGGTCGCGTCGGCAGCAACCCACGCCCGTTCCTCAAGTGGCTCTTGGGCCAGTACGAACTGCGTGCGGCCATCCGTCGGGCCGGTCAGACCCCCGACACCGAGCGCCCCTGACGGCCCTGATTGCGCCCGGCCTCCCAGACAGGCGGTCCAATGGACCGGGATCAGCCCCGGCGGCCAGTCTCTCATTTCCGGTTGGGATTGTGACGCGTCGGTTTGCCTTCTATGCGGTCGATCGGATCGTTGACATACACTCGTCCCAGCCCGATCGCCGAGGTGAGAATCCCGCCTTTCCTGTCTTCACTGATTCCATCGGAATAGCCGAGGTCCACCGGGACCTTGCCCCTGCCTCCCATCGCATCGACCACATAGGTCGGGCGCAGGAAGCCGGTGGTGGCGCCGCACAGATCCCGGCAGATCTCCTTTCCCTTGTACACTTCCGTTCGGAAATGACCGGTTCCCTCGACCAGGTCGGCGTAATACAGGTAGTAGGGTCGTACGCCCATTCGACCGAGGCCGTGCACCAGATCTCTCATGACGTCCGTGTCGTCGTTGACCCCCTTCAGCAGAACGCTCTGGTTGGCCACGGGAATGCCCAGGTCCCGTAACGTCTTCACCGCCTGGTAGCTCTGAGGCGTGATCTCGTTGGGATGATTGAAATGCGTGTTGATATAGAGCTGCGGATCGTCGAGCGAACGCGGCGTGTGCTTGCGGAGCATTTCAATCAGTTCGGTGTCCTCGATGATTCTCTGCGGCCAGACGCACGGGACCCTCGTGCCGATGCGGATCAGGTCCAGGTGGGGAATCTGTCGGAGCTTTCCCAGGACGTCATCCAGTCTCTTGGTCGGAATCAGCAGCGGATCGCCGCCGGAGATCAACACGTCGCGGATGTCCTCGTGCGACGCCACGTATTCGATGCCCTTGGTGATGTCCTCCATCGAGGGGTTCTTGCGGTCATCGCCGACCTTCCGCTTCCTCGTGCAGAATCGGCAGTACATGGCGCACTCGTTCGATACGAACAGCAGAACGCGGTCCGGATACCGGTGAATGATCGTCCGTGGACCGCCCAGCGGAATATCCCCTTCCTCATCCAGCGGGTCTTCCGTCAGGTCCATGTAATGCACCAGTTCCTCGACGTCGGGAATGGCCTGTTTCCAGATGCCGTCGTTGACCTTCTCGATCAGACTGAGGTAATACGTGTTCACTCGCATGGGGTACTTGGCGATCACGTCCTTCAGTCGCGGATCGACCCGGGCCTTCTGGGCGGTGAGCCATTTCTCCAGGTCCTGGAATGTCCGTATCGCATTTCTCAAGATGTCCTTGTATGCCATAGGTGGTTCTCCTTTGAGGTTGTCCTGTCCACTGCAAAAGGTCACAAGAGCGATGGTTGCTCCGCCCGCCGGTGCGATCCGTCAGACCGATCGAGGCGTGACGGTTTCCCATCAGGGAGCGACCATACGCAAGAGAGCGTATCATTTCGTTGGCCGGACCGACAGCGGCAAGCTCGCGGATTTTTCGTGCCATGCCGTGCCGCCGCTTTTACAATGCCGCCGTTTGATATCGGCAGGGCCGGTCGGCGACCCACCCTGCCGGGGAACACGAGCGCATCGAGAAAGGAAGGGGTATGTTAGGACGTACGGACCCGACGCGAACGCAGGCCTGGAAGCAGCTTGCCGACCATTTCGAAACGGTCAAAGACGTGCATATGAAGAAGCTGTTCGCCCAGGACAGGGATCGTTTCGCCGCCTTCTCGACGCAGTTCGAAGACATCCTCGTCGACTATTCCAAGAACCGGATCACGCGCGAGACGCTGGAACTGCTGCTGGGGCTGGCCCGCGAGACGGGCGTCCCCGAGGCGATCGAGGCGATGTTCTCCGGCGAGCGGATCAATGAGACCGAAGGCCGGGCGGTGCTCCATGTGGCGCTGCGCAATCGGTCGAACGAGCCGATCCTCGCGGACGGCAAGGACGTCATGCCGGCGGTCAACGCCGTGCTGGACCAGATGCAGACCTTTTCCGATGACCTCCTGTCGGGCCGGTGGAAAGGCTATACGGGCAAGCCCATCACGGACATTGTCAACATCGGCATCGGTGGCTCGGACCTGGGGCCGGTCATGGTCACCGAGGCGCTGCGGCCCTATTGGAAGCACGTCAAGCCCCATTTCGTCTCCAACGTCGACGGCACCCACATCGCCGAGACGCTTCGCAAGGTCGATCCCGAGACGACGCTGTTCATCGTGGCCTCCAAGACCTTCACCACGCAGGAGACGATGCGCAACGCCCATTCGGCCCGCGACTGGTTCCTCCGGACCGCCAGGGAAAGTGACATTGCCAGACACTTCGTGGCCGTCTCGACGAACCGCGCCAAGGTCGAGGAATTCGGCATCGATCCGGCCAACATGTTCGTCTTCTGGAACTGGGTCGGCGGACGCTATTCGCTCTGGTCGGCCATCGGCCTGTCCATTGCCTGCACGATCGGCTTCGACCATTTCCGCGCCCTGCTCGAAGGCGCGCACGCCATGGACAACCACTTCCGCACGACGGCTATGGAACGCAACATCCCGGTCCTGCTGGCGCTGATCGGCATCTGGTACAACAACTTCTTCGGCGCCGAGACCGAGGCGATCCTGCCTTACGATCAATACCTGCACCGCTTCGCAGCCTATTTCCAGCAGGGCAACATGGAGAGCAACGGCAAATCGGTCGGCCGCGATGGCAGGCCGGTCGCGTACCAGACCGGCCCAATCGTCTGGGGCGAACCCGGCACGAACGGCCAGCACGCCTTCTATCAGCTCATCCATCAGGGCACCAAGC
>CAZOFX010000011.1:0-89847 GCA_964579055.1 uncultured Pirellulales bacterium
CGACCGAGCCGCCCCGCTGGGCCATCCCGTGGACTTCCGATTTCTTGATGTGATAGCCGGCGTACAGAGCCGCCCACCCGCAGATCTCCGAAGCCTTCAGAACCCCCTGCCCGCCGATTCCGCCAAACGTAATGCTGTACACAGTGTCTTTCATGAGATTGCGGCAACCCTATCTCTTGAGCAACCGGCACGGATGCCGTGAGACGATCACGGACAGCGCGTCCTCGTTGACTCGTTTCTCCAGAATCTCGGCAAACGCCTTCACGTCCATCGGGTCCACCACGTCGACGTTGTCGGCGCCGCAGGCGCGACACAGGTCTTCGAGAATCAGTTTCTTCGTCGGCTCATTGCGGATCGTCAGTCCGGTCGCCGGATGCTGCTGACCGCCCGTCATGGCGGTCGTGGAGTTGTCGAGGATGAGGACCACGCCTTTGGCCTTGTTGTAGGCGGCGTTGATCAGACCGGTGACGCCCGAGTGAACGAACGTCGAGTCCCCGACGACGCCGACGATCTTCTTGTTGTCCGGCGCGCCTCGGCGCCAGCCTTCGTGCCACGTGACGCCGGCGCCCATGCACAGACAGGAATGCAGTGCCGAAGTCGGAGGCAGAGAGGCCAGCGTGTAGCAGCCGATGTCGCCCGCGACATACGCGTCCATCTTCTTCAGAGCAGCAAACGAGGCCCAGTGGGGACAGCCGGCGCACAGACGCGGCGGTCGCTTCGCCACCTTCTTTTCCCGCTTGGCCCGGCCGGCCACAATCTGCGGCATCGATTCGGGAGTCAGCTCACCAATCCGGAACGATGGATCCTTGGCCGTGAACCTGACGCCCAGCGTCTTGATGTGCTCTTCGAGGAAGGGGTCCAGCTCTTCGACGACAACGAGCTTCTTGACCGTCCTGGCGAACGCCTTGATCTTGTCGTCGCAGAACGGGTAGATCATGCCGAGCTTCAGGTAGGACGCGTCGGGATAAACGTCTTTGAGGTACTGATAGGAAACACCCGAAGTGATGAACCCGAGCTTGCCGTTGCCCCGCTCGACGCGGTTGAGCCGGCTCCGTTCGGCCAGCGTCTTGAGCTTGACCAGCCGTTTCTCGACCAGGATATGTCGCTGATAGGCGTGCCCCGGCACCATCACGTATTTCGGGGCGTTCCGCTCGAAGGCCCGCTTGGGTGGAACGTGTCGCTCGCCCAGGGCCACATCCTCCTTCGTGTGGGAGACCCGCGTGGTCATGCGCACCATCACGGGCGTATCGAACCGCTCGCTGATGTTGAACGCCTCCTGAATGAACTGTTTGGCCTCCGCGGGACTGGACGGCTCCAGCATCGGCATCTTTGAGTAGATCGCCACCCAGCGGGTGTCCTGCTCGTTCTGGGAGGAGTGCATGCCGGGATCGTCGGCGACCACGATGACGAATCCGGCGTTGACGCCGGTGTAGGAGGACGTCATCAACGGGTCCATCGCGACGTTAAGCCCCACGTGCTTGCAGGCGAACAGGCTGCGGACCCCGGCCACCGCGGCGCCAAGGGCCACCTCATAGGCCACCTTCTCGTTCACGGACCACTGCGCGTCGACGTCTTTGAACCCCGCCAGGGTTTCCAGGATTTCGGTGGAAGGGGTCCCCGGATAGGCACAGGCAACGCCCAGCCCGGCCTCGTAGGCCCCATATGCTAACGCTTCATTGCCGGAGAGCAACGCTTTCTGTGATATTGTCTTCTTTGCCATATGGCCTGATTATAGCAGCCCACGCCCTCGATTCAACGAAAAAGGGGCCTCCCGGATGCCGGAGGCCCCCCTTTTTCAGAGATCGTGACGCCAGTTGTCCCCTTAGAACGTGTACTCCAGGTTGAACCGCAGCCAGAGGGCCTCGTCGTCGGTGGCACTGTCGTAGTAGTCGCCCGGGAAGAAGTACTCGCCGAGCAGGTGTCCCTTCAACTGCTTGCCGAACGTGTAGTTAGCCCAGCAGGTGATCAGGTGGCCACGGAAGTTGCTGTCGTCGTCGATCGCCAGGCCGCCCCTCCAGGGAACGCCGGTTTCATCGGCCCACAGGGCATGATAGTCGGTCGAGATTTGCCAGTTCTTGTGCGGCCGGAACTTGTGGCCGACGTTGAGCCGGATCAGGTTCGAGCTATCGGCGATCATCGTCTCTTCCGTGTAGGTGTAGATGAACAATTCGCTCCATCGCGGCCACTTCGCCCAGAGCAGATCGAACTGCTCGTTGTCATCCGTGTCGGGATCATCGCCCGAGGCGTATTCGCCACCGATGTGCAAGCTGTTCTCCAGCTTGTCCTTGAAAGAGTATTCCAGATTTGCCAATGCGCCGTACGCCTCAAGGTCCTGCATCTCCCCGATGGAATAGTTGTTCGTGATATCCGACTTCTCGCCCGTCTGGATGGCGCCCTCGACGCGGTACTTCCATCGCTCGGCGGGGGTTCCGGAGATCGCGCCGCCGAACGTGAGGATCTCCGCCTTCCGCGTCCAATGCGGCGGCATTTCCTCCACCGGTGTGTCGATCGGGTTGTCGTTCTTGTACATGAAGAAGCCTTCGAGCTGGGTCTTCGCCATCGACTTGTTCGTCAGGTACAGGATAAGCCCTCGCTCGTCCGCCGGCGTCAGGGCCCGGTTCTCGTCGCTGATGGGCTCCAGCCAGCGGTCCGATTCGGCACCGTGGTCGATGTAGACGAAATCCACCTTCGTGTTCTTCTCGGTCCAGTCATAGGTGAAGCGCGCGGCATCGAGAAAGAACGTCCGCGAGCCGTCCAGCGGCGTGCCGTCCATCACCAGCCACCCGACACCGTAGGCCATCAACATGTCCTGTCGCCCGATCTTGGCTGACAGCGGCAGGCCAAACAGATTGTTCATGTTCACATAGAAGTTGTCGAACAAGGCCTCGTCGAAGTCCACGTCCTGAGGCTTTCGCGGCGGATCGTCCCACGTGCGGAACTCCCACGTCAGACGCGTGTGGAAGCTCACATCCTCATCGAGGATCCACTTCGTCCACCAACGCGTGCGATAGCGCTGGAAGTCGAACCGGTTGTCGTTGCTCTCCTTGTTGAGCGTATCGATGTTCTCTGCATAGATCGTTCGGAAACGATGGTCCAGCCCCATCTCCAGGTAAGGATTGGGGTGATGGAAGGTGTTCCAGAACTCCGTCCAGGCGTTTGGCGGCGCCGCCGTCGGGCTCTCCGTCTCGGCGGCCTGAGCCCACAAACCGAACGTCAGGACCACGACCCCCACCATGGTTGCCAATGTCACTGCTCTCTGTCTCATCTACAGCTCCCTTCAGCCATCCCCATGTGCCCTGTTGAATCCGCCGCCACACGGCGACCCACCGCGTCTATCGACCGAAGCACGGATCGCGACGATCCTTTGCCGCCGGCTTGGTCACCAAGGTCACGGCCGTCGTGACCGCAAGAGAAAGATGGAATGACCGGACTCTCCACAACTCCTATAGTCTATGCTCAAAGGTCACGGTCTGCCCTGCCCAGGACGCACGCAATACTCCCAAGAGCACCCGGCGACCCGAAACCGTCGTACATACTATTCTAATCGGATAAGGATACCCTGAAACAGCACAAAAACAAAGGGTTTTTCCGGACAACCTCATAAAATGTACCCTATACCGGTTCGGGACCCCCTGCCGCCCGCAGGGACTTGAGAGGATGTGGAACGGCCCTGCGGAGCAGGCCGGCACTTTCAGAAGGTCCGAATATCAATTCGGTTTGACATGCTGTCCCAGCAGGCCCGCGGCGTTGCGATAGACCATCCGCGACAGCCTCTCCTCCGGAAGGCCCAGGCTTCTCAGTCGTGAGAGTGTGGTCGCCTGGTCCGACCACGGGGAATCCGTCCCGAACAGCAGATACTCGGCGGGATGGCCCATGAGCATCTCGCGCGATACCGCATCTCCCAGATCCTCCATCGCCAGGGAAATCTCCATGTAGATTGGCCGTCCGAGGAGGTAGCGGCGCACCTCGTCCCACTGCTGCCAGGCCCCCAGGTGGGTTACGACCAGCTTCAGTTCCGGGAAGCGTTCGCTCACATCCAGCATCGTCTTCGGGTCGGCGCGTCGCTGCCGTGGAAAGGCGATGTCGAATCCCGTGTGGATCACCAGGAGAAGGTCCCGGCGGATCACCTGCTTGTAGTACTTCAGCATGCCGTCCTGGGCGGCGTAGAAATCCTGGTAGAACGGGTGGAGCTTGACACCGAGGAAGCCCTCGGCGGCGACTCGCTCGATGCGTTCGGCCATCTTCGGATCGGCCGGATGGACCGACGGGAAGGGAACCAGACGGTCCGAACGAATCTGGCGGCACCAGCCGAGGATAGGCTCGAACTGGTCGATCTTCGTCGCGATGGAGCAGACCACGCTGGTCTCGATCCCGGCGGCGTCCATCGATTTGAGCAGCGCGCCGATGGTGCCGTCGGAGTAGGCCGCAATCCCCGGCGCCTCGCTCAGAAGCGCTTGCATGGCCCGCGGCGCCAGCGCATCAGGGAAGGCATGGGCATGAAAATCGATGATTCTTTCCGACACGATTCGGGACTCTCCAACTGACACCGGGGCGTCTCCAGGCCGGTTACGCCACGGCCCTGTCACGCCCACAGATATCTTATTCGTCCCCGTCGGCCGCTGCCAAGGAATTCCCGGTTTGCCTGGGGTCCAGCCGCAGCGTTGATAAGGCGACCGGCTTGCGATAGGATGCTGGCAGACAGGCGCACGTTGTCCCGTCACCGCGTTCGATTTGGGAGGTTCGCCATGCGCGCGATCAAGGAGTTCTTCAAGAACGACCGGTTTGCCGAGCACTGCGGTATTGAGCTGGTGGAAGTCGGAGAGGGACGAGCCAAGACTCGGATGAAGATCGAGGACCATCACCTCAACGGCGTCAACGTGGTCCACGGAGGCGCGATCTTCTCACTGGCCGACCTGGCGTTTGCTGCGGCCTCGAACTCACACGGGACCGTCGCGGTCGCCATCAACGCCAGTATCTGGTACGTCAAGGCCGGGCTTTCCGGCACCCTCTTCGCCAACGCACGCGAGGTTTCGCTGAACCCCAAACTTGCCACCTACTCGATCGAGGTGACCGACGACGCCGGCGAGATCATCGCCGTCTTCGAGGGAATGGTCTACCGCAAGAAGCAGACGATTTCTCCCGATGCCGTTTGAGTCGTAGTACAATCTGGATTGCCTTATGAGATTCACCCGACCGTGAAACGCGATCCACAGCCCACCCGGACAGGCATTGCGAAAACGGCGATCACGCGCCCCCTGCTGCAATGGTACCGCAGGCGGGCCCGCGACCTGCCCTGGCGGAAAACCCGCGATCCCTATGCCATCTGGGTGTCGGAAATCATGCTCCAGCAGACCCGCGTCCGGGCGGTGGTCCCCTACTACGAGCGATTCATACGACGCTTCCCAACGGTGCAGAAGCTCGCAAGGGCATGCCTCGACTCGGTCCTGAAACTCTGGGAAGGACTTGGCTACTACTCGCGGGCCCGGAACCTGCACGAGGCGGCCAAGCAGATCGTCTCCCGGTTTGGCGGCCGCCTGCCCGACACGCGGGAACAGTTGCTGTCGCTGCCGGGAATCGACGCCTACACCGCCGGCGCGGTTGCCAGCATCGCGTTCGGCAGGCAGGAGGCTCTCGTCGACGGCAACGTGATCCGCGTGCTGTGCCGTGTCTTCCGCATCCGAGAGGACCCCAAGCAGACGGAGACCCGCAAGCAGATCTGGTCCATCGCCCGCGACCTGCTGCCCGCCACGACGCCGGGCGATTTCAATCAGGCCCTCATGGAACTCGGGTCCGAGGTCTGCCTGCCGAGGACGCCGCAATGCGAAGCGTGCCCGCTCCGGCGGACCTGCCTGGCGCGACGGCACGGAGAACAGGCCAAGCTGCCCATCCGCTGCCGGAAGACGCCGGTCCCATGCTATCCGGTCGTTGTCGGCGTGATCGAACGCGGCGGCCGGATCTTGATCGACAAGCGCAAGCCCGAAGGCCTGTTGGGCGGCCTGTGGGAGTTCCCCGGAGGCAAGAAACGGCCGGGCGAATCCCTCCAGGAGGCCCTTCATCGCGAGGTGCGGGAGGAGATCGGCATCCGCATCCGCGTGGACGGCCTGATTGCGACCGTCGATCATGCCTACTCCCACTTCCGCATCCGGCTGCACGCCTTCCGCTGCACCTATGTCTCCGGGACGCCGCGATGTCTCGGTTGCGATGCTGTCAAATGGGTCCGACCGGGCGACCTGGGCCGATATGCCTTTCCGGCCGCCAACAACAGGATCATCCAGGCCCTGCGAGAGCAGAAGAAGCCTGCAAAGCTCTGACGGCCGTCCGGGCCTGCCCTTGCCCTCGACGGCTGACATCCTTATCATCACGTTGGCTGGCCAGGAGAAAGGAGAACACATCATGGGCAAGACTGATCCTGTTCGATGGACGATAACCGCTGCCATGGCGGTCTGGCTCGGCGGCTGCGGATCGGGGCGACCCCGCGAGGCAACCGGCCCGGCGCACACACCCAAGGTCCTGATCATCGGCGACTCCATCTCCATCGGCTACTTCGAGCCAACATGCCAGTTGCTTCAGGGCCGGGCGGAAATCCATCACAATCCGGGAAATGCCGCACATATCGCCAACGGCCTGGCGAGGCTCGACGAGTGGCTGGGCGGCACCCGCTGGGACGTCATCCACTTCAACCACGGCCTGCACGACCTGAAGTACATGGACGAGAAGGGCGACCTGACGGAGACCTCTGCCGGCACCCAGCAGATTCCGATCGAGCAGTACGCGCAGAACCTGGAGAAGCTGACGGAGCGGCTCAAGAAGACTGGGGCTACGCTGATCTTCGCGACCACGACGCCCGTTCCCGAAGGCTCCCTCGGCCGCATCCAGGCAGACGCCAAGCGATACAACTAGGCGGCGCTGAAGGTCATGAAGAAGCACCGCGTCCGAATCAATGACCTATACGCCTTCGCGCTGCCCCGACTCGATTCAATCCAGCAGCCGCATAACGTGCATTTCACCGAAGAAGGCTCTCGCCTTCTGGCCGAGCAGGTGGCCGCGAGCATTCTCAAAGCAATCGAGAACTGACGGCGCCCCGGCCGTCGGCGATCCACAGAGGAGTGCAGTATGAAGTTGCGAAAAACAGGTGCATTCGTCGTTGTCGTCGCTTCCTTGCTGATGGTCACTCTCGCCGTCGCAGAAGAGGCGCCGGGAATCGTAATCAACCACATTCCGGCGTCTTCGCAAATCTACATCGGCTCGCCCGGTATTGCCGTTCTGCCCAACGGCGACTACATCGCCAAGCACGATCAGTTTGGACCCCGTTCGACCGAGCACGGCCATGCCGTCACGGAGGTCTTCGGGTCGTCCGACCGCGGGGCCTCATGGTCGCGCCGGGCGGTCGTGCAGGACATGTACTGGGCCAGCGTATTCACCCACCAAGGCGCGTTGTATCTTCTCGGCACCAGCAAGAACCACGGCGACGTCGTGATCCGGCGCTCGGCCGATGGTGGCAGGACCTGGACGCAGGCCAAGGACAGGCGTTCCGGCGTCTTGGTCGACGGGGGCGAATACCACTGCGCCCCGGTGCCAGTGGTTGTCCACAAAGGCCGGCTCTGGCGGGCCATGGAGGACGCGATGGGCCCCGGCGGCTGGGGCCGGCACTTCAACGCCTTCATGATGTCCGTGCCCACCGACGCTGACCTGCTGAACGCCGAGAATTGGATCGTCAGCAACCGCATCGGCCGCGATCCTGCATGGCTCGACAACACGTTCGGCGGCTGGCTCGAAGGCAATGCCGTCGTGACGCCCGACGGGCGCATCGTGAACATCCTGCGTGTGGACACCAAGCCCGAAGGCGGAAAGGCCGCCATCATCGAGGTCAGCGAGGACGGAAAGACGGCCACCTTCGACCCCCAGACCGGATTCATCGACTTCCCCGGCGGCGCCAAGAAGTTTACGATCCGCTTTGACCCGATTTCGAAGCTCTACTGGACGCTGTCGAACCCGATCCTGCCCCGGCACAAGGACCCCAACCCCGGACGCGTCCGCAATGCGCTGGCTCTGATGTGCAGCAAAGACCTGCGGAACTGGACCATCCGTTGCATCCTGCTATACCATCCCGACATCGACAAGCACGGGTTCCAGTACGTCGACTGGCTCTTCGAAGGCGACGACATCATCGCGGCGTCGCGGACCGCCTACGGACAGGGAGCCGACGCGGCGCATAACCAGCACGACGCCAATTATCTCACCTTCCACCGGTTTGAGGATTTCCGCGACCTGACGATGACGGATTCTGCGCCGGGCGCGCGTCCGGGCGAAGCCGCCTGGCAGTCGCCCAATACAAACAGGTAGTCGTCCGCGACAAGTTATTCGGTACCATCGATTTGACCCGAATCCGTTATCGAGTCATGACACGCCCGAGCCGGAGCCGGATGTTGTCGATATACAGCGTGTCGCGGTCCTCGTCCGGCTGGCCCGAAGTTTCTCCGTCCCCGAGGCCGATCGTCAGGGCATCGACCGTCGCCAGATCGACGCCGGCGAATTCACTGACCGGAATCTCCCAGGTGCGCCACGGCTCGGATTGAACGGCGTACGCGAGTGGATGAGCGACCGTCGCCTCATTGCCGGCGACGTCGCGGATTCGCACGTACATCGGCTGTTCCAGGTTCTCCCTCCGGCCTCGGAAGCTCAGAGAAAGCATCGTCGGATTGGTGACGGTCCAGTCCTGCGGCTGCTCGAACCGGCGCGTGGCTTCGGTCAGGAACGGCTCGTATTGATTCTCGCACTCGAACCGCATCGCTTTGGCGCCCTGCTGAACCGTGCCGGTGTCGAGGAAGACATAGCTGAAATCGCCGCCGATATTGTGCAACCACGTCGCTGCAATGGCATCGCTGTCGCCGTAGCCTTCGAAATCCTCGACGGTAGCCGAGTCTCCCGTCGTGAATCGCCAAGTATGACCTGTGACGACGCCACCAGCACCGATCTGGTCCACTCGCCATTCGTAGGCGGTCCCGGCCTGGAGCATCCCCGGGTCGTAGCTGGCGCCGGTCGGAGGGGGCTCAACTGCCGCCATGTTGCCGGCCGGTCCAAACCACAGTTGCCGTCCGGTCGCGAAAGCGCCTTCCACCCAGCGAAGCTGTGCGAGCACGGACACGTCGGTCGCCCCATCGGCCGGGCTGATGACCACCGCGGACGGGCCGTCGGAAACAGACGAAACGTCGTCGAACGTGGTGTAGAATCCGGCCGGTTCGGAGTTCTCGTTCTGGGAAAAGATGCCGCTCATGCCGGTCTTGAAGACCTCGTCTCGCTCATTCGCGTCTTCCCACGGATCGTTGCCATTGGTGTCGACCATCGTCGCGGTCTGGGCGACCAGGGGCCCGCCCTGGTACTCGTACAGGCGGCCCGTAACATAGACCGGTCCTGAGCCGACAGCCTCCAATTCGGCGTAAAAGCTCCTCGCGTTGTCCAGCGTCGGGACGACAACGTCGAAGTCGTTCTTCATGATGTTTTGAAGGTTCACGACCTTCTCGATGTCGAGAGTGAGATTGGCCGGACCATTTTCCCAGTTGATGTGCATGACATACCCGCTGGCCACCAGTCCCGGGGCCCCGCTCAGACTTCCGTCATCCATGAAGTACGTCATGCGAACGCCGAGACCGTGGTGGTTGTGCGACGCGTCGCCGGCCACGTTTACCACTGCCCCCATCCGCACGTCGGCAAAGACTTCGGCCGAGCCGAGTCCGACGCCGAAGGCCGCTCCGCCTTTGCTGACCGAACTGGTCTCCTGCACGGCGAGATAACCATTGCCGTCTGCCCCAGGCACGAGGGTCTGCATGTACGTGCCGGCAAGTTGCGGATACGAGAGGAATTGCCATGTCGCCAGGTCGTAACCGCCGTCGCTGAACGTCTCGGACCAACTCCCGTAACCTGCCCCCGCAAACAATAAGACTACTGCGATTGCCTGAAGTGCTCTGCTTGGCGTGCTCATCTGCTTTCTCCTCTTCCACAATACGTGCGCATGGCGCGATCCACCTGCCTCAGCAGCATCGGACCGTCGGTTGTCGGATTTGCCTGCCCGGTCCTCCGTGTCTGCTCGCAATCGGAACACAGGCGATTCTATTGTATCGAAGTGTGGGCCTTCATGCAAGCCGGCACAGGAGATCAGCTTGGTCTGTGACCGATTCTGCCACGGAAAAGGGCCTTTCCTGCGGCTTGGGTCCGTGGGAAAAGCCCTGTGTGGGTGCGTTTACCTGACCTTGAATTCACGGTGAGTCGTTAGGCCCGGGGGGCGTCTGGAGCGGCCCGGGTCCCTCGTCCATCCGGGGCAGCGGAGCATCGTTTGCGTCCGGCCTGGGCCTTCGCATCCAGGGTCTGTCATTCGGATCGGCTCCTTCGGGCCTGGGGCCGGGTCCCCACGGCCTGCCTTCCTCGCCCGGGCCAAATCGTTCCGGCCGTCGAGGCCAGTCGCCACGGCCTCCTGGGGGCCCGTCTCCACGTCGTCCCGGTCCGCCGGGCCCGCCCGGACCTCGGCGCATGCCTCGCCGAAATTCATTTTCGAGACGGGCGGTGAGTTTCTGCCAGTCCGCCTGCTGCTGCTCGGTCAGCACGGCGCTGACCTGCGTCTTCATCTCACCGAGCAACTGCTCGATCTTAGGCCGGGCCTCTCGACGCAAGGCCTCCAACTGCTGAAAATGCTCCCGCAGAATCGTTCCAATCTTCTCGACCTGCTCCGTGCTCAGATTCAGTTCGTCGCGGAACCTCATCAGCGTCTCGACGACCGCGTTGTCCATATCCGGCGGACGTGGTCCGGAGGGCCTGACCACGAGCAGGGTCCCCGCTACGCCCAGGGTGACACCGGCCGCCAGGATGACCAGGCCTGACAGCGCCATGCGCCAGCGGTGCATCCGCCGCAAAGCGACGGTCGGATTCACATTCGGATCGAGCTGTTCCATCACATCGCCCAAGAAATGCTGTTCACGATTTCCCGCAGGGGTCCCATGCTGGCGTTGTAGACGGAGATCGCGACAACCGCCGCCGGGACGGCGACCGCCGAAGCGCCTGCCGCCAGCCACATCCAGAGGTTCTCTGCGACCGTCAGAGGTTCCGCCTGGCCGCTGCTCAGCAGCGTCAGCACCTCCGGCACCACGTTGACCTGGGGAACCTCTTCGGTTCGGGCACGAGCGGCCAATAACATGAACTTCTCTTCCCAGTTCATCAGATCAGCTCCATTCCGCTGCGCTCCACCAACTTCTTCAGCTTGTCGCGAGCGCGCAGCGATTGAACTTTTACCATGGTCCGGGTCCAGCCGGTCCGCCGGGCCGTCTCGGCCACATCACATCCCTCGATATATCGCAGCATCAGCACCAGCCTGTCTCGCGGCGGCAACTGCTCGAGCAAGCCGTGCAGGAGCCCCGCCGCCTGGTCGGCATCGATGCGCTCGATCGCCTCCTTCTCGTCGGCGATCTGATCCCACTCGGCCAGACTGAACGGCTCGGCGTCTTTCTGCCGGGCTTTCTCCTTCCAGTACCGATACCCGACTCGCGTGGCGATGCGTGCCAGCCAGTGGCTGAAGGGAGCGTTGCCTCGAAAGGAATTCAGACTCAGGTAGGCCTCCACGAAGACGTCCTGCACCAGCTCTTCGTGGATCGCCCGGTCGCGACTGAATCGCCAGAGAATCTTGGCCACGTGGGCCTGGTGCCGCTCGATCAGGCGACGATAGGCGTCCGAATCCCCCTGCCGCGTCTGCCGAATGTCCTCGCCATCCGCCGCCACCGGCTCGGTCCGGGGCCCTTCGGCGTCCAGCGAATCGGCGACGCTTCGGACCAGCGCGTTCGAGAGGACTCCCGATCCCATCAGCAAGCCGGAGATGGACCGCAACACACCGTTCATATGTGAAAGAATACGAGAAATCCAGAGCGACCGGCAAGGCAATTCCCGGCTCCCGGCGCCTTCCACGTCGCAGGACGTGGCAAACCGATCCGGCAGGACGTGGATCTGCCGGCATCGTGGCTGCAAGACACAACTACATCCACTGCGGCAACCGTCCATATCCCACACATGGCCTTCATTCTCTACGCCGTCCGGTCCGCCTATGCCTTCGCAAGCCGGCCCTCTGATGGCCTTCTGACGGGACAGTGCAGGACGACGCGAAATGGTTACACCCCTGAACGGCAGAAAATGCGCCCCGGCGATAATCCCAGAATCGCGAGGGAAGCCAGTGGGCCGATAAACACAGGCATTCTGCACCGGTTCCGTCCTCTGTCGGGCGGGTCCACGACGCCCTGCCGACGCCGCGTCAGGCCTCGCCGCCCGGGCCGGCCGAACCGTCCATGTCGAACAGCCCCATGAGCGCGGCGCGGCGAAGCAGCTCGACGATGTTGCCGGCCCCCATCTTGCGCATCACGTGGCTGCGATGCACCTCGATCGTCCGGGGCGATCGGTGCAGCGCCGAGGCGATCTCCCGATTGTTCTTGCCTTCCAGGATCAGGTGGAGGATCCGCAGCTCCGTCTTCGTCAGGGTGTGGTCATGATCGGACGCCGGCGGATTGTTTTGAGCCAGCAGGGACTGCACCGTCTGGAGGAACGCCTCCCGGTCGAGGGGTTTCTCGATGAAATCGGCGGCGCCCAGCTTGAGGGCCTTGACGGCCATGGGCACGTCCCCGAAACCGGTCACGACGAGCACCGGAAGCCAGGGGACCTTCGCCTTCACGGCCTTGAGCAATTCGATCCCGTCTTTTCCCGGCATCTTCACGTCGGTGATCAACAGGTCACAGGGAGTCGCTTCCAGGCAGGCCAGGCAGTCGTCGGCGCCGGCGAAGCACGTGACGCTCACCCCGACGCGCTCCAGCGTCTTGCGCACGACCAGGCGCACCGTGGGCTCGTCATCGACAAAGAAGATCCGATCCAGCGTCTTGTTCTCCATCGGCGAATCCTCCCTTTGCAGCCTCATGCTCCCGGAACGGGCAGCGACACGCGAAACGTAGTGCCACTGCCATAGTCGCTCTCGACCGACATCCGACCATGCGCCTGAGCGACCACACGTTGCACAATGCAGAGCCCCAGCCCGGTCCCTTCTCCCGCAGGTTTTGTCGTGAAAAACGGCTCGAAAACGTGGGGCAGGGTTTCCGGGGCGATCCCCCCGCAGTCGTCGGAGAATTGCAGCTCGATCCGGTCATCCTCCCGGCGCCCGAGGATCGTGAAACGCCGTGCCCGGCGTCCGTCGGCCGCCTGAATGGCGTTCTGCGCCAGTGCGAAGAACAACTGCTCGAGGTCCTTCTCGTGGATGCAGACCGCAGGCAGGGCCTCCAGGCCCTGCATCTCCAGCGCCACGTTCGATCGGTGCGCGCTCTCGTGGAGCAATCGCATCACCCGGCCCGCCGTATCGGCAATCGACGTGTCTCTGGCGACCTTCTCCGATGAGCGGCGGGCGAAACTGCGGAATCGCTCGGCGATGGCTGTCACGCTCGCCACCTCCGCCAGCCCGTCCCTCAAGTCTTCCACGACTCTTGGTGGACAGGACATCTTCTCCAGATCGTTCAGGGAGTTCTGAATCGACAGCCGGATGACCGTCAGCGGCTGGGTCAATTCGTGAGACAGCGTCGCGCTGAGCGTGCCCAGGGACGCCAGTTGCTCGGCGCGGATCATGCGCTCGCTGTAGGCCGCCAACTCATCCTGGGCCTTCTTGAATTCATGAATGTCCCTCGCGACGATCAGGCCAGCCGTGACGTTGCCCTCACTGTCGCGCAGCGGCTGGATCGTCGTGTTATACCAGCGCATCTCGCCGCCGACGCACGAGAGACTCACCGTGTTGCGTCCTTCGCCGGTGCGAATGACCTGCCGAATGTCGGCGGCCTGAAAATCCGCCACGGCCGGCGGGAACAGATCCCACATCGTCTTTCCCACGAAGTCCTCCGCCCGCCCGCCGAGTCTCTGGGCCGCGGTGTTGTTCATGAAAAGGAATCTGCCGTTCTCGTCCACCGTGGCGATGGTCTCGCCGGCGCTCTCGACCAGGGCACGATACCGCTCCTCGCTCGCTTTCAACTGGCGTTCGAGCAGCTTGCGTTTCGTGATGTCCCATGCGATGCACCGTCCTCCCACAATCCGTCCGTGTTCCACGAGGGGGCCGGCGCTGTATTCGACGTACACCCAGCGATTCTCCCGGTCCACCAGGACGGTCTCGGAACGAACGCTGTGGCCGCACAGAACGTGGCGAACTCGGGATTCAATGTCCGCCCGGTGCTCGGGCAGCGTGAACGCGTGGATGGGTTGTCCGGCCACCTGATCCGCCTCGAACCCGAGCATCGTCTTGACGGCGCGGTTGACCGAACGAACCCGGCCCTCCATGTCGAAGGTGACGATGAGATCCCCCACCGTCTCGACGATCTCTCGATACCTCCGTTCACTCTCGATCAGCGACGATTCGGCCGCCGCCAGGGCCGTCGTCTCCCGAACCACCGCCACGATGTGCGAGGGTCTGTCGGCTTCGTCGCGCAGCAGGGTAAGATCGACCAGGACAGCGGACTGGGAACCATCCAAGTTCACCGCCAGAGCTTCCACCTCCCGAACCGTGCCTTCTGCCATCAACAGCGGCAACATGCGCTGGTGGAGCGTGGTGAACCGTTCCGTGTCCACCAGATGCGTCTCGGGGAAGGTCTTTCCGATGACCTGCTCCTCATGCAGCCCGGAGTCCTCGAGGAACGCGCGGTTGACGTAACAAATGCGACCCTCCAGGTCCGTCATAGAGATCGCCTCCGGCAGCGCATCGAGAAGTCTCTGGGCGTACGAGGCACGCGTGTTCGCAGTCTCGGCTGGTTTGCTTCGTGTCGCGCCGGACCCCAGCGTGTCGTGACCGTACGCCGAGGGCTCACCGCTGTCGGAACGAGGGCGCATCTGAGGCCCCTCGGCCAAGAAGACATCTGTCGTTTTCCCCTGGTCCGGCACTTCCGTCTCCACCGTGTCCGTATGTCCGGCTCTTCTCTCGCGTCGGACGCGCGACAGAAGCCCCCCGTGATTAGACAACAGAGCCTCAGTAGACCTATGCTATGCCACTGCCGTGCCGGACGCAAGCGAAAGTTATAAAAGCTGAGGGGCTTTCTCTGCGTCAAAAAGTGCGATTGTCTGGCGGGGCCAAGAAACACTACCCGTTAAGTCGGGTTTGAATCATCTGACCGACCGGATAGCAGACGAAAGAACGCCTCACGCTCAGGCCTCGCGCTGCTGCACCTCCTGTTGGAGTGTGGCTTCCAGATGCTCGTCTGCTTGGGGCGCCAAGGGCGCCGCTGTCGCACGCGGCTGGATCGGCAGCCAAACCGTGAACGTCGTGCCCTGGTTCACTTCGCTCTCGACGTCGATTCGGCCTCCGTGGGCGGCCAAGATCTTGGTGACGATGGCCAACCCGAGTCCTGTCCCCTTGATCTCCTTGCCCGGGCGGGGCACGCGATAGAACCGTTCGAAGATGCGCGGCAACGCTTCTCGTGGAATGCCCATCCCCGTATCACTGACCTTGATCAGGAGGTGGTCGTCTCGGCGGCCGACGCAGACCCGGATATCGCCTCCCTCGGGGGTGAACTTGATGGCGTTGCTCAGCAGATTTGTGACAACCTGAACGATTCGGTCGCTGTCAATCGGAACAGGCGGAAGATGGGGCTCGATCTCGGCGCTCAAGTGGACGCCCCGCTTGCCTGCAAACGGCAACATCGTGTGGTAGGCCTCTTCCACCACTCGGTCGAGAGCGCCTTCCTGCATGTCGAACGTCATCTTGCCGGCGTCCAGTCTCTGAAAATCCAGAACATCGTTGATCAATCGGCCCAGTCTCTCGATATTCCGTTTCGCGACGCCCAGGAAGTGCATCTGGTCCTTGTTGATCTTCCCGGCCTCTTCATTCAGCAGAATCGTCACCGCCTCGTTGATGGAGGTCAGAGGCGTCCGCAATTCGTGGGAGACGGTCGAGACGAACTGCGACTTCATCTCGACCGCTTCCCTCAATTCCTCCTCCGCGCGTCGGCGGTCGGTGATGTCGTCGATGGCTACCACCACATGCTTACCGGAATCGATGCTGACCGGCTCGACGCTCGCCAGCAGCCAGGGCAGCACGATCTCGCCGTTGTCATACAAGGCCGGTCCGATCTCCAGACCCCGAATGGGCTTGTCGGACTCCAGGGACACCTGGATCATCGTTCGCAACGAACACTCTTCTTCGGCGCCCGTGCCGCGCCGGCAATCCGGGGCGTTGGCGCAGTACATGCAACTGAGAGCCTCGCAGGGCTCCTTTCCGATGATCTCGCGAAAGTCTTTTCCCGAGATATGACGGATCGTCTCGTTGGCGCGCACCACGGTCATCTGCTCGTTTACCAGCAGCATGCCGACGGGCGCCGCGTCGAAGATGGCCTCCAGGTTCTTCTGCTTTCGATCGAGTATCTCATGGATGCGTGTGCGTTCCGTCACATCGGCGTCGGCTCCGCGATATCCGATCAGCTTGCGGTTCTCATCGAGAACGGGAACGCCGCTGCGCAGCAGAGACACGACTCGGCCGTCCTTGTGAAGGTTGCGTGTCTGGAATTCCGTGAAGACATCGTTCCGGCTGAAGATCTCAAAGGCCTGAGCTTTCAGCAGCTCCGCGTCGTCCGGATGAAAGAAATCGTAGAAGTGCTTCCTGCCAAGTATTTCCTCCGGCTTGTACCCGAGAATCCTCTCGATAATCGGACTGGCATAGGTGTAAAGGCCGTTGGCGTCCACCTCCCAGATCCATTCCCGCGCGTTTTCGACGACCTGACGAAACCGCTCCTCCGACTGGCGCAGCGCCTGCTCCACGCGCCGACGTTCGGTGATGTCTCGAACCACCCCGATCGAACCGGTGGCCACGCCATCCGAGTCCTTCAGGACGCTCAGCGAGATGTCCACGTCGATCAGATCGCCTCCCTGACGATACATTTGCGTTTCCAGGTGATGCTGCATGCCCTTCTGGCGGACGCTCAGGGTGCGAATCCGCTGCCATTCCGCATCCGGGTAGAGGCTGCGCACGGACCGGCCCAGCAAATCCGCCTCGGTCATGCCCAGCAGTTGCTCGGTGAACTGGTTCCACGAGACGAGGCGTTCCTCCTTGTCCACCATCATGATGGCCACGGCGGAGTTGTCGAAGATCATGCGGTAGCGATGCTCGGCCGCCTGAAGCTGACGCTCGGCCTTCTTGCGCTCCAGCGCGTAGCGGATCGACCGCATCAGCAGCGTGCTGTCCACCTGCCCCTTGATCAGGTAGTCCTGCACGCCCTTCTGCACGGCGCTCGTCGCGGTCAGTTCGTCGTCCAATCCGCTCAGCACGATCATGGGCACGTGGGGAGCGCGGCTCTGAATGTTGATCACCGATTCCGTTCCACGGCTGTCGGGCAACCCCAGATCCAGCAGAACCACATCGAACGCAGACTCCTTCAGACACTCCAGGGCCGTCGACAGACGGTCGGCATACCGGACCTCCGCGACGTCGAGAGACGACTTCGCCAGGAGTCTCTCCAGCAGCTTGCGATCGACGACATCATCTTCTACGATGAGTATTCGCAATGCCTTGGCGGTAGTCAAGGGTGGTCTCCTTTGCAGCCGTCGGTCAACGGCTTCCGTGGCTCTTCAGAATGGCCTGGATCTTGGCCATGAGCTGGGCAAAATCAAATGGCTTGGTCACGTAGTCCGACACTCCATGCGCCGAGGCGGCGGCGATATCCTGGGATTCACACCGGGCCGTCAGCATGATGACCGGGATGTGTTTCAGGGCGGGGTCGGCCCGGAGTTCTTCGAGCATTTCGTGCCCGTTCATGATGGGCATGTTCGTGTCGAGAAGGATCAGGTCCGGCTTCTCCGCCGCCGCTCGCTCCAGACCTTCTCGTCCATTGGAAGCCGTGAAGGTCTGGAAGTCCGCGAACTTCAGGCGGTATTCGACCGTGCTGACCAGGTCCGGCTCATCATCCACGATCAGGATCTTCATCTGCGACGTCTGTTTCTTTGCCTTGAACAATCCTAACACGTTCACTTCTCCTTTCACCGGGCGCCGCAATATGGCTCTCACTCGCCCGTGTTATGTGACTCAAGGTGCTTTGGTTTCACCCTACATTCCGGCACGCCGATCAGTGGCGTTCCGGGACCGCGGTTGCCGACGTCTCGGACACGTCGCCCGGCTCCGGCGGGTTCGGATCGCTCGCCGACAGCAGAGAAGCTCCGCGCAGGGCCTCATATCGCGCCGCGACAGGATCCGGCAACGGCCCACTTTCGTGGATGTGCGGCGAGAGCAACACGACCAGTTCCGATCGGCTCGTGACCGTTCGACGGCTCTTGAAGAAATAGCCGATCAGCGGCAGGTCTCCCAGCAGCGGGACCTGGCTGACTTCCTCGGTCGTTTCCTGACGCCGAAGCCCGCCCATGACCACGATCTGCCCGTCCTCGAGCAACAGAGAGGTGTTGGCTTTTCGCGTGTCCACCACCGGCACGCCCTGGTCGCTCACTCCCGTGCGGACGTTCTGCTCGGCCGTGACTGTCACGAAGATGTTGTTCCCATCGGTGACTGTCGCGGTGACCTGGAGCGTAACGCCCACCTCCTTGAATTGGGTCGTGCTCAGCGCTTCCTGCCCGCCGGTGGCGGAATCGATCAGCTCCTTGTATGGGATTTCCTCAACGGACTGAATGGTCGCCGACTGCCCGCTGACCACCAGCGTGCTCGGGCTCGCCAGGATATCCACATCTCTCTTCTGCTGAAGGGCGTGAAGCACGTGCCGGATGGTCCCGCTGACCACGCTGAAGTCGCCGCCGAGCCCCACGGTGTTGAAGGCCGTGGCATTGCCGATCGTCTCGGCGTCCTCAATCGTGGAGCGGAGCCGCGAGCTGCTCAGGTTCTGCCGGTAGATCACATCGTACCCATTGTCGCTCAGAAGATCCCAGTTGATCCCGATCTCCGTATCGTCCTTGAGCTGAACGTCGAGGATCACCACCTCCACCATCACCTGCGGCGGAATGCGATCCGCCTTCTTGATTTCGGCCAGAATCTTCGCCAGGTTCTCGGCCGTATCGCAGACGACCACGGAGTTGTTCTGCTTGTTGACCGCCACCATGCCGAACGATGTCACCATCTTGTCCAGGACGGTCTTGAGACTCGTGGCGTCGAGGAACTTCAGCACGACGGTCTCCAACAGAAGGTCGGGTCTCTCCTCCGGCACGTCCTCGGGTTCTGCTTCCGGCGGTTTGGCATCCGCCTGAACCAACGCCGCGCGCATCGCCTCGATTTCCGCGAAGGGGTTCTCCCGTCCGATGGCCTCGTCTGGGATACCCGACTGCATGGCCTGGCTGTCGACGGGTCCCAGTATCACCCAGGGAAGGAACAAACCCATCCCAAAGCCAATCATCCATCCGGAGTTACTCATCGTGTTCCATCTCTTTCCCCGTGGTCACGTAGATCGTTATCACCAGTTCGCAGGCCACGTTCTCCGCGTCCGCCGGCAGCGAGGTCATCTGGCATCGGTCAATCCAAACCTTCTTGCTGTGGGACTGAAGGGTTCCAATGAGCCTGACCACACTTCTGTAGGGGCCGTGGACCGTGATCAGCGCCCCCCTGGCGAGGAGCGACGTCACCCGCGGTGGTGTCTCGGAGTCTTCAGAGTCCGCCGACGGCGGCGCTTCAGGCGCTTTCAATCTCTCTGCGGGCAGGTAGTTCAGTGAAATGAGACGGCAGCCCGCCTCATGGCACGGCTCCTGTAAACTGCGCAGGAATTCCTCGGCGCCGGCCACATCGAACGTCATCTGCGACCACTCGGCCCGTTGCGCGAGCAGCCCCTGTAGTTCCTCCTGCCTCTGCCGTACTTCGTCGTTTACGGTCTGGCTGGTCTCGATCCGTCGGCCGGCGGCCCGCTCATAGCGCTGCGACGCCACCAGCAGGGTCACGTGAGGGCGAACGACCCAGTTGCAGATGCCGATGACACCGATCAGGAACACGGCCCCGATGGCGGCTCTGTCGTGTCTTCGTGTGAATGTATGGAAGCTCAGAAGCTGCATTTTCACCGTATCTCTTTCGAGGCAAGGGTACAGGTAATCGCGTACCGAACGGCTCCGTCCTGTCCGTCGATGCGCCTGGATTCGAGCAATTCGGCGTGTGCAATGGCACCCGAACGGTTCAACATCGAAACCAGCGTGGCTACGGCTTCATCGGACTCGCACACCCCTCCGACCTGCATGATGGATGTGCCGTCCACCGTCAATTCGGTCAAGCGCGCCTGCTTCGGAACGGCTGCGCCCACGTCGTCGAGCAGTTGCATCCAATCCACATCGGGATGCGACTGCGACGCTTGCACCAGGCAGTCCAGCTCACCCGCTACGGCGGCAATCTGCTCCTCCGTCGCGGCCCGTTCCGCTACGGCCATCGCAAGACCATGATCGCCCCGCTCCAGTTCCGCCCGCTGCATCACCGCAAGGTCGTGCTGCATGCGCGCGACCATCCAACGCATGGCCCCTGTCGCCAGAATGACTGCAAGCAACAGGGCAGCCAGGCCGATGGCCGTCAGGATCAGATTCCGCTGCACAACGGTGGCACGGTCGGCCTGCTTGGGAAGCAGGTTCACGCCCACGGCCTTCGGCTCATCCACCAGGAACCTCATGGCCAGCCCGAACGCGGTGATGGAGCCCTTGCCCGAAAGCCCCGGTTCGAGGCCCACGCGATCGGACAGAGTGCTTCTCGTCCAGACCTCCACGGCCTCGCAGGCAACTTTCGATCGGACCGTTCCCTCGGCCTCCGCCGGCCCCAGGTCGTGCTCGTCGTCGATCACGACCACGCTCCTGATGGCCATCCCCTCGATCATGTAGAACTGAAGTACAGCGTTGATTTCATCCGCCACGCGATCGTATCTGTCCACGGAGGCCGCGCCGGTGGCCGGGAAAGTGCGCGACCGTGTGAAATCGACGGTCCCCTTCTGTAGGACGGTCAGGGTCAGGACACCTCCCTTGAGCAGGGCCAGCAGGACGTTCGGACCGAGCTTCTCACGAGACTTCGCCGCCTGGAACACCCTGACACAGGCCAGAACGGCCGGCTCAACCGCATCGGCGCCGACGCCGACGTTCCCACAGGCACGAACCAGGGACTCCACGCTGACCTGGTCGGCCGCCGCCAACAGGGCCCTGCCGGGCGCGCTCTTTCGGGAGCAGGCCATGACGTGGTAATCAGAGGCGGTCTTTCTTCCGGAGAACGCCGCATACTGCGCGATCTCATCACGGACAAACCCCGCGATGGCCTGTGGGTCCTCTTGCTCCAGCGGAACCACGCGAACCAGCGTGCCGGACAGCGGCAGAGACAGCACCGTGCGTCCCGGCCTCCTGCGACACTCTCTGACGACCTTCAGGGCCTTCGACAGGCCCGCGACATCGACAATGCGACCGCCCTCGATGGTTCCCTCGGGCAGAGACGCACGGGATGTCCCCAACACGCGAAATCCGTCGCGAGTCTTCCTGAGCAGTACGGCGTTGACCTCGTCGCCGACGATGTCGATGCCCAACGATGTCGTTGCAGCGGATTTCATTCGTTCACCCGGATCCGATCGATGGCCACACGGTGGGGAGGTCCAACAGGCGCCACGGTGACGTCGGCCTTCACGCGTGCGGTATACCCCTGGGAAGACGTTCCGACGGAGGTGATCTGCGATCCATCCATCGTCACGGTATAAGCACCTTCGACGAAGGGCTTGGCCGCAAAGCCGGCATGCCACGCGGCATTCGCCCGAAGTTGCGCCAGCGCGTCGTTCAATCCGGCTTCGGCAATCGCCAGCGCCTCCGCCGCACCAATGTGATTCCGCATAATCTGGACATCCTCTGTGTTTAGTTGAAGCATGCCTATCACTATCGCGGAAACCAACGCGATGACGAAGACGACCATCAGCAGTACCACACCTTGATTTTTCGGATTCTTGCTCATATCTCATAGCTGGACCGTTAATGTCTGCGGGACTGCCCTCTCTGGCTGCCCCTGCCTCCCGCCGACGGCTTCGACCCAGTCCGCAGGACCGGAGCAGCACGTCTGCCCCCGGAACTGAAACTGCAATCCAGATCCACGTGGACTTGGCCTCCTCCGAACAGGTATTCAGCCTTGACCTTCCCAAAGAGTTGGGCGGCATTCCAGAGGCTGACTCTCCCGTCGGGGTTTTCCACGACACCGTGGAGTACGGCGTCGTTGGCCATGTCCAATGCCTTGTTTCTTCCAATGATGTATACGCGAAGCCTTGATGGATCTCTGGTGGAATCGTTGACTTTGGCGGAACCCCAGATCCCAATGCTGTTCCTGGCGTACACGGTCAGAGTCGAGTTATGGAGGATCTTGATTTCCGACCTGTCACCCACGTTGAACACGTCATTCACCAGGAGAGTGACATGGCCACCGACAATGAGCTTGGCGCGTCCCCGGAGCTCGACCCTGTTGAAGTAATGGTCTTCTTTGATGGTCTTGTTTCCGGTGCCCCAGAGTAGAAGATCACCTTCGTGGCTTCCGTCGAACACTGAGCCACGGGGCGCCGAGGAGACCAGCAGATCCACAGCTTCCGCCAAGGCACCCTGCTTGCCGAGGATCTTCGATCCTCCCCAAGTGAGTATTCCGAAATCCGGATTCCCTCCCGGGCCAATATAGACATCCCCTCGTATGACAGTGCGGCCAACAAGCGTGATCGTGCCAAATCCAGTGGCATTGGCTGTGACAATGGCTTCCGCGCCCGGCTTGGCTGGGTCATAGGCCCCCGCCGTAGATCTGTAGCTGTCGATGACAGTGCCTTGCCCACCCCAGCCAATCAGATCCGCCACGGCCACACCCGGCTCGAAAACGCTCTCCGATCGGATGTATACGCTGGTGACAAACGTCCTTTCCCGACCGAGAGGAGCGGGATTCGGGAAGGTGAACGTTGCGGTTACCAACCGAACTCGAGCCGGATCTGTCAGGGGCGTCTCGAAATCGCGGTCATCGTAGCAGGTCAGCTTGAATTGACTCACCGGCCCTGCTAAGTCACCGGCATCTCCCAATAGGCCAAACCGAACATAGCGGTCTCCGCCCACCGCATATCGGCAGGCACTTCCGTCATTGGCCACGAATTCTATATAGCCGTGGTCCTCGGAAGAAGGACTGACATCGGTGATGGAAGCCGCCGTCGCGAGGTGGCGGTGAAAGTGATCCGCAAGAACCCTGGCGTTCTGAAGGATCTCCGTATTCGCCTGTTTGGTGTCCCAGCTTTTGCGGATACCTGCAAACAGTGGGAACACCGAAGCCAGGACGATCGCCATCATGGACATGGCGATGACCATCTCAAGCAGAGTCACGGCCTTGAACCGTCTGGCATTATCGGGTATCTGCTGCATGACGCACACCGTATACACGTTAAACGCTGCTTTTCGGTCTATTCGGCAGGAAGAGACCCCACCGTTAGGTCGATTCCACTTTGCCAATCGGATTATCGAACGGCAGATTCCTTCCCGGAAAGCGACATAGCGAACGCACGACGCTATTCTTATAGGGCCAAACAAGACCGCCTCGCAGAGACAGAACCGGCGGCATAGGGTGGTCCCATAAGCACGAAGACTTGACTCCGGTCGGGATCAACGCAGATGTGTCAACCGATGGGAAGCGTCACTGTCGCTTGGCAACATACGTCGCCAGAGTTACCTCCACTTCGGAGTCGGACAGTTGTCCGTTAGAATCCACGTCATAACCTACGGATACCGTCACCAGTCGCAGGTCAGGATCCTGATCGTCCGTCACGTGGCAGAGATAGGCGTCGACGAGTCTCTCGGAGTCTTTTCGAAACGAATCCCCGTAATAATGGGCGGCTCTGGCTCGAATCTCCTCGAGTCTCGCCTCCGCCAGAATCGCGCATTGGGTCTTGCGTTCGATAACCATGCTGGTCGCTTGCGCAACCGTGAGTGTCCGAAGAAGTGGAACAACAGCAACCGCCAAGAGGGTGGAGGCGACCACCACCTCGGTCAGGGTCACACCCTTCCGCCCGTGTCCCAGGAGTGCTATACGAACGGTCAACATCGTGGACGCTCATTTGGCCAGGGAATCAGGTTCTTCATTTCTCGAGGCATCGTACGGTGCCTGTGCCCGGGATCACGCTTATGGTGAACGTTCGACCCGTTGCGGAAGCACTCAGCGTGGGATCGCTCTTCTCCTTCAACACGCCGCAGGGGCCGAACTCGAATTTCTTCCTGCCTGCCAGTACGACGCTTGAATCGACGCGGTGCGCATCCACAACCGCATGATTCCCGAGATCGACGATCTCATAGTCCGTTCCATTACCACTCTGTTTGATGTTGAGAGCGAAGCCATCCGGATTGTCCGCCGCGTGCAGGATCGCCAGGCTCCGCGTCCGCCGCAGATCCGTCACAATCTTCCACGCCGTCACCTCCGCCTGGCAGCGTTGCCTTAATCCAAATTGGAGCCGCGGCACCGCCACCAGAGTCAGCGTGCTGATCATCAAGATGACGACAATTAACTCGGCAAACGTGAAGGCTCTTGGGACTCTCATAGGCCAGGCTTGACAAGCATACGCACTGCGAGACCGCGGGCTATATGCAACTCACGGTTCATCAACACCGCTGCAGGCAGCCAAAACACATTCACGCGACGAAACGGATCACCGCTTTACTTGCCGTGACTGTGCTCCGCCACGCGGTGCGTAGTGCTATCGTAGGAGTAGCTCGTCCCCAATGGGCATTCCGGTGGGCCGTCCGGAAAATACTCCGAGTCCTTAAGGACGTCATCCAGTTTCTTCGGCCATTCGGCTTTGTTGGCGAAGTATAACTCGATCTGGGAATTGATCAGGTCCACGTTCGTCTTGCAGGCATTGATCTTGGCGGCCTCCGCGCTCTGGCTGATTCGCGGAATGGCGATGGCCGCCAGCGCGCCGAGGATCAGCACCACGACCAGCAATTCGACCAACGTAAAGCCTTTCTCACACCTCATGTTGTTCTCCTTCTGCAAAGGTGACTTCTGATAGCCTGACCAACAGTGTATCGGCCGGCGAACCACGCGACTTTACCTGTCGTGGTCCATCGAGTGGAACAATCTCACGTCTTGCATTCTTGTATCTCTTTCTGAAAGCCAAAACCGTCCGTGTTTTCGGACCTGGCCTGATCGATGCGTGGCAACGCGGCGCCGGACGTCCTGGCCCAGGGCCCGCCCTCATGTAGAGTGGCTCCTTTACTTGAGGTGGGTCATGTAATCGAACATGGGCAAGTAGACGCCCATCAGAACCACCCCGATGACCAGTCCCATAATCAGAGTCAGGGCCGGCTCCAGCTTGACCACCAGGGCTGCTATGATGCGCTCGATATCACGGTCCAGCAGATCGACGCCTTTGGCCAGCATGTCCGGCAGCCGGCCGACCTGCTCGCCTGAGACGGCCATCTGCACGATCTCGGACGGGAAGATGTCGTGGGCGGCCAACGCCCTGCCCACCGGGTTGCCCGCCTGAGCCATCTTCTGAAGGTCTTCTGCCACGGTGGTCATCTCCGCATGGCGAACGATCTCGCCGGCGATGCGAAACGCATCCAGCACGGAGACCCCGACCGACATCAGCATGGCGCAGGGACGCATGAATCGCGAAACCAGAATCAGGCGATTGAGCCGCCCGAACACAGGCAGGTGCAGCTTGAAGCGATCCCAGCCGCGTTTTAATCCGCCGTAGCGGAGGACGCTTCTCAGCGCCCAGCCCCCACCGATCGCCGCCGGCAGCACCAGCCACCACCAGGTTCGCAGCATCTTGCTCAAAGTGACCAGAAGCAGCGTCGGCCAGGGAAGAGCCACATGCAGATTGGCATAGAGCTTCGTGAACACGGGAACCACGAACAGCAGCAGTCCCAGCAGAACCGCCAGGCACACCACCCCTACCGCGATGGGATAGACGAAGGCGGCCTTGACCTTGGCGCGCAGTTGTTCCCGCTTCTCGAGATAGACCGCGCTCATCTCCAGGGCTTCCACCAGCTTGCCCGAGGCTTCTCCCGCTTCGAGCATGCCGAGGAAGAACTCGGAGAAGATGTTGCGGTGCGGCTCGAACGCCTTCGTCAGACTCGCTCCGGCCTCGATCCGTTTCTTGATGTCCGACAACACCAGCCGGAGCACGGGCCGGTCCGCCTGATCGGCCAGCGTCTCCAGGCAGGAGGTGACCGAGAGCCCCGCCGAATACATCCCCGAGAACTTGTACGCGAACGTCACGATGTCCTCGGCCTTGACTCGGGATCGTTTGGCCGGACGTTCCTTCACGCGCCGGGCGCGCACGAGTTCATACCCGATTCGCGTCAGCTCGCCGCGCAACTCGCTGACACCCGCGATCTCATCGTAGGTGCCTCGCATCTCTCTCCCGGACGCGTCTCTGGCGATGTATTGAAATGCCGGCATCACCCGCGCTCCATATCGACAACTCGCATGATCTCCTCGATCGTGGTCCGACCGGCCAGGACCTCCTGCACGGCGGCCATGCGCAACGTTCGCATCCCCTCGGAAACCGCCTGGGCCTTGACGGCGTCGTCGTCCGCTTTGTCGATGATCATCCGCTGCACGCGCCGTGACACGGAGAGAATCTCATAGATGCTCTTGCGACCTAGATAGCCGCTCTGGTAGCAGTGACTGCATCCGGATCCTCGCCAGAGTTGCACGTCGCCGCCCGGCGGGGAGTTGCCGTAGAGAATTCGTACCTCGCTCTCGGACGCGCGATACGGTTTGCGGCATTTCGGGCAGCACGTCCGTATCAGCCGCTGGGCGGCGCTTCCCAGCAGGGCCGAGCCCACCAGGAAAGCAGGGATACCGAGGTTGATCAACCGGGAAACCGCCCCCGCCGCATCGTTGGTGTGCAGTGTGCTCAGGACCAGATGGCCCGTCAAGGCGGCGCCGATCGCAATCTCCGCCGTCTCGCGGTCACGAATCTCCCCGATGAGAATCACGTCGGGGTCCTGCCTCAGAATGCTCCGCAAGGCGGACGGGAAGGTCATTCCGGCGATGGGTTTGACCTGCACCTGGGTGATCCCGTCCAGGCGGTACTCGACCGGGTCTTCCACAGTGACGATGTTCTTTTCTGCCGTGTTGATCAACTGCAGTACGGAATACAACGTGGTGGTCTTGCCGCTTCCCGTTGGCCCGGTCAGCAGCAGCATTCCGTAGGGATTGCCGGCAAGCTGACGGAACGTCTCGTTGTCCTGCGAGGAGGTGACCACCTTGTCAAACGCCCAGCGTTCGACGCGCTTGTCGAGAATGCGCAGCACGACCTTCTCCCCGCCGACGGCGGGAAGAGACGAGACGCGCAGGTCGTACTCGGCTCCCTCGTGTTCGATCGTCGCGTGTCCGTCCTGAGGCATGCGACGCTCCGAAATGTCCATGTCGGCCATGATCTTGATATGCGAGACGACTTCCTGCTGGACGGACGCCGGGACGCGAATCGTATCTCTCAGGGTCCCGTCGATGCGATAGCGGACCCGCAGGTCCGGCGGCTGCGGCTCGATGTGGACGTCACTGGCCCCGGAGGAAACCGCGCCTCGGACGATGGAGGAGACCAGCTTGCTGATCGGATCGTCGCCCTCGCGCAGGACGCGGGCCCGATGCTCGGATGCAGCCGGTCCGGCCTCGGCGTCCTCCTTCAGCCGCATCGATGCCACCACCTGCTTGGTGATGTCCACCTCGTCGTAGTGGCGCTGGATCGCCTGACGGATCGCCGCGGCACCGGCCGCAACCGGAACCACACGGTATCCGGTCTTCACCTCGATCTCGTCCCGCGCCGCAAGGTCCCACGGCGCGCCCATGGCGACCAGGAGGGCCCCTTCCTGGCACCGCATCGGGATCACGTTGTAGCGATTCGCCACGTCACGAGAGATCAGATGGGCGATCATCGGATCGATCAGGTCGGCCGTCAGTTCGACGTATTCGATGTGATTTGCTTTCGCGACCGCCTGGAGAATCTGCTCTTCGCTGAGCAGGTTGTCCCGTCGCAGGATAGACAAAATGCTCTGCCCTGTCTCCTTCTGGCTCTCGATCAGCTTCTCGAGAATCGCCGGAGCGACAGCGTTCTCCTGGGCCAGTGCCGTTATTATCGGGTCGTTCGTCTTCATCAGGCAGACTTCCAAACAGACGTATTTGCGACCCTCTATCGGCAGATCCGACGTGCGACCTTAGTACCATGCCCTTTGCCATGCGATACTGTTTCAAGGAAGCGCCGTGCCGGCCGCTGCGACCCGCGATGTGACACCACTCTGAAGCGGCCGCGGCCGAGCCAAGATTCCTCTTGCAATTGCGCGACATTTCGTGTATAAGGCGGGCTTGCCTTGCCCGGCGGCGTAGCCAAGTGGCCTAAGGCGACGGTTTGCAAAACCGTTATTCCCCGGTTCGAATCCGGGCGCCGCCTTTTCCTTCCATATCCTGCCGTGCGCAAGGTCTGCTTCGATGGAAACAGCCGCCCATGCGATCTTCCGATGGATTCTCACGCCTGTTGCGGACACCGCGTTGACCGCAGCGTCTCACGACAGCACGCCTCGCAAAGACTTGGGGAAATGGGCGATACAGGACTCGAACCTGTGACCCGCTGATTAAGAGTCAGCTGCTCTACCAACTGAGCTAATCGCCCAAAACGTGGGATTCCGGCTTGGGCCAGAAACCAACGCAGCCGACACGGAAGTGTCAGCCGCGGCGAAAACGGCATTCTACAAGCCCCTCTGCGCGACTGCAAGAAAATTGCGCGCGAATCGGCCGAAGTTTCTCCGGCCCCCTCACCACAGCCCACGTGCTCAGGCACGGGGTGCGGGAGGCCCCAAGGCCCGAGAACTCGAATGACGGCAGCCGGAACCCGCGATGATCGAACGATTCTCGACACCGCCGCCGTGCCGTCCAGATGGCCGTCCGCATGGCTGTCTTCCGACCGATCCCTGGCCCGTGTATCCGGCTCATCACGCAAGGTCCGCATTGTCGACGACAGCTCCGTCGGGCGCTGCCATGCCGGCCATGTCGGCAACAGCCGGGCCCAAGAAGCCTTCTGCGGCTGCGCATGCAACTGCATCTCCAGGTCCGAGAATGAACGCGCCGTCCGATCGACAGCGCCGTTCGCTCCCTCCATCGTCCGGGACGGCCCCCCCTGCCTGGCGTCTGACCGGCTCTGCGCGTCCAGCATTCGGCTCCTTTGGCCGCTGTCGGTTTTTTTCTATATTTTACGGGGCGGTCGCCGGGGTGCGTTCATCACTGTCACCGGCCTTGGCCCGCGTCCTGGCCAGGAAACCGAACGGCGACTCCGATGGAACGCACGGTCCCGTTCGTGAAGCCGAGCCTTCAAAGTCCGGTTTTTTTGGTCAATTGACGGGCCAGGGAAGCCGACGAACGGACAGGTGAAGCCGCTTTGAACCGTATACGATGAATTGATGTGAACCATGCTCAAGAAGTGTGCGATACTCGGTCTGGTCTTGTTGTTGGCGGGCGGCCTTCCGCTGGCATGGCAGCGAAAGCAGGCGGAAGCCGAACGGTTGGAGGCCCCTGCGGGCATCCCGAAGGTGGCGCTGCAGCCGGCCGACTATCTCCAGAAGTACGGCCAGTGGTATCGTCTGACGCCGGAGGAGCAGAATCAACTGGTCCTCGAACTCGACAAGGAGCGTCAGAACAAGACGCCGGAGGAACTGGCCGCCGAGCAAAGAGCACACCTTCACAATGACTTGCCCAAGTTGGCCGCCGGCGAGATGAATCCGGGCGACATCGCCGATTACCTTTATGGATCGAACTGGGAAGAGGAGGTCACTCGATACCGGCAGCGCCGAGAGAAGGAGCAGATCACCCAGACCACCTCCGTCGTCTGTCTGTCGATCGGAGGCGCCCTCTTCGGCATCTGCTTCATCATCTGGGTGCTCTGGTCCATCGGCCGCGCATTCAAGGCCATTGCACGACGTCGCGCCGATCGCGCCGTCTCTGTCGAGTCCGCTTCGGGCGAACTGACCGATATTCCACACGGCATCGAGGAAGAAGACGCCGGTGAAGAGCAGGAGGATCCGGATGTTCCGGCCGAACCATCCGACGCCTCGGATGACGAGCCGGAGTTTGCCCTGTCCTCCAACGAGTATGAATCCGGCCCGACGAACAGTGACGGAGGCGGTGAGCGGTTCCTGGTGCCCAGGCGGCATCGGACTTTGCCGCCAGGCCGCCGGACCTTGTCCGTCGCGCCCCGATGCGAGGAAGACGGCGTCGCGGTCCTGATGTCGGACGAGCCATCCGGAGAACAGGACTGGTCGCCTCAGATGGAGTGGACGACGTCGAACGACGAGGACAGCGCGACTGAAGCTGTACCGCAGAAACAGCGATTCACACCCAGACCCCGCGTGGCCGTTCTCGGCACGACCGAGATGGTCTCGGCGCCCTCGGCGCCCCCGCCGCCCGCGCCCGCTCCGGTCGAGAATCCTCTGACGGAACAGGCCGAGGAGCTCCAGCGTCAGATTGCCGAGTTCCGACAGATGGCGCAGAACGCACAGCAGGCGTCGCGCGGGCAGGGCGAGCCGCTGGGCGACACACTCAAGGAACTGGCCCAGCAGGTCTCCGCCATCCGCGAGTACGCCGCCTGCCAGCAGGACCGGGTGGAGAAGCTTCAGGACGGCTACGACTGGAGTATTATCCGAACCTTCTGTCTGAAAGTGATCCGCTGCATCGACAACCTTGAAAACCGACTGGCCAAGCTCGACGAGGAAGACGAGGGCACTCTGCAACTCGAGGAGGTCCGAGATGAACTGCTGTTCGCCCTGGAATCCAGCGGGGTCGAGCAGTTCCGTCCCGACGTCGGCAGCGACTACCGCGGACACGAGAAGTTCGCGGAGGCCATCAAGGAAAAAGAAATAACGGGGGACGCCAGCCAGGTTGGCACGATCGCCAAAGTGGTGCGGCCCGGATATCGATATATCACGGACGAAGACAGTTACAAGGTGGTCAGGACGGCACAGGTGAAGCTATTTGGCTGAGTCTTCTCGCGGCACGCCTTTGGGCGGTCCGACAGACTCTGTGGGAAACGTTGAACGCAGGAGAATACCATGGCTAACATCGTCGGCATAGACCTTGGAACGACATTCTCGGAACTGGCGGTCCTCAATGCGATCGGCAAGCCGGAGATCGTTCCGAACGCGGACGGAGAGCGACTGACACCGTCGGCCATCTTCTTCGACGAAGAGAACCCCGAACTCATCCGCGTAGGGATCGAAGCCCTCAATTCGAGGCACCTGAACCCGGCGCGTTCCGTTCGGTGCATCAAGCGTCATATAGGCGACGCCGAACACCAGGTGACCATCGACGGAAGGGGCTGGACCCCCGTGGAGCTGTCGGCGCTGATCCTCAAGAAGCTCAAACAGGATTCCGAAGCCTCGCACGGACCGATTCGCGACGCGGTGATCTCCGTTCCGGCCCACTTCGACGAGGTGCGCCGCAAAGCGACCATGGACGCCGGGACCGCCGTCGGCCTCAACGTCATCGCCATCGTCAACGAACCCGTGGCGGCGGCCCTGTACTACGCCACGACGCGCGAGGTCGCCGGCAAGGTGCTCGTGTACGACCTCGGCGGTGGTACGTTCGACGTCACGCTGATGAACGTCAACGGGCTCCAGATGGACATCGTCTGTTCTCAGGGCGACCACGCCCTCGGCGGCATCGACTTCGACCAGAAGGTCCTCGAAATCCTCCAGAAGCTCTATCGCGACAAGTTCGGCACCGAGCTGATTAACTCGGCGGAAGACCTGGCCAAGTACGAGGACGAGGCCGAAGACGTCAAGAAGACGCTGTCGCGCCGTCCCGTAGCCAAGAAGATTCTGTACGGCCCTAGTGGCAGCATGCGCGCCGAGGTCACGCGGGAGATGTTTGAAGAAGCCATCGCCCCGCTGGTGGCGCGGACGGACATGATGGTGGAGGTGGCGCTGGAAGAGGCCGGCCTCAAGCCGTCGGACGTGACGACCGTGCTGCTGGTCGGTGGCAGCACCCGCGTGCCAATGGTGCGGGCACACCTGGAGCAGACGTTTGGTTTTCCCCCGGCCTGCGAGGTGAATGTCGATGAGTGCGTTGCGCTGGGCGCGGCGCTTCACGCCGGCCTGACCGCCGTCCGCCAAAACCCCGACGCGGTCGACCCCGGCATCCGCACGGGGCTTCAGGATATCTGTCTGACCGACGTCTGCAATCACAGCTATGGAACGATCTGCGCGCCGATCGACAAGGAAACGGGCCGCCGGATGATCCAGAATCGGATCATTCTCAAGAAGAACACCCCGCTGCCGTGCGAGGCCACGCAGACCTTCTATACCGTCTCACAGGGTCAGGAGAAGGTCGAGGTGACCGTCACCCAGGGCGAGGATGTCGACCCGGCGTACGTCAACACGATCGCCACGCACCGCTTCGAGCTGCCGCCGAACCGGCCGGCCGAGCGTCCCATCAAGGTGACGTACAGCTATGATCTCAACCAGCGGATGCACTGCAAGTTCGAGGACGTCGACTCCGGCCGAGTCCTGGAGATGGACGTCTCGCTGAACGAGGAGAAAGCCGGGAGCCAGGCAACGGACAGTGCCAAAGAACTGCAATCGCTCAAGGTCCAATAAGCAGCAAGATGGTGTCCCATGCTGAAGATCGTGCTTCCAATCGTGGCTATGATCGTGGGGGTCGCGGCCGGCGTCTTCATCGGAACTCGACGTCGAGGTCCGCAGTCGGACGCGAGCGGCCCATCCCCATTGGCATCGGGACTCGCACTCGTCCGCACGTTGCTGGTGCGTCTCGGCGGCTCGGCCACACGGACCGCACGTTGGGCTTGCAGCGTTGCGAGGCGTCTGCCCGCTGAGCTACAAGGGCTGGCGCGATCGGCCCGCAGTCGTCTGCCGCGTGTGTCGCGGCCGGCGCCGCGAGCAGGCGACCCTGCCGCGCTTCCCGCGCCCGGCAGTGGCACCCGGGAATCTGCCGTGTGCGCCGCACCGAGCCAGGAGACGCGTCGCTCGGACAAATCGGACGGCGCCGTCAATCTGGGCGTGCTGAACTGCCGCGCGCGAATCGGGAGAGAGCCGAAAGGCGACACGTGGCAGACTGTTCTGGTCCTGGACATCTGCGGCACGATCGAAGCCCCCGACGACGGCCATGAAGTCGAACTGAAGACGACCTTGAGCGACGTCACCGACAACAAGGGCCAGACGCCGCTGCCCGTGCCGGCGCGTCCCAAGCAGGGGCCGATCAATCGGGCGGTTTCTTTCACGTATCAGACCGAGATCGGAAAGCTCTGCCAGCGGCACACCGTTCTGGAAGACTGGATGACCGTGGCGCAGATTTCGCCGGAATGGCTCGTCCTGCCGCGACAGGGACACCGGGAATTGCGGTTCAACGTTGCTATCATCTCCCGCTCGACCGGCCAGGAGCTGGCCACCGGTTCGTGCGTGGGTGCGTTCGAGAACCTCGAGATCGGGTATCTGGACGTCGACGACAACATCCAGCGGGCCAAAACCCTGGCGGTCGGGTTGGCCTTCAGTGTGGGTGCGGCCAACAACGCCCTGCGAGAGCCCGAGACCAATGTGATTTACGGCTGGGTCCGGACCAACTTCGGCTCCGGTGACGCATCGGAAGGCGCACGGCTGGAACTGGAACAGGCGTTGCGCAAAACCGCGGGGTTCTTCCTCAAGGGCGGACGGCTGAACCTGGAGGAGATCTGCAAGGAAATCGTGGAGATCGCCCCGATGGTCGGCCGGCTCGACATCATGGATTTGTGTCTTCGGGTGGCTGGAGCCAAGGGGCAGGTCACGACGACCGACATCGGGTTGCTCAAGGATCTGGCCCAGTGGCTCAGGATCGACCGCACCCGGCTTCGCGCCATGGTCGAGAAGACGCTCCCGGTGAGTATGCACCAGAGCGAGGACGCGGAGATGATCCTCGGCGTGACCACGGAGATGAGCAAGGACGAGGTCCGACACCAGTTGAACCGCGAATACGCCAAGTGGAGTTCGCGCGTGATCAGCTCCGACCCCGCGATCCGCAAGCAGGCCGATCAGATGCTGAACCTGATCGCCAACGCCCGCACGCAGTACATCGGCGTCAAGCCCACCGCGTAGCCTCCGCTTCGCCCTGAGAGCCAATCCTGCATCCCTCGGCGTTGCCGCGACTGGTCGGTGCCGGTCAGAAGATCGTGTAAATAAACGGCGCAGCGCTTGTGCCCGCCAGCAGCACGATCAAGCCCAGCAGCAACAGCACCAGCACGATCGGCAGCAGCCACCACTTCTTGTTGTGCTTGAGGAAGTACCAGAATTCCGCGACAAGGGAGGGACGCTGTTCTTTGGCGAGTCGCTCAAACCTGGTCGAGTCCTTTTCCGTCATATATGGCACACCTCACTGCTCAGAACTGCTGGAAGTAGCGTTCCACCTTCTTGCCCTGCTGGTGCGGCACCCAGTACGTCGGGGCCTTCGGATCGAATTTCCGGTTCAGCACATCCCGACCCATCAGCCGGAAGACCAGCCCGAGAGGCGTGATGAGCCCGAAGTAGAATGCGCCCATCAGGATCAGGCTGACGACCAGGCCGATGGGCAGCGTCACCGCCATCAACACGATGTACACGTAGCGGGTCAGCGTCAGCGAAACGAGGCCGCTGAGCCAGACGAACGCGCCAAACGCGACGATGGCGGCGCACCAACGGATGTCCAGGCCCTTGATCGCATACAGGAGAACGGCGATGGCCGTCGTGGCGATGACGGACACCAAGCGGAAACCGTTCAGGTCCTTCGGGCTCGGGTTCCAGTTGACGCTGACCAACGACATCTTTCGCTCCTGGCATTCCGCAGTCTGCTCAGTCGAGCTTGAACTGCAACTTGTACCGTTCCACGTCGTGCTCTGTCACCTGCGGCTGCTCTTGCTTATACAGAAGGTGCGTGCCCAGAACCAGCACATCCATGTCCGTGGCCATAAAACAACGATACGCATGTTCCGGCGTGCAGACAATGGGCTCGCCACGGATGTTGAAGCTCGTGTTGATGATCACCGGACAACCCGTCTTGGCCTTGAACCGGCTCATCAGTTCGTGCAGTCTGCCGTGGCGCTCCGGGTCCACCGTCTGGACGCGTGCGGAGTAATCCACGTGCGTCACGGCGGGAATCACGCTGCGCCGGCCCTTGAGCCGGTCGAGGCCCCTGGCTCCGGGCACGTCCCCGTCGAGCCGCTTGTCGTCCCGTACCGGTGCAACGAGCAGCATGTAGGGGCTTTCCTGCCCCGGTTCCAGGCCAAAGTACTCGTGGGCGTCCTCGATCAGCACGCACGGCGCAAAGGGACGGAACGACTCGCGAAACTTGATCTTCAGGTTCATCACCGACTGCATTTTCTCGCTGCGAGCGTCTCCAATGATGCTTCGGTTGCCCAGCGCGCGCGGCCCGAACTCCATCCGCCCCTGGAACCAGCCCACCACGTTCTCGGATGCGATCAGGTCCGCTACGCAGTCGTATAGATCGGCCTCTCGCGCGAAGCTATGGTGCGGCGCGCCGATGCTCTTCAGAAATGTCTCGATGGCCTGGTCGTCGAATGCCGGCCCGAGCAGCGAGCCGCCCTGCGCATCGCGCTCGTTGACCTTACGCTCATGGTCGAGCAACTGGTGCCACACGAACAGGGCCGCCCCCAGCGCCCCGCCGGCGTCCCCCGCCGCCGGCTGCACCCAGATGTTCTCGAACGGGCCCTCGCGCAGAATCCGTCCATTGCCCACACAGTTCAGCGCGACGCCGCCTGCCAGCACGAGGTTCTTCATGCCCGTTTCCTGGTGCAGGTTCCGAGCCATCCGCAGCATAATCTCTTCGGTCACCGACTGAATCGAGGCGGCCACGTCCATCGTGTGCTCGGTGATCGGACTCTCGGGTCTGCGCACCGGCGCGCCGAAGAGCCGCTCGAACCGCCCGGCCACCATCACGGTCTTGTACCCATACGGGAAATATCGCATGTTCAGGCGAAACGAGCCGTCCTCTTTCAGATCGAGCAGCTCGTTGAGGATCAGATCGCGGTACTTCGGCTCGCCGTACGGCGCCAGGCCCATCAGTTTGTACTCCCCCGAATTGACGCGAAAACCCGTGTAGTAGGTGAAAGCCGAGTACAGCAGGCCGAGCGAATGCGGAAACTGAATGACCTTCCGGAGTTCGACGCGGTTGCCCCGCCCGACGCCGGCGCTGGCGGTGGCCCACTCGCCAACGCCATCGAGGGTCAGAATGGCCGCCTCCTCGAAGGGGCTGGGGAAAAACGCACTGGCGGCGTGCGACTCGTGGTGCTCGGTGAACACGTACCGGCCCGTGTATTTGCCACCCAAGGCTTGGTCCAACTCCCGCGGCAGATGTAGTTTCCGTTTGAGCCACAGCGGAATGCTCATCAAGAACTGGCGGAAGCCGCGCGGCGCGTAGGCGATGTAGGTCTCCAGGAGCCGCTCGAAGTGAACCAGCGGCTTCTCGTAGAAGACGATGAAGTCCAGGTCCTCCGCCTTCAGGCTCGCGGCCTCAAGGCAGTACGCCACGGCGTGCGACGGAAAGCCCGGATCGTGCTTGATGCGTGTGAATCGCTCTTCCTGCGCCGCTGCGACGATCGCGCCGTCGGACACCAGGGCCGCCGCACTGTCGTGATAGAATGCCGATATTCCGAGGATATTCATAAGCTACTGGACCGCGCCGGGCACTCGGGCGGAATCCGGGGCGAACAGGTCACGCAGCGCCGCATACTTTTTCGCCTGCTCGGTGTCGCCTTTCTCGACGCAGGCGGCCGCCAGAATCTGATAGCCCTCGACGAAATCGGGCTTCAGTACGACCGCCTTCGTCACGTGTTCAATCCCCTTGTCGAGCCGGCCCAGTCGGATCGACTGAATGCCCAATCCAATGTGCGTCAGGTAGTTCTGCGGGTCGGCCTCCACAGCCTGCGCGAACCACTTCTGCGACTCGTTCGGATCATTCTGCTTGGCGTAGTAGTTGCCCATGTTGATTTTGCCCTGCACCGACGGTGGATCGATCCGCAGGACCTTGTCCAGGTGTCGTTTCATCGCGGCGTAGTCCTTACGGTGCGAGGCCGCGGCTGCCAGATTGATCAAGACATCGACATTGTCCGGGTCGATCCTGCTCAGCTCCTCGTATACCGTCGCAGCCTGGGCGATAAGACCCTTCTGCGCATACTGCGTTCCGAGCATCAAGAGGGCCTGCTTGCGGTCGTAACGATGCGGCGTCTCGTCCGAGGTGAGCACCTCGATGGCCTGATCCTTCATTCCACCCAAGGCATAGGCCCCTGCCAATGCCAGCCGGATCGTCATGCTATAGGGCTGGCTTTCGAGAAGTCGCTGATATCTGCGGACCGCCTCGCCGATCCGCCCCTGCTCGACGAGAAGCTGGCCATAGCGGACATTCACGTATACATCGTCCGGCGCCTGCTCGATCGCCCACAGGTATGGCTCCTCCGTCGCCTCGCCCGCCTTGACCATTCTGCGAAGCGCGAACAACCCTTCGCGCAGCCGTTCCAGTTCTCGGTCGTGCGTGATCTGCCCGGCAAACGGCGGAAGCGTCTTGCGCCGGTACATCACCATCGCCAGGTCGTACATCTGGCGGTGGTCGAAGACCAGGCGGTCGCGGCACAGCTTGAGCAGTTCGTCCTCCGTCCGGTCGGGCTCGCGCAGCTTCGCATCGGGCAGCGCCTCCCGGATCGTTCGCATCGCGGCCATCGCGGCCAGGAAGCTGCCCCGGAACGTCGGATGGACGTGGTCCAGCATCAGGTCGTCGCCGAGCAGACCGTCCTGGCTGTGCTCATCGAAACAGGCCGTCAGATCGCAGAGGCTCACGCCCTGGTCCGCCAGCGCCCCCGCTGATTCTCGAATCGCCTCCTCGATCCTGCTGTCGCCGCGAAACCGGAGCGTATCGAGATCGCGGGCACGGACAAACAACGGCCGGGCCTCGTCCGTCCTGCCCAGAGCCAACAGGCACGTCGCCTGACAGAACACCAGGTCTGCGTAGCCGTCGTCAATCGCACGGGCCTGCTCGTAGGCAGCCAGCGCGCCCTCGAAATCGCCCAAAGCCTCGCATTGCCGGCCCTGCTGAAAGTGACGGTCCCAGCGGGCAAGCGGTTCGACGGTCAATCCGGTCCGGTGCCGGGAACCGAACGGTGCGCACGACCGGATGTTGGTCGGCACCGTGCAGAGAATCGTCCTGGCGCCGTGCTGCCGGGCGGTCCGTGCGATGTCGCGGAGGTTGGCGCGGAAGTGGCGATAGCAGGATTGCATCCTGGGATCGTCGCAGGCGATCTGGCTGTCGAGAAAGGCCTCCATGCCCAGCCACTTCCTCTCAGGCCCGCGTGCGCCGCGCAGGACCTGACCGGCTCTGTCCATCAACTGGCCGAGTCGGGTGTCCTTCTTGGCGGTGATGCAGAGGTTGATGAACGCCCGGCTGGCGTACAGCCCCTCGGGCAGCGTGGGCGGACCATACGGCCCGACGACCTCGTTGTTGCCCATGTACACAAGGAAAGCGTCCGGCTCGTGCGAGGCGCAGTCGGCCGCGATGCGCCGAGCCACGTGCGAGTTCATGGCCGTCACCGCCGCATTGACTACCTCAAAGGAGGTCTGCGTCGAATGGGCGTTGAGCAGGACCTCCAGATGTCGACAGAACCCGAACGCCACATCCGGATCGCCGTAGGCCGCGGACCCGCCCAGGACGAAGATACGAACGGTCGACTTGTCCTTCGCCGCCAGGACGCCCGCTTCGGGGGCCCTGGACAGCTCCTTCGCGACGAAATGCTCGCAGTAGTGCGCGTTGGTCAGATGGAGCTTCCGGCCGGTCGCCTTCCACCGCAGGAAGAAACCGCTGGGCTGACCGTAGCCGACCAGACGAAGGCCCCCTTCGAGCAGCAGCAGGCACAGTAGTGGGCCGGCAACCGCAGCGAGCAGGCGCAGCCACAGGGGTGATCGTCCCGGACGCGCGGGACTCTTGGCGTTCTTTGAATCGAGCTTCCCTTCCATGACGTCCCCGACAGTCACTTCCAGCGGCCTCGGTTCGGCCCGGTCCGGCTCGCCGCGAAACCGTGCGCACGAAAGAGAACATGCCGAACCGGTGTTCGGCATGCCCTTCTGAAATCGACAAACCAGTCACGCGCGTCCGACCGCCGCTCCTCGGGGCCTCGCACGTGACACCTGGACCACGGCCCGATCAGGCCGGCGGAGCGGGAGCCGCCGCCGCAGCCGTAGCCGCAGCCTTTTCCTGGGCTGCCTCGGCCTTGGCCTTCTTCCCGGCGCCGCTCTTGCGATGGGCCACCTTGGGCAGCCCCAGGACCGAGTCCCCTTCGGCCCATCGTTCTTCGTCGTGCAACTTCTGGACGCGCTCGGCCCGCGAGAGCACGTTGCGGTGCCGAACCAATGCGTTTCTCACCTTGAGTGAAGGATCCATTGACATGCGAACTTTCTCCTGCTATCTGATCTTCATTCCGTATGCATCATTGAAATATCGCGGCCCGAACGACTCGCATCCCGCAGGCGCCTTGCCCTTGTAGAGGGCCCCGATTTCGATGATCTTCTGTTTGGCTTCATAGCCGTTTGTGCCTGGCCGATCCGGGTTGTCGTACGTCTGCATCGTCACCAGCAGGTAGCCATCACCCTGGGGTAGCTTGCTGCCGTCAAGACCGAACTCGGCAAAGTGCCCTCTGAGCTTCTCAAACGTCGTAATACCGGTTGTGATTCCGTGTTCGTCAAAATGACGCTTCACGGGCTCCAAATCCTTCCGGAGTTCGGAGCGGGCGATGACGATCCAGTTGTCGCCGACCGCCGCCGTCGCGGCACCTGCTTGCGCGTCATTGCCCTGCGGCGCCGTCGCGGCCGCGCCAGGCGCCGGATTCGCGCCGGGCGAGCTTGCCGTCGGGCTGTCGACACTCGCCTGTGTTGTTCGACTCACCTGTCTATACCGCGCCTTCTGGTCGATCTGACCCAGCCGAAAGACCGCCAACAGGATCAGGATCACGAACAATCCGATCGCAATGCCGATCTGATACGGCAGGGAAACCTCGATCCGTCCGGCGTTGAACTGGATCGCCTTCGGTTTCAGCCAGGTCTGCGACGGGCCGGGCGCCACGTGTGGTTCCGCCAGACCCACCGGCTTCGGCGGCTTCAGGATCGGCGGCGCCGGCCTTTCGACCGCAGGCTGCGCAGCAGCAACCGGAGAAACCGGCTCGGCCTTCTTGGGCCTTCGCAGCTTCTCCAGATGAGGTCTCAATCGCTCGAGAAGGCCGGGGCCCTTCGACTCCAGCTTGGGGCCGGACTTCGACCGAGATCGACTGATTGCCTCATATAGCGCTTTTTGTCCTGAGTAGCGCCTCATAGCCGAGAAGCTCCCTTCCGGCAAACACGATAGCGACGGCCCGATCAGGTGCTCCGATCTGACCCCGTCGATTCACAAACCAGTCTTTATAACCGAATGAGCCCGCGGTTTCAATGACAAAATCACCCACCCTCAAAAACAGACCAACCATTTGCATCCGCACGGTTGACAAATGGCTCGGAATCGACGATAATTCCTCTCTTTCCGGGGTCGGGTGATCGCTGTGAGGGGGCGTCGCCGAATCGGACGAACGATTTCCCAAGGCAGACAAGCAAATTGCCTTGACAGGCGTCGGGATGCCGGATATCTAAGACATTTTTGTATTTGTGCAGACAATGTCTCTGCGGGCGGTCGCAGGGAAACAGGAGTGACCAGCAATGTTGCCAGTCAAGAAGACCAGTAAGTGCCGAACACGTACCCGGCGGGCCCACCACCGACTCAAGCCCGTGAACTACTCCCAGTGCGCCAAGTGCGGGCAGGCGAAACTGCCCCATGCGGCCTGTGAGAACTGCGGATACGTCAATCCGAACATGACCTTGAAGCTCGGGAAAGAGGAAACCGCGTAAGGATGCGAATCGCAATAGACGCCATGGGAGGTGACTACGCCCCGGACGAGATCGTCGCCGGTGCCGTAGAGGCGGTTGGCAAGCTCGACAAGGACGACGAGTTGATCCTGGTGGGACCGCAGCAGGTGGTCGAGTCCAAGCTGACCGAGATGGGGTTCAAGAGAGGTCCGCTGAGCGTGGTAGACGCGCCGGACGTGATCGGGATGGACGAGCCGCCGGTCGACAGCCTGCGCAGCAAACCGAAAAGCTCCATCGCCGTGATGGCCAAGCTGGCCAAGCACGAACTGGCGGACGCGGTCATTTCCGCCGGCAACACGGGGGCCTGTGTGGCCGCGTTCCAGATGCGGATGCGGACCCTGCCGGGCGTGAACCGCCCGGGGATCGCGGTGGTCTTTCCGATGCCCGCCGGCCCGGTCACGATTTGTGACGTCGGCGCCAACATCGCCTGCAAGCCCATCAACCTGTACCAGTACGGGTTGATGTCGACCATCTACGCCAAAAGCATCCTCGGAATCGCCAAGCCGCGCGTCGGTTTGATGAGCATCGGCGAGGAGGACGCCAAGGGCAACGAGGTCGTCAAACGAACGCGGGAGCTGCTTCGCTCCGATCCGCGCTTGGATTTCATCGGCAATATCGAAGGACGCGACATTTTCCGCGGGGTCTGCGATGTCGTCGTCTGCGAGGGATTCGTCGGCAACGTGATCTTGAAGCTGACCGAGGGGGCCGTCGATGGGCTGTTCCGTGCCATCAAGCAGGAGCTGATGCAGGAGAAGGCCCGCCTGGCCCTGAAATTCAAACCGATCATCATGCGGGTCTATCAGAAGCACGACTACAATGAGTATGGTGGCGCCCCGCTGCTGGGCATCAACGGCACAGCCCTGATCTGCCACGGATCGAGCAAGAGCCGGACGATTCGCAACGCGGTCTCTGCCGCGAAGAAGTGCTACACGCAGCGAATCAATGACAAGATCATAGAGTGTCTCTCGGAAGCTGGCGTAAGGACGTCTGATGCCTAAGGATACAGAGAATCGCCCCTCCCCGAGTCGCGCCGTCATTACCGGGTGCGGCTCGTTTGCACCAGCAAAGCTTCTGACCAACGACGACCTCTCCAAGATGGTCGATACCTCGGACGAGTGGATCACCACGCGCACCGGAATCAAGGTCAGGCACATCACGGCAGACAATGAAACGACGGCCTATCTGGCTACGGAGGCAGGCAAACGGGCCCTCCAGTACGCCGGTGTCGACGCCAAGGAGCTCGACCTGATCATCGTCGCCACCATCACGCCGGAAATGCCCTTCCCGTCCACCGCCTGCTTCGTCCAGGAAGCCCTGGGCGCCAAGAATGCCTGGGTGTTCGATCTGGCGGCCGCCTGTAGCGGCTTCGTCTACGCCCTGCACATCGTCCAGCAGTTCATGGAGAACGGACGGATCAACAAGGCGCTGGTCATCGGGGCCGAGACGCTGACGAAGATCACCAACTGGCAGGACCGGTCCAGTTGCATCCTCTTCGGCGACGGGGCGGGCGCCGTGGTGCTCGAAAAGAAGACCGACGGCGGCCGGGGCATCATGTACAGCACGCTCGGCGCCGACGGGGAATACTGGGAATCGCTCAACTGCCAGGCCCACGGCTCGCGACATCCCGCGCCACAACCTCTTGCAGACCCCGGCAAGGTCTTCATGCAGATCAAGGGACGCGAGGTCTACCAGCAGGCGGTTCGACGCATCGTCGATTCCGTCACCGACGGCCTGAACCACTGCAATCTGACCGTGGACGACGTCAAAATGGTCGTCTCCCATCAGATGAACGCGCGGATCATCGAATCGGCGGCCAAACGGTTGAACCTGCCCGACGAGAAGGTGTTCGTCAACATCTCCCAGTACGGCAACACCTCGGCAGCTTCGGTGCCCATCGCCTTCGACGAATGCGTCCGCACGGGGCGGATCCAGAAAGGGGATATCTTCATTTTCGTGGCCTTCGGCGCCGGGGTGACCTGGGGCGCGAATGTCATCGAATTCTGATCGCCGTTTCGAGACCGCCGGAACACCGCAGACCAGCCTGGTTCAAGGACACGAACGATGACTACCGCTTTTCTGTTTCCCGGACAGGGCGCCCAGGTGATCGGCATAGGCGCCGACGTCGCAGCCGCCTATCCTGCGGCAGCGGCGATATTCGAAAAGGCCAACCGCATTCTGGGCTTCGACCTTCGCAAGGTGTGTTTCGAAGGTCCGGCTGAGACCCTGAACAGCACGACCATGTCGCAGCCAGCGATCTTCACGATATCGGCGGCCCTGCTCGAAGTGATTCGGACCCAATCCGCCACCTCCGGCATCCGGCCGCAGATCACCGCCGGTCTGAGCATGGGCGAGTACACTGCTCTCTATGCCGCAGGCCTGGTCAGTTTCGAGGACGGCCTCCAGTTGGTGCGCAAGCGAGGTGAAGCCATGCAGGCGGCCGCCGACGCGACTCAGGGCGCGATGGTGAGCATCATGGGGCTTGATGAGGAGAAGGTGCGTTTGTTGTGTCGGGAGGCTGCCCAGGGCGAGCTGCTCGAACCGGTGAATTTCAACTGCCCCGGCCAGATCGTCGTCAGCGGCACGGTTCCTGCCTGCCAACGGGCGGTGGAGCTGGCCCCGCAACATGGCGCTCTCAAGGCGATCCGCCTGGAGGTGGCCGGAGCGTTTCACACCAGCATGATGGCCAGTGCCGCAGAGGCATTGCGGCGGGCCTTGTCGGCTTGCCGCATCGCCGAGCCCGGCAGCATCAAGACGCTGGCTAACATCGACGCCCAGTACTACTCCAGCGCAACAGCCGTCGTCGACGGCTTGGCCAGACAACTGACCAGCCCTATCCTGTGGGCCAGATGCATGCAGCGTCTGCTCGACGAAGGCGTGGACCGCTTCTACGAGATCGGCCCCAACCGCGTTCTGACCGGTCTTATGAAACGCATCGACAGAAAGGCCAAAGTGGTCAATCTCAGCACCGCCGATTCGATCAAGGCCCTGATGGAGGGTGCATGACCCTCCATCGATGCGGGCCTGTAGACTCACCGCCCTGGAACACTTATATTGTGATGGTTTTCACGTTAACTGGAGGCATGTGAAATGTCTGAAAGACGACTTGCCGTTGTGACGGGGGCTGCCAGAGGCATCGGCCGTGCCATTGCATTCGAGTTGCTCAAACATGGACGTTTGGTGGCGGGCTTGGACATAAGCGAGAACCAGCTCAAGGAGCTGGAAGAAGCCGCCAGGCAGGCAGGGTTCGAGGTGTTGACGCGCTGCGTGGATATCACGGACACGCCCAAGCTGACCGAGGTCCTGGAGAAACTCGCCGCCGATCATGGCGGAATCGGCATCCTGGTCAACAACGCCGGTATCACCCGCGACAAGCTGATGATCCAGATGGACGACGAGGACTTCGACAAGGTCATAAGCGTGAACTTGCGGGCGGCTTTCACCGCTACCCGGGTGGCCGCCAAGTCCATGATCCGCAACAAGTTCGGGCGAATCGTAAACATCAGCTCCGTGGCCGGGGTCATGGGACAGGCCGGTTCGACCAACTATGCCGCCAGCAAGGCCGGCCTGATCGGCATGTCCAAATCCATCGCCCGGGAGATCGGCAAGAAGAACGTCACATCCAATTGCATCGCGCCCGGCTTCATCCAGACGGAAATGACCGCCGTTCTGCCGGACATGGTCAAGAAGGCGGCGATGGACGTGATCCCGGTCAAGCGATTCGGAACCGTTGACGATGTCGCCAAGGCCGTCGCCTTCCTGACCAGCGACGACGCCGGGTACATCACCGGTCAGGTCCTGTGCGTCGACGGCGGGATGGCCATGTGAAAAAAATGAGGAAAAATGTTTGTACAAGTCTTGTCTGCTCGGTAAGATACCGCCCAAATTCGAACCGGGTGGGGGTGCTATGCAGTGATTCTGGCGACAGCAACTGACGGTGGCTTTAGTGTATTAGGGAGGATCAACAAGTGAGTATCGATGAGGTAGATGTGCAGGCGATCGAGAATAAGGTGATCGAGATTATTAGCGAACAGATGGGCGTCGACAAAGCGGAAATCACCAAGGAGACGTCCTTTATCAACGATCTCAATGCGGACTCGCTGGATACGGTGGAACTGGTCATGGAATTCGAAGACGAGTTCGACATGAGCATTCCCGACGAAGAAGCCGAGAAGATCCAGACCGTCGGCGCCGCCATCGATTACATCGTCAGCGTTGCGCAAACCAAGAAGAAAGAAAACGCATAAAGCCTGATATGAATAGACGTCGAGTTGTCATAACGGGCCTGGGGTGTGTTACTGCGCTTTCGGAGTCCGTCGATGAGCTTTTCGCTGCGCTGTGCGAAGGCAAGAGCGGCGTTTCCACGATCGAATCCTTCGACACGAGCCAGTTTCCGGTCCACTTCGGCGGAGAGATCAAGCAGTTTGACGTAACCAACTACATCGACAAGCGCGAGGCGAAGCGGATGGACCGCTTCACGCAGTTCGCCATTGCCGGCGCGATCCACGCGGTCAAGGACAGCGGGCTGGATTTCGCCAAGGAAGACCCGTACCGCGTAGCCGTGATCGTCGGAACGGGGATCGGCGGCATCAAGGAAATCGAGGAGCAGCACGTCCGCCTGATCGAGAAAGGCCCGGGCAAGGTTTCGCCCTTCTGCGTGCCGCGACTGATGTCCAACGCCGCCAGCGGCAACATCGCCATTCAGTTTGGCGCGCGGGGCCCGTGTTTCGCCGTTTCGAGCGCCTGCGCATCGGGCAACCACACCATTGGAGAGGCTTTCTGGAACATCGCGAGCAACCGCAGCGACATCGTGATTACGGGGGGCTCCGAAGCGGCGCTGACCCCGATCGGCCTCGGCTCGTTCTGTGCGGCCCGCTCGCTGAGTCTGCGCAACGACAATCCCCCTATCGCGTCGCGTCCATTCGACCGTGACCGCGACGGTTTCGTGCTGACCGAAGGCGCCGGAATCCTGATCCTGGAGGAATTCGAGCGCGCCCGCAAGCGCGGCGCCACGATCTACGCCGAGCTGCTCGGGTACGGCGCGACGGACGACGGGTATCATATCACCGCGCCCCTGCCCAATGGAGAGGGCGCCGCGATGGCCATGAAACTGGCGCTGATGGACGCAAAGGTCAACCCTGAGGACGTCGGTTACATCAACGCGCACGGAACCAGCACGGAATTGAACGACATCGCCGAAAGCACGGCCATCAAGACGGTCTTTGGCACACACGCATACAGGGTTCCCGTCAGCTCGACCAAGAGTTGCCTGGGGCACATGCTGGGCGCGACCGCGGCGGTCGAGCTGATCGCCGCCATCAAGACGATCAATCGCTCGGTTATCCCGCCGACGATCAATCTCGACAATCCGGACGAGCGATGCGACCTGAAGATGGATTACGTGCCGTGGACAGCCCGGCAAGCCAAGGTCGACATCGCCATCAGCAATTCGTTCGGGTTCGGCGGGCACAACGCCTGCCTGGTGGTCGGGAAGGTCTGAGTCTCGGCTGTCTCGACGATTCCCGCCCTCCTGATCTGCGGCCTCGTCGAATCGTCGGACCTGCTGCCCTTGGAAGCCTGCCGGGCGGATCACCGCGCGGCAGCGTGCATCTCTTGAGAGGCTCACGATGGCATGGGCGATAGTGTTCCTGACGGTTGGGCTGCTCCTGCTCTGGAAGGGCGCTGATCTGCTTGTCAACGGCGCCGTCGGGATCGCTCAGCGTCTCGGCATCAGCCAGCTTGTCGTCGGGCTGACCGTCGTGGCCATGGGCACATCCGCCCCGGAGGTGGCCGCCAGCGTTGCTTCGGCCCTGGGCGGCAGAGGCGACATCGCCATCGGAAACGTCTGCGGCTCCAACATCGCCAATCTGGCCCTGGTGGGAGGATTGGTTTCGCTGATCAACCCGCTGCAAATCCAGGCCCAGACGCTTCGGCGAGAGATCCCCACCATGTTGGTCGTCTCCCTGCTGCTGTGGCCGATCCTGCGTGACCTGAGTCTTTCGCGCCCCGAGGGCCTGCTGCTGTTCGTCGTCTTCGTGGGCTTGCTGGTCTACACGATGCGGGCCGCAAGGAAGGGTGCATTGCTCATCGCGGCCGGCGAAGCCCCTGTCGTCGCCGTGCCGTCCAGCGCAGCAAAGCACATCGCCTTGATCGGCATCGGACTGGCCGGCCTGTCCGTCGGCGCCCGGTTGGCGGTCGATGGGGCGGTGACGATCGGCACATGGGCCGGCCTGAGCGACGCGGTGATCGGCTCGACGATCATGGCGGTCGGCACGTCCCTTCCGGAACTGGTGACCTGCGTACTGGCGGGCCTCAAAGGTCACCACGACATCTCGGTGGGAAACCTGGTCGGCTCCAACATCTTCAACGCCCTGCTGGTAAGCGGTGCCGCCGCCCTCGTCAGGCCGTTTACCGTCGGCCGCCGATTCGCAGGAGGGGTCGATTTCTGGGTCATGATCGGCGTCGGCATTGCCTTCGCCATTGGGGCAATCGTGGGCCGGCGTGTCATCGGCCGCGTGGGCGGTGTCCTGCTGCTGGCAATCTACGGCGCCTATTTGGCCTATCTGCTCGCCTGCGGGCAAACCCAGTAGGAGCCTTCGGACGTTCACGGACACAGAAGCATGGACTCGGCGAAGACCTCGCTGAACGCCTTCTCGTTGGCGATCTCGACGTACTCGATCTTGCGCGCCAGCGCAGCCGTTGCCGCCCTGCACTCGTCGCTGAGCAGGAGCATCCGGGCCCCGGAAGCAGCCGCGTTGCCCACAAAGTGAATGCGTTCCAGCGGAACGTTCGGCAGCAGCCCCACGCGAACGGCGCTCGTCGGACGGATGTAGTTGCCGAACGCGCCCGCCAGGAGCACTCGTTCCAGGTCGCCGACATCGATGCCCATCCTGGCCAGCAGAAGCCGGATGCCGGCCTGGATCGCCCCTTTGGCAAGCTGGAACTCCCGGATGTCCCTCTGTGTCAGGATGACGGTCGGCTCCGAGGTGTGGCGATTCCGGGCCAGGCAAAAGGCCGGTTGGCCGTCCACCTCGATGCACCGCGATGCCACGGCCTCGGAGCACCTGTTCCGAATCTCTTGCACACCGGCAAATCGTCCGCTCGTATCTACAACACCGAGGTCGAGAAGCACGGCGACCGCGTCGATCAACCCGCTGCCACAGATCGACAGGGGCGGGCCGCCTCCTATGACATCCAGCGTAATGTCATCATTGTCGATGACAACCGCCTCGATGGCTGCGTTCACGGCCCGGCTGCCGCAGCGAATGCGGGCACCTTCCAGGGCCGGACCGGCCGCGCAACTGGCCGCGTACAGCCGCTGGCCCGTCCCGAGAACCAGTTCGCCGTTCGTGCCGATATCCACGACGAGCGTGATCTCTGTCGCCGAACCCATATCAACCGCCAGGGCTACGGCAGTCGTGTCTGCGCCCACAAAACCCGCGATATTCTCGGCCGTATGCACGTTTCCCGCCGGATTCATGGTCAGCCCCACGCTGGCCGGCGAGACGTCGTGAGCATCGATCGAGTGAGCGTGATACGGTGCCTGCCCCAATTGGGCCACAGGAAAGCCAAGGAAGATGTGATTCATCGTGGTGTTGCCCACCACGGAGGCTTCGTAGATCGCCTCGGGGTCGATTCGTACCGCCTCGCAGAGCCCGCGAATCAGTTCGTTGATGCCGCCGACGATGATCGCGCGCAACCGCTCCAGACCCACCTGCGATTCCGCATAGCTGATCCGGCTGACTACGTCATCGCCAAATCTCGTCTGCGGGTTGAGCATGGCTCGCGTCGCGACGCATTCGCCGTTGGCCAGGTCAACGAGCTTGGCGACGACGGTGGTGGTTCCGATGTCCACCGCCACGCCGTAGATGTCCCCTGGCCCGGCTATCGACCGATACCTCTCCACAACCGTCCGCCGGAGTCCTGAGGTGCGATCGAGGCCATGTTCGAGGATCTTGTGGGCGTAGAAACGCGATGAAGCGGGCACGGTGACAGTCAGATCGCTCCGCACCGTATGCTGGCAGGCGAGCACCTCCCGGCCGGACGGACCCAGGCGGACGACGCACTTGCCGCAGGTGCCCCGGCCCCCGCACGATGTGTTCAGGACAATCCCGGCCTGGCCGGCGGCCTCGACAACGGTGGCGCCCTGATGGATGGATATCTCTGTGCCGCCCGGCTCGAAGACTACGCGGAAGTGCTTCATCGATCCCGTCGCACCCATGGCGCACGATCCCCGACCCGGCGCGAGAACTCCCTACAGGGTGAATAACTGCGAAATGAGAAGACTTTTAGCTGATCTTATGCCTGATTTTCCAGCGCGTGCGTCTCTTCTTGCTGCCGATTTTCCTTCTGCGTCGTGCTTTGGCCATGCATTCCTCTAAGAAAACTCAGAATCTCTACTTTCGATGCTTCTTACCTCGTATAATAGGATGCTACCCGAGAAACAGCCTCGTGTAAAGAGAGAAAAACAGGCAAAAACCGTAATCTCAGAGCGATGCGGCAACAGAGCGTGCGACGAGAGACAGCGGGGACGCCCCGCTCCAGGCATGTTCCGGCTCGTCGTCGCCCTGCGGCTCGGAAACGAGGTATGGACATGATTCAGTGCGACAAATGCGAACTCTGCGAGATCGGACCGAATGGACGTAGGGTCTTCAAGTGCGATCCTTTCTCCAGCGTCAAGGAACCCGAGTGTCTCGCGAAGTGGCAACTGATCCGGCTGGACATGCTTCTGGCCAGCTATCAGAGCATGCTCAAGTCGTACGGGAGACTTGCCCCGCTCCAGGACAAGATCTTCAAGTACGTACAGCGGGAGATCAACGAAATGGAGGAATCGGAGAGCTGGCGTCTGGATCCGGAGGACCCGGACAGCGCTCCCGAGGACCGGGACGATACCTGGCCCGTCTGACCGGCGGTTGCGGACCGAAGGCCACCGTCGCGGCAGGCCACTTCCATGCATCCAGGCCAACTTGGGCGACCGGGAGCCGGGCAGTCGGTTACGCTCTTGGGCCCGACCGGCATACCCCAACGGGCCATGCGCGTTCGAGCAGATTCCTGCAATAAACCCTTTGGCAATCTCGTCTTTTCACAGGCTGTGAACAACACGGATGGGTACAGGCGTCGAGCTAACCCAAATCATAGACGGCTGTAAGTCGGGGGACGCTGAGTGCTTCGCTCAGGTGGTCGATCTCTACGGCGGACGCTGCTACGGTTATTTCTACCGGCTGACCGGCGACCGCGATCTCAGCGACGAACTGCTCAGCGAGCTGTTTATGAAGCTGGTCGAGAAGATCGGGTCCTATAAAGGCGGATCGTTCGAGAGCTGGCTGTTCCGGATCGCCTCGAACATCTTCCACGACCACCTGAGGGGCCGAAAACGCCAGAAGAAGCTCGTCGAGGGGCGACGGACGGAATTAGAGCTGCGTCCCCTCGAAGGGGCCCAATCGGACTTGACGCCGGATAAGGTCGACAGACTCCATATCCAGTTGAGCCGGCTGGACGCCGATACCCGGGATTTGATTGTGCTACGCTACTATTCCGAACTGAGCTTCAAGGAGATCGCCGAGATGCGGTCCGAGCCGCTTGGAACGGCCCTTTCGAAGTTGCACCGCGGGCTCAAGAAACTGCGTGAGCTCATGGAGGGTTGAAGCAGATGAACGATCGCAACCATGACGACCTGAGAGAGCTGCTGAAACGATTCATGGACCCGTCGGAGGCCGGCTCAATAGAACGGGATATCCGCTCGGGCGACAGATTGTTCGAGGCGAATCCGGCGCCCCAGGTCGCGCCGGAAACGCTGGCGGCCATCAAACGTCAGATCACCGTCCGGCTGGGCGCCTCGCACAGGCCCGCCAGTCCTCTCTACCGCTACATCGCAGCCGCCGCGGTGATCGCCGTGGCGCTGATCGGCTTCTTCGGTCGCCCTACGCAACAGAGCCAAGGTGTCAGCTATGCCTCGCTGATTCCAACCGCGATCTGGGAAAGCGAGGATCTCGCATCCGACGATGCGGAGCTGGCCTATTTCCGGTCCGAGCTGCGGCACATCGAGACCCAGATGCAGGCCCTGGAGGCAGGCGATGGCGAGTTGGTCGCCGCCGGTTCGCTCGACGAGGTCGAACTCGAATTGATTCGTATCGACACCCAGTTTTGGAAGGAATAGACACCATGCAGCGATGTCAGACCGCGCTTCTCCTGGCCGTACTCCTGCTGACGGGAGGCCTCTGGGCCGCCCCGGCAAAGGCCCAGACCGACTCGCAAGGCAACGCCGCGGATATCTGGGACGAGGAATCCAGCTCGCCGCTGTATCCCTGGTGGTATCGGTGGCTCTCGGACGAGACGATCGATCGCATCATGAAGGGCATCGAGCAGCGCGATCCCGCCAAGGCCAAAGAGCTGGCGGAACTGCGAAAGAAGGACCCCGAGCAGTTCAAGGCGGAACTGGGCCGGCATGGCCGCAAGGAGATCGAGGAGATCAGCCGCGAACGATTCGAGGCCCGACGCCAGAGGAGAAACGCCGAATTCATCGAGTGGCTCAAGGCCAACTATCCCGAGGACGAAGCCCAACTGGCCAAGGTCAAGGAAAAAGACCCCCAACTGTACGTGAAGAGCTTCGAGCATCTCCTGGAGCAGTATGGGCGGATCTTCGAAGCCTACAGCGCCAACCCTGAACTCGGCGCGGTGCTGAAAGAGGACTATGACCTCCGCAAGAGACGCGACGAGATCCTCCGCCAGATGCACCGCGAACGGTCCGACGCCAGGAAACAGGCACTCGGGGCGGAATTGCAGGACATCGTCGGTCGGCGCTATGATCTGATCGTCCGCCGCAAGGAGATCGCCTACGAGCAGCTCCAGAAGAAGATCGAGGAGATGCAGCGTCAGATCAGAGAGAGCAAGGACGAGATCGTCCAGTGGCAGAACGCGGAGGTCAGAAAAGAGAACGTCCGCAAACGCGTGGAAGCCCTTACGGAGGGGCTGAGCAAGCGCGGATTCAAGTGGGATTGATGCGCAACGTTTGCGACGGGATCAGCCAAAGACCAGAGCACGGGGCCCCCTCCGCATCGCTGAAGGCCCCTGATCTTCTACGCTTTCTGACGTCGCAGCTCCATCTGCGTGGCCTGCTTGAGCGTCTTCTTCTCCTTGCCGGTCAGGCTGTGCAGCCCCTCGCGGTGGACCTTGGCGAGGATGCGATCGACTTCGATCTGGAGCTTACGCTGCTGCTCCAGGCTCTTCTCCCACGATCCGGCCCGCGCCTTCAGGCGCCACCGCCCGACCTTGGGCATCAGCACGACATAGGCCGCACCCGCCACCATACCCGCCAGATGCGCGGCCTCCCCGCCGGCGTTGTTGCTCCGTGTGACGATCAGCAGGAAATACATGAACACGAAGACCGCCGCCGCAACGCGAATCGGAAGCGGGAAGACGACGACGAACAGGACGATGTGGGGGAACAGAATCGCACAGGCCGCCAGGAGCCCGAGGATCGAGCCGGAGGCCCCGATCATCGGGACCGCCGTCAGAAACCCGATTGCGGTCAGGAACAGGTAAAACAACGCGCCGGCCGCCCCGCAGATCATGTAGAACGGCAGGAACCGGCGGCTGCCCCAGTGCCGTTCCAGAGGCGGGCCCAGGAAGAACAGCGCCAGCATGTTGAAGAAGATGTGCCAGACCACGTCCCGGCTGTGCAGGAACTGGTAGGTGACGATCCGCCAGGGTTGCAGCGCCGTGGACCACGAGCCGCCGTCGACCGCGAACCAGTCCTCCAGGAAGTCGCCGACCGAGTCCGCCAGCACCCCGGCCACGAAGATCGAGAGGTTGGCGATGAGCAGCCACTTGACCACGGGCGTCAGACGCGGCAGATTCAGCCGCATCTGAGGCGAACCGTGATACTGCTGCCGCTCCCCGGCCTGAGTGTAGTCCCTGTCGTAGAGCCCCATAAAACGTCTTCTGATCCGCCAACCTATAGAGACTGCCCTATTTGTACCCCCATCTATATTATCGGTAATCCCGCCGAATGTTCAAATGAAATCGCCTCAGGAAACTGCTCCGCCGGAGGCTCTTGAGCCTCAAGACCGCGTTGCGCGGCCGCAGACGCCCTTCCAGAGCCCTACAAACAAATCCGCCTCCTGCCTCAACCGTCCGCTGCCCGCAGCTTATCGCCCCCTGCCGAGGCACTTCGGCGTCGATGCAGGCCCGTGCCCTGTCAGGGCCCCTCCGCGACATCCGCTCCATCTACCTCAAACCACAACCGCGGATAGTCCTGCCCCTCAAGAATCCACCAGAGGTCTTCCTCGCCATTGTTCACCTCCCCCACGAAGTCCCACCCCGCCTCCAGAAACGTCGCCGCCCTCATCATCTCCGCCGTGGTCAACCCCGTCCCCCCGGCGCTGGTCGTAAGCCCGCTCGCTTCGACATCCCAGAATGCGCTCGTGATCGTCCCTCCCTCACAGTAGCCGATCAGTCCACCCAGATCAGCGTCGCCGGAAACAGGGCCGGATGCATAACTGCAGGCGATGAGGCTTCGGTAGTACTGCCGCCCGACAAGGCCTCCGACGCGGCTGGCACCAGTTACCCCTGACGCAGCATAGCTGTTTCTGAGAGTACCGATGTTCGAGCCCACCAGTCCCCCAACTTGGTTGTCGCCCACCACAGTCCCATCCGCACAGCAACTACTGATGGCTCCGGGGCAATCGAAACAGCCAACCAGTCCGCCTATATCATCACCGCCAAGGATGGTACCCGTCGCGGAGCAGTCCGTCACGGCGCCTCTGCAATACCCAACCAAGCCACCGACCCCCATCTCGCCGGTCACCGCCCCGCTTGTAGAACAGCGCGTGATCGTGCCATTGACCTCATATCCTATCAGTCCTCCCACATATCTGCGCCCCGAAACGATGGTCCCCCACGAATGACAATCGGTGAGTGTGCTTCCGTTCAGATGCCCGACTAACGTCCCAACGTAATCGCGTGGCCCAGCCTCAACTGTGGAGTCGAACAGGTTCAGACTCCGAACGGCAGCACTACCGGTGATGTAATTGAAAAGACCTACTCCGTTTGCGTCGCCAGCGTCGGCGGTGCGCGACAAGTTGGAGATGGTGAAGCCATTGCCGTCAAAATCGCCGGTGAATGGAAACAGAGAACTGCCGATCGAGAACAGTCGGACCCCTGCGAGATCGACATCATTCGACAACTGGAAGTGGGCGCTCATCAGTCGCGGGTTGTGGCCAATGCGGTTCAGCTCGACAATCGTCGAGATAAGATAGGGGGCATTGGGTTCTCCGATACCTCCCGAGAAGGCGGTCGTCATAGGGGGCGAGGTCGCTTGCCACCAGAGAATGGGGTATCCACTATTGGGGTCCACCGCCCAGAGATCGCAGGGGCCATCAGAGAAGCCGAAGAAGTCCCACCCCGCCTCTCTGAAGGTGTCCGGCGTCTGCATTTCCGAGGTTGTTCTGCTGTGGCCGCCGGCACTGAGGGACTGCCCGGCGCTCTCAACGTTCCAGAACGATGCCTCCACATATCCGACTTCGTTGCGGCCGATGAGACCACCGGCCTCATTGCTCGCCGAGACCAGTCCCGTACTGTAGCAGCAGGACACTGTGCCACCGTAGTTTCTGCCCGATCCGTTGTATCCATTCCGGCCCACCAGACCTCCGACGACCTGCCTTCCCCGAACAGAACTGCTGGAATAGCAGTTGACGATCCTGGCATTCGATGAATTCGCAGAGGAGTCAGAGCTCTGTCCCACCAGTCCGCCAATGTAGCTGCCGTAGGAAACAGTCCCCCCCGAAGAGCAGTTCGCAATCAAGCGAGTGTTCCGGCCCACAAGACCACCGGCGCATTGGAGGCTGGAGACATCGCTGACGGATGAGCTGTTTCTCAGAGTCCCCGCGTTGACGCCAACCAGCCCCCCACCGCTGAGGCCAGCGGCGACGCTTCCGCCCGCATAGCAGTCCATGATGGTATCGCTGTTGACCCCTACTAAGCCGCCCGCGCTAACGCCCGTCACATCGGTTTGCGCTCGGCACTCTGCAAGTGTGCCGCGGTTGCACCCTACGAGACCACCAACGAATTGGTCACTCCCGATGAAAGGCCCGATGCGTTTGTCACCCGACACGTGACCTCCGGCCACATAGCAGTTGCTGACGGTGCCATCTTCGAGATACGCTACCAGGGAGCCAATCGGACCCGGCACCCACCCCGCAAGACCTACTTCGATCGACGGGTCGATCAGTCCCAGATTGCGAATATCGGCATGCGAGCCGTCAACGCATCCGAACAGACCGATGTAGGCGGCGTCTTCGCAAATGCACGTGAAGTGTGAGATAGTGTGGTTGTTACCGTCGAATGTGCCGACAAAGGGCATTTCCTGTCGACCCACCATCAGCGAGACGCCCTTGAATTCCAAAAGGTCGATGTCGGCCATCAGTCGAAAATGCTGGTTCCACTCACAGGGGAACAAGGCAAGCATCGCAAAATCCTTACCTGTGAGGATCAGCAGAGGATCGTCGCGCGTCCCGGTGCCCGCCAGGACGTCTGACAAATACGTAGGGCCGATGATCTGCCCTGGCGTGCCTTCCCAAAACAGCCTGGGGTAATCTTTGCCTTCGTCAATCGTCCATATTCCATCGTTGCCGCAAGCACCCCATAAAACAAACGTCTCTCGCCTCTGCATCTCGCGGGTGGTCTTGCCGTCTCCCGCGGCGCTTCCCATTCGGCCGCTGGTCTCGGTGTCCCAGAAAGATACTATGATGTCTCCGTCGCCGGACCCCGCCAGGCCACCGACCTCATTTGCTCCGTGAATTTGCCCCACCGCATAGCAGTTCCTGATCGCACCAGCATTCCTGCCGACCAATCCGCCGACAGATTCCTGCCCGGTGGCCGTTGCCGTCGCATAGGCATTCAGGATCGTCCATCCGCCGGCCGACACCGGACCATTCGCAACCCCGACGCCAAGGGAAGTCCACGCCTTGCCATAGTTGTATCCCACCAGCCCTCCGACATCGGCATCACCGGCCACGCGGCCGCCGGCATAGCACTCGCGGACGGTCCCATCGTCGTTGTGTCCTGTCAAACCACCCACACATTGCTGGCCGTGCGTTGTCCCGTCGGCAGAGCAATTGCGGAGATAGCCACTGTTGCGTCCGGCCAGGCCGCCTGCGGCCCACTGCCCATCGGTCGTCCCATCGGCGAAGGAATCCTCGATCCCGCCAGCATTGTATCCCACGAGACCTCCAACGTTCTGCCGACCTCGGGTCGTTCCGCCGGCAGATGAATGCTGTATGCTGCTGTAATTATCTCCCATAAGCCCCCCTACAGACTCGTCACCTGTCACAGGGCCATCTGAGTGACAACCGTCGACTGTACTGTGCCAAGAGAACCCGACGAGGCCTCCGACCTGTTCATCTCCGGTAACAGCCGCACCGGAGTGGCAGTTCGTGAGCGAACCGTTTCGCAGCGATCCCACCAGACCGCCAACTTGCTTGCCACCGGTCACAACCCCGTTGGAATGGCAGTCGGTGATATCGCTCCCGTTATCCCCGACCAGGCCGCCAACGTAGTTTCCGCCAACAACAATGCCCCCATCCACGTAGCAGTCTGAGATGATTGCAGCGAATGTGTACCCCGCCAGCGCGCCCACGCAGTCCCCTCCACTGGCCCGAACGTTGACGGCCAGCAGTCCAAGGTTCTTGATCTCTGCATCGCCCGCAACGACGCGTCCAAAAAGTCCGACGTATTCCTCATTGGCAGAGGCGTAGGTGAACTTCGATATCGTATGGCCATTGCCGTCGAAGACTCCGCTGAACGGAGTTGACACGTCGCCGATGACGCCAAGCTCGTCGCTGTACTCGATCAGATCGATATCGGCCATTAGCTTGAAGTGCTTGTCCCATTCGCACGGAAACAGGCCCAGCAGACTCATTTCTTCGTCCGTCCACACCAGGTACGGGTTACCCGGAGTGCCCTGGCCGGCCAGGAGATCGGACAAGGCAGGGACGACGATCAACTCGCCCGGAGCGTGTTCCCAAGTGAGTCTGGGGTAGTCGCGGCCCTCGTCAATTGTCCAGAGGCCCTCGTTGCCACATGTGACCCATCCTCTGAACGTCTCCGCCATCTGCATCTGAGCGGTGGACCGACCCTTACCTGCCGCACTGGTCGCCTGCCCGCTCGTCTGGATGTCCCAGAAGGACATTGTGACCATCCCATCGCTTGTGCTCGTCAAACCGCCGACTTGCCCTTGGCCCCCATCGACGTAGCCGACGGAATAACAGTGTGTGATCTTGCCAGAATTCGTTCCGACAAGACCGCCGGTTTGGTCATTCCCACTGACCACACCGGCCGCATAACAGGCAGCAAGCATCCCACTGCTCAGTCCCGCCAATCCCCCCGTGCAATTCTTCCCCGCGACGGTGGCTGTCGACGAACACGCTGTCAGAGTTCCCTGGGACCGTTGTCTTCGAATGTCGATCTGCCCGACTAATCCACCGACGTTTTCCCATCCCTTGACCATACCCCCTGCAATCCGGCATGCTCTAATGGTTCCCAGGGAGACGTAACCTGCGAGCGCGCCAACGTTGATCCCTCTCTCGACGTCCAGATCGCAGTCAGCCAGAATCAGGTCGTGCACTTCGGCTGTCGGATCGCGAATGTATCCGAAGAGTCCGACGTCATTCTGGTCCGTCGCATCATACGTGAAGTGGGAGATCGTCCAACCGCTGCCGTCGAAGGTGCCCGAGAAGGGGGTGTCTTGTGTGCCGATGATGTTGTACTGGGTGCCTGTGTAGGCGGACAGGTCGAGGTCGGCCATGAGTTTGAAGTGTTTGGACCAGTCGTTGGGGTCGGCGCCGATGGCCTGGAGCTGTTCGGGCGTATAGATCAGGTAGGGATCATTCGGCTCGCCCGTTCCGCCGCCGTACTGGGCGCGGGCGGACGGCGCAAGGAATACGACAAGACTCCAGACGACGACCACGATGCGAAATCCGCTGTTCCTCTCCATCGTTCGCTCCCTTCAAAGCATGCCCCACGTCACGCGCCGCCCACACGGTCATCCGAAACCGCAGAACCGGCAGACCTCCATTCGCAAATCTCGAAGGCAGGCACGATGGGAAAGGAAACGAAGTATGATGACGAGACCAACCAATTTCCGCGCCCGCCTTCATTCCCTGACACACCTCATTCTACCACACCGAACCGGGCATTACCAGGCATTTTCCGACGCCGGCCGGACCGAAAAACGCCGTACCCCTGTCATTCCCCCGGGGCCTTGGTGCCGCATGTTTGTCATCTCAGCGTAGCGGAGAAATCTGGCCGAGAATGGGCAGCGCGTATCGTCTATGGCCGGATTCCTCGATCCCGATCTGCATCGGGGCTCGGGATGACAAAAGAAGGGAAGTGGTCGCTCAGTGGGACAAGAACACGCGCCCCTTCTCTTGCCCGCAAAGGTAGATCACACTCCTTACTTGCGCCGCTTGGCGGGTTTGGGGTTGTCGGGGGCAAGGGTTTCGGGTTTGGCGAGGGCGAAGAGGGTGACCAGGGCGGCGCCGAGGATGACCAGGCCGATGCCGAGAAGCTGGGCGATGGTCAGGTGGTCGATCTCGAAGGGGTTGTCGTCGCGCAGCATCTCCATAAAGAACCGCATGATGCCATAGACGACGAACATCAGGCCGAATACCGAGCCCGGCCTGGTCGCGAAAGCGTACCGGCCCATTCGCTCGGCCTTCTGCGACCGCCTCCAGAACAGATAGAGAATCAGACAGAGCATGCCGGCCGAAGCAGAGGTATACAACTGTGTCGGATGCACCGGCAGGCAGCGGTACGGCCCATGCGTCACCTGCTCGCGCTGCTCGGGCGTGAGCCGCACCTTGGGCTTGAGCCCCGGGTCGTAGTTGCCGTCCCCATCGTAGTAGCCGAAGAACTCGGGCGGCAAATCCAGGCGCGGCTCGAGCCGGCCCCGCTCCAGGTCGGGCTGCACCTGGCTGCGATAGGCGAACGAGCCGTACGGGAAGCGAACACCCCACGGCAGGTCGGTCGGCTTGCCGTAGCAGCACCCGTTCAGGAAGCAGCCGATCCGCCCGAAGACCAGCGCCAGCATCAGTCCGACCGCCAGCGCGTCGAGATAGTGCCGCAAGGGCAGCTTATGATGCCGGATGTAGAGGAAGATCACCGTGATCGCCAGCAGGACACCGCCCAGCAGTTCGAGGCCGCCCTTCCAGATCGCGAAAACGCTCAGCGGGTCGTCGCGAAAACTGTCCGGATAGTGGAACACGAAGAACAGCCGCGCGCCGATGACGCCGGCAATGAGAGAATAGAGCGCCGCGTTGGTGATGTGCTGAGGGTCCTTCGTGAAACTGCGGCTCAGGTAGCGGATCAATGTGACGGCCGCAAGAAACCCGACGACCATCATCAGACCATAGCTCTTGACGGTCACGTGGAAGAAAGGGATTTCGATGAGTTCAGGATGCATTCAGCGGTGTCTCACCTCAAGAACAACCATCACCGTCACGGGCAGATGCCATTGGGAGCTGTTCACTTGCCACCATGGGAACCGAAATCCTTTTCGCCGTCGCAGCAACGGTCCGCCGCTACGGTTTTACGATCCTGTTCTTCTCGTCGAGCACTACGACCTTAGGCTTGATCGCGGCGGCCTCGTCCGGCGTGCACAGACCGAAAGCCATGATGATCACAATGTCGCCCGGCGTGGCCAGTTGGGCCGCGGCCCCGAGGATCACGACGGCCCCCGAACCGGCCTCGCCCGGCACGGCGTAGGTCTCCAGGCGGCTGCCGTTGTTGAGGTTGGCCACCAGGACCGATTCATACGGCAGGATCCCCGACGCCTCCATCAGGGCCGAGTCGATCTCGATACTGCCGGGATAATGCAGCCGGGTCTCCGTAATCCGAGCCCGGTGCAGTTTGCTCTTGAGCACCTTCAGTAGCATCAGCGTTCTTTTCCGTGTCTGAGTTCCATGCGGATAAAACACGGATTATAGCTCATTTGCCGCCGCTGTCCACCAGGATATTGTCGATCAGACGGGCCGGCCCCAGACGGGCGGCGACGGCGATCAGAACCGTCTCGCCGATGCGTTCAACGTCTTCGAGCGTTTCCGGATCGACGAGGCTGATGTATTCGATCTGCAAGGCGGGCACCCGCTGCATCACGGCTGCCATCCGTTCGCGAACCCGGGCGGGGTCGCTCTCGCCCGCTTCGATCATCTCCCGGCCCTTGTTCAGGGCTTCGTAGATGATCGGTGCCTCCTTGCGCTGCTGGTCGCTGAGGTACTGATTGCGGCTGCTGACCGCCAGCCCATCCGCCTCGCGGACCGTCGGACAGACGACGATCTCCAGCGGCATATTCAGGTCCGCCACCATCCGGCGGATCACGACGCACTGCTGGGCGTCCTTCTGTCCGAAGAAAGCGACATCGCAACCGACGATGTGGAACAGCTTCGTGCAGACCGTCGTCACGCCCCGGAAATGGTTGGGCCGCAATCGGCCGCACAGATGCTCCGTGATGCCCGACACAGTGACCCACGAGCGATTCTCGCGCGGGTACATCTCGGCCGCCGACGGCGCGAATACGACGTCCACGCCATGCTGCTCGCATAGCGCCAGGTCCTGCTCCAAGGGCCTGGGGTAGTTGTCGAAGTCCTCGCCCGGCCCGAACTGGGTCGGATTGACGAACAGGCTCACTACCACGAAACCGCATCGCCGGCGGGCGGCGTCGATCAGCGAAGCGTGTCCGACGTGCAATGCGCCCATCGTGGGCACCAGACCGATGCCCCTTCCCGCCGCACGGGCCTCGGCGACCCATTGTCTGATTTCGTCGATTTTACCGGTAACTCGCATCTTTCTCACACCCCCTGCGACGTCTCAGCCGACTGCCACCTGCTCCCGTTCGGCAACGTATGCCTTGACCTGTAGCGCAACGTGCTCGATCGCCGCTTCGTCGTCGATGCCGATTTCCGACGCGGGCAACCGGATCAGCGGGCAGGTTCGCCAACCCTCGAAGAGCCGTTCGTAATCCTCGTGCAGCGCCTCCAGGAACTCCAGCGTGATCTGCTGCTCGTATGGCCGATTGCGACGGTGGATGCGTTCGAGGCAGCGCTCGGGCGAATCCTCAAGGTAGATCACCAGCACAGGGTCCTTCACGGTCGCGGCGAAGACTTCGTACACCTGTTCGTAGAGTTTCAACTGCTCGGCATCCAGCAAGCGTCGCGCATAGATCAGCTCCTTGTGGAACACATAGTCGGTCAGCGAGACGCTCTCCTGCGACAGCGCCTCGGCGCGGAGCTGATCGGCCCGGTGGAGCAGAAAATACAACTGGCTGTCCAGGGCCAGGTCCTTCTGGCCGGCATAGACCCGAGCCAGAAACGGATTCGTATCGTAGGGCTCCAGCAGCGCCTGTCCGTCCAGGGCGGCGGCGAGCCGCTTCATGAGCGTGGTCTTGCCCACGCCGATCGGCCCGCCAATACTGACGAGCTGCGGGCCGGCCGGATCGAGAACGAAGTCGCCCCCGCCAAGGCGACGGGCCAGCTCGCACACCGGCTCGTTGAACAGCGGATGAACGAGATCGGCTTTCAACTGGCAGAGCCCGTCGAGGACGAACGAGCGCAGATGCATCTGGGGGTGAGGCACGATCAGGTTGGGAAGACGGACGATCCGTCGCCCGAAGAGCAACAGATCCAGATCGATCGTACGAGGCCCCCACCGGCCGCGGCGCGTCCGCCCCAGCACGTCCTCCGTGGTCATCAGGACGTTCAGCAGACCCTCAGGGCTCAGCGTCGTGCGAACCTCGGCAACACCATTGAGGTAATACGGCTGGGACGCCTGCCCGATCGGCGGCGTCTCTTTGATATCACTGACCCGCGTGACCTCGATGTCAGGGTGGCGGTCCAAGGCGGCCAGGGCTTCCCTGATGGTGCGCTGTCGGTCCCCCAAGTTGCTGCCCAATCCTATGTACGCTGCAATCGGCTCGGCCATTGGTTTCACCTCTCACAAAGGAAGACCTCTCCGTGGAGTTCCTTTATCCGACGTCCTCCCGCACGGCCGACCAAGGGCCCGGAAGGCGCGGCATGGTTTCAGTCGTCGGCCGGGCCGATGAGAATTCGCGTCGCGCGGGGCGACAGCGACAGCGAAATCCACCTCGACCGCTCGGTTGAGACGGGCTCCATTGTACCGGTGGCCGGGTCGGCGACAATCCATTTCCCCGCCTGTGGCGCGGAGATCTCACAATCGCATGACGTGGTCCCGACGTTCACAACCAGGACGAGGTCCCGGCCCTCTCTCGTGAATCGTCCGACCACGATTCGCTCCTGCGGATCGCTCACGAGGCCGCTGTCGTAGAGGGCCGCCAGAGAATCGAGGCTGATCGTCTCGCCGGGGACGTCACGCACGACACGGCCCCCGCCGGTCTCGAACCGCCTGACGTTCGCCCTGGCCGGTGCCGGAAGCTCGACGTCGGCAGGCAGGAGAAGCGCCTCGAAACACCGGTCGCCCACACAAATCTGCCTGCCCCTGACGCGGGCGCCGGCCAGCACCTCGTGATCGGCCAGAGCGAAGGAGATCTGGCCGCGAGTCATGCGCTGCCCGAGGGTCATGAAGGAATCGATGATGCGGCGCATCGACGCCGACTGCGATTGCCTCGTGAGCTTCTCGGCCACCGGCTTGTACTCGGCCCACACATCCGCTATCGGATAGTACAACAGCACACGCGGGGCCGGCCGGGCCTCACGCAACAGCGCGTTGAGCCGGCCGACGAAGTCGCCGTACGCACGGTACTCCTCGGGACTGCGCTGCTGGCGGTTGTAGTACAGCGTGAACTCGGTGACACCGAAGGCCCCCTGCCAGGCGGCGGTCGCACACATCTCCGCCAGCGAGGCCGGGCCTTTCCCGGCCATGGTCTCGGAGAAATCGCTCACTTCCGTCATCACCCGGCGGCCGCTGTTGAGCAGAGCCGCCGAGGCCGGCAGCACGGCGGTCATCCAGCCCGTATAGATCACCGCCTCCGGGCTCGACGTCAGCAAATCCAGCCCCGGAATGTCCATCCGCCCGAGCGCTTTGAGCGTGTTTCCTTCGAGAGCCGGATGGTGTTCGAGGGTCTCTTCCCAGAGGATGTGGCCCGATGACGCAACGCGATGCGCGCGGGCCCACTGCTGGATGCGCCCGTAGTAGCGCTCGGCCAGCAAGTCGGCCACAAGCGCCCAGTACTGCTGTCGCACTCGCCTGTCCTGCTCGCCATCGCCCTGGAAGAGGCTCTTGCGCGCTGCCAGGAGGTCTTGCCCATAGCAGCGCCGGTAGAGATCGGGCAGGTCCGCCACCCACGGCACCGACGGCAAGGGTTGCACGCTCGGGTCGAGCGGATCGGCTACGCGAACCTTCAAACGCACCTCGTCCGGCAGAGGACCGATGTTCACCGCCATCAGCGAGGGCTCGTCGGTGAACAGCGCCTCGATCGTCGTGCCGAAGAAGGGCTTCAGACGCTCATAGTAGGCGTCGTGCGTCGTTGTGATGAAGCTCTCGACCGCAGCCTGGTCGATCAGATTGGGGTAGCGTCGAGCCGCGTAGTAGTTGTTCGAGGCGTGCGTGTGCTCGTAGGCCGGACGCCTGAGGAACGGATCGGCCTGACACGGATCGTAGGCCATCGCCAGCGCCTCGAAATCTGCACTCTCTGCGAGCACGAGTCCGCCGGCGGCGCCGCTCGGGTAGCCGTCTTCGTCGTAGATCCAGACGCGCAGGCCCGCCTGGCTGCACGACTCGACCGCGCGCACCAGAACCTCCCAGTTCTCTTCGGATCGCAGGTAGTCCGCAAACGCCACGTTGCAGACGATCCCGCCCAGCCCGAGGTCCTTCAGGCCCATCATCGCGTCGAGCGTCGCCTGTTGCTTGGGCACCCCATGCACAATCTGAAGGGGACGGAACTGGACGGGCAAGTCTCGCCAATCGGCAAGCCACGACGCCGGCAGATCGACGGTCGGTTCGGCCTGCGGCTCCAGGTGCGCCGCAAAGCACGGCCCCTGCGCCCAAAGCACGACGCCGAGAAGAATCACGATTGCGTTTCTGGCCAGATTCATTTCGGTCCTCCGTAACCCTCGAATGGCCGGGTCCGCCGAGGCGGACCGCCGGCTGATTCCGCACGATCCTGTCACAGCGAGGCGAACCGGTCCAAGGCCTCCCGAACGTTCTCCAGCGTGCCGAACGCGGTCAGCCGGAAGTACCGCTCGCCGGCCGGTCCGAAACCGACGCCGGGCGTGCCGACGACGTGGGCCTCGTTCAGCAACCGATCGAAGAACTCCCACGAGCCAAGCCCATTGGGCGTCCTGAGCCAGATGTACGGGGCGTTAACGCCGCCATAGACCTGGTAGCCCAGCTCGGTGAGCCTCTCGCGGATCAACTTGGCGTTGGTCATGTAGACACCGATCGTTTGCGCGACCTGCTTCTTTCCCTGCGGCGTATAGATGGCCGCGGCGCCCGCCTGGCTGATGTAAGAGACGCCGTTGAACTTGGTGCAGTGCCGGCGTTTCCAGACCGGGGCGACCTCGACCGCCTGGCCGTCCTTCCGCCAGGCTTTCAGCGTCCGGGGCACTATGCTGTAGGCGCACCGCACCCCTGTGAAGCCGGCGGTCTTCGAGAAGCTGCGAAACTCGATCGCCACGTCCCTGGCCCCTCCGATCTCATAGATCGAATGGGGGATATCCGGGTCGGAGATGAAGGCCTCATAGGCAGCGTCGAACAGGATGAGCGCCTTGTTCTTGCGGGCGTAGGCAACCCAGCGAGCCAGTTGGTCCTTCGTCGCGACCGAGCCCGTCGGATTGTTCGGAAAGCAAAGGTAGATCATATCCACCGGCCGGCCTGGCGGCTCCGGGACGAACCCGTTCTCGGCGGTCGCGGGCATGTAGACCACGCCTTCGTACTGACCGATCTGGTTGGCCTGACCGGTCCGCCCCGCCATCACATTGGTGTCGACGTAGACCGGATAGACCGGGTCGGCGACCGCCACGACGTTGTCGGTGCCGAAGATTTCCTGCATGTTGCCGGTGTCGGGCTTGGCGCCGTCGCTGACAAAGACCTCGTCGATGCCGATGTCGGCCCCGCGAGCCTTGTAGTCATTGTCAACGACAGCCTGGCGGAGGAATTCGTAACCGACACCGCTGTCGTCATAGCCTTTGAAGGTCTCGGCCCGGCCCATCTCGTCGACCGCCCGATGCATCGCCTCGATCACCGCCGGCGCCAGAGGCTGCGTCACGTCGCCGATGCCCATGCTGATGACCCGGGCCTTGGGGTTCTGCTCCTTGAAGGCGCGAACGCGCCGCCCGATCTCCGGAAACAGATACCCGGCGCGGAGCTTCAGGAAGTTCTCGTTGATGCGAATCATGGTTCCTTTCGTTTTTCTGCGGACCCCCTCGGGGATACGACTCCAGCCCGTCCCGAGCCGTCCGTCGGTGTCCGGGACCCAATCAAGGCCCGCATTCTATGCCCGGCGTCCCGCGGCGTCAAGCCGACGCGAGAGGCACGGGGGTGGAGGTTGCGGCGGAGGTCGAGACGGCGTCGCGAGCAGGAGAATCGGGCCTGGCGTCGGATTTGGGGCCTTGTGGTTCACAAACGGTTGCGGTATACTGCCCGCATGGCGTCGGATGGCCAATTGAGCGCACGTTGTTTCACCGTCTGTCACCGGGGGATTCGGTGCACGCGCAGAACCTCGCGTCAGGCGACTTGCGAAACTCTATGAAAGGGGATCACCGATGGCGAGCGAAGATACAGGAAGGCCCGCGATGCGGATGACATGCTGCCCATGCGGCGGGCACGATCACAGCCATGACGGCATCAGCCGTCGCAGCTTTCTTCAGGGCGTCGGCGGCGCCACGGTCTTCGGGGCCGCGCTGACGGGCCTGACGTGGTCTTCGGTGGCGATGGCGGAGGCGGAAGGCCCGGCCGGACCCATCCGCAAGCCGCTGGTGGTCAAGCCCATCCTTATGTACGAGACGCCGCAGCGACGCCCGCAGACGAGCTGGCGCAGTTGGGGCGGAATCGAGACCCAGGAAGACGCCGAAAAGGAACTGCGGGCCATCAAAACCGAACTGGTCGCATTCGAGAAGAAGGCCGACTTCCCCGTCGAGTTCCTTCCGCCGGCCGGCGCGAGAAACGCTGAGGAACTGGCAAAGATTTCCGATCTGGACCAGGCGGACACCTATCTGATCTACGCCGCCGGCGGGTGGATGGGCATCTTCGACGAGTTGAACAAACGCGGCAAGAACATGATCATCTTCTGCCGGCACAAATCCGGGCCGGTCTACCTCTGGTATGAGATCATCAGTCCGCGTTACCTTCGACAACACACCGACACGCTGGCGGTCAAGGGTGTCGACGACAACGACGTCGTGATCGACAGCCAGGACGAAATCCTCTGGCGGCTTCGGGCGCTGTGCGGCCTGAAGAACACACTCGGCACGCGGATCATCGCCATCGGCGGTCCCGCCGCCTGGGCCCAGCCGGCCGATGTCGTCCCGAACCTCGTGCGGCAGGTCTGGAAGTTCGACATCCAGACCGTCGACTACGACGAGCTTGGCAAGCTGATCAAACAGGCCAACGCCGACAGCGCCGCTGTCGAACGCGCCAAGGCCCGGGCCAAGGACTACATGAAAGGTCGAGGCGTCAAGCTCGAAACGAAACCGGAGTACGTCGAGAACGCCTTCCTGCTCGAGCATGTGTTCCGGGGCATCCTGAAGAAGGCGGACTGCCAGGCGCTGACGATCAACAGTTGCATGGGCACGATCATGCCCATGTCGAACACGACCGCGTGTCTGACACTGAGCCTGCTGAACGACTCGCGGTATCTGGCGTTCTGCGAATCGGACTTCGTCGTGATCCCCTCCGGCGTGCTGCTGGGCAACATCTCGGGCATGCCCGTGTTCCTGAACGACCCGACTTACCCGCACGACGGCATCATCACGCTGGCCCACTGCACGGCGCCGCGGAAGATGAACGGCAAGGACCTGGAACCGGCCCGCATCATGACCCACTTCGAGTCGGACTACGGCGCCGCCCCCAAGGTCGAGTTCCGCAAGGGCCAGATGACCACGAACATCGCGCCCGATTTCGCGTCGAAGCGCTGGGTGGGGCTGCGAGCGGAGATCGTGGACTCGCCGTTCCTGCCGATCTGCCGGTCGCAGATCGACGTTCGCTTCACCTGCGACAGCCTGAAGCTGGCCGAACGCATGCCCGGCTTCCACTGGATGACCGGCTACGGCGACTACCTGCGGGAACTGGCCTACGCCTGCAAGAGAGTGGGGATCGAGTTCGAGAACCTGACGGCCTGACCGGACCGCAGAAGAGACCATTTCGGGAGCCGGGGCCATCGGGGTCCGGCTCCCCATCCATACGACGAGCAACAACTGTGAAGGAAAGACCCATGAGCATTCGGCGTACGGCGGCAATCCTGACCGCCTGGGTGACAGCCGCGGCGTTCCTGGCGGCAGAGCCGGCCCTGGCCACAACAATCCAAGTTTCGCCCGACGGGCCGGTCAAGACCCTGACACAGGCCCGGGACATGATTCGGCAACTCAAAGGCGCAGACGGCCTCAAGGAGCCCGTGCAGGTGATCGTCGCCGACGGCCGATATACGCTGGAGGAGCCGTTGATCCTGACGCCCGCCGACAGCGGCGCCAAGGACTTCCCCATCGGCTACGAAGCGGCGCCGGGCGCGAGGCCGGTCTTCAGCGGCGGCCGGATCATCACGGGATTCAAGGCCGATGCCGACGGCCTCTGGTCGGTTCGCCTGCTGGACGTGGCCAACGGCAAGTGGTTCTTCGAGCAGTTGTTCGTCAACGGCCGCCGGGCCGTCCGCGCGCGAACGCCCAACAAGTGGTACCACTACATGGGCGAGACCTCGGAGGTCCCCATCGAAGGGCAGGCGGGCCAGTTTCTTCGCGCCACGCAGGTCCACGGTGACGCCCTGGCGCCGCTGGCAGAACTGAGCGTCGCGGAGATCCAGGATATCACCATGGTCGCGTACCACAACTGGTGCATCACGCGGCGATTCATCACGGCGATCGACGCCGCAGATGACCTGATCGTCACCACCGGCGAGCAACTGAAGAGCTATGCCGGCTGGCCCGTCAACACGCGGTTCCACCTCGAGAATTTCAAGACCGCCCTCGATGCGCCGGGCGAGTGGTTCCTCGCCCGCGACGGGATGCTGTACTACAAGCCTCTGCCCGGCGAGGACCCGGCCACGGCCGAGATCGTGGCCCCGCGATTGACCAAGCTCGTCGTCTTCCAGGGCCAGCCCGAACAAGGTCAGTTCGTCGAACACCTCACGCTCAAAGGTCTGACGTTCCATCACAACGAGGAACTGCTGCCTCGCAGCGGCTACGCCCCCTACCAGGCAGCCTATGCCACCGAGGCGGCTGTCATGGCCGACGGCGCGCGAAACGTGACCATCCAGGATTGCGAGGTTGGCCACGTCGCCACCTACGGCGTCTGGTTCCGCCGAGGCTGTCGCGATTGCCGGCTGGAGCGGTCGTACATCCATGACCTCGGCGCCGGCGGTTTGCGGATCGGCGAAGGCGAGATGCGCTCCGAAGAGAACCTCCAGACCGGCCGCATCGCCGCCGACAACAACATTCTCCGCGGCGGTGGGCGGGTCTACACCTCCGCCGTCGGCGTGTGGATCGGCCAAAGCGGCGACAATACCGTCACGCACAACGAGGTGGCCGATTTCTATTACACCGGCCTGTCCGTCGGCTGGCGATGGGGCTACACCGACAGCCTGGCCAAGCGAAACATCCTGCGGTTCAATCACGTCCACCACATCGGCTGGTGGGTGCTCAGTGACATGGGCGGCGTCTACACCCTGGGGCCGTCCGAAGGCACTTCCGTCAGCGACAACGTTTTCCACGACATTTACGCTTACTCCTACGGCGGCTGGGGCCTCTACACCGACGAGGGCAGCACCGGCATCCTCATGGAGAACAACCTCGTCTACAACACCAAGACCGGCAGCTTCCACCAGCATTACGGCAAGGAGAACGTGATCCGCAACAACATCCTGGTCGACAGTCTGCTCCATCAGTTGCAGGCGACGCGGGTCGAGGAGCATCTGTCGTTCACGTTCACGAACAACATCGTTTACTGGAAGACCGGGCCGCTGCTGGCGGGACCGTGGACACAGGTCAAGGTCAACATGGACAACAACTGCTACTGGAACGTCCCCGGCCAGCCCGTCAATTTCGTAGGCCTGCCGATGGAGAAGTGGCAGCAGGAGAACGGTCACGACCAGCACTCCATCCTCGCCGATCCGTTGTTCGTCGACCCCAAGAACCTCGATTTCCATCTGAAGCCCGACTCGCCGGCGCTGAAGATCGGGTTCCAGCCGTTCGAGTACACCCAGGCGGGCGTCTATGGCGACCCGGCCTGGGTCCGGAAGGCCAATGAAGTGACCTATCCGGCGCTGGAGCTGCCGCCGGACCCGCCCCCTCTGGCGGTCCACGACACGTTCGAGGGGACCGACGTCGGCCAGCCCCCGCGCGCCGACCAGGTCCACGTCGAGGGCAAGGGCGACGCCATCACGGTGAGCGACGAGACCGCCGCCGCCGGGCAGCGCAGCCTCAAGTTTGCCGATGTCGAAGGCCTGCGGTACTCCTACAACCCGCATCTGGTCTATTCGCCCAACCACAGCGCCGGCACGACGCACTGTTCGTTCGACCTGCGGATCGAGCCGGGAGTGTTGTTCCAGCACGAGTGGCGCGACTGGCGCTCGACCCTGTACAGCGTGGGCCCGAGCCTCCGCGTTGACGACGCCAAGCTTCGGGTGGGCGGTCGCGACGCGCCGGGACTGCTGGACCTGCCCGTCGGACAGTGGGTGCACTTTTCGATTTCCGCCGACCTCGGCACCGGCAACAGCAGCACGTGGAATCTCACGGTGACTCTGCCCGGCCAGGAGCCCCGGCGGTTCGACAAGCTCGCCAACGGCAACAAGACCTTCGAGCAGTTGACCTGGCTCGGTTTCGTCAGCCATGCGACGACCAAGACCGTCTTCTACATCGACAATCTCAAGATCGACAACCAACTGCCGTGAATCCGGAAGGGACCTCAAGGACCCAAACGACCTCAGGGACAAGGCTTGCCTTTGCGTCCCTTTGGTCCTTGAGGTCCTTTGGGTCCTTTTGGAGAAGCGTGGTCCGCCGAGGCGGACCCGACCACGCTGTCAAGGTCCGCTCTGCGACCCTGTCTCAAGCAGCCCGGTGAGTTCGTCCTCGGTTGGCAGGCGATGTTCCGGCCCCCACACCAGGCAGCCCTGGCGATCGATCAGGAAGTACGTCGGATTGGCGCGGATCGCGTAGTCCAGACACATCTGCCGTGTCACCATGCCCGCCGCAAAGGTGTAGTCGTGCTTCTGCAGGTATTGCGTCGTTTCCTTCTCGTCTCCTCCGCCACAGGCAATCACAACCAACCCCCGGTCTCTGTAGGTCTCGTGAATCTCCTGCAAGTCGGGGTGCGCCTTGATGCAGGGACCGCAACGCGTGTTCCAGAAGTCCAGGAGAACGACCTTGCCCGCCAGCGCCTCGTTCGGCAAGGCCGGTCCTATCCAGGATTTCACGTGGATGGGCGGCGCCGGCTCGCCATTTCGATACGTCTGCTCGAACTTCTTGACGGCCAGTTGCATATCGGACCACGGTACGTGGCACAACCGGTGGCGAAGCCTCGGAATCATTGAGTCGGGATAGGACTCGGCGATGTTGTAGGTCTCGTAATACTCTTTGACTTCCTGCCACGCCCATAACACATCGCGGTCAAGCTCGGCCATTTTGGCGTCCGGGACATCGTAGGCGGTCCGATACAGGGTGCCCGCCAAGTGGTTGTCGAGGAGTATCATGCTTTCCTCGACCTTGCCCGCACGGAGCATCTGGCACATCTTCAGCAGTTGGCTTGCCTTGCCGGCGTACTCCCCTCGTTCCTGCCGACGTCGCAGAGCACCAAGGAGGAGCATGCCCACCAGACAGAACACGATCATGCACCAGAGGTGACTGAACACGATGCACGTAGGCACCCTTCCCCATCGGTACAGGACGACACACAACAGCGGTAGCCCGACGATCACCACCAGGATGAGCCGAGGAATCAGCATTCTGTGCCGCATCGGAGAACTCCTTGCTCTGCGTCTTACTGACTTCAGCCGTCTCGTGGCCTCGCAGTCGTCACGCCGCTCGCTGACAACACCATCGTCGTTTCCGAATTCGTGAGCCATAGTAGCAGAAGGGCCACCGGCACTCAATCAGGATCTTCGCAACTCATCGAGCGCAACGCATCAAACGTGGACCAAGCGCCTTTCGGTTTGGCAGACACATGCCAGCTATGGTAGCATGACAAAGACTCGGTCCGAGCACCGCCAAGCATAGGAGGAAACATGGCGTTGGTACGTCGCATGGGAATTCTCGTGGTGGCAATGACGTCGGCTCTGCCTGGCATCGCCAGGACGGACGAGTTTCTCGTCTTCGATGAGACGTTCACGTTCGACGAGGCGCTGAACGGGTTCAAGTGGTTCATGCCGCCGGCGGGTGCGCCGAGGGACTGGACGAGGCCGGGCGACTATGAGAATGGGCAGGTGTATACCCGATTCGAGGTTTTCAGTCAGCCGACGAATGCGGCCAGCAGGCTCCAGTTCGGAATCTGGCAGGACGGCGGCAAGCGAGAGACAATGAGCCCCCACTGCGAGCTGCACGGCCCCGGCGTCGTCACGCACCACGCGTCGCCCAACACGTGGTGGGAGCTCGACCCCAACCATCCCGTCGACTTCTCGCGAGTCCGCGACTTCCTGCACTGCGGCATCATCGTCTGGTCCGGCGAGCCTCTCGGGTACATCAGCACGTGGAACCCCAATCCCGAGGTCTGGGCCAATCGGCACAAGTACTTTCCGATGCAGGTCCGCGCGACCGTCGTCGCCGTTTCGGCAGGCGGGCGCTTCTCCGGCTGGGACCGCTGGCTCAGGCGCCACGCGGCTGCGACGCCCCTGTTCGACTTCAAGCACCACTTCATCCGTTCGACCATGCCGACCGAGGACTGGTTCCATTCGGTGACGCTGGCCGACCTCGACAGGGACGGCGACCTCGACTACACGATCGCCTCGGCCCGACCGCCCGCGCGCGTCGAGAACAACTTCTACTGGTACGAATATCGCGGACCCGACGATTGGGTCGAGCACCTCGTCGGCTCGATGGGCCAGACGCAACAGGCCGCCGCCCTGCTCGACGTCGACGCCGACGGCTGGATCGACCTCGTCTCGGGCAATCACTGGTACCGAAACTCGCGGGACCCGAGGAACACCCCGTTTGCCGCACATCGCTACCGTACTCTGGATTCGGGCTTTCATGACGTGGGCGTGGCCGACATCAACGGCGACGCTCGCGCCGACATCGTCACGCTCAGCGAGAATCACGGCTGCTATTGGTACGAACAGCCCGCATCGGTCGAAGGACTCTGGCCCGAACGCCAGATCACGCCGGCCGAGCGATGCGCGCACGGCAGCTTCGGACCCGAAGGCATCGGCGATCTCGACGGCGACGGAGACAACGACATCATCCTGGGCGACCGCTGGGCGCAGAACAAGGGCGGCGGCACGGCGTGGGCGTTCCATCCCCTGCCCTTCGGACACTGGACGGTGCCCACGTGGGGCGGGCCGGCCATCCTGGCCACGCGAAGCGTCATCCGCGACATGGACGCTGACGGGGACAACGACATCGTCATCGTCGAATGCGACGTACCCGATTGCGTCGCCGCGGTCCTCTACAACGAGGACGGCCGAGGCACGTCCTGGCGCAAGGTCCTGCTGCCCCAGACCTCCCCGGGCCGGCGGGGCTCGCTGCACAGCCTCCGCGTCGCGGACTTCGACCTCGACGGCCGGCTCGACATCCTGAGCATCGACCAGGAGGACTGCCGCGACGCGAATCCCATGCCGCCGCCTCGCTGGTACATCTGGGAGGATTCAACCGGCGTGTGGACCGAGCACGTGATCCTCGACGCGAACCTGGGCGGGCACGAGGCCTGGGTCGGCGACGTCGACGGAGATGGTGACGTCGATATCGTCTCAAAGACGTGGCGCAGCGGTCTCTATCGCGACAGCGCCAACGCCGGCAACGCCCACGCGGATTTCATCGAGAACCGCGTGATCGTCAAACCGCCAGCCAGATAGAATCGTCGCTGTCTCCGGCGGTCAGCGTGCCGCCGGGATCTTGCCATCGGCGATGGCGGCCTCGGCGGTCCGGTATCCGATGAAATCCTCCGCTCGAATCAGGATCGCCTCCGGCGCGCCGATCGAATAGAAGCGCCGGCCCCTGCGGCTGGCGACGAACCGGGCATCGCCCGGGTCGATCTGGCGCACCCAACTGAACGCCGGGGCATCGCTTCGATCCAGCGGCGCCGGCTCGGGAACCACGCCGGAGGGCAGCACACCCAGGTTCTCGGGCGCACCAGGGAAGTACTTCGCCAGGCTGCCCGGCTGCGGAGCAACGCGGCGGCCCGGCCTGCTGAACGGTCCGTACAAACCCAACAGGACCAGAATCACTGCCAGAGCAACGATGCCGGCGCCGATCAGGACGCGGCGCCTTCGGATGGCCCGTCTGGCCCGCGACCAGCGTTCCGCCGCCGCGACGATCTGCGTGCCCACCGCCGAATCGGCCACGCCCGAGCCCATCAGCTCGCGCAGCAGACTGGATGTCCCCGAACCCAACGTCCCCGAATCCACCACCGCGCCGGCAATCGCCTCGGCCCGCAACGCCGAGGTCACCTCCGCCGCCGAGGGCCGCTCGCTCGGAGACTTGGCCAACATGCGGGACACCAGCGTCGCCAGGGTCTGCGAACAGTTCGGCAGGTACGCCCGCAGGTCCGGGATCGGTGCCTTGACGTGCTGCTGGAGAACCTCTTCGAGGCTCTTGCCCGTGTACGGCGCCCGGCCGGTCAGTGCTGCGAACAGCGTCGTGCCCAGGCTGTAGATGTCGACGGCCGGCGTCTGCTCCCGGCGGAGGATCATCTCGGGCGCCATGAACAGCGGCGAGCCCACCGCCTTGTGAGTGAACTGGAACGGATCGTTGGGGTCGTCGATGTGGACCAGTCCGAAATCGGTGACTTTGCATCGCCCCTGGCGTGTGAGCATCAGGTTGGCGGGCTTGATGTCCCGATGGAGGATGCCCATCTCGTGCGCGGCCGCCAGTGCCGAGGCGGCATCGGCGATGAACGCGCAGGCCTTGTGCGCCGGCAGCGGGCCGGCCGCCTTGATTGCCTGGCCGAGATTGCCGCCTTCAAGCATCTCCATCGCGATGTACCACCAGCCGTCGTGCTGGTTGATCTCGTAGATGTGCACCACGTTCGGATGATCGATCTGGGCGGCGGCACGCGCCTCGCGGAAGAACTGGTCGACCCGCTGGGTGGCATCGATTCCCGGCAGGCGTTTGCACAGCACCTTGAGCGCCACGATGCGCTGGAGGTTGATGTCGCGGGCCTGGATGACCCGTCCCATCTTGCCTTCGCCGATCAGCCGCAGCAGCTTGAAATGGCCCAGCACCTTACCCGCCCAGGGCGGCTGACGGACCGGCGAGGCGCGCCTCGCCCCTGCCGCCGGCATTTGCACGGGCGGAGGATCATTCGCCCCAGGTACGGGCGAATGATTATTCGCCCCTACGATCTCCGTATCGCCGGCGATGAGGCTCGCCTCGAACTGGGCGTCGTCGATCACTCCTCGCTCATCTTTGGCTGGCATCTGTCCCGTCCCCAGAGCCGATGCTGATGCCGGTGAAGTACATCACCGTAATCACGCTCTGCTGCTGCTGTGGCCGCCCTTCGCTGACATCTCCCTCGTCCGAAGCGACGGCGATGAACGGCGTGTCGCCCAGCCGGCAGACCGCCTCCACCTTCATGTCCGGAAATCGGGCGAACAGGATCGGGCGATCCTGCTTGTGCCCGCTCCACCAGAACAGAGCGCTGTCGAGCGTATTGGGCGGGAACGGCTGGTCCTTGCTCAGTTTGGGGCCATTGCTCCGCGCGGCCGTGATCAGGTATCCCCGTGTCAGCGGGTCCCAGCACAGATCGCTGACGCCGCGGTCTCCCAAATCGATCGCGAACAGGTCCACCAGGTCCAGTTTGCTCGCCTCCCGCGTATCGAACGCCTCCTCGACGCCCACGACCACCGCCATCAGCGCATGGGAGCCCAGCAGCGGATTCCGCATCCCGAGCAGCAGACGGCCGCCGTCCGGGGTGAAACACATTCCCTCGACGTTGCCCCAGCGATAGGTGTTCTTGTCGCTGCCGGAGAAATCGGGGTGAAACGTGCGATAGGGTTCGACGCCCACGGCTTCGAAACGGTCGTTGATCAGATCGCGCACCCGGCCCGCGCTGAGCACCACCGGCCGCGCCACCCGCGCGGAGTCCAGATCGCGCAGCGCCACCCGCAGCATGTGGCGTCGTTTCGGCAGAGGCAGCTCGTCGGGGTCGTTGCTCAGCGAGCACATCACGTAGACGACTTGTTCGCGGTCGCGACGGGACACCACCAGACACTCGGCGTCGTCGAGCAGCTCCTGCTCGTTGCCGATCACCGCGCGCGGGCTCGGCGTGCCGATCGTCATCTGTTGCAGGTCGATCGGACAGGTGAAGAGCATCAGCCCATGGCGGTCACTGGCCAGGATCAGACGACCGTCTGCCCAGACCATGCCGCTGCACTCCAGCGGCTTGACCTCGGTCGCCTGCGCGGAGATCGGCGCCTCCACGGTGATATCGCGCTGCGCGACGACCGGCGGCTCCACCAGACCGAAGTGAATCTCCGCAACCGTTTCGGCCTGGCGCACTCCCGGCTGTGCCTGCGCGGTCGCGATGCAGGCGAGGATCGTGCCCAACAGCAGAAGACGAACCATCGAAAAGGAGTGCTCTACCGGCGCCAGCATAAGGGCCTTCGCTCACTGCGGCCAATACAGCATGGGCTAGAGCCCATCCTACAGGCTACGGGCTTCATGTTACGGCCGCTTCGGGGGCAAGTCAACCCATCGCCTGCGCCATTTGCTGAGAGAATCCGAATGGCGTCGCCTTTGCCAGGCGTCCGTCTCAGATTCCGGCCAAGCCTCCGCGCCGGCGCTTGAGCCAGTAGGCGGCCAGACTCAGGCCGGACGTGCCCAGAATCGACGCATCGGGCAAAGGCGTGGTCGTCACGAATCCGTCGCTGGCCGAGGTGTCGACACGCCTTGCATCGCCTGCGTATGCCGGCAGGCACTGAACGTGCAGCCCAATCCGGAAGTCGGAGCTGTGGATCGCGCTGAGGATCGCGTCGAGCCCGTCGGCGGCGACGTTGAACCGCAGGCTCAGCGACTCGCCGGCGCCTATTCCCCACTTCGGACCCGGATTATCCGCATCGAAGGACAGCGCATCGGTCACTTGGAAGACCGGGTCGATGCTCTTGCCGCCGGGGAGATTCAACGGCTTGGCAGGCGTGCTGAAGTCCACCCCCGGGTATTGTTCCTTGCTGTAGTCGCAGTCGAGGATCCCGTCCAGGCTCCGCAGCAGGCCCGCGCGGTCGTCGAAGTAAATGTCGGCGATCACCGCGCCCGACGCAACCACCCCGGAGTTCTGAAACGTGAAAACGACCTGGTTGGACCCATAACCGGCGATATCGACGGAAAGCTGGGAGGCCACATCGACGGCGCCATTATCGGAGATGCGCCGGAAACCATGATTGTAGACGTCCGCGAGACTGTCTGCGGCCGAGACGAACAGAAAGGCCAGAACCAGACTCGCCAGGGTCGCCGGGCGACCTGTGATTCGTTCCCCCACCATCCTTCTCCTCCGGTGCTCATGGTGCGATGCGCCGCGGGCCCGGGCCATAGCCGAGTCGCACGGCGATCCGAACGGGGCAAAGGCACCCCGTTACCCAAATTATGGCCTCAAAACCCGGCACGTCCAAATCCCGGCGTCCCCCTCGCCCGAAATGGGAAGGCCTTTCCCGATTCAAGACTACCGAATCGCGGGCGAATCGCGTATACTGCCGGGCCATTGGCAAGAAACGCTGACGTTTTGTGACAACGCCACGAATCGAGGGGTATGAGCATGGATATCTTTCAGATCACAGCGCAGGAACTGTTGGACTCACGCGGCAACCCGACCGTCGAAGCGACGGTCCACCTGGACCGGTATACGCGCGTCTCCGGCATGGTGCCTTCCGGCGCCTCGACGGGCAAGTACGAAGCGGTCGAGCTGAGGGACAACGAGCCGCAGCGCTACCGCGGCAAGGGGGTGCTCAAGGCGGTCCGCAACATCAACGGCATCATCGCCCCGGCCTTGATCGGACACGACGTGACCGACCAGCGCGGCATCGACCAGAAGATGATCGAGCTGGACGGCACCGACAACAAGTCCCACCTCGGCGCCAACGCCATCCTGGCGGTCTCGATCGCGTGCCTGCGAGCCGGGGCCGTGGCCCGGCGCATGCCGTTCTACGAATACGTCGCCGACGTCTTCGGCAAGCCCGCCAGAGAGCCCTTTACCATGCCCATCCCCCTGATCAACGTCCTGAATGGGGGCAAGCACGCCATCGGCTCGTCGGACTTCCAGGAGTACATGATCGTACCGATCGGCGCCCCGACGTTCGCCGAGGCGACGCGCTGGGCCGCCGAGACGTTCCATGAACTGAAGGGCATCATTCGCGAGCGAGGCTGGCCCACCACGGTCGGCGACGAGGGCGGCTATGCGCCGCCGGTCGAATCCAACGAGGAGCCGCTCAAGCTGATCATGCAGGCCCTGGAACGGGCGGGCCACACCCCCGGCGAGGACATCGCCATCGCCCTGGACCCGGCGGCCTCCGAACTCTATGAGGACGGCAAGTACCACCTGACCAAGGACGGCATGTCGCTCACCTCGGCCGAGATGGTCGATCTGTTCGTCGATTGGGCCGGCCGGTACCCCATCGTCTCGATCGAGGATGGTCTGGACGAGGAGGACTGGGACGGGTTCGCCCTGCTCAAAGACAAGACGCAGAACAAGGTTCAGATCGTCGGCGACGACCTGTTCGCCACGAACCCGCAGCGCGTGCGAATCGGGATCGCGAAGAACGCCGCCAATTGCGTTCTGATCAAGGCCAACCAGATCGGAACGATCACCGAGACGCTCGACACGGTCCATCTGGCCCTCGACAACGGGCTCACTGCGATCGTATCCCACCGCTCCGGCGAGACGGAGATGCCGTTCGAGGCCGATTTCGGCGTCGGCACCGGCGTCGGTCAGGTCAAGATCGGCTCGGTTTCGCGATCCGAGCGGGTGGCCGAGTACAACGAGCTGATGCGAATCGAACGCCACCTCGGCGGCCGGTCGATCCTGGCCCATTTCCCATTCACCGGGCTTGCGAAGGCGTAGATTCAGCATGGGCTGAAGCCCATGTGACGAATCAAATAGCAAAAAGCAAGAGGCAAAACTGCGGAATCCGCCCTTGGCGGATGACTTCCTCTGTTTTGCATTTTGCACTTTGCCTTTTGACTTCTTGAGAGGCCGCATGGGCTGAAGCCCATCCTACGCCTTGTCAGGGGAAGGCCCGTCAGGCAGCGCGCGGGCGTCCTGCACCACCACCCAGACACAGCGCGAGCGATTCTTGGCCTGCGCGTAGGCGCGGACGCGGAAATGGCGGACCTTCAGGCCCTCTCGTCGAAGGCGTCGTTCGAATCGCAGATCGGCGTCGACCGACCAGATCGCCAGACAGCCGCCCGGGCGAAGGGCCCGCATCGCGGCGCCGATCCCCATGGGGCCGTAGAGCCGATCGTTGCCGGCATAGGTCATCGCGCCGGGCCCGTTGTCCACGTCGAGCACGATGGCATCGAACGCGCTCTCGGACCGTCGGATGACCTGGGCGACGTCGCATGATTCGACCGCAACCCTGCTGTCTCGCAGCGGATGGCCCGTCAATTCGCCCAGAAACTCCTGGTTCCAGCGGACGACGTCGGGCATCAGCTCGGCCACGACGACGCGGGCCCCTGGCGGCAGCAGATCGAGCGTCTGGCGCAGCGTGTAGCCCATGCCCAGGCCGCCGATCAGGACGACAGGGCGCGGCCTCTTGCGGATCTTCTCGCACCCCAGACGGGCCAGCTCCAGTTCCGATTCATGCTCCCGGCTGGTCATCAACTGCCGGCCGTCCACGCTGATGAAGAAGTCGCGGTCGTGCCGGGAAAGGACCATTCTCTTTCCGTCCGGGGTCGTCGTCGACTCCAGTTCGATACAAGGTTTCAAGTCGATCCATCCTTTCTCAGGGCCCGTCCCGGCGCGCCGGGATCCGGACGGCTGCCACCCATGCGTTTCGAGGCCCATTGTGGAGGATGGCGAGCGATTTGGAAAGTCCAGGACAGGCAAAAAACAAGGGTCGGCGTGGAAGGAGCTTACGGCCGTCAGCGTTTTCTCGGTTGCAAAGCGAATGGCGATCGGTTATAGTTCGGCCTTCTAACAGTCTGGGGTGACTTAAAGGAATAGGCGATATGGACAAAGGACGTTCGATCTGGTTGGTCTGCACGTTGCTTCTTGCTGTGGTGGCGCTGCCGGGATGCTATGAGCCCGAGCCGAGACCTCGCGTCATTGGCGAGGACCGGCCGGTGGCCTTGCCCCCGCCGCAGTTGATCCCGCAATACCGCCTGCTGGGACGCTCGGTCCAGGGCCGGGCCATCACCGCGCAAGTCCTCGGCGACGGACTCGATACGACGCTCATCATCGCGACAATTCACGGCAACGAACCGGCGGGCACCCCGCTCGTCAAGAGACTGGCCGATCACCTGGCGACCAATCCCGATCTGCTGGAGGGCCGTCGCATCGTCATCATCCCGGTGGCCAATCCGGACGGCATGGCCGCCGGAACGCGGGAGAACGTTCGCGGCATCGATCTGAACCGCAATTTCGAAGCATCCAACCGCGTCAACAACGGCGCCAACGGGCACCAGTCGCTGTCCGAGCCGGAAAGCCGGGCGCTCCAGGCCGCCATCGAGGAGTTCAGCCCGAACCGGATCCTTTCGCTCCACCAGCCGCTCAATTGCATCGACTACGACGGCCCGGGCAAGGCCCTGGCGGCCGCCATCGCCTCGTCCTGCCGACTGCCGGTCAAGAAGCTGGGCGCCAAGCCCGGCTCGCTCGGCGCCTTTACCGGCGAGGAACTCGGTATCGCGACGATCACCATGGAGCTGCCCTCGGCCGCCTCCAATCTCAGCGAGGATGCCTTGTGGGAGCGGTATGGCCAGGCCATGATCGTGGGCATCACCCACTCGCTGCCCGCGTCGAAGTAGAATCATGCATCGTAGGGTGTGCACGGCACACCAATGCGATTGAATGCCGCGAGCCCGTAGGATGGGCTTTTAGCCCATGCGGCCAACACGGCATGGGCTAAAAGCCCATCCTACCCCCTGCCGCAACGTTAGCTCTCCCCCTGCGACAGGTCCAGCGGCGAAATGCGCGTGAATTCCGCCCCTCGGCCGGTTACAATGCTCCCAACGACAGATACGTATGGGCAGATTCAAGCTGAACAACCGGTTCCAACCGTCGGGCGATCAGCCGCAGGCCATCGAGCGGCTTGACGCCGCCGTGCGCGCCGGCCGCAAGTTCCAGACCCTCATGGGCGTTACCGGAAGCGGCAAGACCTTCACCATGGCCAACGTCATCGCCCGGTTCGACCGGCCGGTCCTGGTCATCTCGCACAACAAGACGCTGGCCGCCCAGCTCTACGAGGAGTTCCGCGAGCTGTTTCCCGAGAACGCGGTCGAGTACTTCGTCAGCTACTACGACTACTACCAGCCCGAGGCCTACATCCCGCAACGGGATATCTACATCGAGAAAGACGCCTCGCGAAACGCCGACCTGGACCGGCTGAGGCTCTCGGCGACGACCAGCCTCTCGACGCGGCGAGACTGCATCGTGGTCGCCTCGGTCTCCTGCATCTTCGGGCTCGGTTCGCCCGAAGCCTACAAGAGCAGCATGGTCGCCGTCCGCACCGGCGAGACGTGCGACCGCAACGCCCTGCTCGGCAAGCTGGCCGACATCCAGTACGCACGAAACGACATCGACTTCCAGCGCGGGACGTTCCGCGTTCGGGGCGACGTGGTCGAGCTGTATCCATCCTATGAATCGTTCGCGATTCGCATCGAATTCTTCGGCGACGAGATCGAACGAATCAGCTACATCAATCCCGTCTCGGCCGAGATTCTGGCGGTCGAGAGCCAGGTGTTCATCTATCCGGCCCAGCACTACATCATGCCGGCCGACCGCATCGCCGAGGCCGTTGAAGGCATCCGCGCCGAGCTGGCCCAGCGGCTGGGCGAGCTGCGCAGCCAGGCCAAGCTCCTCGAAGCCCAGCGGCTCCAGGCCCGGACCATGTACGACATCGAGATGATCCAGGAGGTCGGCTACTGTAGCGGGATCGAGAACTACGCCCGGCACCTGGCGGGTCTGCCGCCGGGGGCGCGGCCCTATACGCTGATCGACTACTTCCCCGACGATTTCCTGCTGTTCATCGACGAGTCCCACGTCACGATCCCGCAGTTGCGCGCCATGTGGGCGGGCGACCACAACCGCAAGGCCGTACTCGTCGAGCATGGCTTCCGCCTTCCCAGCGCGATGGACAACCGCCCGCTGCGGTTCGAGGAATTCCAGCAGAACTGGTCGCAGGTCGTGTTCGTCTCGGCCACGCCGGCCCCGTTCGAGCTGGAGCTGTGCGGCGGCGAGGTCGTCGAGCAGATCATCCGTCCGACCGGCCTGCTCGATCCGGAGATCTTCGTCCATCCGGCGACCCACCAGGTCGAGCATCTGCTCGAGGAGATCGGCCGGCGGGTCGCGGCTCACGAGCGGGTGCTGGCGACCACGCTGACCAAGCGGATGGCGGAGAACCTGGCCAGCTACATCACCAAACACGGCTATCGCTGCCGGTATCTCCACAGCGAGATCGACACCCTCGAACGGATCGACATCCTGCGGGACCTGCGGCACGGGGAGTTCGACGTGCTCGTGGGCGTCAACCTGCTGCGCGAAGGCCTCGACCTGCCGGAAGTCTCCTGCGTGGCCATCCTCGACGCCGACAAGGAAGGGTTCCTCCGCAGCCAGACCTCCCTGATCCAGACCATCGGACGCACCGCCCGGAACGTCAACGCCACCGTCCTGCTGTATGCCGACGCGGTCACCGAGTCGATGCGAAAAGCCATTGACGAAACCCGGCGGCGACGTACAATTCAACAGGCGTACAACCAGGAACACCATATCACGCCGGAAACGATCAAGAAAGAGATCCGTAACAGCCTGACCGAGCAGATCAAAGCCCGACGCGTCGCCCAGGAGGCGATTCGACTCGGGGACTCCGAATACGACAAGGTGGAGCTCGCCGGACAGATCGAGCGGGAGATGCTGGAGGCCGCCGAGGCCCTCGATTTCGAGCGGGCGGCGGAACTGCGGGACCAGTTGCGCGAATTGAAAGAGCTGCCGGAGTTGGTGCTCGCCGATTCGCACAGGAAGAAGAGCACCTTTCTGGCGACCAAAAAACAGAAGCGGCGCGGGAAGGCATAGAGGTACAGGGTCTACCGCCAAACCGGCGCGGTGCGGCCCGACAGGTAGGGAAGAAATGAAGAAACTGAACATCGCGCAGGTGCGTCCCCTCATCCAGATGGCCGTCGAAGAGGATCTCGGTCGAGGCGACGTGACAACGGAACTGCTGTTTCCCGACGACTCGACCACACGGGCGACGGTCGTCTCGCGGGAGGAGATCGTCGTTTGCGGCATACCCGTGCTCGAAGAAATCCTTCGCCAATACGATCCGCGTCTGAAGATGACCGCCCATGTCAAAGACGGCCAGGTCGCCCACGTGGGCAGCAAGCTGGCAACGATCGAAGGGCCGCTGCGGCCTATGCTCAGCGCCGAGCGAGTTCTGCTGAACTTCCTCCAGCGTCTCAGTGGTATCGCGACGACCACGAACAAGTACGTGCGCGCCATCCGGGGCACGAAAGCCAAGATTTACGACACGCGCAAGACGCTTCCCGGCTGGCGTCTGCTGGAGAAATACGCGGTCACCTGCGGCGGAGGTTACAACCACCGACTCGGTCTCTACGACGGCATTCTCGTCAAGGACAACCACATGGCTGAGCTGGGCAAGACCTTCCCCTTGCGGCTCAAACGCGTCGTCGAGGACGCCAAGAACGTCAAGGGGCTCTCGTTCATCGCGGTCGAAGTGGACCACGTCGATCATCAATTGAACCACGTTCTGAAGATCCCGGGCATCGACATCGTCCTGCTGGACAACATGGGCCAGTGGCAGCTCAAGCACGCGGTCAAAATGCGCGACGAGATGTGCGGCAAGGGCAACAAGCCGCTGCTGGAGGCCTCGGGCAACATCACGCTGGACAACGTCTCGGCGATCGCGCAGTGCGGGGTGGATCGAATCGCCATCGGCGCGATTACCCACTCGGCCGCCGCAGTCGATATCGGATTGGACAAATAAGCGATCTTCATGCCACGCGACGATCGACTCGACCCGGACAGGATCAGCGTCAAGCTCAAGACCAGACGGATCGGACGCAAGGTTCTCGTCTACGAACGCACGGCCAGCACGAACGACGTTGCGGCCGAATATGCCAGGAACACGGAGAATGACGGCCTCGTGGTCTTCGCAGAGGAGCAGACCGCCGGCCGGGGACGCGCCGGCGCGCAGTGGCAGAGCCCCTACGGCGAAAGCCTCCTGTTCTCCTTGCTGCTGATCGGCAGCCCGCCGGCCGGCGAGCTGCTGTCCCTGACCTGTGCGGTGGCGGTCGCGGAGGCCCTGGGCGCCGTCGGCGGCCGGCGCGCCCAGATCAAGTGGCCCAACGACGTGCTGCTGGCCGGCAAGAAGGTCTGCGGCATCCTCGTCGAATCCAGGCGCGTCGCGCGGCCGCCTGAGAGCTTGAGCAGTCCCTCACGAGCGACGAGCGACGAGCGACGAGGTACGACGGTGATCGGGATCGGGATCAACTGCCATCAGAGCGCCGAGTCGTTCCCGCCGGAATTGCGAGACAGCGCCACAAGCCTCGATCTGGTTGGCGGCGCCCGCTGCGACCGCATCACGCTGGCCCGCCGCACCCTCGCGTCGCTGGACCAATGGCTGCGAACCGCCGAGAAGAACAGGGAGCGGGTCATTGAAACCTGGAGCAGCCTGAGCACGCAATTGGCGCAGCGCGTGACGCTCTCCTACAACGGTCGAACCTTCACCGGCCACTGCATCGGGATCGACCCGGCCAACGGCCTGATCCTCCAGCTCGACCGCGGCGGCGTCCGCATGTTCGACGCCGCCCACACCACCCTCCTCAAGTGACAGCCTCGCGGCAGAGCTGCGAGGCATCGATTATTGATTATTGACTATTGATGATTGGGGCGCGGTCGTGGCCTGTGTTGTCATGCTGGGCGGAGCGCCGCCCTTCTCTGTCATCCCGAGTCGTAATGCACATCGGGATCGAGGGATCTGGCCAGAGACCGGGCGCGCTTCCTCTTCGCAACCATCCCGATGGACATCGGGATCGACGGCGCTCGGGATGACAAAGTCGTGGTCGAGCATGATTCACCATCGAGGGGTTCATCGGGCAGTCAACCATCGCCTCTGCTCCTGCGAGATGAGATACGGTCAATAGTCCTTGAACTTCCGCATCCACTGTGGCCAATCCTCGGGTCGCGCGCCGCCGGCCTTCGTCCAGGGGCCGGATGTGTCGAATTCGCGGTGCCACTTGAGCGTCCAAAGTTCCTTGAGCCCCACCTTACGCACCGGCCAATCGAAGAACAGGCAGTTGACCCCGCCGTCATGGCGGTTGATGCACGACTGCCACCGCCTCTCGTAGTCGGCCATCGGAATCGCATCGGACTCGGGCGGAGCATGATCGTGCCCCCCACTGCTCCCGGGCCCCGTCGCTACCCATGTACTGTCGAGCATGACGGGAACCCGCCCCTGGCCGTAAACGTCGGTGGTTCCCCTTCCCACTGGTTCCCCTGGGATCACACTCCGGCCTATGTTACTGTCGCTGAGCGCCCCATTCGTGCCGTAACTGCCGCAGGAGGCTGAGTTGTATTCCAGGAAGACGCTGCCGTAGGCCCGGAAGGTCCCGCCGTAGCCCGCGACTACCTTACCCGGTAGCTCGTCCACATCCATCACCAGTGTGGTGGCCATCGGACAAAAGCGTATGTCACGGGACCGATTCTCCGGGGGCGGCACATCGCCCTGCAAACGGAAAGACCAGGCCTTGTGAGTATTGCCGGTCTTGTCCCACCTCCGCAGAGTTGCATCGTCCTCGCTGGCGCCGGCTGCCACGCGCAGACCCCATTGCTTCAGGTGGGCTTGGCAAACCACGGCCCGCGCCTGCCGCCGCGCCCGCTGCAACGCCGGGATCAGGATCGCCATCAGCAGCGCGATCACCGCAATGACGACCAGCAGCTCGATCAGCGTGAATGCCCGCGGGCTTTCGATCTGCTTTCTCGCATTCATGGCTTGTGCACTCCCTGGCTCGACAAGGAGTCCTGACGCCGCATCGTGCTCTTGCTGGTGCTCGGCCGCCGTCGCTATGCAGCATCTATTATGGCATTTCCGCGTTCGGGGTCAAGTGCAAGAGATGAAAGGTCTTGTGGGGGCCTATCGGTGTAATAGGACGTATCGGACCGATAGGACCTATTGTGTGTTTCGTGGCGGGCGATGGGCGGGTATACTGGACGCACACGATACGAATCCATCGAAAGGAGCCGGTCTATGACAACGTGCGGACACCAGCGAACAGCGTCAGTGTTGGGAATCGTTCTGTGCATCGTCGCGGCTTGGGCCGCGCCGTGCCCCGCCGCCGAGAGCGAGTCGATACAGGCCTGGCGGGACATGAAGTTCGGGCTTTTCGTGCACTGGGGTCCGGTCAGCCTCAAGGGCACCGAGATCGGCTGGTCGCGCGGACGCGAGGTGCCGACCGAGGAGTACGACCAGCTCTACAAGCGATTCAATCCCACGCAGTTCAACGCCGAAGCGTGGGTCACGACCGCCAAGGAAGCCGGGATGCGGTATCTCGTCCTGACATCCAAACACCACGACGGGTTCTGCCTGTGGCCGTCGAAGTTCACCGACTACCACATCGGCAACACGCCCTTCGGGCGGGACGTGATGCGTGAGCTGGCCGACGCCTGCGCCGAGCACGGCATCCAGTTCTGCACCTATCACTCGATCTGCGACTGGTACCACCCCGACTACCCGATGGGCAGTCCCGGCGGCAGCACGAAAAAGCCGAACCCGAACATGCCGCGGTATTTCCAGTACCTCAAGAACCAGACGAGGGAGATCATCGAGAACTACGGCCCGCTGGGCATTATGTGGTTCGACGGCCAGTGGGAGGAGCCCTGGACGCTCGAATACGGCGACGAGCTGTACGCCCACCTCAAGGCCCTCCAGCCGAATCTGGTGATCAACAATCGCGTGAGCAAGGGCCGCAACGGCATCGCGGGCGACTACGACACACCGGAGCAGCGCATCGGCAACTTCCAGAACGACCGGCCGTGGGAAACCTGCATGACCATCTGCCAGCAGTGGGCCTGGAAGCCGAACGACGTGATGAAATCCGAGAAGGAGTGCATCCAGACGCTCGTGCGCGTCGTCGGAGGCGACGGCAACCTGCTGTTCAACGTCGGGCCCATGCCCGATGGGCGGATCGAACCTCGTCAGGTAGATAGACTCCTCGAGATGGGCCAGTGGCTCGGCAAGTACGGCCAGACCATCTATGGCACGCGCGGCGGCCCCTTCAGAACCGCTGCTTCCCTGGCCAGCACCTACCAGGGCAACACCATCTACGTCCACATCCTCGACTGGCCCGACGCGACCGTCACGCTGCCGGCGCTGCCCAAGGGCATCGTCAGCGCGTCGCTGCTGACCGGCGGCTCCGTCAACGTCCGCCAGACCGCCGACGCGATCGTGATCGGCGTGCGCGAAGAGTACCGCGACCCGATCGACACGATCGTGGAACTGACCCTCGACGGCCCGGCGGCCGACATCGCGCCGCTCGCGTTGCGGTCGGCCTCGCTGGCCGCGGGCAAGAAAGCCTCGGCCTCCAACATCTATCAGAACAATCCTTCCCACGGTCCCGACAAGGCGTTCGACGACGACCCCGGCACGCGGTGGGCCACGGATTCGGGTGTCAAACAGGCATGGCTGGAGGTGGACCTCGGCCAACCCCAGACGATCGCGAAGGTGATGCTGAGCGAGGCCTACGACCGCGTCCGGCGGTTCGAGCTGCAATACGCCGCCGGTGGAACTTGGGTGACCTTTCACGAGGGCCGGCGGATCGGCGAGGGATTCACCGCCGACTTCGAGCCCTTCACCGCGCAGCGGGTCCGCCTGAATATCCTCGAAGCCACCGACGGCCCGACCATCTGGGAATTCCAGCTCCTGGCCCCCAGGAAGGCCCCGTAGTCGCGCGATGCGTCGAACGTTCTGCCTTGCGACACGGGGGCATTTTGCTATACTTGGGCCTCGCGCCGGGGGTGCCGGCGTGCGAGGAGCATTGAACGACGAAATGCCAACCCGTACAGTGAGGTAGTCGAGCATGGCCGAGAGGTTTGACGTTGTGGTGATCGGGGCCGGTCCCGGCGGCGCCAGGGCCGCCAGACGCTGCGCCGAGCGAGGGGCCTCGGTAGCCCTGGTCGAGAAGGAGTTCATCGGAGGCACCTGCCTGAACTGGGGCTGCATCCCGTCCAAGACCTTGCTGGCTTCGGCGCACCTGCTGATGAAGGCCCGCAGCGCCTCGGAGATGGGCATCGACATCCCGTCGGCGGCGCCCAACTGGCCCAAAATCCAGCAACGCCGCGAGAGCATCATTGCCGGCCTGCGCAAGGGCATGCAAGGCGGGATGAAGTCCGCCAAGATCGCCTATTTCGAAGGGACCGCCGTCGTCCACTCGCCGACGAAGGTCACGGTCGAAGCCAACGGGCAGAAGACCGATCTCGACGCGGGCAAACTGATCCTGGCGACCGGCTCCGAATCGATCCAGATCCCGAGCATTCCCTTCGACGGCAAGGTCGTCATCAGCAGCACAGAGGCGCTGTCGCTGCCGGAAATCCCCAAGTCGATGGTCGTCGTCGGGGGCGGCGTGATCGGCTGCGAGCTGGGCTGCGCGTATGCCGCGATGGGCACCAAGGTCACCATCGTCGAGGCGCTCGAAAGTCTGCTGCCCATGCTCGATTCGTGGGCGAGCCGGCTGGTCGAACGCGAGTTCAAGAACCTCGGCATCGAGGCGCTGACCGGGCGAAAGGTCCTGGGCGTCGACAAAGGCCCGTCGTCGGCCAAGGTGAACCTCGACGGCGGCCAGGCCATCGACGCCGAGCGCGTGCTGGTAGCCGTCGGGCGGCGCGCCGCCGTGGACAAGGCCATCGTCTCGGCGCTGGGCCTCGAAATGAACGGACCGGCTATCAAGGTCAACAAGAGGATGGAGACGAACGTGCCGGGCGTCTACGCGATCGGCGACGTCGTCGGCACCACGTACCTGGCGCACGGGGCGACCGCCGAGGCGGAGGTCGCCGCCGCCAACGCCACCGGCAGCAGCGAAGAGGTGCTCGACTACAACCTGATCCCGCGTGTGATCTTCACCTTCCCCGAGGTCGCATCGGTAGGCAAGACCGAGGCCGCCTGCCAGGCCGAAGGGCTGGACGTCACGGTCGGCAAAGGCTTCTACAAGGCGAACGGACGCAGCGTCGCCGAGAACGACACGAACGGCCAGATTCACGCCATTCGCGACAACGCGATCAACGAGATCGTGGGCGTCACGATGGTCGGGCCGCTGGCGACTGAATTCGTGGCGTTCGCCCGGACGCTGATCGGCACGTGCGAACCGATCCGCCAGATCACGTTCCCGCACCCGACGATCTCGGAAACGCTCGAAGACGCAATTCACGAAGCCCTGGGCGAGCTGCTCCTGGAATAGCACCCAACGATGAATCAAACAGCAAAAGGCAAAAATCAGAATTGCGGAATCCGCCCGAGGCGGATGAGGTACGGGCGAATCATGATTCGCCCCTACGATCTGCATTTTGCACTTTGCGTTTTGATCTCATGCGGAGAGTCCGCCGGTGACGCGTGACATCCAGATCGAGCGAACAACCGCGGCTGCGCTGCAGGTCCGCGACCTGGGTCTGGCGGACTATCGCGAGGTGCTGTCGCTCCAGCAGGACTTGAACCGGCAGCGGCAGGCCGGCCAGGTCGGTGACATGGTGCTGATCGTCGAGCATCCGCCCGTCGTTACGCTTGGCGCGCGCCAGAGCGCCAACAAGCTGCTGGTCGGGCCGGAGGAACTGACGCGAAGGGGCATCGACGTAGTCGAGATTCGTCGCGGCGGCGGCGCCACCGCCCACAATCCGGGCCAACTGGTCTTCTACCCGATTGTCCACCTTCAACGTCTGGGTCTTGGCGCCAGCGAATACGTCCGGACGCTCGAAGCGATCGGCATCGGCGTGCTCGCGTGGGCAGGTGTCGTAGCCGAAAGGCAAAAAGGCTTTCCCGGACTCTGGGCCGACGGCAGGAAGATCGCCTCTATCGGCGTGCGCGTCCGCCGGTTCGTGACGTACCACGGCATGGCCATCAACATCTGCAACGACTTGAGCCTCTTCGACGCGATGGTGCCCTGCGGCCTCGACGGCGTCGAGATGACCTCCGTCGAGAAGGAAACCGGACGGCCCTGCGACATGGCTTCCATCAAGGCTTATCTGACACAACTGCTCCCGCATTACCTGGGTGGATCACGACCATGAGCAGCAACGCCAAACGACTGCCGCCCTGGCTGCGCCGGCCCTGGCCCGCCGGGCACAGCTTCCAGCACACCGAGCAGACGCTCGAATCGCTGCACATCGAAACGATTTGCGACCACGCAAACTGTCCAAACAAAGGTGAGTGCTGGGGCCGGGGCACCGCGACCGTCCTGATCCTGGGCAACGTCTGCACGCGCAACTGCAAGTTCTGCTCGGTCGCCA
>CAZOFX010000012.1:0-87698 GCA_964579055.1 uncultured Pirellulales bacterium
GCGACCGGTAACGGTTATCCGGACCCGGCGTGCCCGGACCCAACCGGGCACGACCATAGAAAAATGCTACGGAGCCTGTGACGAACACGTTACAGGCTCCGTCTATTATAGGGAGTGGTCCGGGCCGGCTTTGTGGAGGGGGCCGATTGTGGTATAATGATGTTGTCATCAGGATGGGTTTGTAGAATAGGAGTGGCGATGATCTCAATCCACGTGACGCCCTCACCTTCGGGGGCGGCGGCGCGATGCCGATTGCGGATTGGCGACTGCGGATTTCGGATCTGCCTCGGCGTGCCAATCCGCAATCCGCAATCCGCAATCCACAATCGAAAGAGGTGGTTGGCGGCGGCGGTGCTCATGCTGTGCGCCGTTGCACCGGCGGGGGCAGGGTCGGTTGTCATCAACGAGATTCACTGCAATCCCGACGACGAGACGGAACGGGTGGAGTTCGTCGAGCTGCATAACGGCGGCGCAGATGACGTCGATCTGTCCGGCTGGTATTTCGACAAGGGCCTATCATACGCCTTCCCCGAAGGAACCACGCTCGCGGCAGGGGGGTATCTCGTCGTCAGCGAGAGCCCGGAAGCGGTTCACGGCAAGTGGAGCGTCGGCCGATTCAGCCTGCCAGCCGATCTCGTGCTGGGACCCTATGAGGGCCGGTTGAGCAACGAGGGGGAGAACCTGGTTCTGTGCAACGCCTCGGGCGAGATCGAAGACGAGGTCGATTACCAGATTGGGTTCCCCTGGCCAACTATCGGGGACGCTGTTCCGACCAATACCAGCGGCACGGCCTATTCCATGCAACTGGTGCATCCGGACCTGGACAACCGCATCGCCGGCAACTGGCGTTCGGCAAGTCCCACCCCGACGACGATGAATCATGCGGTGTACTCTGAGAACGTTGGCCCGTACATGGACGAAGTCCGGCGCGAGCCCGGGCAGCCCCTTTCCGGCCAGCCCGTAACAGTAACGATCAGAGTGACTGACCCCGACGGCGTCATTGGTGTCGCCCTGGAGTACCAGGTGGTCGCGCCGGGCAAGTACATCCCCGCGTTCCTCCCGATCTCCCAGGCCGTTCTCGACGACAATCCGGATGCGCCGCCGGCCCCGAATCCTCGGTACCACGACTCTGCCGACTGGATACAGGTCTTCTTGCGCGACGACGGCACCGATGGCGATGCGGTCGCGGGCGATCACGTCTACACGGCGACGTTGCCCGGCCAGCCGAACCGGACGCTGGTGCGCTACCGCATCGAGGCGATGGACATGTTGGGCAAGGGGGCTATGGCTCCTCGCGCGGACGATGCGGCGCTCAACTTCGCGTACTTCGTCTACGACGGCGTTCCAGGCTATGAAGGGTTCTCTTCGGAAATGCTCCAATCGCTTCCGGTGCACTTGCTCCTGACTCGCAGCGAGGACATGCGCCAGGCTTCGGACGAGGAGATTCCGCAGTTCGCGGCCGCCGGCTCCAATCCGGCCCGGTTCGTCTACAACTGGTCTGGCACGTTCGTCTACGACGGCGTCGTCTACGACAACATCCGCTACCGCCTGCGCGGGGCCAACGGCCGCTATCTGGGCGGCAGCACAAAGCGCAGCATGCGGTTCCGCTTCAACCGCGGCCACTATTTCCAGGCGATGGGCGCGGACGGTGAGCCCTATCCCGCGAAGTGGCGAACGCTGACCACCGCCAAAGGGTTCGACAACCGCCTGACTCTGACGTATTCGCTCAACGAGCACATCAACTTCCACCTGTTCAACAAGCTCGGCGTGCCCGCTCCCTACTCGTACTATTTCCACTTTCGTGTGGTGGACGGCGCCGAGGAGGCGCCCGATCCCTGGCGCGGTGACTTCTGGGGCCTGGGGTTCGCGCAGGAGTCCTACGACAGTGACTTCCTGGATGTGCACGGGCTGGAGAGGGGCAATCTCTACAAGTTGATCAACTCCACCACCGACGCCAAGGCGCAGCAACGCTACCAGGCGCCCGATGCGGTGATGGACGGCTCGGACCACGACAACATCCAGCGCAATCTGACCGCCTACAGCACAGCGGAGTTCATTCGCAATCACGTTCGTCTCGACAAGTGGTACGTCTATCACGCGCTGTGTCAGGCGATTCGACACTACGACTACTGGCCCAGCGCCAACAAGAACGCGGCGTGGTACTTCGAGGCGGTGTATACGCCGCAGAACAGCTTCCTCGGCCTGATGTGGACGCTGCCCTGGGATACCGACGCGACGTGGGGGCCCACCTGGAACGAAGGCCACGACGTCGTCTACAACAGCGTCTTCGGGGCCGGCGCCGGCCATGCGGAACTGCAAACGGACTATCTCAACGCGGTCCGCGAGATTCGCGATCTGCTCTGGCAGCCGGACCAGATCGAGCCGCTGATCGATGAATTCGCCGCACCGATTGCCGAGTTCGTCGAGGCCGACCGAAGACGGTGGCTGAACGCGCCGTCCGATGCAGGCAACTACAACGGTCTGGGCGGTGCCGGCAAGAACGGCATCGCCGCTCTGGTGCGGGACATGAAGAACTTCGCGTTCACAGGCGGCAGTTGGCCCGGGGGGAGCGTCGGTCCAGGTGGTCAGGCTGCTTTTCTCGATTCGCTCGCCGATGGGGCCGCTGGGAATCTGATCCCCAACGCGCCGACAGTGACGTACGTGGACGCGCCGGGATTCCCGACCGATGCTTTGCGGTTTCAGACATCCGCCTTCTCCGATCCGCAGGGTGCGCACACGTTTGCCGCCATGAAGTGGCGCATCGCGGAGGTCTCGCCGGACACACAGACGCCCGCGCAGCCGGACAGTCTCACGCTTGTGCCGGATGGAGCGTCGTGGCGCTATCTCAAGGGCCTGGTCGAGCCATCGGCCACCGCGGGCGCCTGGCGCCAAGCCGGCTTCGATGATTCTACGTGGCAGACGGGCCCGACGCCCATCGGGTACGGCGAGGCGTTCATCGCCACGACCCTCGCCGACATGCAGGGGCGCTACACGACGGTGTATGCGCGGAAGCAGTTCAACGTGTCCGACCCTGCCGCGTTCGATGGCCTGATGCTTGAGGTTCAGTACGACGACGGCATCCTCGTTTGGATTAACGGCCGACTTGCCATCCACGAGAACGTCGGGTCGGCCGAACCGTCTCACGGCGCCACGGCGGAGGGCGCCATCGAGATCTCCGATTTCGTGTCCTACCCTCTTGCCGACCCGGGTGCGTATCTGGTCGAAGGCGTGAACACGATTGCGGTTCAACTGCTCAACGCCTCTCTCGCCGGCAGCTCCGACTGCTTCTTCGATCTGCGTCTGATCGGGCATCTGCGTTCACAGGAATCGCCCCAGGACGGCGGGGCCGTGGAGACCGGCGCTCGCAAGTACGAGATCGAGGCCGTCTGGGAGAGCGCCGATTTCACGACGTTTGATCCCGAAGTTACGATTCCGGCCGGGGCGGTCCGGGCCGGACGAACCTATCGAGTCCGCTGCCGGATGAAGGACAACACCGGCCGATGGAGCCACTGGTCCGATCCCGTGCAGTTCGAAGCGGGCGAATCTGTCTCGGTTGACTCGGGGACCGGGCTGCGAATCACCGAGCTGATGTACAATCCGCCGGCCATGGCCTCCGAGCCCGATATCGACAACGAGGAGTTCGAGTTCATCGAGCTGAAGAACACCGGCAACGAGGTCCTGGACCTATCGAACATTTCCTTCGTCGAAGGAGTCGCGTTCGATTTCCGAGATGGGGACATTGCAGCGCTGGCGCCGGGCGAATTCGCCCTGGTCGTCCGAAACCGGGAGGCCTTCGTGTTATGTTACGGTCCTGAGATATCGGCCCTGGTTGCAGGGCAGTACGAGGGCAAGCTGGCCAACGAAGGGGAGAGCATCCGGCTGCTGGACTTCTGGAGCGGCGCGATTGCCGAGTTCGCCTATGATGACACCGACGGCTGGCCCGCACTGGCCGATGGCGCGGGCCATTCTCTGGTTCCGTTGTCTTCGGCCATACCCGGACAGTCGGTAGGGGCGAATGATTATTCGTCCCTGCTCCGAGACCCGGCAAACTGGCGTGCCAGCACGTACATCGGCGGCTCGCCGGGAGTGGATGATCCGCAGTAGCTTGCGCGTTCCTAACGCTTGCCCGCATGCCCCTATTTCGATACGATTGGACTGGCGGCGATTCGCGTTGCGAAAACGGCACGCCGCCATCGGACGGATCTCTTCGGTGAGGATTCTGTCATGCGATCGATTCCAATCGTACTGCTGCTGAGCCTCAATGCCGGCTTTGCAGCACAGCCCAGGGACGAGGCGATGCCCATGCAGGAATGGACCAGGCAGGTGGGCGCTCAGACGAGGCCCGACAAGACCGAGACGTTCAACGTGACAGACTACGGCGCGGTCGCCGACGGCCGGACGCTCAACACGAGGGCCATTCAGGCCGCGATCGACGCCTGCGCGGCCAAGGGCGGCGTCGTGACGTTCGATCCCGGCGCGTATCTGACCGGCTCGGTCTTCGTCAAGACGGGCGTGACGCTCCGCATCGACAAGGGCGCCGAGATCCTCGGCAGCCAGGACCTGGCGGACTATCCCGACATCGACACGCGCGTCGCCGGAATCGAGATGCGCTGGCCAGCGGCGCTGATCAACGTCTGCGACCTGGACAACGCGGCAATCGTCGGAGAAGGGCTCATCAACGCCCGGGGCAAACCGTTCTGGGACAAGTACTGGACCATGCGGCGGGAGGAATACGAGCCCAAAGGGCTTCGCTGGATCGTGGATTATGACTGCAAACGTCCGCGCACGCTCCTGGTCTCGAACAGCTCAAATGTGACCGTGCAGGGCATTACCCTCCAGCAGGCGGGATTCTGGACAGTCCACATTCTCTACTCCAGCTACGTCACGGTCGATGGCGTGGTGATCCGCAACAACGTGGACGGGCATGGGCCGAGCACGGACGGGATCGACATCGACTCGTCGTCCTTTGTGCTGGTGGAGAACTGCGACATCGACTGCAATGACGATAATTTTTGTCTGAAGGCCGGCCGGGACGCCGATGGGCTGAGGGTGAACCGGCCCACAGAGTATGTTGTTATTCGCCACTGCGTTTCACGAGCGGGCGGGGGCCTGATCACCTGCGGCAGCGAGACCTCCGGCGGCATCCGACATGTTCTGGCCCACCACCTCAAGGCCAAGGGAACAGGCGTCGGGCTGCGATTCAAGTCGGCCCGGACCCGCGGCGGGACGGTCGAGGGCATCCATCTCGAAGATATCGAGATGGACGGCGTCGGCACGGTGCTCGAAGTGTCGGTGAACTGGAATCCGAGCTACAGCTACTCGACGCTGCCCGAGGGCTACGCGTACGAGACGCTCCCGCCGCACTGGAAGACCATGCTCCAGAAGGTCGATCCGCCCGAGCGGGGGATTCCTGAGATCAAAGACGTCCACATCTCGCGGATCCGCGCATCCGGCGCCCGGCGAGCCATCAGCGCCTCCGGCATGAGGATATCCATTCTGAAGGACTTTCACCTCGAAGACATCCACATCGAAGCCGACACCGCGGGGCAGATCATGTTCGCGAAGGGCTGGCGCTTCGACAACGCCTCGATCCAGACCAAAGAGAACCGCAAGCTCGACGTCCAGGGCTGCGAAGACATGAAGCTCTCCGGGAAGGATAATTGATTATTGATGATTGATTATCGGGGCTGCGCGATGCCCCTGGAATCGTCAGTGCCCAATAATCAATCATCAGTCATCCATACTCAATAGCTCCTGGCTACCGGGTCTGGCACATCAGCCGGATGACGGTCAGCGAGTACGGGCGGAAGTCGTAGCGGAACTCGGCGGACCGCACGGGGATTCTCGAATCGATGGGAGCGACCTTCTTCGGTGTCTCGAACGAATTCTCGCTGTTCAGATCGTCTCCGGCAAGGACCGTCACGTTCGCGGAAAGCCCGACCGCTTTGGCGCCTTTGGCCTCCACAGTTGCTCTGACCGGTTCGGCCGTCGCGTTGACGACCTTGAGAATCATCTCTTTCGACTTCTCGTCGTAGACGGATGAGGCGTAGAAGCGCGGCTTGCCATTCGGCGCGATCGCGGCGTCGGCCACCTGCACGGGCAGGACGCGGTCGCCTCGATGGACGCTGAAGAGCTTCTGCACGTAGTAGTTCGGCGTTCCGAAGACGCGGAGGTTGTCGAACCAGATCAGGTCGGGTCGCCACTGCCAGCCGTCCACGTGACAGAACAGCGGCGCGTAGCAGCTCATCGTCACGAGGTCGGCGTTGCGTTCGAGGCCGGTCATGAAGGCGGCTTCGGCCAGGGCGCAGTGCCAGTTGTTGCGGTTGTCGGGGCTGGCGACGCCGATGCTCTGCGCGCCGTATTCACCGACGAACAGCTCGGACTCGCCGCGGTCGTAGTGGTCATAGAAACCGGTGTTGTCGAGGAACCAGTCGGGCCGGCGATAGAAGTGCTCGTCGACGATCTCGGTCTTGAGCGGGCGGTACTGCGACCAGAGGTAGTCGATCTCCTGCTGGCCATTGGGGAAGATGGTCGCATCGGACCCGGTCCCGGCGATCAACTGGACGTCCGGATACTTCTCCTTGATTGCCTTGACGAAGACCTTGTAGCGTTCGACGTACTGCGGTCCCCATTGCTCGTTGCCGATACCCAAGAGCTTGAGGCCGAACGGCTCGGGATGTCCCATCTCCGCTCGCTTGCGGCCCCAGCCGCGGTCGGCCGGACCGTTGGCGAACTCGATCAGGTCCAGCGCGTCCTGCACATAGGGACCCAGCTCATCCATCGGCGCCAGCTCGCCGGTGTTGAACTGGCAGGCCATGCCGCAGTTGAGGATCGGCATAGGCTCAGCCCCGATGTCCTCGCTGAGCAGGAAGTACTCGTAGAAGCCCAGCCCGAAGCTCTGGTAGTAGTCGGGGGTCAGGCGGTGATTGAACTCGGTGTTCCAGCGATTGACGATGAGCCTCCGTTCGGCCGGATCGCCGATGGTGGTCTTCCACTGGTACCGGACGTCGAGACTGCGCCCTTCCACAATGCACCCGCCTGGGAAGCGCAAAAAGCCCGGCTTCAGATCGGCCAGCATCTGAACCAGATCGGGCCGCAGGCCGTTGGTCCGACCTTCCCACGTATCGACGGGAAACAGCGAGACCATGTCGAGATCGAGCGTCCCCGTTCCTTCAACGAATAGATTCAGGCGAGCCTTCGCTTCGGTGTCCGGGGCGTGCAACACCACCGCGTGCTTGTCCCACTGCGCGCCGAACCCTTCCAGCTTCGCCTCCGCCAGTTTGCGATTGCTTTGACCGGCCAATTCGATGCGAAGCGTCATAGGCCCACCGTCGGTCAGACGGGCCAGAACGCTGAATCGATAGTCTTTGCCCTCGCGAATGCCCATGCCGCGAAAGCCCTCGTTGGAGACCCCGAAGCCCTGTCCGGTCTCGCTCACGCGCATGCGCAGGAAGTGCGCGTTGACCTGTTCCCCTGGATATTGCTCGACATAGAGATATCCCGCCGAGCCGTCGCGAAGGATTCGGCTCCATCCCATGATCCCATCGGGGAACTCGAAGGATCGATTCTTCACCAGTTCGGCGTACAGGCCGCCGTCGGCGCCGAAATTGATGTCCTCGAAGAAGATGCCCCACATGGTGGGCCGGATCGCCGCTCCCGGCTGGTCGGTCTGCACGGTGATGCGCGTCTGCGCCGGCGAGACCGCCGCAAGTCCCCACGTCAGAGAACACAAAGCAAGAATGGTCGATCCCCTCTTCATGCGGTCACCTCCTGAAAACGCACTGCGCCGTTTCCGGCCGTCGGTCGAACCGGTGTTGTCTCGATGTTGTTACCCGATGGCGCCTCTTCTGTCAATCCGCGCGGGCATCTCCGTCCGGCTCAGCGGTAGCGGTAAAGGCGGACGCGCTGGATGCCGAAGTCGCCAGCCGGAATCCGCAGGTGTCTGCCTTGATGGCTCTGGTCGCCGTTCATCCAGCGACCGCCGACCCATTGGCCGTCCACGAAGCGTCCTTCCCGGATGCTCCCGATCCCGGCGATTGGGTCCCCAGGCGCGTTCGGAGCGAAGGTGACGATGATGCCGCTGCCCGCGATGGTGTACTCATCCGGTCCGGTCGAGATGAGGATGCCCCCGGCCTGAGGCCACCGCTCGGCGCCCTGGCCGCCCGACCAGCCCCAGGTGTAGTCGTGCGAGACCTTCAGCGTGTAGCCGCCCAGATCGATTTCTCGCGTCGGGTTGTCCTTGTCGAGCAGCACACCCGCCATCAGGCCCTTGCCCTGGCTTTCGAGGATCAGGGGCGTCAATTGCGCGAGCAGGTCGTAGCTTCTGGCCAGCGGCTCGCCGGCAGGATTGTCGGTCGATTCGATCGAGAACGGGCAGAAGCCCATCGCATCGTGCTGTCCTATCGCATAGAACACGTTGACCGCGCCTTCGGAGCCGCGACCGGCCTCGGGAATGAACAGCGGATTGCCCGAGACGTGGTACTTGTCACACCATTCGGCGAAGTTGGGGAAGTAGATATCCGGGCAGAGGAAATCGATCGAAGGGGCACCGGCGCGCCAGACGTCCATGAGATGCGGCAGGGGACCGCCGCTGGGGTATTGGCCCGGCTTGTAGTTCGGGCGGATCAACGCCGCGTTGACGAACATGGGCAGCGCGTATTCGGCCTTGCCCGCCTTGGCGATGTGCTCGACGTAGCGGGCGAAGTGCCACGCCATGAAGACCTCCTCCGTCTCCAGGCCCGGACCGAAGACGTCTTGCCATGTCCCGCGCGTCTTGGCTCCGGCGGCTTCCCATCGCTCCTTGAACTCCGGCATCAGCGTGTCCCGCCGCTGCTGCAAGTAGCCCATCAGCTCGTCCGGCACGGGCTGGGCGAACCGCTCGTTGGCGGCATCGCTGTGGTCCCGCGCCTCGGGAATTATGCCAATCTCGTTCTCCACCTGCACCATGACCACCGTGTGTTCCTGCCCATCGACCTCTCGAAGGTGACGCATCAGGGCGGTGAAGGCCCGCGCATCGGCGTTGCGGCTCTTTTCGCTGAAGGGCGAGAGGATCCCCAGGCCCTTGCCCTGTTTGTCCTGCGCGCGGGCGAAGCGCTGTTGATCCATCTTGACCCAGAGGGGCGCGTAGCACGACATGCTGTTCTTCCAGCTCCCGAACCACAGCAGAACGAGCCGCAGGCCGTGCGCGCGGGCACCTTCCATCAGCCCGTCCACGAGCGTGAAATCGAACGTGCCCTCGTCCGACTCAATCCGGTCCCAGTAGACCGGCGCCAGAACCGTGTTGAGGTTCATCTTGACCAGCTCGGGCCAGATCGGCTCCATGTACGCCAGGTCGGACGCGCTGGAATTGCCCAGCTCGCCTCCCAGGATCAGGAACGGCTTTCCGTCGACGACAAGCTGCGTCGCCGTCCCCTGCGTTCGCAGACAGGGGATGTCGGCGCCCTCGGAGGCGACCGCGATAGCCCCCATCACCAGGCAGGCGATCCACCGGACGAGCCGCTGTGATCTGGTGACCTGGAATGATGGAAGGGTGGCATGATGGAATGCCGCAGGAGCATCAGAACTGCGACCCATTCTTCCAGTATTCCAGGATTCCATGATTCCAATATTCCAGCATTCCATCGTTCCAATCCACTTGTCTTACACCACGTCAAAGCCGCTCTTGACGCCCATAGGATGCCCGATGGGCCCGGACTCTGCAACGATGGGGGCGAAGAATTGTTAGTCCCCGGGATTCAGTTGCCTCATAGAAACTCAAAACGCGTGTGGCAGCCTCAAGGCGTAGCGCAGCGAAGCCTTGGGGATGGCGGCCTCGGCTGGTGGCTGGGCGTCGCGAGACTTCCCTCGCGTTCCACCATCCCCAAACGCTGGCGCGTTTGAGGCTGCCACCCCCGGGGATTCGGGTGCCTCATCGAAGATCAAAACGCAATACGCAAAACGGAGAATCGTAGGGGCGAATGATGATTCGCCCCTACAATGCCGGCCGCAGCCCGCTTTCGAATTCTGCGTTTGGGCTTTCGTGCTTGTTTCGGATTTCGGTATCCGGATTTCGGATTTGGCGCTATCGACATCGGGCCCGGCGTGCCGGGACGCTATCTTGATTCTTGCTCTTTGCTTTTTGCTGTTTCCTTCACGCGGCGGTGCGGTTACCTTGTGCGATCGGTATGGAGAACCAGGACCGCAATATCGTGCTGATCGGCATGCCGGGCGTGGGCAAGAGCACCATCGGCGTGCTGCTGGCCAAGGCGCTCGGCTATCACTTCCTCGACACCGACGTCTTCATGCAGGCGATGCAGGGTCGCTCGTTGCAGGAGATGATCGACCGCGACGGCCTGGCCGCGTTCTGTCAGGCCGAGGAAGACTACGTTCTCTACCTCGATGTGAAGAACATGGTGATTGCCACCGGCGGCAGCGTCGTCTACAGCGAGCACGCGATGCGGCACCTGGCCGAGCACGGCGTCATCGTGCACCTCGACCTGCCCGTCGAACGGATCGAGGAGCGAATCCGCAACCTCCAGACGCGGGGCGTGGTCATGGAGAAGGGCCAGACCATCCGCTCGCTCTACGCCGAACGCGAACCTCTCTACCGCCGGTACGCCCGGATCACCATCGATTGCACCGACAAGAACCACGACCAGCTCGTCACCGAAATCCTCGACGCCCTCCGTCCAGTGGTTTTCCCATAGGGCTCTCCTGGCTCGTCCACGGGTCGACCGACTTTGGTCGTACGAGGTTGAGAGAACCGGATCGAGGAGAGTCGTCCTCCGGGAGTCAGGTGTGGATATCACGAATAGCAGCGCAAAACAACGGCAAGTCCCGGTGGAGAATCTGTCAGACGATCTGGAGATCGACGCCGAAGTACTCGTGGACGATCCGGTTCCGCAGACCGATGGCCTTTTGCCACTCGATCTCGCGGTGCGCATCGCGGAATTCCTCGGGAAGTCGGTTGGCGGCCTCGCCGATGATCTCCAGATTGCGTACCACCGCATCGACGGTCTTCTCGTCCTGCGAAAAGGCATCGAATGACATCCCCGCAGTGCAGCGTATCGTTTTCTGTGCGGCTTCACAGATGTCATCGAGCAGGAGGCGAAGAGGTCTCTTAGACATAGATCAACTCCGGTTCGATGACCTTCCAGGCGCTGGGCCTGACGGCCCGGCTGGATACGACATCCACGCGCGTGCCCAATAGCTTCTCGATAGTCTCACACAGTGTGACGAAGTCGAGTCCTATGGACGGATCGACGTCCACGAGGATATCGACGTCGCTGTCCTCCTGTTGCTCTCCTCGCGCATAGGAGCCGAAGACAGCCAGCGTTCGGACTTTGAAGGCTGTCTGCAAGCGGCCCTTGTTCTCCGATAGGATTCTCAGAATCTGCTCTTTCGTCATCATCTCGTGCCCACCATCGGTTCGCTCGTATGATATGCTTGCCGGCACCTGAGGTCAATTGCCGGTCCCGTCCGCAGAATCGCAAAATCTTGCGTCTCTGGCACAGGTCTAAAGCACGGCCGTCCTTCCGGTTGTTATATTGGTGAGACGGGAATGGTCTCGACGAAAGGGTCCTTTCGGTGAAGTGGGAAGAGAGGTTGCTGGTCCGGCGGCTGAATCGCGGGGACGCGACGGCTCTGTCGGAGGTGTACGAACGGTGCCGGGACGATCTGCTTCGGCTGGCCGGCTCGATGCTGCGAGACGGCCCGGCGGCCGAGGACATTGTGCAGGACGTCTTCGTCGCCTTCGCCGCAGCGGCTCCGACCTTTCGCCTGACCGGCAGTCTCAAGGGCTATCTGGCTACGTGTGTGGCCAACGCTGCCCGCAATCGGATCAAGGCAACGATGCGGCGACGAGCGACGGACCTGGGCGAAGCAGCGGACGCGGCTTCGCCAGGCGAGCACCCCGACCGCTGGATGGTGCTCACGGAGCAGTTCGAGCGAGTCAGCAACGCGATGGCGGACCTGCCCGCCGAGCAGCGCGAGGTCATCGCTCTGCACGTGTACGGCGACATGGCCTTCCGCGAGGTCGCCCAATGGCAGCAGACATCGATCAAGACGGTGCAGAGCCGGTATCGCTACGGCCTGGACAAGCTTCGGTCGGCTTTGAATGACGAGGTGATACGATGAGACCCAACGACGATATCGAAAAGGTGCTGAAGGAGGCGTCGATCGGCATCGGCAACGCGACGGATCAGCGTGTTCGAGACCGGATCCACGAGGCGTACGAGCATTCCGCCAGCCAAGTTTTCGCCTTGCGTCGTCCGGACTACTGGGGTCTGATCTTCGAGACTCGTCCGATCCGATGGGCTGCGGCGGCCGTCATCCTTTTGGCGTTGGGTGTCCTGGTCGGCCAGTTTGGCTCGATGCTCTCCGGCGGCAGCGTCGCCTGGGCCGAGGTCGCGCAGCGCTTTCAGTCTGTATCCTTCTGCACGGTGACGATCTATGAAAAAGAGAGCGCGACCGCCGAACCGACGCAGATGGAACTCTGGATCAGTCGGGATGGACGCGCGCGGGTCCGCCGGGGCAACCAGATCGTCTTCGGGCAACGGGGGCAAGGCGCTCGGGCGTTCGATGTCGAGTCGCGTCGGCCGGTGGAGCCAGACGGTGGGGCCGTCTTCTTTCTCCAGAAGCTTGGCGAGGCGGAAGTGTTCTCGCTGGAGACCGTGATCCGGGTCATGTTCGGCCGTGAGATGCACGATGTTACGCCATTGGTTAACCCTGACGCCGTCATCTCCCAGGACGTGGTGGCCTTCGATCTCGACCTGCCCGACACGTCGCAATGGGTCCGGATCTGGGCGCTGCGGGAGAGCCGGCTGCCCATACGCATCCGCGTGTGGGACCCGAGCGACGGCCAGGTGGCGGATGCCATTCTGGAGTACTCCACAGAGCAAACAGAGGAATTCTTCGACCCGAATGCCTTTGAGGACCTGGATCCGTAGACGTCAGGGATCAGGGAGTCGGATTGCCGATTGCGGATTTCGGATTCGCCGAGGCAACCAATCCGCAATCCGCACTCCCCAATTCGCAATCAGGGGTGGCAGACAGAGAGGGAATCGATCATGCAGCTTGGCAAGGCGACAGAGACAATCACGCGGCGTGCGGTGTTCGGTGTCTTGGCGGTGGTGATGTGTTGCGGAGGATCGACGGTTATGCACGGACAGGAGCGGACGTACGCGGAGCGGCTGGGATGGCCGACGGGGACGAAAGCGGTGATCTTTCATGTGGACGATGCGGGCATGTCGCACGACTCCAACATGGGGGCGCGGAAGGCGATCGAGAGCGGAGTCGCCACGTCGCTGAGTGTCATGATGCCTTGTCCGTGGGTTCCGCAGTGCGCCGCCTGGCTGAAGGATCATCCGCAGGCGGACGCGGGCGTGCATCTGACCCTGACCAGCGAGTGGAAGAACTATCGATGGGGGCCGGTCGCGGGCCGGTCGGCTGTGCCGGGTCTGGTGGATGGACACGGCTATCTCTGGTCCGACGTCGCCGACGTCGTCGCCCACGCCGGCGCCGAAGAATTCGAGGCCGAAATTCGGGCCCAGCTCGACAAGGCCATGGCCATGGGCATTCCGCCGACGCATCTCGACAGCCACATGGGGACGTGCTTCCAGCCGCAGTTCATCCAGCGTTATGTGGAACTCGGTCTGGAGAAGGGCATTCCCGTGCTGATGTTCGGCGGGCACATGCAGCACATCAGCGCCGAGGCCGGCCAGTTCAAGCCTCTGCTGCGTTCTCTGTCTGAAGAGCTGTGGCGTTCCGGCCTGCCTGTGATCGACGATCTGGTAACGCAGCCGACGAAGGGTCCGGAGTACGAACAGCGAAAGAGTGAATTGCTCGCCCTGCTGCGCGAGATGAAACCTGGGATCACGCAGATCATCGTGCACTGCACCGATCCGACGGAAGTCTTTTCCTACATCTCGGGCTCGGGCGCGGCCCGTCAGGCGGAACTGCGCCTGATGACCGATCCCGACGTCAAGGCGTTCATCGAATCCGAAGGCATTGTCCTGACGAACTGGCGCGAGCTGAAAGAGCGCCGGCAGCGCATAGAAAAGTAGAATCATCGCCGACTGACAAACACTCACGCAAGAGAGGGCACGGAATGTCTATCCACAGATACACACAACCGCGCAGGCACGGGTTTACGCTCATCGAGTTGCTGGTGGTCATTTCGATCATTGCACTGCTGATGGCGATCATGATGCCGGTGCTGGGCAGGGCGAAGGAGCATGCGCGCCGGGTGGCCTGTCAGAATAACCTGCACCAAGGGCTGCTGGCCGGTCAGATGTACGCGGGCGATTTCGAGGGGTTTCTGCCGGAGGGCAACGTCGTTGACAAATCAGCGCCCGGCTACAACAAGGAATGGGACAGCGCCGACCTGCTCACGCTGATCAACTACAGGACGATGATGGCCTTCGGCCGCTACGGCCTGACCGAGCAGCACGCCACCTGCGAGACGGCGCGGAAGCACTTCGAAAGCCAGGAAGGCTGGCTCAGCCCGTTGCCCTCGCCGCATTCGCTGGTCCAGGCGACGCAGGTCGGCTGGATCTACTGGGGCAATCGAGGCGACTGGACCGACAAGGAAACCGGTCGCAAGTACGTCACCGCCAAGAAGGCCACGGACAAGGCCACCAGCAACACCCTGGTCACCTGCTTCTGCTACAACCGCTACGACGCGGTCGGCGGATCGGGCAGTTGGCCCGCCTGGTATGGCTCGCACATCCGCGGCACGTTTCAGCACGCGGTCGGCCAACCGATGCGTCCGACCCCCGACGGCCTGGCGGTCGGCTACCTCGACGGCTCCGTCCGCTTCGTCAAGTGGAGCGACCTGACCCCCAGCAACCACGAGGGCGACTACCTCGTCTACTACGACGCCGGCATGTAACGGTCCCGCCCGATTCAGACCACCCGGACCGGCCGCCATACTGCGCACCATGTGCCAGAGTACGGGCGAATGATTATTCGCCCCTACCCATTTTTGCATTTTGCTGTTTGATCTTTGCTTTGATCCTTCAGGGCACCTCATCGGTTTTGCAGTTGCGCGGGCCGGAGGGCGTGCGTCTATAATGACGACGTTCGAGAGCAGGGGCGAATCATCATTCGCCCGTACCTGGTCGAAGGAGCCCGGGTTGGACGACGGTCGCACAGCGCTGTTGGAGCTTCTGGATCGGTCGGGAGCGAATCTGTTCGCGCTTCTGATCCGGCTCACCCTGCGCGAAGACGTCGCGGAAGACCTGATGCAGGAGCTGTTCCTGAAGCTGCGCAGCGCCCCGAGTCAGGCTTCGATTGGCTGCTGGCAGGCGTACGCCCGGCGTGTCGCGATCAATCTGGCCTTCGACTGGCGCCGCGGGAATCGCCGGCGTCGAGCAGTGCCGCTGGACGAGGTCGCAGAGCCGGTCTCGGGAGCCGATGAGCCGCTGAGCCAGGCGGCGCGCACGGAGGAGTTCGAGCGGATTCTGGCGGCCGTCGGCCGGCTCAAGGGCATTTCGCGCGAAGTCTTTGTGATGCATCACGTTCAGCAGGAGACGTATGAAGAGATCGCCAGACAGCTCGGCAAGACGCCTCATCAGGTCCGCGCGCTGGGCTTTCGAGCGATGAAGGACGTTCGTGAGAGACTCGGATGCGACCGTGGGCCCGGCGAGGCCAAGGGGGTGCAGCGTGTCGAGTATGAATGAAGCCGATCTTCGGCGTCGCCTGGAGCAGCTTGCGGGGATGCAGCCTTCGGCGCAGGCGACCCGCCGGACTCTGGACCGCGTCCGAGAGACATTGACGGAATCGCAGAACCGACCGAACGCTCGCGCCGCGAGCTTGTGGAGAACCATCATGAGAAGCAGAATGATGAAACCCGCCATTGCGGCAGCCATCGCCGTCGCCGTCCTGATCGGGATCAACCTGACGGGACGATCCGGCGTGGCCTTTGCCGACATCGTCCAGCCGTTCCTGACGGCCCGGACGGCCACGTTCAAGATGACCATGGAAGTGCAGGGAGCCCCGACTCAGACCTTCGACTGCATGTACGCCGAGCCGATTCGCATGCGGCAGACCAACGACGAACAGGGCGGCGTCGTGATCAGTGATCTGCGTGCCGGCCGGATCGTCACCCTCAATGCCGCGCAGAAGCACGCCGTGGTGATGGAGATTACCAACCTCCCGGACGACCCGAATCAGAACCAGTTCAACATGTTCGGCGAAATCCGACGGCACATCCAGGAGGCGCAGGAAATGCCCGACGACTCTGTGACGTTCCTGGGCGAGCAGCAGATCGGTGGGCGGACCGCTGTGGGATATCACGTTCGGACGCCCGGGGCAGAGCTGACGGTCTGGGCCGATCGGCAGACGCAACTGCCGGTGTCGATCCAGAGGGTCGCCGGACCGACCACTTTTACGATGACGGACATCGTCTTCGATGTCGATCTCGACGAATCGCTCTTCGACCTGACTATACCCGACGGCTACGAGATTGCGACGCTGCACGCGGATGCCACCGAGCCGACGGAAGGGGATCTTCTCCAGACATTCCGCCTCTGGGCCGAACACACCGAAGGCAGCTTGCCTCCCAGTGTGGACATGAACGCGCCGATGGCGTTCGTGATGGCCCAGCAGGCAAAACTGAAGCAGGATGGGCAGGAACCGTCCAAGGAACGCATGCTCCAGTTGCAGCAGACGATCATGGACATGGGGCGTGGGATCACGTTCGTCGAGCAACTGCCGGCCGAGAGCGACTGGCACTATGCCGGTCAGGGAGTGACGTTCGGCGATGCCGCGACGCCGATCTTCTGGTATCGCCCGGAAGGATCGGGGATGTATCGTGTCATCTATGCTGACATGAACGTCCGCGAACTGCCCGCGAGCGAACTGCCGAAGGCACGCGACAGCCAACCTGCGTCGAACAAGGCCGAGACCCCCGATGGCGAGGCGTTGGTGGACAAAGCCGTTGCCAAAGGTGCGGACATTCCGCCCGAGAATCGCAGTCTTGTGTCGCGGATGCTGAGCCTGAACGAGAAAGACCTGCTCGGCGGACTGAAGACGTTCGCCCAGCTTTCCGGCGGACGCTATCCCAACAAGCTGGATGCCAGGTCGACCATCAAGGAGGCCGACGGTCTCGGCGCCGGCGCGCTCGTCGGCGTATCCGAGCAGGTCAAGAAGCAGAAGCTCCAGGACATCTTCTTCGCGACCGCCTATCACGACAAGCTGGTCCGCGAGAAGAAAGACGTGGCCTATTACGGCGACGCCGTCTCCGCGACGGACGCCGGAAAGGTCCTGATCCGCTGGAAGACCGTGCATGGCAAGTACCGCGTGGTTTTCGGCGACTTGACCGTCAAGGACGTCACCGCCGACGAGCTGAAGACGCTGGAAGGAAGATAGACCGCCAGCGTGGAGTGTGTCATCTGCCCGATGTCATGAGGGCCGGGACCATTGGAGGGATCCCGGCCCTCCGTGTTTGCCGGAACATCCAGAGCGGATTGCACAGCAAGAATGTGACGAACACCTCTGTTCAGAGAATCCTGCCCCCGCTAAGATGATGCCTTCGATGCAGATGTGCTGGCAGTCTGTGTGCGGGGTGCGAAGATGAGCGACACGAGACACTTGTACTTTGCGGACAACCTCAAGATTGCGCTGACGGTGCTGGTGATCGCTCACCACGTCGGTCAGGCCTACGGACCGACGGGCGGCTCCTGGCCCATCCAGGAAGAGACTCGTGCGGCGGTGCTGGGACCTCTCTTCACGGTCAACCGCTCGTTCTTCATGAGTCTGTTCTTCATGATCTCGGGCTACCTGATGGTGATGTCTTACGACCGCCACGGGTTCGGGCGATTCGTGAAGGGCCGCGTTCTGCGGCTGGGCGTGCCTTTGCTGTTCTTCTTCGTACTGCTGATTCCCGTGCAGCAATACCTTTGCCACCTTGCGTCCGGGCACTTCTCGTCTTCGGCCCTATCGTTCGGCGAATACTACCGCCGCATCTACTTCGGCAGCGGCGCCAGGCCGGAGTATTGGACAGGGCCCATGTGGCCCGAGATGAATTTCGGCCATTTGTGGTACGTCGAACACCTGCTGATCGCCGGCCTGTGCTATGCGCTATTGCGTCTGGTGTGGAAGCGCCCGCCGCAGCCGAGCCCCGTCGAGCCGAGGCCGCTACCCCATTGGGCGGTCGTCGTCTTTGCCCTGGCGCTGGCTGCCACGTCGGGCATCGTGCGAATCTGGTACCCAATAGACCGGTGGATCGGCTTTCTCGGTTTCATTCAGGTCGCTTTTGCCGATGTGCCGCGCGATCTGAGCTTCTTCGTCCTCGGCGCGGTCGCGTACCGGCGAGGGTGGTTTCTCGGGCTTCCTGCTCGCACGGGGTACGTGTGGCTGACGGTCGGCCTGACCGCCGCTGTGCTGTGGTATGCCTACTCCCTGGGAGTCCGGCCTGTCTTTCGTATCAGCCGGGACACCATGAGGATCATCTACCCCATCTGGGAGGCGTTTCTGTGTTGCGGCATGTGTATCGGTCTGCTCGTTCTGTTCCGCGAACGCCTCGATTTTCAGGGGCGCTGGAGCAGGGCGATGGCCCAGGGCCAGTATGCGGCCTATCTGTTCCACGTCGCGGTGGTGGTCCTGGTCCAGTTCGCCATCGCGGGCGCGCCCCTGTCGCCGTTCGTCAAGTTCGTCCTGGTGACGGCCGTCGGCGTTCCGCTGACGTTCCTGCTGGCCCACGGCCTGCGACAGTCCGCCCTTCTGCGGCGAGTCCTCTGAACTGCAACTGCGCGAGGTTGCTCCGAGCTGGATCTACAGCTTCCAGGCTTTGGCGAAGGCTTTGAAGCTGCGGTCGTAGGTCCGTTCGACGTCGTCAGGAAAACAGCAGGCGGGCAGTTGCTTCGAGGCGAGATGATAGCTCAGGCACTGGCAGCAGATGCCCTTGTTGTCACAGCCGGGATAGGAGCAGTTGCAGTTCTTGAGGTTCTTGTCCTTCTTACATTCCATAATGCCGGTCTCTCCTACTTCCGTTTGCCCCTGGCGAACGGATCGCTCATGATCTTGTAGACTTCGGCCCCGCATTCGAGGCACTTCCACGGTCGCGGCCGCCGGGCGTCGCGAATCCAGAAGATCGCCCAGAAGCCGGTCAGCAGCGTCAGGAGCAGGTGGGGTCCATGGCGAATCCCCGGACGCCCGACGGGCACCTGCTTGAGACACTTGCCGCAATAGCCGCTCGCTTCCTCGAATCGACTGAAGCGCGACCCCATGACGGATCTCCTGTCTCAGCGGACCTCCAATTCGTACAATCGCACGCTGTAGGCCGGGCAGTCCAACGTGTCGGACAGGCCGGAGACCGAGTCTTCTGTGATCCTCACCTTCGGCGCCTGGCCCGGCTCATTGTAGGCCATCGGGTCGTCGTGGGCAATCGTCCAGCAGCGTCCTCGGCCGTTCAGTGATGCTCCTTCCAGCGTCAGCGTCACGTCATACGCCGCTTCGGTGGGGTTCACGATGCCGATGGTGATTGCCTTTTTGTCGGCGGTCCATGCGGCGGCGACGTCGAGTCCGTGCAGCTTGCCGCTCACCGCGACCGGCACAGTCCCGAAGTGATTGCGATAGAGCTTCAGGACCAGGCCGGTGGTTTCGAGCGCCGCGGCCGTCTCGGTCGTCTTGATCGCCCCAATCACGTTGACCGTCTGGGCGTAGTTGGCCATGAAGTACAGGTCGCTGTTTCGCGCCATCTCGTGCAGACCGGCGGCGATGCCGAGGGCATCCTTCATGAAGTACCGCGTGCCCAACTCGCCGAAGACGTGCGGGCCGTACCAGTAGTTCCACTCGTCCAGCGCGATGCGGATGTCTTTGCCCGCCAGCGAGTCGAGCTGCTCCCGGTATCGCCGATGCGCGTCGGCGATGCTCCGAACGGCGTCGGGAATCTGCTGAACGTGGTCCGCGATGGGTTCCTGTTCCTGTCGGTAGAAGTGTTCGCTGATCAGGTCCATGGTCTCGGCGCAATTCTCGAGCATGCCCCGCGACCAGCTTCCGACGGCGCCGACGCCGATGAGCTTGATGTCGGGATCCACCGCGTGCATCGCCTTGGCGAACAGGTTGTGCTTGATCACATACTGTTCCATCGCCATGTGGCCAAGCTGCCAGGAGCCATACATCTCGTTGCCCACGCACCACCAAGTGACATCGTAAGGATCGGGGTGGCCGTTGTCAGCCCGCCAGCGACCCATCGGCGTTTCGGCTGAGCCGTTGGCATATTCCACCTCCTGGGCGGCACAGAAGTCGTCGCCGAAACCCGCATTGACCGCGATCATCGGCTCGGTTCCGATCTCTTTGCAGAACCGCAGGAACTCGTCCAGCCCGAAGTCGTTGTGCTCGATGCCTTGCCAGGCCGGGTTCTTCCGGGGCGGCCGCTTGTCGCGCGGGCCGACGCCGTCGCGCCAGTTGTAGCCGCTGACGAAATTCCCGCCGGGCCAGCGATAGACCGGCGCATTCAGCTCTTTGAGCAGCTTGAGCGTGTCGGCTCGCATTCCGTCGATGTTGTCGGCCGGCATCAGCGAAACCGTGCCGATGAACGCAGCGCCGTGCGTGACGCGGATCTCCAGTGCCGCTTCGTCGGTCGCCTCGGGCGGCGTGAACCGCAGCGGACACTGGATGTACTGCTCTGCGTTGACGGTGAAGAAATTCGTCTCGCGCTGCCCGCGACCCTCACCCCAGACGAGGGAGACCTCGACGTTCACACCGGAGGCCGACTGCGGCTTGATCCAGATATAGCCGCTGTACTGCCTGCCCGCGACGACGCCCAAGTGACGCTGCCGTATTCCGGACGCGGTGTGAATGATCGGCGTGTGCTGGCCTACGAACGGATCGGTGCGGTCCATCACGAGTCCAGTGGTCGATCCGGTCGTCTCCCACGCCGACGGACGATGGCCGACCGGGTAGAAGAACTTGCGGTCTTCGAGCATCTCAGCCCAGATGCCGCCGTAGATGCAACGGCCCAGGTGCTCGATAAATTGGCCGTACACGTACTTGGAGATCGGCTCGCCCTTCGCGCCGGCGTCGATCGCCACAACAGGCTTGATGCTCTCCTTGATTCGGAACGCGTGGCCGTCCCTCGGGCGCACCAGGAGCGGAAAGCCCGCTTCGTCCCATGTCACCTTCATCTTGGAGAGATACCAACTGGCGCCGTTGTCGTTGTTGCCCTGGAAGAAGAGATACGTCTGTCCATCATCGTCCTGAAAGACGCCCGGATGGCCCGATTCGCTGGCGTTCCACTCGTCGGCGCTGCCGTTGGGCAGCAGCGGATACCGTGACAGTCGCGTCCAGGAGACGCCGTCGGTGCTCACGGCGCAGCCGATCTGCTGCGGCGCGTTGTTGTAGGCGCCCGCGTAGAACATGTAAAGCTTGCCGTCGCGTTCGATTACCGAAGGCGCTTCGATGCACTGGCCCTCCCAGGGCAGTTGGGGTTCGAGGATCGACGTGTCGCAGAGCTGCGTCCACTTGCCGCGGCCCCAGTCGGAGTCAATGGGTGCTGCGGCGACGACAAGCTTCTGGACCTTCATCGCCGGATCGCGCGTGGCGCAGTAGAGCAGCAGGAAGTCCTTCCATTGGATCACGTCGGCGTCGATCGCCCGGCCGCAGTTCCAGTCGCCTTCGGGATGGAAGATCGGGTTGGCCGCGTTCCGCGTGAAGAGGAGCCCATCGTCGGAGACCGCGTGGCAGATCGCGTCGTCGCGTCCGTTGCCGTAGGTCTGATAGAACAGGTGCACCTTGCCGTCGCGGACCATTGCGCCGGGCGCCGCCAGACCGTTCCGCTCGTACTCGGCCCCGGGCAGGATCTCACCGACCTTCTTCCAGTTCGTCAGGTCGCTGCTTTCTGCGATGCCGACGGCGAAGCCGTCCTTGCCCCGGTCGAGCGAATAGTACATCAGGTAGCGACCCTGGAATCGCACGACGTCGGGGTCCTTGGCGAACGGTCTTTCGTAGGAGTCATCGGTGTAGTACATCTCGGGCCGGCCCGGCGAATCGGTCGCCTCGCCCAAGCGTTCGAGCTGAATGTCGTCGAACCAGGCTCTGCCGGCCGACTGGCCCCAGCCTCCGAAGAGACAGTTGATTCCGATCCTCGAACGCGGACCCGTATCGAATTCGGTCTCGACCTTCGTCCAGTCAGCGGTTCCGGTCACCGCCTGTGTCTGAACGCCCTGAATGTCATGCACGTTCAGCAGGGCGCCGCGGCCGGTCCCCGCGTCGAGGTTCTCCGTCCGGATCCAGCCGGCCAGACGATACCGCGAGAAGGGTCGCACGCGGGTCATCGCGAACCACCCGGCGTCGGCGCCGGTGGCGGACTCGATCATCGCGCATCGTTCGTCCGTTCGTCCAGGCCGTGTGTGGCGGAACCGCGCCTGGCCTCCGTAAGTGCGCTGTTCCCAGCTTGCCGGAAGCGTCCCATCGGATCGCTCGAACGAGGCGTTGCGCAACATGTCCTCGGGCAGCGTCGGCTCGGCGGCCTCCTCCGTTCGCGCGAGCCAGACGGTCATATCACCCGGTCCGCGATGGGCCCAGGCGTAGTACGGAATCGCCACGATGTCCCGCTCGTTTCGCAGGAGGGTCTTGCCGTCGCCGGCATAGCGCAGGCTCTCGGCCTTGCCCCGGAGGACGGTGACGCCGCCCAGCAGGTCGTCTTGATGGGTCGCCATCAGCGAAGCGTCGTCGTTCAGCACGAGGTTGAAGATCCCGCCCTCGTTGTCGGGCCATTCGAGGCAGTAGACGAGCGGCCCTCTCTCGAGCGCGACCCGTCCGATGTTGGCCTCCACCTTCTCATTGGTGATGACCCGGCGGATCGGCATGGGCAGGTTCAGCTCGACGACGTCGCCGGTCTTCCATTCGCGTTCGAGTCGGACGTAGCCCTTGTGGATATCGATATCCTGCCGCTTGCCGTCGACCGTCAATTCCACACTCGGCACGCCCGAGAGCCTGTACTGATACAAATCGCTCGGCACCGGCCGGCCCTGGGCCCAGTCGGGAATGCGAATATGGACCGCGAATCGCCCCGCCGGCTCGGGACTGATCGTCAGCCTGATCTTTCCGCTCCAGGGATAATCGGTCTCCTGCAACACGTACACGGTCCGTTCGCCCAGTTTGAGCGTCGCCGGACCTTGGGCGAAGAGGTTCACGTACAACTCCTCATCGGTCTGGGCGTAGACGTAGCCCGGCACCGAGGCGATGAAGCGGGCGATGTTGCCCGGACAACAGGCGCAGCCGAACCACGGACTACGTTCGTGCTGGCCGTGCGAGGCCAGGGGGTTCGGATAGAAGAATCGGTTGCCTTCGAGCGAGACGCCCGAGATCACGCCGTTGTAGAGGGTCCGCTCCATCACGTCGATGTACTTGGCGTCGCCGTGGAACAGGAACATGCGATGGTTCCAGTACACGTTTCCGATGGCCGCGCAGGTCTCGCAGTAGGCCGTCTCGTTGGGCAGCTCGTACGGCCCGCCGAACGCCTCGCCGTGCCCGGTCGCCCCGATGCCCCCGGTCAGGTACAGCTTCTTCGAGACCACGTCGGCCCAGATGCGGTCGATCGCCTGGAGATACCGCTGGTCGCCCGTCATCGCCGCAACGTCGGCCATTCCGCTGTACATATAGGCTGCGCGGACTGCGTGGCCCACCGCCTCGCTCTGGTCGTAGGGCTTCTGGTGCGACTGGTTGTACGGATCGCCGCCCGGGCCTCGCGTATCGAGGAAGAACTTCGCCAGGTTCAGGTACTTCTCGTCGCCGGTGATGCGGTAGAGCTTGACCAAGCCCATCTCGATCACCTGATGGCCCGGCGCGTCCTCGTTCTTTCCGGGACCGAAGACGGAATCGAGCAGCTCGGCGTTCTTCAACGCGACGTCGAGCAGATTCCGCTTGCCCGTCGCCTGGTAGTGGGCGGCGGCGGCCTCGTAGAGATGGCCCATGTTGTAGAGCTCGTGACTGCCGGCCAGCTTCTCCCACCGCTCGTCGCCGAACCAGTTTCGCAGCCGCTCGCAGTTGTTGGTCCGACACGTATAGAGATAGCCGTCCTGCTCCTGGGCGGCCGCGATCTTGGCGATCAGATCGTCGACGTAGGCGTTCAGTTCTGGATCGGGCTGCACGTTCAGCACGTACGCAGCGCCTTCGAGAATCTTGTAGGGGTCGGTGTCGTCGAAGGGAAAATCACCCTTGTGCTCGCCCTCGATCTTTCCGGCGGCCAGGAGGAAGTTGTCGATGCGCCCCGTCTCCTCGCACTGGCCGAACGCGTAGGGAATGGTCACAGTCCGATTCGTCTCGATCCGCGGAGCCCAGAAGTCGTCGGTGATCTTTACCTCGGTGAACGGCACGGGGCGAATCGGATAGTCTCGACCCGCGGCGCGACCACAGACCAAACCGGATAAGAACGTGCCCGCAAAGGCAATCAGTGCAATCTGCCGAGATTTCATCACGTCTCCTTTCAACGATCCGTTTCAGTGCGATAGCGGCACACGACGTCATTTTACGACAAATGGCGACCAATGCAATCCTTTGTCAGGGTGTCCGCTGACCGGGGATCGAGTGGGGGCGAATGATTATTCGCCCCTACGGGCAACCGTCTTGACGAACCGCCGGTATGGCTGGACAATCTCTCTTGTCCGCCGGATGCTGCAATCCGGCGCCGGCGAAGGAGAGCTTCGATGCGGATGGTTTCAGAAAACAGGTTATTGACCGTCTCGTTGACCGTTGGCCTGGTTCTATGGCTTTTGCTGCCCGGCTGTCACGGGCCGCAACAGTCCACCCGGACTGGTCGGCCCTGTCCGGTCTGCAAGAGACAGACCCGGGCTCTGCCGGTTGCGAGACTGACCTATACGACCTGCGTCTGTCCGCTGTGCAGGAGCGTGACCACCCTGAACGCGTCGACGCGAACCGCTGTGGAGACCTATACCGGGACCACCCTCGGCGAAACCGTGGAGGTCTGTAGCCACTGCCAGATCATCGCCGAACGCTGCGCCGCCTGCCGCAAATCACAGAGCAGGCCGGCGGGGCCCTGACGTCCTTTGGTCCCAAGCGACCCAAGGGACGCAAAGGTCCAACCTGACGATAGTCTTCTGGCGGAGCAATTCTCGAATGAGTGAATGGGCAGGGCATGGTTCGACGCTCTTCTTCGATCTGGACGGGACGCTGACCGACCCGAGGGAGGGGATCACTCGGTGTCTTCAATACGCTCTGGCGCAGCTCGGCCGTCCGATTCCTCCGCAGGCCGAACTGGTGCAGTACATCGGCCCTCCTTTGCGGTGGACGTTTCCGCGTCTGCTGGCGAGCGACGACAAGGCCCTGATCGATGCCGCACTCGAGCACTATCGGCGACGCTACGCGGACGTCGGCCTCTTCGAGAACGAACTCTACGCCGGCATTCCCGAATCACTTCAGTCGCTGCGCAACGACGGGTATCGGCTCCTCGTCGTCACGTCCAAGCCGGCGGTCTACGCCGAGCGGATCATCGATCATTTTGAGCTAACGGAGCACTTCGAAGAGGTGTTCGGTCCCCATCTGGACGGCCGGTTCGACGACAAGAGCGAGCTCGTCGCCCACATCCTGCGCGAACGAGCCATCGCGCCGGAGCGAGCGATCATGATCGGCGACCGGGCCAGCGATATTCTCGCCGGCAAGGTCAACGGCACGCGCACCATCGCGGTGACCTACGGCTTCGGCGGCATGGAAGAACTCGCCGCTGCAAATCCCGATCGCACCTGTCACAGCCCCGCGGAGATTCGTGACGCACTCGGCCAACCTCGCGACGGGACGCAGGCAGGGGATTGACGGGGCCCTTCGTTTGTGCTAAGAAGGCCCGGGTGACACATTCGATAACCGTGAGCATAAAGGGGCGAGCGCATGTTTGCACAGGGCAACGACGACGGCTACTCGACGCCCATCGAGGGCATTCGGCAGAAGACTCTGGCCTATGGGGCCAGGACGTTGATGACGGAGTTCCGGCTGGAGGGCGGACGCGCTCTGCCCCTGCACCAGCATCCCTACGAGCAGACCGGCTATCTCGTGCGCGGAAGGCTGCGCCTGACCGTGGGACAAGAGCAGCACGACACCCGCCCCGGCGACAGTTGGTGCATCCCGCCCGACGTGATCCACGGCGCCGAGGTGCTCGAAGACAGCGTCGCCATCGAGGTCTTCTCGCCGGTCCGCGAGGACTATCTGCCTCGCGCCCACCCCGCCGGCAGCTAAGCCCCATTCTCCGATTGCAGGGCCAGGCCTATCCGAAGTGAAGCTCGACGATGTCCTTGTCGTGCAGGATGTGGGTGAGGTGAACGTTCTGGCCGTCGTGGACGCCGGTGCCCCAGCACTTGGCGCTCTTGAGCTTCTCGGCCAGCTCGCGGTGGATCGTGTGGGCCAGGTCCTGGACGGTCGAGCCGGCCGGCAGCGTGAAGGGGTCGTTCATGTCGGCGGGCTTGCCTGGCGGCTTGGCATAGACGCGAATGATCGCCAGCGTCTCGAACAGGAACTTCGCGAAGGCATCCAGACCCTCGCCGGTCTGTGCGGAGATCTTCACGAACTCCAGCGGCCTTTCGCACGACTTCTTCGCCAGCTCGAAAGCGCCGTCGGTTGCGATGTCCGCCTTGGTGCACAGGCAGAAGGCCTTGCGGCCGAGAGCGTTGCCCTGGCCGTCGATCGCGGGCGTCTTTTCGTCCAGCAGCAGGTTCCGCGATTCGAGGAAGTCCAGTAGGATCAGCAGTTGCTCCTCCACGTCCTGTGACAGGTCGACGACGATCGCGATCAGGTCGCCGTTGCGATATGTCCCCACCTGGCCCGGCGCCGTGTAGTCGGCGGTGATCGGCGGCATGTCCACGAGCTGAATCTGCACGTCTTCGTACCGCACCATGCCGGGCACCGGCGCGTGCGTGGCGAAAGGGAACTCCGCCACGGTAACCTTGGCGTGGGTCAGGGCCGCGAGGATCGCGCTCTTGCCGGAGTTCGGGGTCCCCAGCAGGACCACCTGCCCGGCCCCCGAACGCGGGACGTGGAAGATGTCCACGTGCTTGCCCGCCTTCTTCTGCTGCGCGCTGGCGTCCTTGAGCTGGCTGAGCTTGCGCTTCAGGTCCGCCTGGAGATGCTCGGTCCCCTTGTGCTTGGGCATCACCGCCAGCATCTGCTCCAGCGCGAGCATCTTCTCCTCGTTCGTCGAGGCGCTGCGATACCACTGCTCCGCTTTGAAGTAGTCTGGTGTCAGGTTCGCGGGCATCGTTCTGACAACCTTCAAGCAAGAAGACAGAGAACTAAAGGCAGAAGCCGGATTCGATGTCGGCTTCTGCCTTTCCGTATTCCGGTCCTATCCGGCGACCTTTTCGGCGACGAGGTCACCGACCTGGCTGGTGGAATAGCCCATCTTCCCGGCGGCCAGGCTCTTGAGCTTGTTGGCGGTGACGTACATGACCGCCTTCTCGAGGGCATCGGCCGCCTTCTCTTCGCCCAGCGTCGCCAGCATCATCTGCGCCGAGCAGATGGCCGCCAGCGGATTGATCACGCCCTTGCCCGTATACTTCGGGGCGCTGCCGCCGATGGGCTCGAACATGCTGACGCCCTCGGGATTGATATTGCCGCCGGCGGCAATGCCCATGCCGCCCTGCGTGATGGCGCCGAGGTCGGTGATGATGTCGCCGAACAGGTTGCCCGTGACGATCACGTCGAACCACTCGGGGTTCTTCACCATCCACATGCACGTGGCGTCGACGTGGTAGTATTCGCGCGTGACGTCGGGATACTCGGCCTTGCCGATCTCGTGGAAGGCCCGCTCCCACAGGTCGTAGATGTACGTCAGCACGTTGGTCTTGCCGCACAGCGCCAGCGTGTTCTTGTCGCCCTTGCCCCGGGCCTTCTTGCCGTGCTTGCGTGCGTATTCGAAGGCGTACCGCAGGCAGCGATCCACCTGATGCCGTGAGTAGACCGCCGACTGCACCGCCACCTCGTGCGGCGTGCCCTTCATGGTGAACCCGCCGGTGCCCGTGTAGGCGTCGCCCGTGTTCTCGCGCACGACCACGTAGTCGATCTCGTTCGGGCCCTTGTTCTTCAGCGGGCACTCCACGCCCGGATACAGACGGACCGGACGCAGATTGATGTACTGGTCCAGCGCGAAACGGGCCTTCAACAGAATGCCCTTCTCCAGGATGCCCGGCGCGACGTCCGGGTGGCCGATGGCCCCCAGCAGAATCGCATCGAACTTCCGCAGCTCCTCGACGGCGCTGTCGGGCAGCGTCTCGCCCGTTCGCTTGTATCGTTCGCCGCCGAAATCGAATTCGGTCAGATTGACCTTGAAACCGAACTTCGTCGCGGCGGTCTTCAGCACCTTCACGGCCTCGGCCGTCACTTCCGGCCCCGTCCCGTCTCCGGGCATCACTGCAATCTTGTACACCTTCGGTTCTCCTTCTTTCACAATGTCAAACGTGCTTCGATGAGATTTCAGACCTTATGATTCGGGTTTGTCGTGGGCATGGCCGCCCCGACTTCGTGGCGCCATTCGTGCAGCATCCGGCGAAGTTCAGCAGTCCTCTCGGGCATCGCCCCGGACAGGTCCTTCTTTTCGCCGAGATCGTCGCGCAGATTATACAGTTCGACGCGATGATCCTCATAGAACTCGATCAATTTATAGTCGCCCAGCCGGACCGCTCCACCAGGTGAGCCGCCCTGGTTGCCGTAGTGGGGATAGTGCCAGTACAGCGCGCGGTCCTTCTGTGGACTTTGCTGCCGCAGCAGGGCGACCATGCTGCGACCGTCCAGATGCTGCTGCGGCGCGGCAGGCAGACCTGCCATCTCCAGCATCGTCGGATAGAAATCCGTGCTGATCACCGGCTCGTCGCACACGATGCCCGGCCCGACCTGTCCGGGCCAGCGGACCATCATGGGCTCGCGAATTCCGCCCTCATAGAGCCAGCCCTTGCCCGCTCGCAACGGCAGATTGCACGTGGGATGGCCTTCGGACGTCGCCAGCCCGCCGTTGTCCGACATGAAGAACACGACAGTGTTCCGCGTCAGATCGAGCCGGTCGAGCGCATCGAGCACCTTGCCCACCGCCTGGTCCATCGCCTCGACCATGCCGGCGTAGACCGCGTGATCCTGCACGAGCCGGACCTCGCGGTCGCCTTCCTTGCCCCAGGCCGGGCCATCGTGCGCAACGGTCTTGGCCTTCGCCTCGTACTTGGCCTTGAGGTCCTCTCTGGCCATCAGGGGTGTGTGCACGGAATAGAACGCCAGATAGGCCAGGAAGGGCCCATCCCGATGTTCCTCGATGAACTTGCACGTCTCGGTCGCCAGCCGGTCGGGCAGGTGCTCGCCGTCGGGCCCATCGGGCAGTCGCGGGTTGCCATAGGGCGAGAAGTATCGTTTGCCGCCGTAAGGTCCGCCCCGGTCATGGCCGCCCTTGTTCACGTCGAAGCCCTGGTCTTCCGGCCAGAATCCCTCCGGCCCCAGGTGCCACTTGCCCGCAAAGAACGTCGCGTACCCATGCTGCTTCAACGCCTCCGCGACAGTCACTTCCTCCAGCGGCACTCGATTCTCATATCGGGCCGGCAGCAGCGGTTTGTTCTTGGTCCAGTGCTTATCGACGGTGTCCGGCTGCGGCGCGCCGAAGTAGTCCGTCGTTCGCAGACGGGCGGGATACTTGCCCGTCATGATGCTGGCCCGCGTCGGCGAGCACACCGGGCAGGCGGCGTAGGCGTTCGTGAAACGCATTCCCGTTGCCGCCAGCCGATCGACGTTCGGCGTCTCGTAGAACCTGCTGCCATAGCAGCCCAAATCCGTCCAGCCCAGGTCGTCGACCAGAAAGAACACGAAGTTCGGCCCTCGCGGCCTGCCGTAGTCGGCCAGCGCGCGCGATACGCCGCAGGCCGGCAGCAGTGCGGCCGTTCCAAGAGCTCTCAGAAAATCGCGTCGATTCATAGGTGTCTGTCGTCCTCACGGGACGAAGCGGATTCGCTTCGCGCGTTCGATGGTAAAATGGCCCTCTTCGGGGCTGCGAACGAGTTGGCCGTTGATGCGGAGGTTCTCGATCGTGACGTTCTGCACGCTGTGTTCATCGTTGTCGTAGCCGATCAGGAACGAAACGGGCGGCTTCTCGCCTGTCACCTCGATGTCCTTGAAATGCACGTTTCGGATGCGTCCGCGCCTGGCCGCGTACGTGCTCAGCTCGTCGTCCGTCACGGGCATCCACTGCCCGAGCGGGCTGCGCTTGCGGTCCGGATTTTGCCGATGATACTCCTGTGGGCAGTCCCCACTATAGATCGACAAGCCGATCCGAAACTCGATCAGCTTGTCGCGCGAGTCCTCCACGCGGATGTCCTCGAATCGGATGTTCTCGACGGTGGCCCAGTCCCCGTTGTGGATCGTGAAGGTGCCGCCCCGTTCGACGTGGATGATGTCGCAGTTCTTGAACACGATGTCGCGAACGGACTCGGTCTGGAGCTCGAAACCGATCTCCATTGCATTGCCCCATTCGGCGTTCCACAGCACGGAATTGACGACCGCCACCTCCCGGACGTCGCGCAGGCCGCTTTCGCCCCCCTCGAAGTAGGCCGGCGAGGCCTTGACGGAGATGCAGTCATCCTTCGTTCGCAGGAACGAGTCGGAGATCGTCAGGTTGTGGCAACCGACGATATCGACCCCGTCATCGTTGTCGCGCCAGCCGACGATCTTGACGTTGTCGATCTTCACGTTGTCCGACTTGACCGGCACGACGGTCCAGCCGTAACTGCCAAGAATCACGATGCCGCTCACCTCGACGCCGGTGCACTTGGAGAACTTGAGCATCTGGGTCTTGGTGTCGCGATGCGTGCCGTCCAGAACACCGTAGCCGGCCACACGCACATTCCTGGCGTTCTCTGCCCGCACGCGGCCGCGCACGACGGCGCCGCCGGCGATGTAGAGCATTTCGCCGCTCTTCAGGATGATCTCGCCGACATCGTGAACCTTGCCCGGCCCGAAGTAACGCACCCGCTCGTGGTCCGGCCTCGGCGTCTTATTCTGCGGCGGATTGGCGAACAGAAACAGCGGACGCTCGATGTCCCCATCCAGCTCGATGCTCAGTTGGCACGGACGATCCAGATCGAAGTGGATCGTCTGGTTCTCGACCACGAAGCCCACGTTGCGGCTCTTCGGCCGGATGTCCACGCGTGCGAACGCCTTCTGAGGCGTCACAGAAACGTGCACTTTTCCTCTGAACGAGAAGGTGGAAAAGGCCGCAATCGCCGAGTCGTGGACAAATTGCGACTGCCCATCGACAGACACCTGGAAGTCTACGGCCTGCGGCGCTCCTTCCGGCGTCGGATAGGTCACCACGGCGGCGCGCGCAGGGGCCCAAAGGCCCAAGGCCAGCGCTGCGACGACGAGCGCGGTCCATCTCATGGATCGTCCAGGTCTCGATGGCATCGATCTCAGCCTTTCAGTTCCGTGGCGATCTTGTTCAGCAGGCCGCCGGCCGCGATGATCTCCAGTGCGAAGTCAGGCAGCGGCTGAAACTTGATCTTGCGCCGGTTGCTCTTGTCGTGGATCACGCCGGCGTCGTAGTCGATCTCGACCTCGTCGCCGTCGCCGATCTTCTCGACGGCCTCCGCCGATTCGATCAGGTAGAATCCGCAGTCGATCGCGTTGCGATAGAAGATCCGCGCGAACGACCGGGCGATCACCGTCTGGACCTTCGCGCCGCGAATCGCCCAGACCGCGTGTTCGCGGCTGGAGCCGCAGCCGAAGTCGTCGCCGGCCACCACCACGTCGCCCGGCCGGACCTTCTTGACGAAATTCACGTCGAGGTCCTCCAGGCAATGCGTCGCCAGCTCCGCCTCCGCGTCCGTATTCAGATACCGCGCCGGAATGATCTCGTCCGTATTGATGTGATCCCGCTTATACACATGTGCCTTGCTCATTCCTCTATCCTCACTTCTGATGGAGCCACCATGGCATGGATATCAAAGATCAAATCGCAAATATCAGAATCACGCGTTCGCAAAATCCGAAATCCGAATCTCGAAATCCGAGACAAATCAGAATTCTCAAATATCGAATGCTCAAAAACTATTCACTCTTGCGAAGAATCGCGCCGAAGATATTCATCAATTCAGTGGCTTCCTGTATCAACTCATCCTGTCGCGCCTCCAGTTTGTCATCGGCGCAAGTGTCAAGAAGTCGAAGCCAATACCGGCTCTCCTTGGATTCCTTCTTACAGATCCTGATTCGCATCAGGAAATCCTTCTTGCCCAGAGACTCGTTGGCCTCAATGTAGTCTGCCCCGACGGAACCTGACGCCCTGACAAGCTGCTTGCCGTCCTCGATGTTGGCGATCGTTGGCTTCAGGCTCTTGACGAATTCACGAACGGCGCGGGCAAAGGCGAGTGTCCGGTCCTCCAAGTCGTACTGTCTCGAGTTTTGAGTTTCGGTCATTCGAGCTTGTTTCGGATTTCGGATTTCGTGCTTCGTGTTTTCTACAGGTATTTCCTCGGGTCGGCGAGCCGGCCTTCGACGGCGCTGGCGGCGACGGTGGCGGGGCTGGCGAGGTAGACCTCGCTCTTGGGGCTGCCCATCCGGCCGACGAAGTTGCGGTTCGTCGTGCTGATGCACTTCTCTCCGGCGGCCAGCACGCCCATGAACCCGCCCAGGCACGCCCCGCAGGTCGGCGCCGAGATCACGCAGCCGGCGTCGTAGAACACGTCGAACAATCCCTCGTCCGCCGCCTGCTTCCAGATCACCGGCGTGGCCGGCACGACCAGCGTCCGAATCTTCACCTCTTTGCCCTTGAGGATGCCGGCGGCGATACGAAGGTCTTCGATCCGACCGTTCGTGCAACTGCCGATGTACGCCTGGTCCATCGCCATGCCGGCGCAGTTCCCGATGGCAACCCCGCCGCTGGGTAGGTGCGGCAGGGCCACCATCGGTTCGATCGCCGAGCAGTCGAATTCCTCGACCGCCGCATATTCCGCATCGTCGTCGGAGGCGACGACGGTATAGTCCTGTTTGCCCTTCAGCCGGCCTTCGAGATAGGTCTTCGTGACATCGTCGAACCCGATGATGCCGTTCTTGGCCCCGGCCTCGATGGCCATGTTCGTGATCGTCATCCGCGCTTCCATCGACATCTCGGCCAGCGCCGGCCCGACGAACTCCATCGCCTTGTAGAGCGCGCCGTCCGTGCCGATCCGCGCGATCACCGTCAGGATCACGTCTTTGCTGTACACGCCGGGCCGCAGCGACCCGTTCAAAACGAACTTCATCGAAGCGGGCACGCGGAACCAGAGCCGGCCCGTCGCGATCGAGGCCGCCAGGTCGGTCGAGCCGATCCCCGTGCTGAAGGCCGCCAGGGCGCCGTAGGTGCACGTGTGCGAATCGCCGCCCACGATCACCTCGCCCGGGCGGATGTGTCCCTGCTCGGGCAGCAGCGCGTGGCAGACACCCGCCCGGCCCAGCTTGTAGTAGTACTTGATCTTGTGCTGCTTGGCCCACGTGTCCAGACGCTTGTGCAGTTCGGCGCTCTTGACGTCCTTGGGCGGCTGGAAGTGGTCCGGCGTCACGACGATCTTCTCCGGATCGAACACGCGGTCGATGCCGCGCTCGACCAGCATCGAGATCGCCGGCGGCGTCGTTACATCGTGACACATCACCACGTCGATGTTCGCGTCCACCAGTTGTCCGGGCGTCACTTTTCTGTGCCCGCTGGCCCGCGCGAAGATCTTCTCCGTTATCGTCATTCCCATGATCTGGATTCCTCTTTCTTTCGGCTGAAGTTATGCGTTCGCCGTCGCCTGGCCATTGGCCTGCTGGACGGCGGTCATCCGGTTGATGGCGTCGACGTAGGCCTTGGCGCTGGCTTCGATGATGTCGGTGGAGACGCCGCGACCGATGAACGTCCGCCCGGCCTCGACGATCCGCACCGTCGCTTCGCCCAGCGCGTCCTTGCCTCCCGTGACGGCGCGGATGGAGTAGTTCTCCAGCTTGGGCGACAGGCCGGTGGCCTCGCGGATCGCCTCGTACGCCGCATCGACCGGGCCGTCGCCGCAGGCGGCCGCCAGCCGTTCCTGGCCGCCGATCTTCATCCGCACGCTGGCGGTCGGCAACGTGCCGGTGCCGCACGCGACGTGCAGGTATTTCAGCTCGTACACCTGCGACACCACGCGGACCTCGTCGTTGATGATCGCGGCGACGTCCTCGTCGAACACTTCCTTTTTTTTGTCCGCGATTTCGAGGAACCGCGCGTAAGCCTGTTCGAGCTCCTCCTTGGTGAGCTTATAACCAAGCTGTCGGCAGCGGTCGGCAAACCCGTGCCGGCCGGTGTGACGTCCGAGCACCATGCGCGAGCCGCCGAGCCCGATCGTCTCCGGCGTCATGATCTCGTACGTGCTGCGCTCCTTGAGAATCCCATCCACATGGATGCCCGACTCGTGCGCGAACGCGTTGGCGCCAACGATGGCCTTGTTGGGCTGGATGACAAACCCGGTCAACTGGGACACCAACTGGCTGGTGCGATAGATTTCCTTCGTGTTGACGTTCGTGGTCAGGCCGTTGGCGCTGCCATCCGCGAAGAAGTTGGCGCGGGTGTGAATCGCCATGACGATCTCTTCGAGCGCGGCGTTTCCGGCCCGCTCGCCGAGTCCGTTGACGGCGACTTCAACCTGCCGGGCCCCGCTGCGCACGCCCGCCAGCGAATTGGCGACCGCCAGACCGAGGTCGTTGTGACAGTGCGTGCTGATGACGCACTTGTCGATGCCCGGGACCTTGCTCTTGAGCTGGGCGATGAGCTGGCCGTATTCGTACGGCAGCATGTAGCCGACCGTGTCCGGGATATTCAACGTGGTGGCGCCGGCTTCGATCACAGCGGCCAGGATCTCGATGAGGAAAGGGACCTCGCTACGTCCGGCGTCTTCCGGCGAGAATTCCACGTCGTCCACGAACTGCCGGGCGCACTGGACCGCCGCCACCGCCATCTTCACCACCTCGTCGGATTTCTTGTTGAGCTTGTGCTTCATGTGGATCGGCGAGGTCGCGATGAACGTGTGGATCCGCCTCCTCTTGGCCGGCGCGACGGCCTTGCCCGCCGTCTCGATGTCCACGTCCTTTGCTCTCGCAAGTCCTGCAATGACAGGACCTTGCACCTGTTCGGCCACCAGCCGCGTCGCCTCGAACTGCGCCGGCGAGGAGACCGGGAAGCCCGCCTCGATGATGTCGACTCCAAGGGTTGCCAGTTGCTGAGCGATCTCGAGCTTCTGCGGAATCGAGAGCGAGGCGCCGGGCGATTGCTCGCCGTCACGTAACGTCGTGTCGAAGATGAAGACTTTGTCGTCAGGCATAGTAGTTCTCCGGAAAATCATTTCGAGCCGCCGGCATTATGCCGCAACAGGGGCCGAAATGCTACGGTTTTGCGTAAGATTGGGGACTGCAACGAGTTGTGGTGGTTCTGTTATTTGCGCCTTAGCGGCGCAGGATCAGGGCGATCAGGCCGATGCGGCCGTTGAGGATGGAACGAACTGTGCCCTTCGTAGTGCCCATAGATCAGTCAAGTATACATATCGGTCGCCCGGACGCAAGACCTTTCCAGAAGAATCCTGCAATTATCTCCAGATTGTTCCACCTGCCCGACGCCGTTTCGCCGAGGCCGGTCGATTCCGCCGGCGGGTCACTGAAGGGATTTCCAGGGATCTTCGACGTCCATCTGGGCGGCGGTCGCGGTGATCTGGCGCTGCGTGGGCAGGGGAGTCATCGGCACGGTCAGGATCAGCGAGGTCTTGCCCGGCCGGCGCCACTGCCACTTGTCACGGGGTGGGACCACTTCGCCTTCGACGATCATCGTGCCGGCCATCGTCTTGAATACGCTCGGATCGGCCACGCGGATCGGGGCGTTCGATTTCGTCACCGACAGCGTGAAGACGACGCCGGCGGCGGCGATCCTGGTGAAGTCGAACTCGCGCGTCACGCCACTGTAGAGAACCACGTCGATCCAGGCGCCCTCTTCGTCGCGCCCCGTCTCCATGTGGACGGGCAGCTCGTCGATCTGGGCGGCGTGGACGCAGAACCGCGCCTCCATGCCGCCGGACTCGAAGTCGACCGGATCGCCAACGCGCACCTGGCCGGGCAACTTCAGATCGCCGATCGCTCCTTCGAATTGCAGCCGCATCCGCAGGTCCCGAGCCTGGATCGTGCCGTTGGCGATGCGGTCGAGCGAGATATGGGTGTCACCCCGGTCGGTGGCGAAGAGGACCGCGCTGAGCAACTCGGTCCCGTCCTGGATCGTAAAGATGCTCGCGGAGGAGTAGTCGTAGCTATCGTGCAGAAAGCGGACGCGCATCGCCGCCGGGCCGGAAGGAGTGTTCCAGTACGCCACGAGCGGCCGGCGCTGGTTCCAGAGGTCGCCGCAGTTGACCGAGCCGATCGTGAAATCCGGATGCAGGTACGTCCGGCCGATCACATCGTGCTCGCCCTGCGGATTCAGGACGAACGTCTCGATCTCTTCGCGAGGCTCGGGCAGCGATGTGAAGTGGGGCAGCAGATCCTCAGGACAGGCCAGAGGAATGCGGTGGGCGTCGATGGATTCATAGGCTCCCGCCTCAGACATGAAGCTCACTTTTCCTTTGGTTCCCCGCTGGATGAATGCTAGGACGCTCGGACTCAGCAGCGTTGCATAGGATCGGCTGTGCGGGCCGGCCCACTGCTTCGTCGGCGCGTGAAAGCGCCGCGCCAGATGGTACCAGGCGAAACCGTGAACGTCCTCCGTCAGACGCCTGCATTCGGGGTCTTTGACGTGGGCCAGGATGCGGGTCAGTTCGCTGATCGCCACGACGGTGTACGTGGGGCTGTTGTACTCGCTGAACGAGCCCTTCTGCTCGGTGTAGTCGTGGAATCGCTGGAGGCGCTGCCTGCCGTAGTCGAACAGCGTGCTGTCTCTGAATCGCTCGCCGGCAACGAGTGTGACATACGTCCCCATGATCGCGATATTGGTGTAGCCGGGCCCGACGTTGCGCCGCTGGATGGAACGGGCGGCGTGCAGGATCGACTCTCGCACCTTCTCCTGCAACGGTCCGCCCAGGCGATCCATGTGATCGATGGCCACCTGGAGCAGTTGCGCGCCGCAGAAGTCAGCCCAGTTCCAGTCGGGCGGCGACATCTGGTCGAGCGGCTCTTCGAGAAACCACGACCAGATTCCGTAGGTGCGGCTGGCGGGGTCCTGGTCCTGGAGATCGATCACGCGGTCGAGGATCAGCTCGGCCCGCTCCAGACGATTGGGATCGCCCGAATCGAGCAGGGCCACCGCGTAGATTAGCGAATCGCGGGTGCGGTGGACCGTGCCGGACTCGAGCGTCGTGTGGTAGCCCGGCGACGAGAACGGCCCCGCCAGCATCCTCGCGGTCCCGTCGTAGCTCTGATCCTGGGCTGCCAGGGCCTTGAGAAAGCCCTCGCGTCGCGCGGACGTCGGGAACCAATCGGCACCCAGGCAGGAAGCCAGGTGTGTCACCACGATCAGCCCGATCCACGCGATTTGTCTTCGGCGTATCATGCAGGAGACTCCTTCTGTCGTATCCAAGCGATTGGCCACAGCCGCATGATACGTCGCTTCGTCATCCCGATCCAGTTTTTGTCGTGGTGCCGGCAATCTGTGGCGAACTTGTCGCGGGCCGGCACGTCTCGTATAATGGTGTCGGTGAATGAACGTGTGAATCCAGCCGCACTTAGGGAGATGTGATTTGACGACCGAGCGCATGGAAAACCCACAAGTGACGCCGCTCAAGCGGAACCTCCAGAACGTCATCTTTGGCAAGAGCGACAGCATCGACGTGATGGTCGTCGCGCTGTTGGCGGGCGGCTCCGTCCTGATCGAGGACGTGCCGGGGGTGGGCAAGACCACGCTGGCCAAGGCGCTGGCGCGGAGCATCGACGCCAAGTACCGGCGGATTCAGTTCACTCCCGACCTGCTGCCCGCTGATATCCTCGGCTCGTCCATCTACAACCCGGTCAGCGGGGATTTCCGCTTCGATCCGGGACCGATCTTCTGCAACATTCTGCTGGCCGACGAGATCAACCGCGCCTCGCCGCGAACGCAGTCGGCTCTGCTCGAAGCGATGAACGAGAACCAGACGACCATCGAGGGCCAGTGCCGCCCGCTGGCCCGGCCGTTCATGGTCATCGCGACGGAGAACCCCATCGAGTTCCACGGGACCTACCCCCTCCCGGAGGCGCAACTGGACCGCTTCCTGGTCCGTCTGGCGATCGGGTATCCGACGGCGGAGGTCGAGGTCGATATCCTCAAGTCGCACGCGAACCGCGAGCCGCTGGATTCCATCGAGCCGGTGATGGACCTGGACCAGGTCCGCCGAATCCAGGAAGAGGTGGCGAACGTGCACACCGACGAGGCGATTCTCGAATACATGGTCGAGATCGTCCACGCGACGCGTCACGACAGCCGGCTCCAATTGGGCGTCAGCACGCGCGGGACCCTGATGCTCTCTCGCACCGCCCGCGCCAGAGCCTACGCCCTGAATCGCACGTTTGTGATTCCCGACGACGTGTCGTGGAGCCTTCCGCACGTGCTGCCGCATCGCCTGCTGCTGACCGCCAAGGCGCAGCACGGCGGCGCGACCGCCCAGCAGATCGTCACGGAAATCCTCGGACGGATCAAGGTTCCGGTGTAGGGCAGGTGCTCGATATGGCCGCAACCCGTGCGAGAATGCGTCTTGGTCTGACCGAAGCGGGACGGATGCTCCTGATGGGGACGGTGTTCTTCGGCCTGGCGGCGCAACTCGTTCCGGCGTTCGGCGTTCTCTCGGCGCTGATCGTCGTCCTGTTGACGGTCCTGGTGATCGGCTTCGTTCTGCGGCCTCGGATCGAGGTGACCGCTCATCTTCCCGATCACGTCGTTGCGGGTCAGGACGCTACGTTTCGCTACACGCTCAAGAACGTGGCGCGGGTTCCGGCCTACGACCTGCACGTCCGCTTCGCCGGGCTGCCCGAGACGATCGAACAGCTGGCCGGCGCGGAGATGGTCGCGCGCCTGGGCCCGGGCGAGTCGACCGAGGCGGCCGTCACGATGCGGGCCCGACGACGGGGCAACCATTTGATCCCGCTGCCAATGTGTCAGTCGAGCTTCCCGTTCAACCTGCTCAATTTCGGCTCGTATCGCAAGGACAAAGGGACGCTCACGGTCTTTCCGGTGTTCTACCAGCTCCAGATGCGCCTGTCGCGTCTGAGCGGTCAGGGCCGCAGCGGCGTGGCCGGCTTCGCGGGGCGGGCGGAGGTCTCCCCCGAGTACGCGGGCAACCGTCCGTTCCTGCCGGGCGATTCGCCGCGGCGGATCGACACCCGCGCCTGGGCCCGCCTGTCCGTTCCCGCCACCAAGGAGTACCACAACGACGCCGACCGCTGCGCGGCCCTGGTGCTGGACACGCGAATCCGCCCCGACAGGAAAAAGACGGGCGGCGACGAGAGCCCCGAACTCGAAGCGGCGGTGTCTCTTTGCGCCTCCGTCGCGTTCACTATTCAGCGGGACTGCCTGGTCGAGTGGCTTCTGGCCGGGTCCGATCTGCACGACTTCAGCGAGTCGCGAGGCCGCCCGGCCCTCGGCGCGCGGGCAGGACGCGTGCGACAGGGGGCGCGCGTCGACGCGATCCACGAAATCCTGGCGACCGTGGAACCCGCGGAAGACTACGACCTGGACCAGACCGCGGCCGCACTGACGAGCTGTTTCCATCGTATTTCCGAAGTCGCCTTCATTCTGTTGCGACCGGACCGGGTATACCTGGACCTGTTGGGATTGGCCGCCGCATCCCGCTGCCATTGCAGCGTGTATCAGGTGGCCGGGGCCGACGCCCAGAGTCTCGAGAGCGATGTACTGCCGAGCGATTCGGTGGTGCTGCTGTCGCCCGAGGACATCCTGGCCGGCCGCCTGGGGCCTCTATGAAGCCGCAGAAGATCATTGCCGTCATCATGGTCCTGGCCAGCTCGGCGGTCACCGCCTGGGCCTCGGTGGACATCGCTTATCCGGCGATCCTCTGTATGCTGGGTCTGCTGGGCCTGTCGCGGAAGTTCACGTGGAATTTCAAGCCCGAACGGCGGATCATCACCTCGCTGCTCATGCTGGTCCTGGCGATTTTCTTTGCCCTGCACTACAGCTACACGCGTCCGCACAGTTGGGTGGCTCACGAGCAGGCCATGAGTCTGGCCTGGCAGACGGTCGCGCGGTACTTTCTGGCCGGGATGATCCTGATGCTCTTTCTCGGATCGCCTCGACAGCTTCCGGCGTCGCTGGGGCTCTTTCACCTGGCCAGCACGATCTGTGCCGGCCAGGTCCTGCTGCTGAACGACCGGTTCATCGCCTTTCGTTTGCTGGAGCTGTTCTCCGCGGTCCTGGTGGTGCTCTACGCCGCGACCACGTCCAGCCCAGTCCCCATGGAACTCCGGCCGGATGCGCTGCGGTATCGCGAGGAGGGCGGGATCATTGCTTCTCGCCGTCGCGCGATGCCGCGATGGGCCGCCAGCGCGCTGATCCTCGTCGCGGCCGCCAACGCCGGATGGATCGTCAGCTCGATTCTCTACCGTCACGTCGAGCTGCTCGAGTACCTGCCCGCCTGGTTTGGCAAACAGGTGATCAACATGGACTCGACGACGGCCGACGCGGCGCGCATCGCGTTTTCGACTACGGGCCGCCTGTCGAGCCTGGCATCGGTCCTCGAAGAGCAGGACACGACCGTGGCCCTGGAGATCGAGAGCGAACAGTCGCCCGGCTATCTGCGCGGCCGCGCGTTCGAGGTCTACCGGCAATCTCAGTGGCACGATCTTTCGTATCAAGAAGCCGTCTTTCCCCAGCCGGGCAACCTGTACATTTCGAGCCGCACGAACATCTTTCGGCTGCACGAGGAGGACGCCTCGGGCGTCGAGACGATGATGATTCGGCATGCGTTGCAGTTCGACGACGCGGCGTTTGCGCCGCTGGGCTTGTCGTATGTCGAGGCGCCGTTCAAGCTGCTGTTGCGCGATGACGACGACATCATTTACACTCCGAAACTGGCGCGGGGCAAGAGATACCGGGTCGCCTGCCTTTCCGCGCCCAGGCCAGTGCCGCCGCAGGGAATGCAACGGAGCCGGTCCCTGGATGTGCCCGCATCCCTCGATCCGCGCATCGAGCAGCTCGCGACGCGGGTCTTTGCGGGCTGCAACAGCACCGCCGAGAAGATCGAGGCCGTTGTTCGACACTTCCAGAAGAACTACACCTATGCGTATGACCCGCAGATCCCTGCCGGCCGGGACAGGTTGACGCATTTTCTGCTCGAAGGCTCCCAGGGCTACTGCGAGTACTTCGCCTCCGGCGCGGCCATCCTGCTGCGTCTGGCGGGCGTGCCCACGCGGTACGTCGTCGGGTTCCTCGTCACGGAACGGGACAGCCGCACCCGTGCCTGGATCGCGCGGAACATGGACGCGCACGCCTGGGTCGAGGCCTGGGACGATCAGGAAGGGCGGTGGGTGACGGTCGAAGCGACGGCGCAGAGCAGCGATGCGGTCGCGGCCGCCGAAGAACAGGCGGACGCTTCCGACGATGCGACGAGCGTATGGCTCGGGCAGTTTCTTCATGCCTTGTACGAGTACGGTCTCCTCGGCGCCCTGAGCTGGCTGTTCACGTACCACGGTGGATCGATCTCGCTGCTGGCGCTGGCGGTGCTTTCGGCGGTGGCGCTATGGTGGGGCCTGTCGCGACGCTATCGAAGGACGACCGGGCCGAGTGCGTCACGATATGGCCGCGACCCTTCGGTTGCCGCGTTGCACCGGATGCTGGCTCGCATGGATCGCAGGCTCGGGGCCCTCGGCGTCCCGCGCCCGCTGACGGAGACGCTGCACGCCTTCGCCGGCCGGCTGCGCACATACGATTCAGGCGGGACCGCAAGGGGTCGAGACTGGGTGGGGGTCTCGGATTGGTACGTCGAGTACGCCAACCTGCGATACGGCGGGGCGGTCCGCTCCGAACACGTTGAATCGCTCCGGCAGCGCGCCAGCCGATTGCAGAAGGCCCTGTAGGGTGGGCGCCGCCCACCGTCTCCCTGCGAAGGTGTGCCGTGCACACCCTACTTCAAGAACGCGATGGAGATCGGGTAGCGCCAGGGCTGGCCCTTATTGGCCTTCAACGCGCCCAGAACGATCAGGACGAGGTGCACGACGATCAGCACCGGGATGAGAAACGCCCCGACGACCGTGACGCCTAACGCCGCCAGATAGATCAGCAGCGAGATCTGATAGTTCATGGCCTCGCGCCCGTGCTCGTCGACGAACCGGTGCTTGTCCCTTTCGATCAGCCAGATGACCAGCGGGCCGAAGAAGCCGGCCGCGCCCAGGATATGGCACAACATCGCCATGTTCCGCGCGTCCTGGGAGGTCTCGGTCTGCTGCCCTGTTTCTGTATCGTACCCGGAGGAGGACACCGCCTGCGACCATCGGGAACCGCTTTCTTCTGCCATGATCCGACTCCTGCTCTCTATGCCGTGGAAACCGTTATGGCTTTATAGCAAAGGCCTTGCGTTCGGTCAAGATGGAGACGCGCAGCAGGCAGCGCGGTCCTATGGGCGAGGACCGGCGCCGCTGACGTCGATCGGCTCGATGCCCAGGGCCCGTGCGGGCGAATCGGCCGCGAACTCGACCTTGCCGTCGCGAAAGGCGATCAGCTTCGGGTCCGCCAGGACGTTGGCCGCCTCCGGCTGCATCTCGTACGCGCCGGTCTGTGCGTACTGATCGAGCTTCTTGCACTCGACCTGGCCGGCGGCGCTGTAGAGGACGTTGCCCGCCAGGGTGGTGATGCCCTCGCGGTTGTCGAACACGATCCTGCCTTTGGCCCAGAGGATGTTCTTCTCGAAGCGATAGTCGGACGACTTGGGCCAGGTCAGATGCAGGTCGCCGTCGTTGATGAAGACGTTGTTTCGGATCGTGTTGCCCCTGGCCATGTGGTTGTGGGAGGGACGCACGACGTTGACGGACAGGTTGCCCTCGACGACGCAGCCCTCCGACTGTTCGTCGAGGTAATAGGCCGAGGCGCCGTAACCGCCTGTGTCGATGATGTCGTGGATGTAGTTGCCGCGCAGGACGAGGTTCTTGCCCCCGAAGCAGTAGATGCCGCCGCCGTCGTGGAGTTCGAGCATGGCGTCGTGAATCCGGTTAGCCTCGATCACGTTGTTTTCGCCGCCGCAGGTGACCGCCGAGTACGGCGCGTGGTGCACGTGGTTGTGGGCGAGCAGCGAGTCCTTGCCTCCGCCGGTCAGGGCGATCGCGCTGGGGTATGTCAGGCCCACGTCGTGGATGTGGTTGTCAGATATCTCCAGCTCGGTGCCGTTGAAGCGGACGCCGCAGGCGCCGACGTGGTGGACGTGACATCGCTGGATTCTCAGGTTTGTGCCCGTCGCCTTGATGCCCTGTCCGCCCACGTTGACAATCTCCAGGTCGCGGAAGGCGCAATTCTCCGCTCCGCTGACGGACATCGCACCTTCGAAGAGTCCTGCGCCGAAGCCGCCGGCCTTGAGCGGCGTGGTGGTCGCTGAGAGCGTCAGTCCTTGCAGGGTGATGTTCCGAACGGGCTGGTCGCGGCGGCCCTGAATCCGGAGGATCGATTCGACGGCCGGCGCCAGCACCTGGGCCTCTCGCATGTCCTCGCCGGGCCGGGGCCAATAGACGACCTTGCCTGCGGTACGGTCGAGATACCACTGTCCGGGCTCGGTCATCCCCTCGCGGACGTTCCAGACGACGTAGGTTTTGACGCCGAACGCGCCGGCCGGATGCCCCGTCGGGCTCGAGAAGGTCAGCGTGTGCGTCTCGGTGTCGATCGCTGCGATGCCCACCATCGAGTCGTCCCACATGTGGTAGACCGTGATCTCGGCGTTTCGGATGTCCAGCCACGGGCCCAGGTCTTCGGGTCGGTACTTCATCGTGGTCAGCTCGGTCTCGGTAGGCTTGCGTTTCCAGCCGCCCCCGGTGGTGCTCATCCACGGCACGTCGAAGACGCTGCGATGCTCGAAGCGGCCTTCCTTCGGCAGCCGGGCCCGGGGGCAGTAGCGGCCGTTGACGATCAGCGTGCGGAAATCCCATTGGCCCTCTTTGACGCCGGGCAGTGTTGCGGCGTAGAAATCCGGGCCGTCCTTCTGCCAGCCGGTGACCTTGCGGCCGCCGTACAGCGTCACGTCGGCGCCGGCCGCCGCCTCAATCGAAAGCCCGCTGTCCTCGTCGGTCAGAACGATCGGCTCATCGATATAGTACTCACCCGCCTGGACGACGATCCGCCGCGGCACCCCCGTCCCCAGCGTGCGGGTCGCCCGGTACGCGGCGCCCAGCGTTGCCAACGGCCCGTCCGTGAAATCGCCATTGGGCTGCGCCCGCCGGCCCGACCAGGCATCGTTTCCTTTCGGTGCGACGTACAACGTCGCGACTTCGTCGCCACAAGTTCGACTGGTTACAAGAACGGTCAACACGAAGACGGCTGTCAGGGCCACAAGGGTTCTGCTCATCTCTTTCACTCCTCTGAGATCGAATCACCGATACTACGCCGGTCACTGTGTCCGGTCATTCTAACCGACTCGGCGGCTCGATGAAACGCCTCGCTTACGAATGCGGCCTCGCCGGCAAAAGACGTTTGCCAAACCGGCGACCGCGTGTCTATAGTGTGGCCATGTCGGCTTCCGGAAACATCGGTGTCGCTCTGGGTTTGACGCTGCTGGCCGGCCTCTCGACGGGGATCGGCAGCGCCATCGCCTACTTCATCAAGCGCCCCAAGATCGTCTACCTCGCCTTCGCGCTGGGTCTGTCGGGCGGCGTGATGATCTACATCTCGTTCATGGAGATGCTGCCCGACGCGATGGAGACGATGGGCGAAGCCTGGGCGCTGCTGGTGTTCTTCCTCGGCATCGGCGTCATGGGCCTGGTCGATCTGGTGATCCCTGAGCCCGAGAACCCCCACAACTTCGAGGACATGGACGAGCCGAGGGTCGCTCACGGCAGTCACAAGCTCATGCGCACCGGCGTGTTCACGGCGCTGGCGATCGGCGTGCACAATTTTCCGGAGGGACTGGCGACGTTCGCGGCGGCGCTGAGCGACGTGAAGCTGGGTGCCTTTATCGCCATCGCGATCGCGATCCACAACATCCCCGAAGGGATCGCGGTGTCGGTCCCGGTCTTCTACGCGACCGGCAGCCGGAAGAAGGCATTCCTCTACTCGTTTCTCTCCGGCGTTTCCGAGCCGGTTGGCGCGCTGCTGGGCGTGGTCGTGCTCATGCCTTTCCTGACGCCGACGGTCCTGGCGGGCACGCTGGCCTTCGTCGCCGGCGTGATGATCTACATCGCGCTCGACGAGCTGCTGCCCACCGCCCATCGCTACGGTCACGGCCACCTCGTCATCGGAGGCATCGTCCTGGGCATGCTCGTCATGGCCCTCAGCCTGCTGATGATCTGAATACCGAAGCGGGAAGTCTCGTCGGTCCCTTAGGTCCTTTAGGTCCCTTTGGTCCTTTTGAAACCAAGAAGGACCAAAGGGACCTAAAAGACGAAAAGGACTCTATGCCGCCGCTCCAGCGCCGGTCGCCGGCTGGATCACCGACGTGGCGGTCTTGATCACGGCGGCGATGTCCGCCAGGTTCGACGGGATGATCATCGTGTTGTTGGTCTTGGCCAGCTTGCCGAATTCGTCGAGGTATTGCTGGGCGATCCGCAGATTTACCGCGTCAGCGCCGCCCTTCTCGTTGATGGCCAGGGCGATCTTCGTGAGTCCCTCGGCCGTGGCCTCGGCCACGCGCTGAATCTCCACGGCGCGGCCTTCCGCTTCGTTGATGCGCTTCTGCTTTTCGCCCTCGGACCGTGCGATCATCTCCTGGCGGTCGCCTTCGGCGCGGTTGATCTTGGCCTGCCGGTCGCCCTCGGATTCGGCGATGGTCGCCCGCTTCTCCCGTTCCGCGCGCATCTGCTTTTCCATGGCGTCCTTGATGCTCTGCGGGGGCAGGATGTTCTTCACCTCGTACCGCGTGACCTTGATGCCCCACGGCTCGGACGCCTTGTCCACGGCGCCGACGATCGCACTGTTGATCGTCTCCCGCTCCTCGAACGTCTTGTCGAGATCGAGCTTGCCCATCACGCTTCGCATGGTCGTCTGCGCCAACTGGATGGACGCGAACCGATAATTATCGATCCCATAGGAGGCCTTCTTCGGATCGACCAACTGCATGTAGAGAATGCCGTCGACCTCGACCGCGATGTTGTCCTTGGTGATACAGGACTGCGATGGAACGTCGATCGCCTGCTCCTTGAGCGTGTGGCGGTAGGCCACCTTGTCCACGAACGGCATCAGGACGTGAAAGCCCGCCTCCAGCGTCGTGGCGTACTTTCCGAGGCGTTCGACGAGGAAGGCCTGCTTCTGCGGCACGATGCGGATCGTCTTGACGAAGACGATGACCGCGAAGACCAATATGCCAATCAGGATCACGGTCCAGGCACTGAAGGTAGATTGCGCCAGCATGGTTGGTTTCCTCTCAAAAGGGCGTTTCGTGTTCTGTCCGAACGACCCCGGCTTCTGAAGCGACCTACAACGGCCTGACTTTCAGCGTCAGATTGTCGTTCTGTGTGATCTCGACGACCGCGCCGGCGGCAATCGCCTCGTCCGCCTCGGCGGTCCACTGCGTCCCGTGGAACTCCACCTTGCCGGTCCGCTTGGGCGCGATGGCGGCCGTTACGACGGCGCGCTGCCCGACGAACTCGTTCAGATTGACGGCGGCGTCCTGCTTGTGGGTGGCGAACCCGCCGAACATGCCCTTGACCCAGCGTCGCGCCCCCGCGAGCAACACGACCGAGGAGACGATGAACAAACCCAGTTGGGCGTTCAGCGAGATCGGCGTCGCCAGGCACACCCCCGCGACGATCCAGGCGCCGATCGCGAAGAAGGCGACGATCAGACCGGGGAGGATGAATTCCGCCACCAGCAGCACCAGACCCACCGTGAACCAGATCAGCTCGGGTCTCAGGAAGTCTTTCAGCCAGTCCATATCACGTCCTTTCCAGAACGCCTGCCCGCCGATGTCATGAACCAATCTCTATGTCACGATCACCGCCGTACCGTAGGCCAGGATCTCGGCGGCGTGCGTCATCACCTCCGACGTCGAGAACCGGACCCCCACGATGGCGTTGGCCCCGAGCTTCTGCGCCTCCTCGATCATCCGGTCGATGGCCTGCTCGCGCGACTCGCCCAGCAGCTTGGTGTACTCGGCGATCTCTCCGCCGACGAGATTGCGCAGGCCCGCCAGGATGTCCTTGCCGAGGTGGCGGGCCCGAATCGTGTTGCCGCGCACCAGCCCGAGATGCCTGGTAATCGTCTTTCCACAGATCGTATCCGTCGTCGACAGAAGCATGGGTCTATCTCCTTACCTCTTTGTAGCGGTCTCTGCTCCAGAAATAGATTCGCTCCCGGACCACGGAGACGAACAGGATCGCCAGTCCCGCCAGCAGGGCCACCAGACCCACCTTCAGCAGGGCACCGACGGTCGGGTCTTTGATGACATTCTCTATGGCCGTGAATCCACCATAGATCAGCAGCAGAATACCGGCCACGGAGAACACCATCCATCCGATCCCGCGCTCGATACGATTGTACAGCCCACCCCAGTACTGCTGCCAGAGGCGGTCTTCCGGTTCCACCAACGTCACGTTGTCGGTGATCTGTTTGAGCTTCGTGAACTCCTCGATCTCTTTGCGGCAATCGGGACAGGAGGCCAGGTGTGCCTCGAACGCCCGTCTCTGCGCCTCGTCGAGTTCGTTGTCAAGATAGCCCATCATGAAGTCTTTGTAATCCTGGCAGGTCATGCGGTCTGACCTCCTTTCCGAGGCTCGTCCCGACAGCCATCGGGCCCGGCATCCATGTCGGGTGAGCCCTCTAATATCTCTTTCAAGCGTTTGCGTGCATAATACAGACGACTGGTCACCGTCCCCCGGTTGCAGAAGAGCACTTTGGCCATCTCGTCGTACGATAGGCTGCGAAAGTGTCTCAGGACGATCACTTCGCGGTGCTTCTCATCCAGCCGGCTGATGGCACGCCAGACGCGGTCCTTGGATTCGTTTCTCTCGGCCACCATTTCGGGATCGAAGACATCGGCCGGACCGCTCGGCATCGGTTCGCCGTCCATTTCGTCGAGGCTCTCGGCCCGCCGCAGTCTTCGCTTGCGAAGGTGACTGAAACACAGGTTCCTCAGAATCTGGTAGAACCATGGGAAAAACTTCTCCTGACTGTTGAGTTGGTCGAAATGCTTGTAGGCCCGATAAAACGCCTCCTGCGAGAGTTCCAGCGCGTCTTCGCGATTGCCCACCAGGCCCAGCGCGATGAAATAGGCGTCTTTCATGTGCGTCTTGACGACGACCTCGAACGCCTCGCGCGGGCTCCGACATGAGCCCCATGCCACAGCGGTATTCTGTTCGCATAGACTATCCAACGTACGGCCACTCCCGGCCCCCCTGACGTTCACGTCCAACCCTGATCCTGGTCGCTGACTATATTGACCTCACAAGGGGCCTTTTTCTTCAAAAAAAATGTTGGAAAATGCGGCCCCGTGATCCGGGTCGCGGCACGGGCCCGGCTGGACAAACCCTTCCCAGGGCGTTCGCCCCCGGATACTATGACGCCGAACGCGGCGGTCCCAGAGGGGCAAAGCTCGCGTGTGGGTGACGTGAATCGACAGGTAGACGATGCTTTCGATGGTGCACGGCAACACCTTTTACGAAACCGCGATCATTCTGAGTCTGGCGGCGGTGCTCGGCATCCTCGGCCAGCGTCTGCGCCAGCCCCTGGTCATTATGTTCCTGGCGACTGGGATTCTGGCGGGTCCGGCGTGTCTGGGCGTGATTCGCAACTACGAGCAGATCGAGCTGCTGGCGTCCATCGGGATCGCCTTGCTGCTGTTCATCGTCGGGTTGCGGCTGGACCTGAACCTGATCCGCACCACCGGCGCCGTCGCCCTGGCCACCGGCCTGGGCCAGATCGTCTTCACCTCCGTCATCGGGTTCGTCATTGCCCTGGCCCTGGGCCTGCCCGTGGTCGGCGCCATCTACGTTGCGGTGGCGCTGACGTTCTCCAGCACGATCATCATCGTCAAGCTCCTGTCGGACAAGAAGGAGATCGACGCGTTGCACGGGCGCATCGCTGTGGGATTCCTGATCGTGCAGGACATCGCCGCCATCCTGGCCCTCGTGGCCCTGACGACGTTCGGCTCGGGACTGGCCCGTGGCCAGTCGCCCGTGACGATGTCGCTGCTCATGGCCCTCAAGGGGGCGGGTCTGCTGGTCGGCATCGGCCTGCTCATGCGATACGTTCTGCCTCGGCTGCTGGCAAAGCTCGCCCAGTCGCAGGAGATGCTCGTGCTCTTCGCGATCGCCTGGGCGGTGCTGGTCGGGGCCGCCAGTGAGAGCCTGGGATTCAGCAAGGAGATCGGCGCGTTTCTGGCGGGCATCTCGCTGGCGACGACCGAGTTCCGCGATGCGATCAGCGCCAAGCTGGTGAGCCTGCGGGATTTCCTGTTGCTGTTCTTCTTCATCGACCTCGGCGCCCGCCTGGACTGGTCGACGGTGGGAGCCCAGCTCGGGGCCTCCCTGTGGCTGTCGCTGTTCGTGCTCATCGGCAATCCCCTGATCGTCCTGATCATCATGGGCGCGATGGGCTATCGGCGCCGCACGAGTTTCCTGGCCGGCCTGACGGTGGCCCAGATCAGCGAGTTCTCGCTGATCGTCGGGGCGCTCGGCGTTTCACTGGGCCATATCTCGCGGGAGACGATGGGCCTGATCACGCTGGTGGGCGTGGTCACGATCTTCGCCTCGACGTACATGATTCTGTACTCGCAGCCGTTGTACCAATTCCTTTCGCCGGCGTTGACCATCTTCGAGCGCAAGAATCCGTATCGCGAGACCACCGGCGACACCGCCGGCCCGGCCGGCCCGATGGACGCGGCGGTGGACGTCATCCTCGTCGGACTGGGCAACTATGGCAGCGGCCTGGCCGAGCGACTGCTGGAGCGGCGCATGCACATCGTCGGCGTCGACTTCGATCCGCAGGCCCTGGAGCGGTGGCGCGCCCGAGGCGTGTCTGTTCTCTACGGGGATATGGCCGACCCGGAGGTGTTCGAGCAACTGCCGATGCGAATCGCGCGCTGGGTCGTCAGCACCGTTCGCTCGAGGGACGTGAGCTTCGCCCTGCTGGCGGTGCTCAAGCAGCGCGGCTACCAGGGCAAGGTGGCGCTGACCGCCGCCGACCAGGCGGAAGCGACGCTGTACGAACGTGCGGGCGTGCACGCGATCCTGCGTCCGTTCAGCGACGCCGCCGAGCAGGCGGCCGATGCGCTGACCGACGCGATGCATCTTCTGCCGCAAGATGTGGACTGGCCCGTGGCCTTTCAAGAGGTGCGGCTGCGATCGGGCTCTGCCTATGCCGGGCAGAGCCTGCGGGACATCCCGCTGCGCTCGCTGACGGGCGTCTCGGTCCTGGCGGTCAGCCGAGCCGGACATGCTCACTACGAACCGGTGCCCGATTTCCGCGTCTATCCGGGCGATCGCATCATTCTCATGGGCTCGCCCGGAGTGCTCAAGCAGGCCGAAGGACTCATCAACCAGATGGAGACCGTCGAATCGGTGAGCCGGCTCGAACGCTTCGAGGTCACCGAGATCCCCCTGGACGGCAAACCCGACTGGACGGGCAAGACGCTCGCGGAGCTGCAATTCCGACAGCGCTACGGAGTCACGGTGGTCGGCATCCATCGGGGCGACGAACGTCTCACCTCGCCGGGTCCCAACGAGCAACTGCGCCAGCAGGACCGGCTCATCGTCATCGGCACCGCCGACAAGATCGGTCCGCTCAAGCCCGGCGAGACGCCGCAACCGGCTTAATCGGACTCTTGACCGAAGCAGAAGAGGTGTTGGAAACCCCGCAGGAAGACCTGGCCGTCGCTGATCGCAGGCGAAGCATAACACGATTCGCCCAGCTCGTATTGTGCGACGCGTTCGAACTGCGCAGCCGGTTTGATCACATTCACCTGGCCATCGTCGTTGATGAAGAAGACCAGTCCTTCTATCAGCACGGGTGAGGCGTGATGCCGCCCGAGCCTCTCCTGCCAGAGCGCCTTGCCGGTGGCGGCCTCGTAGCAGAACGCCACGCCGGAGTTGTTGATGGTCAGCAGAAAGTCGCCCGCGACGATCATGGAGGGAACGTAGGGGGCGCCCTTCGTGTCGCGCCAGGCGACGTGGGTCTCCGTGACGTCTCCGTCGCCGTCGGGCCGGATCGCCAGCAGGACCTGCTTGGGCCAACTGCTGCTGATGAAGACCAGTCCGGCCTTCTCGCTGTAGACCGGCGTGGCTACGAATTCCTGCGAAGGACCGTCCACCTTCCAGATCACCTGACCGGTGTCGGGATCGAAACTGGTTACGCACCGGTCGCCGCACTGGATCAGTTGGTGGCGTCCGGCGATCTTGCGGATCAGAGGGGCGCTGTAGCTGATCCCTTTGTTCTCGCGGCGGATACGCCAGAGCGTCTTGCCGTCCTCGCGACGCAGGGCGATCAGGAAGGAGTCGCCTTTGCTGTCCCCGTCGACGATGACCTTGTCTTCGAACAACACCGGCTCGTTGCTGAAGCCCCATTCGCCCACGTGCGTTCCCACCTGGACCAGCCAGAGCTGTTGGCCGCTGTCGAAGTCGTGCGCCGCGACGACGATGTCGTCGCCGACGCGGAAGGCGGCGTATACTCGCTGCCCGTCGGTGGCCGGCGTGCCCGAGGCGTAGCTGTTCTCTTTGTGGAGCTTCTCCAGCGGTCCCTGCACGACGGTCTGTTGCCAGAGGACCTCGCCGGTGCGGCGATCCAGGCAAAGGAGCATGCGCTGCTGCGTCGCCGGCAGGGCGGTCACGGTCAGGACGCGATCGGCCCAGACGATGGGGGAGGCGTGGCCCAGACCGGGAAGCGCGGTCTTCCAGATCGCCGCCGCCGGGTCCCATCGGGTCGGAACGTTCTGCTCCGCGCAGGTGCCGTCGCCGCGCGGGCCGCGCCAGCCGGGCCAGAATTCCGCTCGCGCAACCGAGACCGTGCAGAGCACCAGGCCCGCAAGCAGGCCAATAAAAGAGGGTGGGTTCTCCACCCACGCGCGATGAGTCCTTCGAGAAGGACCTCGCGTGGGACAGGAACCCACCCTAAGCGTTGGCCGAACGCTCCACCGGCTGTCGAGAGCGCGATGACAAGTCATGTGGTGCGGCCTGTGCAATTCGTCATGACCCTTCTGGAGGTCAGACCATGTCCTTGAGGTTCTTCAGCGGGCGAATCTTCACGATGTTGCGTGCCGGCTTGGCCTTGAACATGGTCTCCTCGCCCGTGAAGGGGTTGATGCCCTTGCGCGCCTTGGTGGCAGGCTTCCGCACGACCATGAGCTTCATCAGACCGGGGACGGTGTACGCGCCGGGACCGCGACGACCGAGACTCTTCTTGATCTGATCGGCCATGGCCTCGAACACGCCGCTGACCTGCTTCTTAGTCAGCCCGGTCGCGCTGGCGATCCCGGACACGATTTCCGTCTTGCTCATGGGTTTTTCCGATGCTGTTGTTGCCATAACACAGGGTCTCCTTACACGGACAAAGACAGAGTGAACACTCCATACGCCGATCCACGGCCTCTACCGTGGAAGCTTGGGCAGAGATATGTCGTTTTGACGCGATTGTCAAGCAAGAAAGCGCGGCAAACGCCGAAATATATAGTGATTTCGGCTCATTTCGTTGGTTCCCATGACATTCGGGGAATCCCTGCGACTGCTATCTATACGTCCGACGCCATCTGGGCGAGGCCCATCTCCATGCCCGCCCGTTTGTAGTGACGCCGTCAGGCGTTACGCCCTCACAGGCACACTCACTACCCCTGGGCTCACGCGTGTGCCCTACAGAGCGGCCCGGAAGGTGACGATGCTCTGGGCGGTCATGTCGAAGCGGGCCGCGCCGTCGTGGACGGGCACGTCGGGCAGCTCTTTGAATTCCTCCGTAGCACTGGTGCGGCGGACCTTCAACGAACTGAACGGCCCGAGATTGCGAAAGACCAGGTTCAGCGCGTGCGCCTGGTCGGTGGGGTTCAGCGCCACGACGGTCAGCTCGCGGTCCTTCTCGTGCAGGAACGCGCCGACCTGGACGGCGCCGAAGCCGGGCGTTGCGTCGATGCGGACGGCGCCGGGCCGGATGAACCGCGTGTAGTGCATCGCGGTGTACGTCTTCGGCGTGTACGTGCTCATCACCATCAGCGCGTGAATGCTCTTGCGCCCCTCCGTGATCTGCCACGGGACGAACGCCGAGCAGTGACCCGCCACCAGCGCATTGTGCAGCGCGTTGCCGACCCCTTTCTGAATCGGCGCGGGCCAGTCATGATCGCCGGTGCCGCCCTCGGTGATCCAGAACGGTTTGCCCGTCTGCGCGATCAGGTCCCAGAACCGCCGCGACGAGGTCGCCGACATCTCGCCCTTGACGCCGTCCTCGTAGCCGTGCGTCGCGAACACGTCCAGCGCCGCCAGCGCCTTTGGATCGTTCCGGATCGCCTGGACGTAGGAGCCCGTTCCGCCTTCGTACAGGTGGCTCGTCATCGTCTCGGGCCCGAAGATCTTCATGTGGCCGTAACCTTCGGCGTTCAGCATCTCGCGCAGCATTGCGACGATCGTGACGAAGTCCTGGCCGTCCCAGACGCAGCTCTCGAACGACTGCGTGAACTGCACCTCGTTGCCCGGACTGATCGCATAGAACGGCGCCCCTTGCGCCTCGTGGAGCTTGACGTACTCGACCATCCACTTGCAGAAGTGCTGGAAGTACTTGGGCTCGACGCGATTGTCGATGTCACCGTATCCGCCCGCGCGGATCGCGCCGGACTTCGTGTCGGTGATCGACCGATTGACCTTCATCCAGGCGGGCGGGCTCCAGACCGTGCCGATGATCTTGACGTCAAGGTTGAGCCTGCGGAGGGCCTGGCCGAAGTCGACGAAGATCTGCGGCCGGCCCCCGTCGGCGCCCAGGTCGAAATCCCGGTAGCGGATCTGCGTCCAGTCTTCCGTCTGCTTCTCGAACGTCGGGCCCCACATGTTGACGCGCAGCATGTTGCACCCGATGTCCTCGACGTAGATCCGCTGGAATTCCTCCGTGCGGTAGAGATCGCGAAAGCGACCGACCCACGCGATCAAGCACGTCCCGAACCCCTCGATCGTCTGATACCGCACCGATCCGTCCACCGTGACGAGCATCTCCGTCGCCACAGCGCCGCCGGCGATCGCGAGAAGAACCGCCATTCCCAGTATCGATCTCACACGCATGGCCATCTCCTTCCAAACACGCTATCCCGTCGGCGGGGAACCATCGCTCGTCTGCGCGAACTTGCGACACCCGCATGCTAACCATACGCCGGAGGCCGGGCAAGGGTATGGCAAACCTCCTGAACCGGGCCATTTTGTGTGTTGACACGACGGCCGGTGCGCCTAAGATTGGGTCGATAGCGATGCGTTGCGGCGCGAGGCCGGACGAGCCAGTCCGGATTTTGTGTCGGTATTCGACAAGCGGAGTCGGTTGGATATGCGGACGGGTTGCCACAGGCGAGAAACAAGCCAGTTCCATCGAAGAGGGTTCACCCTTGCGGAACTGCTGGTCGTCGTCTCGATCATCTGCGTTCTGATGTCGCTGTCGCTGCCCGCCCTGACCCAGGCGCGCCGCCAGGCCGAGCAGGTGCATTGTCTGGCGAACCAGCACCAACTGATGCTGGCCTGGCTGCTGTATGCCCCGGACCACGACGACAGACTCTGCCCGCCGGATTCCTGGACAGCCGACCTCAAGCGTTATCTCCAATCGGAGGATGTTCTGCTCTGCAAGACCGATGACGACGGCAAGCAGACCAATTCGTACGGCGTGTCGAATACGATGGGCGGAGTCGAACGTGACGGGGTCGCCCCCTTCGCACGGCTGCACCAGGTTGCCGGCGCCAGTGCGAGGATGGTCTTTGTCGACAAGGGACCTCGAGGCTCGAGTTGTTTCTGGCCGCTGGTGCTGGACGACGACCGATGGCTGTGGCGCCCGTGGTCCTCTTCGCTCGGATTGCAGGGCCTGACCAACCGGCACCGCAATGGGTGCAACCTGTCGTTTGCCGACGGGCACGGCGATGGGATTCACTGGAAGGATGATCGCACGCGCAAGCTGATCCAGGGTCGGATCGCCGACTCGGAAGAGGCTTCCGACAAGAACCCCGACCTCGAGTACATGATCGACGTGCTGACGGTGCATCGCGCGCCCGATCCCAACGCGCTGGGTCCTCCTATCCGCAAGGCCGAGAACGGAGATTAAGATCGTATGGCGTGGAAGGTTCCCGATCTGCTGCAATACGAGCTTCGCCATCGCCTCGAACAATGGCGCGGGGCGCTGGGGCGCGCGGGCCTGCGTCCGTGGATCGATGAGCATTTCGGCAGCGTCATCGTCATGGCATGCCTGAGCGTGGCGCTGCTGGGCTTCGTACTGCTTCGGACCCTGTGGCCGGCGCGCCAAGGGCCGGTCTTGCAGAGTCGCCTGGCCTGGTTCTACGACGCCAACACCGGCCGGCTGTTCACAGGCAGTTTCAAGAAGGCCGGCCCGATCCCGGCGCCGTCCGGCCCTCTGCCTGACGGGGGACACGCCGGCTTTCGGGCGCATGTCTACAGCTACGTGCTCGAACCGAGCGAATCGGAACTCTTCGTCGGTTTTCTCGAACGGCCCGACCCTTCCGCCGGGGCAAAGGCAACCGCGTATGATGGGACGGATTTCCAGGCTTGGGCCCAGGGGCGACTCATCAAGCGGGTCAAAGACGAGCAGTGGGTCGCCGCCACCAGCGCCGAGGGCCAGGAGATCCTGCACGAACTGCTGAAACCCGACGCCCACGGGCGAACGCCGCTGTATCAGTTGCCCCCCTGAAATGAAGGGACCCGCACGCGCATGAAGAAGGCATTCACACTCGTGGAGATTCTGGTGGTCATCGCGATCATCAGCCTGCTGCTGGCGTTGAGTCTGCCGGCGCTGCGGCGCGTGCGCGACCAGGGCGACGAGACCGTCTGCCAGTCCAACCTGCGCCAGCTCGGCATCATCATGAAGACCTACACCAGCGACAACGACGGGTTGTTTCCGCATGCCGACGGCCTGCTCCACTCCAGCAGAACGTTCTGGCCGCCGAACCTGGCATACAAGCCTTATCCCGTTTGCTGCCGCTGGCACGATGCCCGCATCGGATTCGACAGCGCCATGATGCGACACGAACGCCCCGAGATTCGAGGCACCCTTTGGCCCTACCTCGGCGATCCGCGAATCGTACGCTGCAAGATAGGCGTGCGCGCGAACATCGAAAGGGGATGCAACAATCACTGCGAGTGGTGCACCCACGATCCGGGCATCGGTATCGTGCCCCAGTATACCTATGGCATGAACGTCCATCTCGGCGTGACCTTGACCACGGCGGGCGGATCGGACGATGGGGCCGTGGACGAACGGACGCTCCGTCGCTGGTCGGTTCACCGCGAGACGCAAGTGACGCGGAGCCCGTCGGACGTCTTTCTCTTTGGCGGGGAGAACTCCTGGGCCATCAACGTGGAGGGACGTCAGCCGATCGGCGTCAAACCCCAGTGGGCGACTCCCTGCAATCTCAGCGGCATTTACTACAACAAGCACGATCCGCCGGGGACCCTCAAGCTGCCGTCTCTGAACATTGCCCCGACGTACGTCATCGACGAAAATCAACTCAAGAAAGACGACTCCGATCTTGGCGATGCTTTTGCGACCTGCCATCGTCCGCACAAAGGCGATCTGAACACCGGCCATTCCTACATCGTCATGCTCGACGGTCACACGCAGAAGGTCACCGTTGCCGACCAGCTTCGCGCCAGCCGGCGCGTGCCGTTCCTGGAGAAGAGCCGCTTCGGCCCGGGCGGCAACCTGGCCCTGGCCTGGCCCGTCGAGGTCCCGCCGCCGGGCGGCTGGGACCGACAGTGACGCCGAGAGGTTCGAAGGCTCACAGGCCCAAGTCCCGACGTCCGCGTGCCCCTGTTTCGAATCTGTTGTTTTCTTCTTTCGTGCTTGTTTCGGGTTTCGACATTCGGATTTCGGATTTGGTGACACACGCTAAGCCGGATCTTGCGCATCCTGAATCGCCGGTCATTTGTCGATCTCGTCGGGGAAGTTCAGATAGGCGAACTCGCCCTGGAGCTCGAAGGCCTTGCGGTCGCGGGCCTTGGCGGCTTCGACGTCGTCGTCGAAGACGCCCAGATGGTGCGTCTTGCCGTTGTGTTTGATCGCGGCCTGCCACTTGTCCCGGTATGGGTAAACGCCCTTGAAACGGGACCGTCTGCTGCGGGGACGCTTGTTGAACTCGTTCTGTTGCGGCGTGCAAACGCGCAGGTTGGCCTGGCGGTTGTCCAGCCGGTTGCGGTCGATGTGGTCGACCACCATGCCCTTGGGCGCGTTCATGATCTCGCGGTGCATCAGGACCGTCCCGCCCGGCACGGATCGGCGCGCATAGAAGCCGCCGTCTTCACAGGGACAGGCGGTCCAGCGATAGCGGTTGATCCGCTCATAGTCCGCCGCATCGACGATTGCGAATTGACCCCGCGTCAGCGGGATGTAGCGAGTCTCGTCGTTCGGCGGCTCCGGCGGCTGCTCACGAGGCGATACCTTCCGACGCGGCCGCCAGTTCCGGCAGGTGCCCGTCCCGCGCACGTCGCAGCGCTCGCCCGGGCTGTCCGGATGATTGAAGCAGCTCATCGGCGGCGGCCAGCGGGTCATCATCCACACCACCCACTGCCCCTTCGATGGCGGAATGGCGAAGAGGCAATTGGAGCAGGTCCGCTCCGATGGATCGCAGCCGCCCGCCCCCGTCTTCGAACGTCGTCTCGCCTGTTTGCGTTTGGTGGCCATTTCTTCGTCCTCCATCTTCCAGGCTTCGTTGCGGGCCGCAAAACAATGCGGCCCTCTACCCTTGGACGGTGTTGCACGTTTGGGACGGAAAAAACGGCGGTTTTCACGTGGGTGATTCGTGTAAGTCCAGGCGGAAAAAGGAATAGAAAAAATCTCCATGTCACGCGCGTTTTGTCGGTTGACCGTTGCGTGTTTGGGACGAAGATGTGCGTCTTTTTCGGCCTGAACACGATACGCCGGGTCCGCCTTGTTCGACGCATTCGGCATATAAACCCGCCATTACGCGAACTGCCTGCAGCGCCCAAGTGTGGCAGCCTCACGGCGCAGCCTTGGGGATGGCTGACACGATTTCGGCTTGTGTATCGAATGACGGTGGCGCAGTCCGCCATCCCCAAGCCCTTCGGGCTTGAGGCTGCCACACGGACCTCTCTACGCCGGAATGGGGCTTGCTGTGAAAACAGACACGCACACAGCGCCGCGCGTCGATTCGGATAGCGAAGGATGCCGCGATTTGGTATCCTGCGGTGTTCGCGGATCGTATGGGATCCGGGAACGGATGCATGGACCCGGTGGAGACAACGATGGAGCACAACAGTCTGGGATCCCGATGGAGATCGGGGTGGCCGCGATCGGGCCTGGTCGTGCTGGCGGAGCTGGTCGGCGGGCCGGGGTTCAGCTTCGCGCCCATCGAGCGGTTCCTCCAGGCGTATCAGGAGGCGGCCAAGGGTGGCAGGGCGGTCCTGCCGGAAGGCTTCGACTTCGCCGCGATCACGCTGCCGCAGAACCCCGGCGGTGTCGCCAACCTCGAACCGGCCGCCATCGTCAGCGTCCTCCAGGCAAACCACCTGCTCGACGGCCTCGACGTTGTGCTGCACATCAGTTGCAAGGACGCCAACGCCGACGCGATCGTCAGTTCGCTGGTCGGCTTCCGCAAGGCGGGCGTCACCAGCGTGCTGGCGCTGACGGGCGACAAGCCGGTCGCGGCCAAGGGCGTCTTCGAGCTCGAATCGCTCGGCCTGCTGCGCCTGATCCGCAGGATGAACCACGACGCCTACCTCGGCGCCAAGCCGGACGCTCTGGCGAGCGTGCATCAGTTCGTCCCCGGCGCCGCGGTCTCGCCTTTCAAGTACACCGAAGCGACGCAGATGCAGCAGTACTACAAGATGGAGAAGAAGGTTCGCTGCGGCGCCGCGTTTCTGGTCACCCAGGTCGGTTGGGACTGGCGAAAGAGCCTGGAGTTGTTCACCTATCTGAAGGATCGCCAGATCGACGTTCCGGTGATCGGCAACGTCTACCTGCTCAGTACGATCACGCCTGCGCCGCGTCTGATGCACGACATCAAGCTGCCCGGCTGCTTCGTCAGCGACGAGCTGCTCGCCAAGGTCTACAGCGAAAAGCTCGACGACCACATCGAGCGGGCCGCCCAGCAGGTGGCCCTGTACAAGGCGATGGGCGCCGCCGGCGTGGACATCGGAGGCGTCCACGATTTCGCGACGTTTGCCCGCATCGTCGAGCGTGCCGCCGAGATTGGCGCCGACTGGGCGCAATTCAAGGACAACCTCTGCTGGCCCGCGAAGGATGCGTTCTATCTCTACGACGACCACGGCAGACCCCGCACGCTGTCGCAGCCGCGACCGACGGCGGGCAAGCGGTTCTTTGATTTCTCGCACCGCGCGTTCCTCGACCCCGAGGGTGTGGGCTTTCACGCCTTCCGCAAGACGATGGGCTTCCTCGGCGCCGACAAGGGCGAGGGCCTCGTCTACAAGCTGTTCAACGCCAACGAGAAGGCGTTCAAGTACACGCTGTTCGAGTGCGAGGAGTGCGGCGACTGCTTTCTGCCGGAGAACTTCGGTGTCTGTTCGATGGGCGCCTGCGAGAAGGGCATCGACAACGCCCCGTGCGGCGACGCCACTGTGGACGGCTGTTGCGGCAACAACCTCCAGCAGGTCTGCGTCGGCAATCGCATCTACGACGCGGCCGCCTCCGAGAAGGGCGGACGCGAGCGGCTGCGCACCGCGATCAACCCGCGCCGCAATCCGGCGCTGCAGCACTCCTCCTCGATCCTCAACTATCTGTTCGGCAGGGACCACACGATGAAGAACGCACTGATCTCGATCGGCGAAGCCGTCCACGCCTCGATTCCCAAGACCGGCCAGATCATGCGCCGGTTGCAGGACCTCGGGCCCGACGCCTACACGAAGCCCAGCCCGGAGCTTGACTACATCCGCGCGCTGATCGAGTCGCAGGCGGCCGACGGCGCCGATTACATCGCGGTCAACCTCGACGCCTTCGGCGAGGACGATCCGAAGCTGGCCGTCAGGATGATGATCGAGTACACGAAGCTCGTGCGCCGCTGGGGCGACGGCGTGCCCCTCTGCATCGACAGCAGCAACGACGACGTGCTCGAAGCGGGTCTGAAGGAATGGTATAACCAGGGATCAGGGATCAGGGATCGGGGGCCTGTCGATGAGGGCCGACCCCTGACCCCCGGTCCCCGACCCCCACTCATCAATTCCGTCAAGGTCTACACGATGGACCGCATCCTGCCTCTCAAGAGGCAGTACGATTTCTCTGTCATCGCGCTGCTGGTCAGCGAGGACAAACCCACCGGTCCCGGCGGGTCGCACTCGGTCGACGAGCTCTGCGCCCTGGCGCATCGGATCTTCGACGAGGCGGTGGGCCGGTACGGATTCCAGCCCGAGCAGATCTTCTTCGACTCGACGGTCTTTCCGCTGGCGATCGACATGCCGATGGAGCCGGGCGTGCCGGGCTACACCTACCGCACGTTCGAGACCATCAAGAAGATCAAGAGCGACCCGAAGTTCAAGGGCGCGCACTTCTCGCTGGGCGTGAGCAACTCGGTGCGTGACCTGCCCGGCCGGAAGATCGGCGTCTGCCGGGCCTACGTCGCCAAGGCGATGGAGTACGGCCTCGACGCCGGGATCGTCAACACCGCCCACAAGTACGGCTCCGTCGAGCCCGACGCGAGCCTGCTCGAACTGGTCGACGCCTTCGCCCACCTCGACGGCTCCCTCGACAAGACCGGCAAGGCCATGGAACTGATGGGCAAGTTCTGCCAGGAAAACCGAAAACCATCCTGACATGTGCCGCAGCCACTTCCCGCATTCGAACGCAAGGGCGAGGCATGCCTCGCCCCTACCGGCGCCGGTTTGTAGTGACGCCGTAAGGCGTTACACCCATTCGTAACGCTCTCAGACGGCGCCTTGGTTGTCATCCTGAGGCCAAGCCGAAGGATCTGGCCATCGCAGAAGACGGCCTTCCCGGTCGTAGCCCAGATCCTTCATCCCGATATCCATCGGGATTCAGGACGACAAGGCGGAGCGCACGAATAAATCCCAATCCTTATTACGGGCACACTACGAGCGAAGGCTACGGCGACGCGGCGCTGTGCATCATCTTCTCGCAGAATTCGCGTCCGCGTCTGGCGGTTTCTTCGGGACTGACGTCCTCGACGTGAGTCGCCAGCGTCCAGAGATGGCCGGAAGGATCGGTCACCGTGGCGATCCGGTCGCCCCAGAACATGTCTTCCACGGGCATTTTGACCTCGGCACCGGCATCGAGGGCGCGTTCGAACGCGCGATCGACGTCCTCGACGTAGACATAGAAGCCTACGGGCGTGCCGCCGAACGCGTGCGGCGAGCGGCAGTCCTGCCCGGGCATCTCATCACCCACCATGAAGACCGAATCGCCGATCTTCAGTTCCGCATGCATCACGTGCTGGCCGTCGGGCGTGGGCATACGGAAGCGCTCCTCGGCGCCGAAGGCCTTCTTGTAGAAGTCAATCGTACGTGCGGCGTCACTGACCGTCAGCACCGGCGTGATCGTTCGGTATTCCTCCGGAATGGGTTTCACTTTCCCTTTCATCGTTCGCTCCTTTCGATCGATATCCCGATGGACATCAGGTAAATACGCAAGACCTCATGTCTCGACGGTCCTTGGTACGCCGGGCCGGTTCAGAGGTGCGGCCCGCAAGGAAATTCCTGCCCCTCCGTCCGGGCGATGGTCGTTCCTCGCGGGTTCCACGCCGGATGCAGCCAAAGGCGTGGTTCGTCGAGCCATTTACCTACAGAACGTAGTCCTTTGTCTATCCACACGCCGCGCGAGTCAGACGTATACTATATAGAGATACACAACCAGGACCGTACCTGGGGGGCGCTTGCGGTGGACCGAGGTCCTATCCTGCGGATGATCCGAGGCGTCCTTTTTTATGCGCCCTCGCCCGTGCCAAGCCGGCAAGGGCGTCTTCACTTCCGTGCGGGTCCCCCTCAGCAGGCGAAATCCGAAGCGCGAATATCGAAACCCGAAACAAGCACGAAGACCCGAAATCAAAAACTTCAAACGAGGATCGCACCAGTGCCGGTTGGTTCGATCATTCGGATTTCGTGCTTCGGATTTCAATCCCCAGAATCTCGTGAACAGCGAAACGATCACGCCAGGTCAGCCTTCCTGCTGTTTGGCGCGGACCAGGATGCGGAAGGTCTCGCGCATCCGCAGCAGTCGCGCCTCATTCGCATGGCCCGGCGGCAACGCCGCGATCTGGTCCTCCACCCGACTGAGTGACTGTCGCAACCGTTCGAAGCTGACGTTGCCGAGAATCTCGCCGACGTTGGGCTCATTGAACACGATTCGTTCCAGCGCGATCGATGCCTCGCCCACGTACGCGGCGCCGTCGGCCACCTGGTCGAGGGCCTGCTGCGCGACCCACTTGGTCGTATTGCTCAGCGCCGCCTGGGCCACCGCCTCGTCACCGGTGGCGTACGCGTAGGTGTTGAACAGGATCTGCGTGGTCATCTCCGCCGCCGCGGTGATGGGAATGCCCGCGATGGCCAGGTCGATGACGAAGTTCACGCTGCTCCGCGCGATGGCCTCGGAGGGGGCCTCGCCCTGGTTCATGCGATCGACCGCTTCGGCGGTGGCCGCCGCGGCGCTGAGCAGCAGCAATCCCTTGTCGAGCTTGCTCATGCTGGCGAAGTGATCGTCCAAACGCTGGGCGACCTGAGTGGCTGAGCCGGAGACGAACGCATGGTACGACCGGACTACGTCGTCGCCCAGTTCGCGGCCGACGTTCCAGATCGCACTGCTGCTGCGCCACATGTTCTTGGCATCCTGCGATGTATCCAGCAGACGCTGCAGGGCGCGAATCTGATCGTGCGTCTGGCGTGAGCCGCTGCCGGACTTCTGTAGGGCCTCGATGTACTGCTGGAGCCGGCTCGGGCTGAGCATGCCGTTCTCGAGTGCCTCCGACATTTTCACCAGCATCTGGCGAATCTCGCGCCGCCTCTTATAGAAGTCGGCGCGCTTCATGGTATTGATGTCGATGGACTGCATCGCCTGGATGAACTCGTCAATAGTGTTCGTCGCCTCGCGCATCTCGTTGGCCTCGCGGAAGGCCGACAGCCAGTCGGCGAAATCCTTCGTGTCGAGAATGCTCTGGAGGCTGAGCAGCCATTCGCCGAACGTCTGCGGCCTGGGCCCGCTCAGGCCCGTGTCCCGCAGGGCGCTTCGCCAGGCGTCGCACGGATCGCCGTGCACGGTCCCGTCGCGTTCGACGTGAATCTTGTCGTCGTACCAGTCACGCCGCCGCTGCTTCTCTTCCTCCGATTCGCTGAGCCGGTCGAGCATGTCGCGGTGGCGATTGACGACGTCGAGGTCGGGATCGACCGTCTCGCCCGCGCCGCCGCAGGGCGTCTGGTTCAGCGCATCCTGCAATCGACCGTCGATGTGTGCCTTCTGGTTCTTGAGGTCTTCCTTGTGGACCTCCTCGTGCTTGGCCAGGATCGCTTCCCAATGCCGAATCTCCTCCTGCTTCCTGGCGATCCATTCGGCGCAGACCTTCTTCCACGCGGCCAGGATTTCGTGCCCCTGGTTATAGTCCGCGGTGTCTCCTTTCGCCTGTGCGGCGGCAATCTGCTGGCGGATGTCGCGACCCGTTCGCTGGGCTCCGGCGGCATAGACCTTGGCGTCGTCCCCGGCCGCCTGGAAATCCGCCAGTTCCTGCCGCCGTTGTTCGATGGCCTTCTCGATGTCGCCGTTGGTGGGGCGCGAGCCCGCGAGAGGGTTGTAGTTGCTGTACGTCCTGTCGGCCCAGGCGTTGACCGTCTGGCGATATTTGTCGCGCGCCTCGGCGACGATCTTCTGCACGCCGTTGCGGTCGATGCGCGTGCCCAACGCCGGAACGTACACCACGAACGTCCCCGCGGCGATGCGAGCCCGCGCGTCGGCCAGCTCTTCCTGACGCCGGGCCAGGTGATCGTCGACGCCCTGGCCGGTCAGCCGCGTGCCGATCGCGGGCAGATAATAGGCGTATTCGCGCCGCTGCGCCTTGGCCAGGTCCTCCTGTTGGCTGGCGATGCCGGCGAGAACATCCTTCCAGGTGCCCCGCCAGCCGAGCGTCTGGATGTAGTGCGCCACTTCGCCGGCGCCGTAGGCGGCCATGCGTGTGGCGCGTTCCTGCGTCTGCTTCGCGACATACTCTCTCCAGCCGTTGATGTCGCTGCGCAGTCCCAGCTCCTTCTTGTACCAACCGATCTTCCCGGCGGCGAGATCGGCCGCGATCTGCGCTGCGGCATCCGCGTGCGCCTTGGCGTCGCGCTCGCGGCCTGCCGCCTGCGCTTCGGCGGCCAACCGGCGCTGCTCGGCGATCCGCTTCTGCGCATCGGCCTGCGCCTCCGCAATGGCCTCGTTGCCCCACCGGATGCGGTTGCCGAAGTCCTCGTCCTCTTTCGCCCTGGCGTCGTCGAAGACCTTCCTGGACTCCTGCCGCAAGCGAATCTGCTCCTGGATCGATGCGATGTTGTCGGCGTTCTGCTTCTCATACTGCCGGGCCGCCTCCTCGGCCGCCGCCAACTGGTCCAGGAACGGCTTGAGCACCCGCTCCGTCGTCTCCTGGCAGTTCTTCGGCAGGTCCTCCGCCACGGCGCGTGACATTGTCACGCAGGCCAGCAACACACAGATCCCCCAGAGAGACATCGACGTGAAAAGCGATCGCGACTTCATCGGCAGGCCCCTTCAGCTTTGCGCCCAAGGCTATGTCGCGACCCGACAGGAGCCGGGCCGTCCACACGGCACTATCCTAACATAATAGGCCCGTTCGATCAACAGATTAGAGATGCCGCCGGCATGGCCCTGCGAGGCAACCCGGGGCGGCTACTGCCGGGAAGAAGCTGTGGGTGGGGCCTGGAGCCTTTCGTGGTCGTGGGTGACTTTCAAAACCAGCAGATAGGAGAAGATCGACAGTACGGAGATGATGCAGACCAGGACGCAGACCAGCGTGTGCATGGGTGGCGAGGCGGCTCTGACGAACGCCACCCGCGCCAGGATCAGCAGTGGGACCGCGCAGACGAACGCTGCCATTATGCCCAACGTCAACTGAGAAGCGACGTCCGGCGGGCCCTGCAGGCAACCGATGGCAAATGCAATGGCCGTCGCGATGGTGATCTTCTTGCCCATGGTCTTCTCCACTCCTTCCTCATTCGTTCCGCAGCGGATGCCGGGTCGCCTTCCGGCTCCGCCTCTTGTCATGCGGCCCGTATGATAGCATGGTGCTCGCAGGCAAGGCAACTTCTTCTGCTCCCCGGCGGGCGGTGCGATCATGGCCGCTCGGATCGGGTCTGATTGTGTTTGTAGCGACGCCGTGAGGCGTTACCCGTGCCGAGACGAGTATGTCCCCTCGGCAAGCTCAAAGCCTGCCCTGAGTGCAACCGAATGGGGCAGGCTCTTACGGGCATGCTACGAACGGCGGTCCCAGGCGTCCCGGATTCTCCGGCCCAGAGGGGCGGACGCGAGGTGGGCCGAGTAGCTGTCTATGAGGGTTTCCCAGTCGCCCTCCCGGCGTTTCCAATGCCGATACAACTGATCCAGATCGTGGATGGCCAGTCGCGACAGGGGAAAATAGGGCCGCATCTTCTCCAGGTCGATCACCGCCGCATCGAACCTGCGTGTCCCCTCGCCGTTCGAGCCGCCGGCGTGCTCCGCCCGCACGAAAATGTGCTTGGCGTGCAGGCAACTGTGCCGAAGGTAATGGCTGTGCATCTGGCTGAGCGTCTGGGCGACCGAGGCGATCAGCGCTCTGCGGGCATCGAGGTTGTCCTGCTCGATCGCGGCCAAGCTCTCTTCCAGCGGCCGGTACCCCTCCAGCGATCGCGTCACGAGAATCGCCTGCCACTGCCGGCCGGTGTTGCGATGCCCGTAGAAGACGAGGTCCGGACAGGGGACTCCGTGCTTCTTCATCCGACAGATGTTCCGGTACTCTCTGTAGACCGTGGGAAGGCCTCGCACCGGGTGGAGCAGCGTGCGGAAGTTGTGGTTTTCCTGGCGTTTGATGAACACGGCCAGCGTGCCTCCCTTGGGCCCTTTGAGGACATGCTGCGACACGCCGCTCCAGCCGTTCCGGCGGCGATTCGGTTCCTCGAACCAACTCAGATCGGCGTTCCAGAGGGACTCGAAACCGTCGAGGCCGTTATACTCCAGGAGTTTCCGATCTGATTCGGAAACGATGCATAGCATGCTCAAGACTCACTCCTTGCGCAGGATGTAGACTCGCCACATGGAATAGAACTTCAGGAAATCGAGGTGGCCGACGATCCGGAACCCCGCCTGGCGGAACTCCGATTCGATGCGCTGGCGTTCGACCACGCCGCGGTTCTGGAGTTCGGCCTTCGATCGGGTCGCCTCCAGCTTCTTTCGCCGGCAGGCCCTGTAGTTGCCGTCCACCCACAGGGAGACGCAGACCGTATCCCGCGTGACCCGGTGGAATTCCTTCAGCATCGCCAGACGGTGGGCCGGTTCGAGGATGTGGTGGAGAAGCCGCATACAGAAGATGTTGTCCACCGAGCCGTCGTCGAGCCCGGTTTCGAAGGCGGAGCACCGAAAGCACTCCACGCGATCGACCAGCTCTTTGGGCTGCATCCGGCGAGCCACCTGAAGCATTTCCTCGCTGTTGTCGGCGGCCAGAATCCGGCGCTCGGGTCTTTCCGCCAGCAGAGGCCAGAACCGCCCAGCGCCGCACGGCAGATCGAGCACGACGTCAGGATCGCCCGCCAGCACCAGCGCCCGGCGGGCTAGCGCCAACTCCCGCCACGTCGTCAGTCGCCGGGCCAGACCCGCCCGGTGCTTGCGGAAGTAGTGCTCCGCGTGGTCGCGATCGTATTTGTCCGAGAACTCCAGGCGTATGGCCTGGTCGCAGCGCGAGTTCTTCATGGAAGATGCGTCCTGTTGCCTTTCGCAGGTTGCCTTCCGGCGCCGTTTTCGGAACGCCGAGTCCGAAGGCCCCGCTTTGTGGTCGCATCTTGATGGTTGTCGTTCGCGGCGTCAACGTTTTCTTCACATCTCGGCCTTCATTTCCTGCCCCTTGCGCAGGACATAGACTCGCCACATGGAGTAGAACCTCAGGAAGTCGAAGTGGCCGAGGATCCGGAAGCCCTCCTGGCGGAACTCGGCCTCGACGATCGGCCGATTCGCGACGTGCCGGCTGTGGCGGTCTCCCTGCGGTCGGCGGGCCTCCAGCTTCGTCCGCCGGCGTGCCATATAGTTCCCGTCCACCCATAGAGAGATGCAAACCGTATCCCGGGTCACCCGGTGGAATTCCCTCAACATCGCCAGCCTCTCCGGCGGTTCGGGGATGTGGTGAAGCAGACGCATGCAGAAGACACAATCGACCGCGTCCTTGGCGAGGCCGGTTTCGAAAGCGGAGCACTGGAAGCACTCCACGCGTTCGACCAGCTCCTTGGGCTGCATCTGCCGGGCCACTCGGAGCATGTCTTCGTTGGCATCCGCGGCCAGAATCCTGCGCCCCGGCTTCTCTGCCAGCAAGGGCCAGAACCGCCCGGCGCCGCAGGGAAGATCGAGCACGACGTCGGGATCGCCCGCCATCGCCAGCGCCCGGCGGGCTATCGCCAGCTCACGCCACGTCGTCAGCCTGTGGAAAAAGCCCGTCCGGTGCTTGGTGAAGTACTGCTCCGCGCGATCGCCGCCGTATCGTTCCGAAAGCTCTGTATCCGTGGCCTGGACCAATTCCGAGTCTCGCATAGACTACCCATTCCTTTCATCTCGTTCGACCGCCCTGTTCTGGGCGGGGGCGCGAACAGGTCTGGCGGAGTGCTCGCCCCGGGGCCGGACGATTTGACGACAGAGCATCTCCTCGATAGACCCTGACTCTTCGGTGCAGGATACCCTCGGAACATGAAGCGAACGTGAAACGGCCGGCCCAATCCGAAAAGAGACCGCAAAGCCGCTTCACGGGTCTTTTTCGCTGCCCGGACCTGGCGCCACGCCGGGTGCGACAACCCGCCAGGCAAATACGGGCGAGGTCAAGTTCTGTGAGCGATGACTTCAGGTTCTCTTAAGCTCGCAGAGGCTAAGAAGGGGGCCGGTACTTCCGGAGATTCGCTGACCACCATGCCGTAGCCATCTGCCTGGCGACTGGGGTGGGCGGGTAGGGCAATGGGCCGCCGTACGGATTTGAGGAGAGTCAAATGCAAGAAACCATGATGGGAAATGTCGGACCGAAGAGAATGGGACCATTCGTGATCGAATCCGGAGATGCGCTTCGAATCCGGACAGTATCCCCCTGGGGAGTGAACTCGGCCATCGAAACAAAGGATCGCTTCGGCAGTGAAGCGGCGGCACGGAAGTACGCCAGCGCTCTGGAAGGAACAGCCACACACCGCCGTGAAGAACGATGTGTTCGCAAAGCCCTGGCCGGATTGCGAGCCGGGGCACGCCTGCTCGATGTTCCCAGCGGCACCAGTCGCCTGCTCCCGCTGCTGAGGGAGATGCGGTTTCAGGTGGTTGAGGCTGACTCTTCCCCCCATATGATCGAGCAGGGTCGCCATTACGCGCAGCGGCGGGGCCTGTGCAACGGGACGGAGTTTCGCGTCGAGGACGCGCTCGCCACGCGTTTTGCAGACGACACCTTCGACGCGGTGCTTTGTAACCGGTTGTTCCATCACTTCCGCGAAGCGGAGGTTCGCCGGCGTTGCCTTCGCGAACTGCGCCGCATCTGCCGCGGTCCGCTCATCGTTTCCTTCTTCTGCAATTTCTCCTTTGATGCGGTCTCCTTTCACCTGCGCCACTGGCTGCGCCGCAAGGCAGCCACGGACCGCATCCCGATACCTCTTCGCACGTTTGTCGGGGATGCAGCGGCCGCACGGCTGAAAGTGACCCGGATGATGATGGTGCGCCCAGGGCTATCGAGGCAGTGGTATGCCCGGTTGGAACGGATGGAGGACTGCCAGGACGGCAGTAGTGCCTTCGAGAGTCCCCGTGCTCCAGACTCATCCTCCGGGCCAGGCACAAGAACAGGCGGCAGCCGGCCGGGCGTGTGGAGATGGTTGCACGGGCCTGCCGAGCAGGTACAATGACGCCGTCCGAACGGTGGGAGAGCGAAGCGGAAATCAGGGAACGCGGCGGGGGACGCGCCAAACCGGTGGGCCGAAGATGAGAGTATTGATCGTTGAAGACGAGGTTCGACTCGCCCGCAACATTGCCAAAGTGCTCCGAGAGACGACGTTGTACGCCGTCGACATCGCCACCGACGGCGAAGACGGTCTGCACCAGGGCCTTTCGGAATCGTACGATCTGATCGTGCTCGATCTGATGTTGCCGAAGATCGATGGGCTGGAGATCCTCCGACGCCTGCGCCGGGAGGGCCGCCGCGTCCCCGTGCTCATCCTGACGGCCAGAGACACCACCCAGGACATCATCCGGGGCCTCGACGCGGGCAGCGACGATTACCTGACCAAGCCCTTCGATATGGGGGAGTTTCTGGCTCGGTGCAAGGCGCTGGTGCGCCGGACCTATGATCGCCCCGATCCGGTGGTCCACATCGGCGAGCTGTCGGTCGACACGGCCGGCCGCAACGTCACCCTCCGCGGACAGCGCATCCCCTTGCGCGCGATGGAGTATCGACTCCTCGAATACCTGGCGCTTCGCGCCGGTCAGGTGGTCAGCAAGACGGAAATCCTCGAACATCTCTACGACTTCAACGCCGAGACCTTCTCCAACGTCATCGAGGTGTACGTCTCCGCCCTGCGCAGAAAATTGGATACAGGTTCTCCATACGCCTTGATTCGTACGGTCCGAGGCCAGGGGTACGTGATCGGGGAGGGACCGGCATGAGGCCCCTGTCGATCCGGTTGCAGTTGTCCCTGATGATGTCCCTGCTGACCCTGGTCATCATCGCGGTGTTGTCCACGGCGGCGTACATCGAGTTCAAGGAGTCCCTGCTGAGGAACATCGACACGACACTGACGGCCATGGCGCAGGGGATTCGAGCGGAACTCGACGAGGAAGACACGAGAGAACAGCGGGAAACCGAGCTGCGAGCGATCACGGGAAGCGACACGTCCAGACGTCACGGGCGATATCGGGTCTGGGTGGACGGCCGCGACGAGGACCTGTTTTCCAGCGACCCGCCCGACGATCCGCTCATGCAGCAATTGCTCCGCCTTCCGCCCGCCGAACTGCCGGAGGTGGAATCGTTGCGGCTATTCAACGTCGCCGAGGGGACGGGGTTGGGCGCGTTCCGCGTGATCTGGATGCGCTACCGCATCGGGCCGGAAGTGATGAACATCCTGGTGGCGCGCTCCAGCGCGCACGTGTATCACGAGGTGGGGGAGTTCCTCCGTCTTCTGCTGGTGCTGGGCGGCTCGGTGACGCTGCTGGCAATTCTGCTGGTGCGGACGATTGTCTCCTGGGGCTTGCGGCCGGTCGCCGCGGTGGGCCGGCGACTGGAACAGATCACGCATCGAAGTCTCGCAGACGAGGTGCAGGTGATGGGCGAGGTTCCCGCCGAGCTGCGTCCGTTCAAGTCCGCTCTGGAGAGGATGTTGCTGCGTCTGAACAAGACCCTGCAACAGCAGGAGCAGCTCACCGCCGACGTGGCGCACGAACTGCGGACGCCTCTGGCGATCATGAAGAGCACCCTTCAGGCTCTGCGGATGCAGCCGCGCCCGGCGGCCGAATATGAAGAAGGGGTGGATGATGCGCTGCTGGATGTCAATCGGATGGAACAACTGGTCGGACAGCTCCTGACCTTGACGCGCCTGGATGCGGCCGATGAGCTGCCCGATCCGGCCGAAGTCCGTCTGGACGTTCTGTTGAAGTCCCTGGCGGAGGCCTTCAGCGATCCGGCCGTCCGACAGGGAGCGACCGTCACGTGGACCGACGGTCCGGCCCGCTCCGTTCGAGGCAACGAGACGGAACTGCGACAGCTCTTCAGCAATCTGATCGACAACGCGCTGCGGCATGGTCCGCGCACCGGAGACGTTCGGATCACCCTGAAAGATGGGCCGGGTCCACAGGTCACGGTATGTGTGCACGACGACGGAGGGGCCATCCCGCCGGGAAAGCTCCCGTACGTCTTCGACCGTCTCTATCGCGTCGATCCCTCACGATCGCAGACAGGCGGCGGGGCCGGGCTCGGCCTGGCCATCGCCCGGCAAATCGTGTTGCGGCACCAGGGGACGATCGGCATCACCTCCGATCCGCAGACCGGCACCTCCGTCGCCGTCCAATTGCCTCGCTATGAGCGAGCGTGAATGCGGCCCTGTCGGGTCTGCTCCGCAGGAGGCCGTCCTACTGACCGGCGGCCCGGACCATCGCGGCGAAGGCATAGAGTCCCCTGGGTCCTTTGAGTTCCTTTGGTCCTTCTCGGGCCCAAAAGGACTAAAGGGACCGAAAGGACCCAAGAGACCTCGCGCTTCGCGGTTCAAAGCGCCCGCCCACCATCCCCAATCCCGGCGCGCGGGGATTGAGGATGCCACCCGTAGGGGCGAATCATCATTCGCCCTTACCTCGCGCCTGGCGGACGTAGCGGACGATGTTGTGGACGGTGTCGATCCAGATTCCGTTGTTGGGGTCGTGGGCGTATTGGCAGATCGCTTCGAGCGTGTCGATCTGCGTGGTCTGGCGCCCGCCCGCGCCGATCTCGTGGCCGGCGAAGACCAGCCAGGAGCCGTTCTCGATAGCGGTGTCGATGAGCTTCCTGGCGGCGGTGAAATCCAGGCCGTCCAGCTCGACGCCGAGCAGTTGGGCCGGGTCGCAGAACGCCGGATCGTTGGCCGCCTCGTCCATCCATCCGCGTCCGGCCTGGAACATCCGCGCCACCAGCGGCACGTAGCTGTGCAGGTGCGCCCCGCGACCGACGAACGCCTGGCCGCACGGATAGGCGAAGGTGGCCGGCCGCACGCCCACCGCCGACTCAATGACGCGGTTCGCCTCCTCCAGCTCCCGCTCCATCTGACGCAGTGTGTAATCCTCCAGCGCCTTGTCCCGCGCGAAGGAAAAGTTGCCCGTGCAGGGATGACGCATGGAGTGATTGCCGATCTCGTGACCGTCGGCCAGCGCCTGCTTCCACGCGGGCAGGTGGGCCTGGAACGGACCGGGTGACACGTAGAACGTCGCCTTGACGTTATAGCGGTCGAGCCGCGGCAGACCCACCTGCGCCTGGCTGACGCGTGCATCGTCGAACGTCAGACTCAGCGCCGCCCGTTTGCCCTCCGGCCAGACGAACGCGGCGCGTTGCCTGGCGGGCGTGGCATAGGGATCGCCCCCCGCGCCGTCCGTCTTGGCGTTCTCCCTCGCGCACCCGCCGCCGATCGCCGGCAGCAAGCCCGCAGTCACCGTCATTCGAATGGCATCGCGCCGCGTGACGCAACCGCGCCGACTCGCATCTTGATCCATCATTCACCTCATCGTGCTGGGGCCTCTCGCGGTCCGCTTTCGAAAGGGCGGCGCCGATCACGAGGCGGAGCGAAGCTCGAAGCAGTTCAGAAGCGGTTTGTACTTCTTGACAAAGCAGCTCTGCCACGCCAGCTTTCCGGCTGCGGAGCAGTCCATCGGCAGCGTCTGCACGGAGATCGCATCGCAGACTTCCCGCCAGGCCTCGATCTGCGAGCGTTCGAGCGTCAGCCGGCGGCGCAGGTCGAGCGTCTCGCCCACGTAGAGCTTGTTCGTGCGGGTCCGGCTGAGCACGTACAGGCCGGGCTCGGCCGGCAGGGGCGCCGCCTTCAGATCGTCGATCGGCCAGGCCTCGCCGAATCGCGGTCCCATCGGCCGCAGCGTCTCGAGCACGCTGGCCCGGCTTCTGGCGATCTTCGCCTCCTTGCGCAGCTTCAGCGCCGCCCAGCGGTACTCGCGCGGCCGGTATCCCGGCGCGAACTGCGCAGCGCGTCGGTCGAATTCGGTCGCCAGGGCCGGATCGCAGAGGATCTCGTCGAGGCTTCCGGCCGCCTTGTCGTTCAGCAGGCTCTGCCAGGCAATCTCGCTGGCGAAGATGTACCGGTCGCAGTCCTCCCACGACAGGTCCGTCGGGTGCGCCGTTGCGATGTGGGCCAGCTTGCCCGCCTTGCGCAGCCGGAACAGCAGCGTGTTCCACGTCCGCGCATCGCCGACCAGGCCCAGCTTCGCGCACGCCGCCACGAACGCCTCGTCCAGCTCGGGGTCCGCGACGACGCGGTCCGCGCTGAACCCCTCGTGCGTCCGCGCGAAGGCCTCCGCGACGCCCTGCAGCGTCAGTTCGAGCTGGACCCGGTCGTATCGCTGTTCGCTTTCGCGCACGCGGTTACGTTTCGTCTGCGTCGCATGGGCTTTCTTCGTCTGGCCCTTGGCCTTGCCGCGGTCCGTTCGCGGCGCGCTCTTCATCGGTTCGGGCGAGCCGTCGAGCCGGTCGCCCACGCGGATCGCGCCCAGCCGTTCGAGCCCGTACTGCACGTAGTCCTTCGAGATGTCGAACCCGAGGAAGCGCCGGCCCAGCTTCTTGGCCACCGCCAGCGTCGTGGCGCTGCCCGAGAAGGGGTCGAGCACCAGTTCGCCCGGATTCGAGCACGTGCGGATGATCCGGCCGAGCAATTGCTCGGGCATCTGGCAGCCGTGGAAGCCTGCGCGTTCCATGAACGTGCCGGCCACGCGAGGGAAGTACCATGTGTCCTCCGTCGGCGCGAACGCGTGCTCCAGGTCCTGGGGTCGCAGCGTATAGGTCCGCTCCGTATCGGCCGGCGGCGCCAGCGACCCAGGCGTCCACGTGTCGTCGTCGCCGACGAGCTCGCCTGCGACGCCGGCGGGGCGGATGATCCACGTGTCGTCGGGCAGCCGGCCTTTCGGGTTGGCCCGCTGGTCGTTGTAGACCAGCTCCCGCGCCGACGGCACGCGATTGTCGAGGTCGTCGTCGCGGAACGTGAAGTGGTCCCGGTCCTTGACGAAATGGAACAGGTGCGTGTGCGACCGCGTGAACTTGTGGGAGCAGTTGACGCCGAACGTGTAGTACCAGATCACCCAACTGCGGCAGTGGAACCCGGCCTTGCGGCTTTCGAGTTTCAGCTCGGCGGCGTAGTCGTCGCCGATGGCCAGCCAGAACGTCCCATCGGATTTCAGCACGCGAAAGACCGCCGCGATCCACTTCCCGCACCAGTCGATGTACTGCTGATGCTCGACGGAGTCCTCGTACACGTCGTAGCGGTAGCCGATATTGAACGGCGGGTCCGCGAAGACCAGATCGGCGCTGCCGGCGGGGAGCAGGTCCATCCCCGCAATGCAGTCGCCCAGCCGTATCGTATTGACACTCTCATTCATGGCCCACAATCCCCTGTCGAGCCGGGCGTCCACACCGCCCGGATCGGTCCAATGAAACGCCGCGATTATAGCGCGGCCCGCCCCCGGCGGCAAGGGCGCGTTCCTCAGTCGCATCTTGCCGAAAGAAATACCGGATTGCGTCCGGCTCGAATATACTCTCTACTCGCATAGAATGGCGTTGGGTGGAGTACCAGGGAAAGGATGGACGTATGGTGGGTACGGCAAGAATCCTGCTGGTTGTATCGGGCCTTCTGCTTTCTGCCGTCGCGATGACGGGGTGTCGAACGAGCTGGAGCGGGCAGACCGACCTCAATGACGCGATCGAGACCGGCGGCTGGCGCATTCTGGCCGATGTTCCGGTGGGGCGTTTCGGGGGTGCGGCTGCGGTGGTGGATGGCCGCTTGCACCTGTTCGGCGGGGTCAACATGAATCCGCATACGCCGGAAGGCCAGGACAAGGCCGAGGCTGTCGATCTGCACCACGTCTATGATCCCGCAAGCGATCGCTGGTGGGAGGCGGCGCCGATGCCCGACAAGAAGGGCTGGCCCGCCATCGCCGTTTACCAGGACAGGATCTACCTCTTCGGCGGCGACAACAAGGCCATCGATCGAAGCATGACGACCGAGTCGTGGGTGTATGACCCCAAGACGGACACGTATCAGACCATCGCGCCGCTGCCGCACCCGCGATCGTACTGTCACGCGGTGCCCGTTGGTCGCTACATCTACATCTTCGGCGCGCGGACCCTCCGCTCCGACGGCCGGGCCGACCGCAGCAGCTTCCGCTACGATCCTCGCCGGAACACCTACACCCGCATGGCGGACTTGCCCGAGGGCGCCCGGTTCATCGTGCACGGCAGCTACAAAGGCTGCATCTACGCCGTCCACGGAGAGACCGATCTGGAGACCTACGCCGACGGCGTGCTGAAGTACGACGTCGCCGCCAACACCTGGACGAAGCTGGCGATCCCACGGATCGAGCAGCGCAAGTGGTACCTGAGCCAGCACTCGACCCACGTGGCGATCGGTTCGAAGTTGTTCATTCTGGGCGGCTGGAGCAAGGTCACCGAGTCGCGCAGCGACAAGGCGACGTACTTCGACATGGCCACGGAGACGTTCAGCGAGGTCGCGCCGATGCCCAACGGGCGCTGCTGCGGCGCCGCCGGCGTGATCGGCGGCAAGCTCTACGTCGCCGGCGGATTCTGGCAGTGGGTCGACGACGTCTGCGAATGCAAAGAGACCTGGGGCTTCCCCTTTCCCCGGCCGTAGTTCGCGCCTCTGCCTCCTCCTGGGTGATGGGCGTACACTTTCGGCATTCTTCGCGCGGAAAAGGCCGTTTGTCACTTGCTATTCTTGTCTGCGATATCCATAATTTGTATGGCGGCGGGCAGAAGCGAAGGCTTTCGATGTATTGCTGATTCATCAGACGAGACCGAAGATCCCGAGGCCGTTCTGCCATCACGAGACAATCTCTCGAGCGTTCCTGCGGCTTTGAGCCGCATCCGCAATTCGTTTCCGTCATCGGCAGTATACTTCATTTTGGGGGGGGCGTTAACCATGAAGGCAAAAGTGTTGCTGTTCTGTGCAGGCTGTGTGCTGGTCCTGGCCGTGACCGGCACGGCCACCGCGCAGACCGAAGCGCCGGCGATTCTGTCGGCCCTGGGAAACCAGTCGGGCATCACCGTCGTCGGTGAAGCCGAGCTGGCCCAGATCGAGGGGACCGGGCCGCTGGCATTCTGGAGCTACCAGTGGCGGGCTAATCTGAGGGCCTTCTTCCAGGCCAGTATGGCCATGCGGCGGAACATGATCCGTGCCCGCATCGCCTTCTGGCGCAACGGCGGCTGGGGGAACCCGAGCGGCGAGACCGGTGGGGACACCGGCGGGGGCGGCGAACTTCCGCCTGAATAGTGAATAGCCGCAAAACGAATTTTTCCTGTGAAGGGGGAGGTCCAGTTTGTAGAATGGGCCTCCCTTTGTCCTAACGTTTTGCTCCGTGTCTGCAAGGAGGCGACATGACACATACGATCAGACCTTCCGCCGGGCGGTGGCTCTTGTTCCTGTTCATCCTTCTGGGTCTGGCCTGCGCGGCGCCGGGCGATGACGCGGCGTCCAACGGTCCGCTCGAATCGCTCGGGCCCAAGCCGGAAGACGAGGAGGACCTGCGCTCGGTCTTCCTCCGCGATGCCTCGGTCATTCTGCCGCGCGGGACGTGGGACCTGGAGGTCGGTCTGGAGTACCGGCGGGCCAAGACGGACGAGCTGCCGTTCGACAGCGACCTGACGCGGCAGGTTCGCCTGCCCTTGACCGCGCGCTTCGGCATCCGCAAGGGGATGGAGGGCGTCGTCTCGCTGCCGCTGATTCACAGCTACCGCGAGGTCTCCGAGGGCGGGACCGTGGACTCCGACGACGAGTTCGGCCTGGGCGACGTTTCCACCGGCGTCAGCTTTCAGATCATGAAGGAAAAGGCCTCGTGGCCCGAGCTGCTCGGCACCGTCCAGGTGCGCGCGCCCAGCGGCGAGGACCCGTACCGCGGCGACGGGACGGAACCGCTCTTCGGGTCGGGACACTGGGCCCTGGCCGCCAGTCTCCAATGGGTTCGGACGGCCGATCCGCTGGTCCTCTTCGGCGGCATCGGCTACCTCCATCAGTTCTCGCGTCACGCGAACGGCCAGAAATACGAGCCGGGGCCCGGCCTGCAATACAGCATGGGCCTGGGCTTCTCCGTGAACGACGACGTCTCTCTCAGCGGCCGGTTCGCCGGCCTGCTGCAAGGCAACTGGGACGTCGACGGCGAGACGGTCGAGGGTTCCTCGTACGAACCTATGACGTTGCGCGTCGCGGCCACGATGCGCTGCCGGCGGAACACGTACATCGAGCCGGAAGTGACGTTCGGCCTCAACGACGATGCGCCCGACGTGTTCGTCGGCGCCGCCCTGATCCGAAGAGTGCCTTAGCGGGAATCCACCATGCGCACGGCCTCCATCTTCGCCGTTTTGCTGCTGCTGATCGCGCTGGACTGCGGCTGCGCGACCCGTTCCGACGAATCCGGACCCGTCGATACGAGCTTCAGCGCCGGCCCCGTCCGGGTCCGCCGGCATCTCGAAAGCTGGAAGGCCATCCGCGAGAAGGGCATCGTCATGCAGAGCTACGATTTCTCCTGTGGCTCGGCGGCTCTGGCCACCCTGATGCGCTACTACTTCCAGGACGACGTCACCGAGCGCCAGGTGCTCGAGAACATGCTCAACGCCCTCACCGACGACCAGGTCCGCCAGCGGCAGGAGAGCGGGCTGACCATGCTGGACCTCAAGCAGTGCGCCGAGCGCATGGGCTACCAGGCCGTCGGAGTCAAGCTGGAGCCGAAGATCCTGCCCCAGCTCCAGGGGCCGGTCCTGATCCACCTCCAGCGCGAAGGCTACAAGCACTTCGCTGTCCTGCGGGGCGTCCGGGGCGACCGCGCGTACGTGGCCGACCCGAGCAGCGGCAACGTCCGCGTGACGATGTCGCGCTTCCTGCGCCAGTGGACGAACGTCGCCCTGGTCCTCGGAAAGCCGGGCGTCGGCCTGCCGACCGATTATCCCTTGGCCGTCTCGGAAGACTGGGCGGTCCACGACGCCATGCTGGCCCCCGTCGCCAGCCGCTACCTCCTGCCCGATTCCGGAGCCGTGGCCCCATAGTGGGTGCATGACCGTTTCCGCGCTGCTCGCCTGGGCACACTGCAGACGCACGAATATCGAAGTCCGAATTCCGAAACAAGCCCGAATGACCCAAAATCCAAGCTCGAAACACAGATAACATCGCGTGCAACTCAATCCATGCAAACCGAGGCGAGTTTGTGGCATTGGGATTTCGTGCTTTAGATTTGTTTCGAGTTTCGGATTTCGAGTTTGTCCCTCCCGCCGATGAATCGGCGCGTGGCAGCCTCAAACCGTAGCGCAGCGGAGGTTTGGGGATGGTGGACTGGACTGGCGAAGCGATGCCGGAAGGTCGCCTGTGCGCTGAACCATCCCCAAGCTTCGCTTGAGGCTGCCACCCAGCCGCGTCGCTCGCTCGGGCACACCGCAGAAGCACGTCCCGGCGCGCCGGGATCGAAACAAGCCCGAATGACCCAAAATCCAAGCTCGAAACACGGAAGCCATTGTGTGCAACGTGACCCTGCCCACGCAAACCGGGGCGAGTTTGTGGCATTGGGATTTCGTGCTTTGAATTTGTTTCGAGTTTCGTGTTTCGGATTTCGAGTTTGTCGTCGCCGGCCATGAATGGATGGCCGGCAGAAAGAGGCGCAGCGAGCCTGATCGCAAAAACCGTCCTGCACCTGTCGTTGCGGCGGTAGGGGCTTGCGGTTTCGCGCGAGATTTGGTAGGCATGGTCCCGGTGCGTACCGAGCCTTCGCTCGCAGCGCCTCGCTCGTGGCCGCAGCCACGGGTCACCGGTCACGGATAAGCTCGAAAGGAGACCCTCGTGAGCATTGAACTCAAGAAGGACTGCCGCTATGCCCTGCTCGTGCCCACCAGCATGGGGGCTCGCCTGACGCCCGACAGCGGCCAGCCGTTCCATTGCAGCCGCCGCTTCACCCTCCAGGCCACCAGCGCCGAGACCAACGTCGCCAGCGTCTCGTCGTACCTGGGCCTGCCCGTCAAGGTCCTCACGACGTTCGTCAAGGGCAGTCCGATCGCCCGCTTCATCAAGGACGACCTGGCGAGCCGGCACATGGACGTCGAGGGTCCCGAGGTCGAGCAGGGCGGCCCGTGGGGCTACCGCCACCAGTTCAACCTGGCCGACTGCGGGACCGGCTCGCGCGGCCCGCGCGTCTGCAACGACCGGGCCGGCGAGGTCGGCCGGACGCTCAACGTCAAAGACTTCGACCTTGAGCGCATCTTCGGCATCGAATGCGTCCAGATCGTACACCTTTCCGGCCTGATCGCCGCGCTGTCGCCCGAGACCGGAACCTTCTGCCTGGAGACCGCCCGGGCCGCCAAGAAGCACGGCACACGAATCGCGTTCGACCTGAACTACCGCGACTCGTTCTGGAAGGGCCGCGAGAAGCAGTTGCACGCCATCTTCCACGAGATCGCTTCCGTCGCCGACATCCTCGTCGGCAACGAAGAAGACTTCCAGCTCGCTCTGGGCATCGAAGGGCCCGAGGCCGGCGGCAAGGGCCTGGGCGGCAAGATCGACAGCTTCAAGGGCATGATCGAGCGGGCCGGCAAGGCCTACCCGAACGCGAAGGTCTTCGCGACCACGCTCCGCGAGGTCGTCAACGCCAACACGCACCTCTGGGGCGCGCTGCTGAGCGAGAGCGGCCGCTGGCACACGATCGAGCCGCGACAGATCGGCGTGCTCGACCGCATCGGCGGCGGGGACGCCTTCGTCGGAGGCATGCTCTACGCGATCCTTCGCGGCTGGCAGCCGGAGAAGTGGGCCCAGTTCGGCTGGGCGACCGGCGCGCTGGTCGTCACCCTCCTGACCGATTACGCCCTGCCCGCCGACGAGGACCAGATCTGGAGCATCTGGGAAGGCAACGCCCGCGTCAAACGATGACGCGCGGGGTGCGAGGTGCGAAGGGTCTGAAAGGTGCGAAGGGTGTGAAGGGTGCGAAGGGCCGTAGGATGGGCTTGAAGCCCATGCGGCACCTTCGACGACCCTGCGAGCGACGAGCGACGAAATACGAGAGACGGTATTAACCCGTCTGCGGTCTGATTTCCCCTTTGCCCTCCCGCCCTGTTCCGGCTACAATGGACCCGTAAGCGTGAGACCTTGAGACGATTGTGCGTTGTGCGCCGTGCCGATTCTGTGTTTCGGTCGTGAATCGAGCGTTCCGGCGTGCATTTGCGGGAAAGGACCAAAAATGACATGGCTCATCCTCGCTGCGCCGTATCTGGCCATCGGACTCGGTGTCTTCGCCTGGTGCATCCGCAGCAATGCGGCAAGCGACCCGGACCAGAAGAAGCGTTCGGCACAGACCCTCGTGCTGTTCCCCGAACTGTGCCTCTTCTGGCCCCTCGCCTTGTTCCTGGAGATCAGACGAAACAAGAAGCCAAACCGGCGCGCCAACCACCTGATCGAATGGGGGCGCCAACAGGGCTCGTGCGTGCGCGGGCGAAGGGAAGCACTGCCCAAGAGTAGGTTCCTGCGCACAGAGGAAGAATGTTATGACTAGTTCTGACAAGATTGCTCTTGGCGCTCTGATCATCTCTGCCATCTCGTTGCTTGGAGTTCCACTGAGTGCTTATCTTTCATATCGTTACGGCGTCCGCCTATTTCGTCATGAGACGGAAGAGACCAGGATAACGCAACTGTACGAGGCAAAGGCCCGCCTTGATCACGACTTGGCGTTGTACGGGGCGCTCGTTCACACCTTTGCGAAGGAGCTTGGCATGGCTTCGACCACCACAGATGGGAAGCATTTTGCAGTAACGGCCAAGATTGCCGACCCAGAAACCTTCTTTACCAGGGTCTTCAATACGGGGATTCACGATCAGATTGTCAGAGACGTCGAGCGTCTCAGAGAACTCGGCATGGACGTGTTTCTTGCACATCACGATCCTCTGGTCCACGAGTCGCTCGCCGTCTTTTCCCTTGAGCAGAAGGACCTGACACCGCCTAAGAAGGCAGAGTCAATCGGTCGTCTGTTCCTGGAGAACGGGGTTCAAGGCAGACTCGCTGCGATCTCAAGGAACGACCTTCGGTCGTTCAGCGCCTCCCACTGACACAGAGCGTGAGCATGTGCCGGGGGGAGACTACCGACAGCCACGCGTGGCGGTCCGTGAGGCTGGCTTGGGGACAGACCCCCGGTTTCCCAATGTCGTGGGTGCAAAAAGGAGATGAGGCCAAATGACAAGCAGAATGAAACCGAAGAAAGTCAGCAACATTCGAGACATTAGGATTCTTGCTCTGCACGGCGAGATTCTCGAGACTCTGACGATCGGCGTAGCCAAGGGACAGACCCCGTTTGTGACCCCCATGAGGGACTTGATCAGGGCCCGTCCATAGTATGAAGAGGAAACCTCGTGAGCGATTCAGTGAACGGTCGGACGATTGTACTCTTTCTTGGAGCCGGGTTCTCAAAGGACGCTGGATTGCCAATCATGTCCGAGTTTGGCAAAGCCGCCAAGAGGGATTTCGAGGATCTCCAGAAACATGCATCCGCACCTATAGAAGATGGGCGCCACCGATATGCTGCCCGTATGCTGGTGGACGCCGCCCAGGTATTCTATGCGTTTCGCGCATTTTGCGCCAGATCGGAGACCTTGCCGACCGAAGGTCTTGACAACCTTGAGACGGTCTTCAGCATCGCAGAGGCCATGCAGGAAGCTGATATCCAGAATGTAAAGGTTGACGACCGTTCCTATCAATTGGATCACGTGATCCGTGAGATGCAGATCTGGACATGGAAGGTATACCAGCAGTATCCACTTGCGACCCGCCGAGTGTGCAAGAGCGCGTGTCCTGAAACCTTTGCTAGATTCTTCAGCATTGCCAAAGATACCAGTGTCTTGAATAGGCTCATCGTCATCACAACCAACTATGACCTCGTCTACGAATGCCAAGCATACATGGCGGGCGTACCTTGCGTCTATCCGTTGGACCGGGTCCACGAGTCAAATGCTGGCAACGATGGGCGATCACGGTTCTGCTCTATTGGCCCATGTGCTACAGGCAGAGTGCCGATATGTAAGCTCCACGGAAGTGTCAATTATTTCTACGATCCTGCGCCTGACAGGAAGGAGGATCTATTTGTCTTCACTGACCTCACGGGCAATGAGCCGATCGGCAAGTCTCGTCTGGCGGAACGCGTTCCTGCCATATTTGCGGTTGACGCCATATGGAATATCCGTCAGAAGCTTGGAGAGCATTTGACACCAGCGATTATCCCTCCCACGTATGCGAAGCTGAACAGGCAGCCATGGTTAAGGACCATCTGGAACAGGGCCTTCCATGCGTTGGCATGTGCCAAGAAGATCGTGTTCGTCGGGTATAGTATGCCCGGTAGCGATGGCTTCATGCGTGCACTAATCCATGGTGCCATGGCAGGACGCGAGCCAGGATCGCAACCCTCGATTCACGTCGTTGATCCGAGCGGAACCGCCAAGGAGCAATACGAGAGCTTGTTCCCCAAAGGTGTGCAGTGCTTGTCTAAGAGGCTGGGAGATGTCACGGAAGCTGAGTTGCGTCAGATACTCAGCCCCCCGGACTAAACGGCGGTTGCAAAACGGCGGTTGCAAAACGGCGGTTGCAGGGGGACAGACCCCATTTTTGATCTCGCTCTTCGGCGAAACAGGCGGCGGGTGGTCAGCGGGGGGTGAGGGGGCGGAGGAAGCGGGCGAAGGGGCCGGGTTTGAGGACGTTGGCCCAGCGGCATATCTCGTATCTCCCTTCGGCTTCGCTCAGAGCTTGCCCTGAGTCCTGCCGAAGGGGCAGGCTTCGCTCGTATCTCGTGAAAACAGGGATTGATACAGCATGGGCTGAAGCCCATCCTACGGCCTACGGCCCTTCGCATCCTTTGCCCCTTCAGGGATGGGGCAGGCGGCACGGGCACGAAGACGGGCTGTCGGCGAGCGGCGTGGAGGGGAATTTACCCTTTCCCCAGGCTCGGTTCGGCGGGTATACTGGAGGCATCGGGGGAGTCGATGCGGCGCCGGGTTGCAGGCAAAGCAGTGTTCTATGGGAACAGACCCGTTCCTGCCACGGAGAAACCGACATGAATACATGGATGAAGCGAGTTCTCTTCTGGACGCCGAGGGTTCTGTGCGTTCTTTTTGCGATGTTCTTGAGCCTGTTTGCCCTGGACGTGTTTGGTGAAGGCGGTGGCGTCTGGGAAACGGCTCGTGCCCTGATGCTTCACCTGGTCCCTGTGTACATCGTCGTCATCGTGCTGGTTGTGGCATGGCGGTGGGAGTTGGTTGGAGCGATCCTCTTCAACGCATTGGCAGTGCTCTATGTGGTCATGATGTGGGGGCGTTTTCCTCTGGCAACCTACCTGTGCATTTCCGGCCCCCTCTTATTCGTAGGGGACCTGTTTCTATTCAACTGGATCTACAGAGCCCAGCTACGAACGCGGCCCTCGCCGCCCGAGCCGAAGGAATAGCGCCGAACCTGAAAGGGTCGGGCTCCATCAACACCACGCGCATCGATATCGGGCCTGCCAGGGACAACGCCGGCCTTCCCGTCGCGAAGAAGCTCCTGTGCGGTGCACACCCTGCCACTGTGCGCGTGGGGAGGGGAGGGTACAATTACGGGCGTTCGTCAAATTGTGACGGATTTCCATCTCGTGGCGAGAATAGATGGTAGAAACAGGACGAGTCCTGAGTTGCCGATAGTGCGGTGAGTCCGTGGAAACAGAGCTGGAGATAACCACGATTCGAGAAGCTCAAGGCGGCAGCGAGCCGGCGTGGCGGCGGCTGTTCGAGTTGCACTTCGACGCGGTCTATCGTTTCTGCGTCACCCTGACGCACGGCCGGCGCGAGATGGCGGAGGAGACGACCCAGCAGACGTTCGTCGCGGCCGCTCAGCGGATCGGCGGGTTTTGCCCACGCCAGGGGACGTTCCGGGCGTGGCTGCTGGGAATCGCCAGAAACCGGTACCTGACGCTGGAAGCCAAGGAGCGGCGGCGACGGTGGCATGAGGCGCTGCGGGAAGGCAATCAGGCTCCGCCGGATGACCATCCGCCCGATCTGAGGGTACACGAGGCGCTCGCTCGCCTGCCGCTGGACTACCGACGCGCTCTGGAGGGCAAGTACCTCCGGCGTCAGACCATGAAGGAAATGGCCGAAAGCGACGGCCTGAGCATCGAGGCGATCGAGTCCCTTCTGCGGAGGGCGAGGGACCGATTCGCCCAGGTCTACCAACTGATGCAGAATGAAGGGTGACAGGAGGCACGGACATGAACGATCAAGACATGGAACATCTCCTCGAGCAGGGTTTCGCGGGCGATTCGCCCGGACCGGCATTTCGAGCCAGAGTGCTGGAGGATTCCACGGCGGCGTTCGTCCGTGCCCGGCAGGGCCGCGTCTGGTGGCGGCCCGCCTGGCTCAGTGCGGCGGCGGCCCTCGTTGCCGCCGTGTCCTTCCTCCTCGGTCGCGGCCTGACGCCCCGGCCGCCGGCGGTCCCGACGATCGCCGAGGCGCCCGATGTGGTGGCTGTGCCGAAGGAGCTGGTCGTCTGGCTGGACGCGGCGCGCCTGTTCAGACAACTGGGCATGGAAGACCGCATGGGTCGCGCCCTGGACCGCGCCGCCAAACTGTTGCCCCGTGAAGCGATCGCGGCCGGCGGCGCCGCGGAGCCGGCATTCGCCGCCGGCGGTGAAGGAACCGACAGTCGGAGTGAGCACGCAGGTTCGAGTCGTACGCCGGACCTGCACCAGTCCGTTGGAAGTATGAATCGAGTCATGGCACAATCTTTGGGAGGTTATACTCATGCAAACGAGATGGATTAGCAGATCACTGTGCGTTCTGTGTCTGAGTATGGCGACCGTTGTCGTCGCTGGGAGCCAGACGCCAAGCGTCCTCGACCGCGTTCAGCGCGTGGACGATCCGCAGTTGGGCGAGCTGATTCGAGTGGCGATGGGGAACCGGGAGAATCTCGGCCCGGATCAGAAGTTGGAGCTCATGCGCAAGGTCACGCTCGCCTACGCCCAGATCCGGCTTTTCGATCAGCAAATCGCGGAGATCTCGCGCAAGATCGCGTCGGCAACGGGTCCGGCCGAGATGCGCTACGAACTGCTGCTGGCCAGGACGGAACTCGAATCGAAGCTCATGACGGAGATCACGAACCTCCGAGAGGTGATGGGCGTGGTTCCCAAGTACCCCTTTGACAAACAGCCCGTCGGATCGCTCCGGACCTGGCTGCGCCTCAATCACGTCTATGCCGACAGCGTGTACGTGCTCAACACTCAGAAGCCCATCAGCGAGTACTGGGCCTACACGAGGTCTGAATCCCTGGGATTGATGTCCCAGAAGGAGGCCTTGGGCCTGATCCAGGAGCGGCTGAGGGACCCGAACAACCTGCCGGCCAGGATCGACATTCTCTGGGTGAGCGAGTCGGCGGAGGCGCTTCGTGACAAGACGCTCAAGCTGGTCAGGGACATGGGCAGCGCGATGCAGGTCGAAGTGAACCTGGACCGGAACGACTTCATCGGTTCCGGCGAAGCTCCCTTCTTCATCCGGCAAGGCAAGATCACGACGCTGTACCCGGTGGCGGTGTTTCGCCCGGAAGGGGGGCCGAACGACTTCCTCACCACGGGTCCGGTTGACCCGCAGGAACTCGCTCAGCACATTCTGTGGCGCATCACGTACCAGTGGAACCTGCCGGTCACGTTTCGGATCGAGCATGACCAGGCCGGTTCCGATCTGGCCCGGCGCATCGCCGACGAGGTCGCGGCGATCAGCAGGCGTCTGGGCGTCAGCGAGCTGGTCCACGCCGAATTGGTCCCGGTGGAGCCGGTTCCCGAGCGAGCCTTTCTGGGACGATGGAAAGCCCTTGGCAAGGGGGAGATCCAGACCATTGAGATCCAGCCCGAAGGAGTCTGCGAGCTGGCGATGGGGCCGAAATCCAGGCAGGCCGGAACGAACCTGACGTGCCCGTGGACCCCGACGACCAAGGAGATCATCATCGACCCCAAGGAGAACGCGAAAGAGAACTGGATATGGTACACCTACCGGGCATCCATCAACGCGGATGGCAATCTGGCCGTCGATAAAGGCGTCATCTACCCCCAGGGCACGTTCTTCCGCTCGGGCGACTCGGTGATGGTTTTCGAGCCGGTGAAGTAGAGATGCCGAATGGGCCAAAGCCCATCCTACGGCCCTTCGCACTTGGGCGGCCTACAGCGCAAAGAACGGGGCCCATGCCGACCTTGGCATGGGCCCCACAGCAATCCACACACCATTCGCCTGCCGTCAATGGCGGGCGGTGACGCTGTTACAGCAGACCGGCCAGTGCGGCAACCTCGTCGGCCGACAGCGCTCTGTCGTAGATACGAACTTCATCCATCAGGCCGGGCATCTCGCGCTCGAGGGCGCCACCGTTGTTCCAGGCGCCCAGAGCCGCACCGCCGAGAACCACGCTCAGCGGCGCTGCGAGGGCTCGGCTGTCTTCGAGTTGGCCGTTCAGATAGATGGCCGCCTCGGTCTCCGAGATCGTCAGAACCATGTGGCTCCACACGGCCGGCATGACCAGCGTGACGCCCTGGAGATCGCCGCCGTCCAGGCCGTTGATCCCCGCGTTGGCCGCCGCGTAGCTGAGCTTGAAGTGCACGGCGCCGTCCGTCCAGTCGTTCGTGTTCATGCCGCCGGCGAACTGCGCGCCGGTCAGGTCTGCGGCCGCAAAGACCCACATCGAGTAGCTGCCCTGGCTGAAGACCGCGCCTTCTCCACCCATGCGGGGGATAGCGACCGCGTCGTCATCGCCGTCCAGCACCAGGACGCCGTCCATGATCGTGGCGTCGCCGAGAAGGGTCCCGTCGTAGCCGTTGCCTGTGGCATCGGCGGCATCCGCATCGAAGGGATAGTGGGCCAGGAGACCCACGGCCAGCGGATCGGCCGGCTCTTCCGGCTCTTCCGGCTCGATGAGCATGTACGCGACCGCGTTCAGGAACATCTGCGCGCCGTCGGCGTACAGGTCGAACATGCCCGCCGTTTCCGAGCTGATGCCGTCCGCTTCGCGACCGCCGGTCAGGAACAGCAGCCGGCGATTGCCCAGCACGTCGTTGCCCGCCCCGCCGTCATGCGTCAGCGTGGCGCCGGCCGGGTACTCCGCGATCAGCACGGCCCCGGCAGGAACACTGCCTGAGTCCGCCGAAAGCGTGGCCAGAACCGTGGCCTCGTCGTCCACCGGCTCGGTGACGACGGAGATGCCGCGCGCCAGAGTCTCATTGGCATAGGAGACCACGCCGGCATACGGATTGGCCATGACGCCGTCCACCAGTGCGATGCCCGCGAAGATCGGGTGCTCCGGGGCGGCGACCGCCAGCGCGATGTCCCCGGTGATGTCCGGGATCGTGTTGCCGGTGTAGTAACCCGTGCGGTTCTTCCTGGCGGCATAACCGTTCAGGACGATCATCGGCGCCGTGACGCCGTTCCACCTGCCGGCGGCATCATTCTGGAAGCTGCCGCTGGCCACCGAGCGGCTGATGATCACCAGATCCGCCGCGTTGACCATGTTCACGTCGGGCGTGCCCGTCTGCACGTAGCGCACGACGTCGTAGCCGGCGCCCTTGAGCAGATCGGTATACCCCTTGTCGG
>CAZOFX010000013.1:0-86276 GCA_964579055.1 uncultured Pirellulales bacterium
TCTTGAGCTTGTCCAGGGCCGGCAGGACCCGCAGCATGGCGACGCCGCCACCGGGGAGGATGCCTTCTTCGGCCGCAGCGCGGCAGGCGTGCAGCGCATCCTCGACGCGGGCCTTCTTCTCCTTCATTTCGGCCTCCGTCGCGGCGCCCACGTTGATCTGGGCGACGCCGCCGGACAGCTTGGCCAGACGCTCCTGGAGTTTCTCGATGTCGTAGTCGCTGGTCGAGTTGTCGATCTCGGCCTTGATCTGCTCGATGCGGGCCTTGATCGCCTCGGTGCTGCCGGCGCCCTCGATGATCGTCGTGGCGTCCTTGTCGATCTTGATCTGCTTGGCCCGGCCGAGCTGCTGAAGCTCGATGTTCTCGAGGTTCAGACCGAGGTCCTCGAAGATCGCTTCGGCGCCCGTCAGCACGGCGATGTCACTGAGCAGGGCCTTGCGCCGGTCGCCGAAACCGGGGGCCTTCACCGCCGCGACCTGGAGCACGCCGCGCAGCTTGTTGACTACCAGCGTCGCCAGCGCCTCGCCCTCGACATCCTCGGCGATCACCAGCAGGGGCTTGCCCTGCTTGGCCACCTTCTCCAGCAGCGGGACCAGCGACTTGATCGAGCTGATCTTCTTCTCGTGAACGAGAATATACGGCTTGTCCAGGACGACCGACATGCTCTCGACGTTGTTGACGAAATGCGGGCTCAGATACCCCTTGTCGAACTGCATGCCCTCGACCAGTTCGACCGTGGTCTCGAGCGACTGGCCCTCCTCGACAGTGATCACGCCATCTTTGCCGACTTTGGCCATCGCCTCGGCGAGCTTCTTGCCGATCTCCGCGTCCTGATTGGCCGAGCAGGTGGCCACCTGCTCGATTTGCCTGGTCGACTCGACCGGCACGGCCATCTTGAACAGCTCGTCTACGATGGTCTCGACCGCCAGCTCGATCCCGCGCTTGACCTGCATCGGGTTGGCGCCGGCGGTGATGTTCTTGAGACCCTCCTCGAAAATGCTTTCGGCCAGGATCGTGGCGGTGGTGGTTCCGTCGCCGGCCACGGTCGAGGTCTTCGAGGCCACTTCCTTGACCATCTGGGCGCCCATGTTCTCGTAGGCGTCTTCCAGCTCGATCTCTTTGGCGACGCTGACGCCGTCCTTGGTGACGGTGGGCGAACCGAACGATTTTTCGAGAATCACGTTCCTGCCGCACGGGCCAAGCGTAATCTTGACGGCGCCGGCGAGCTTCCGGACGCCCTCGCGGATGGCGCCGCGTGCGTCAGTGCCGTATGCGATCTTCTTCGCTGCCATTTCCTTCTTTCTCCTTTTTCTCTTATCGATCCGAGTGCGTGATGCTTCGTTTCGCTGCCTTCGGCGGATTATTTCTCGATCACGGCCATGACGTCCGACTCGTCCATGATCAGGTACTCCTTGCCGTCGACCTTGATTTCGGTGCCGGCGTAGCTGGTGAACAGCACCAGATCGCCCTTCTTAAGCTGGACCTCTCGCCGGGTGCCGTCTTCGAGCAGTCTGCCCTCGCCGACGTTGACGATTCTGCCTCTCTGGGGCTTCTCCTTGGCCGTATCCGGCAGCACGATCCCGCCGGCCGTCTTCGACTCCGCCTCCACGCGCTCAACCAGCACCTTATCCGCCAATGGTCGAATGTTCATTTGTTCCTACTCCTTTCCACTTGCCTTTCATGGGGTTGACCGTACCATCGTGTCCAAATTGGTGTCTGTCGTATAACTCTTTATCTACAAGCTACTTGGCAGATTCACAGGGCAAAGATATCGCTGTTGTACTTCTTCAGGAAGAGCCGGTTCAGCAGTTGCTGAAGCACCTCCATGTTGACGGGTTTGCCGATGACGCCGAAGACGTCGAGCGCAAGGGCTCTGCCGAGCACATCCGCGTCGGCCTGGCTGGTCAGCAGGATGCAGGGCAGCAGCGGGTAGTCCATCCGGATGATCTTGATCGTCGCCAGTGCGTTGGAACGCTCGGAGTCCATGTCGAGAATGGTCGTGTGGATTCGGGTCCGGCCGAGGATGTGAACGAATTCGCCGGCGTTCTCGGCGACCATCAGGTTGATGCCCCTGGGCTTGAAGAGACTGCGCAGCGCCTCCGGCCAAGCCCAGCTCGCCGCACTGGCCAGGACATTCACATCGCCAAGTTGTGACCGTTCTGCCACCATAGTCAGTCTACCGCAGGCGGGAGGTGCAAATGCCGTGCCAGCGGTTGGCGATCCCGACTCATACCATGTAAACCCTTTTACAGCAACGTTTTACAAGAGACGCATTTATCCGACTCCACTCTGGCAAAATTGCAGCCCCCGCCAGGAGTCCTGCCAGCCTGGCAGCCGGCTCACGGGGGCGGCCCCGCTGCGCCTCGCGCGGAAACCTGTTGGCAGGAGCCTCCGGATGTGCTACGAATGGCTCCGAGCATGGGGCAGCTATCGGAAGGTCGTTCGAGCTATGGACAAGGTGGTCTTCGCAGAGTCATGGGAGCGGTACTTCGCCCGCCTCGGGCTTACGACGTTCGACGACTTCTACAACTACCCCGAGACGGTCACCGTCAACAGGAATCGCAAGCGCGACGTGCTGAAACTGACGCTCGGCGAGGGCCCCGATCGAAACGTCTTCTTCATGAAGCGGTTTCACGACCCTCATCTCAAGGACATTCTGGCCGCGTGGCGAGGCTGCGACGGGCTGGCCTCACAGGCCGGCGTAGAGTGGCGAAATGCACGGCGGCTGCAAGAGAACGGCATAGGAACGTACCAGGGCGTCTGCATGGGCCAGCGGACCTGCTGGGGCCTGGAGAAGGCCTCCTTCTTCCTCACCCTCGAGCTCGACGCCGTCTGCCTTCGCGATTTCGTGATAGCGCACTGGCAGACCCTCGATCGCCACCGCCAGGAAGAGATCGTGGTGGCCATGGCCCGCTTCGCCAGGAACCTGCACGGACTGGACATCTCGCTGCCGGACCTGCAGCTCTGGCATCTTTATTTGCCGCCAGGCGGTTCGCCCACCGACGGCCCGCTGAGCGTGATCGACTTGCACCGCATGACCTGGCTGGTCCGCAGCGAGAAGAAGAAAGCCAAGGACGTCGGCCGGCTTCTCTGGAGCATGCTGCCGGACTACTTCGACGCCGACCATCGGCAACTGCTGCTGGATACGTATCTTGCAGATCGCAGCGAGACCCGGCGGCGGACCCTGATCCGCAGCATCGAACGCTTCGAGGCGACTCTCAACCGCCGCCACACCGCCCACCGCTACTACAAGACCAGCCAAAACCAGTCCGCTCGCCAGTAGTGCGCCAGGAGGCTTCCGACACCTTCCGGTCTTCGCCCGCGATGCACACCGGCAGATGGCCGGTTTACCCTGCGCCATGAGCGCCGATTGTGGTAGAATGGGATCATGGACAGGATGGAACAACAGCGCGTCCGACAGTGGGTCCGGAACTGGGAGGCAGCGGGCGTCATGCTGGAGCAGGCCCGCGCTAAAGCCATCCGAGAAACTGACACCGCCACGGCGATTGAGCAGCTTTCCGACGCCTTCGAATCCGCTCGGCTTCACTGGCAACCCCCAACCACCTCGGGCCTGGTGGAGCAGCAGCGCCTGTTTGCGAGGCTGCGGCCATGAGATCGCTCTTCGCCGCCGCCGCAGACCTCGAAGCGTTTCTAATCGAGCAGGGCTGGCGTTACTGCTTCATCGGCGGCATCGCCCTCCAGCGATGGGGCCAGCCGCGATTGACAAACGACATCGATCTGACGATTCTCGCCGGCTTTGGAAATGAGACCGTCTACGTCGACGCGCTGCTGAAACGATATGAAGCACGCGTCTCCGAGAGTCGGCCGTTTGCTCTGAAGCATCGCGTTCTTCTGCTTCAGTCTCCGGACGGGATTCCCATCGACATTGCTTTGGGCGGCATCGCCTTCGAGGAACGGGCTGTATCCAGGGCGACGCGCCATGAATTCCTGCCAGGCTTGTCCCTTCTGACGTGCTCTGCTGAAGATCTCATCGTCCTCAAAGCATTCGCCGACCGGCCCAGAGACCGGGCGGATGTGGAAACCGTCCTCGCTCGCCAGCACGCACAGTTGCACTGGGACTACATCTTCGAGCAGTTAGAGCCGCTTTGCGAACTCAAAGGCGCGCCGGAGATCGTCGATCGCCTGCAGCGGTTGCGCGAGCAGGAATAGGCGATCCAGAAGCCGATCAGCGGATCAGCTTGATGATTGCGTCAAGGTCGTTGGCGACCTCGACGGGGGCGTTGCTGAACTGGCCTTGCCTTTCCTTGTGGTAGTTGACGGTGACGTTCGGGTCCTTCAGGGCATGGCCGGTCAGGACGCAGGCGACGCGGTCACTCTTGGCGACCGTGCCGTCGGCGAGCAGGTGCTTGAGTCCCGCGATGGTGGCGGCCGAGGCCGGCTCGCAGCCCAGCCCATACTTGCCGATCAGGGCCTTGGCGTCGCAGATCTCCTCATCGCTGACGGCCAGGACGACGCCTTTGCAGACGTCGATCGCGCGGAGGCACTTCTTGAGGTTCACCGGCCGGGAGATTTCGATGGCGGATGCGCACGTGTGCGGCGAGAAGTGCCGCGCCGTCAGATCGGCGTAGTAGTCGTCGATGGTCTTCTGGTTCACATGCCCGCCGTTCCAGACGAGCTTCTTGTTGTTGACCAGGTCGGTCAGCGTGTCGGCGCCCGTGGCGTTGACGATCGCCATGCGTGGGACGCGGTCGATCAGGCCGAGCTGCTTCAGTTCCAGGAACGCCTTGCCGAACGCGCTGGAGTTGCCGAGGTTGCCGCCCGGCACAACGATCCAGTCGGGCACCTGCCAGCCGAGGGCCTCGATGATGCGGTACATGATCGTCTTCTGGCCTTCGAGCCGGAACGGGTTCAGCGAGTTGAGCAGATACAGCCCCAGCTCGGTGCAGACGGCCTGCACCTGCCTCATGCAGTCGTCGAAGTCGCCCTGGATCTGGATCGTCTGGGCCCCGTAGTCCATCGCCTGGCTGAGCTTGCCGAACGCGATTCGCCCCGAGCCGATGAAGACGGTGCACTTCAGGCCGCAACTGTGGGCATACAGCGCCACCGACGCCGACGTGTTGCCCGTCGACGCGCACGCGCACGAGGTGGCGCCGACCATCATCGCGTGGCTGAACGCCGCGGTCATGCCGTTGTCCTTGAACGAGCCCGAGGGGTTCAAGCCTTCATATTGAAGGTGCAGCACATCGGGCTTCATGCCCAGGTGCTCGGCGATCGCGCAGTTCTGCTGGAGAATCGTCTGGCCTTCGCCGATGGTGACCTTGTATTCGTCGGGACAGAAGTCCAGCAGCTCGCGGAAGCGCCACACGCCGGAGAAATCCAGCCGGCGGTCCCGCGTCGCCCACCGCTTGCCGAACTCGCTGAGCCTTCTCGGCACAGGCACCCGATCCCAGTCGTACTGCGCGTCGAGCAGGTCCCCGCACCTGGGGCACTTGAAGATCGCCTGCCCACAATCGAACTCGGCGGCACACGCCGGATTGATGCACCTCTGAAACGCCACGTCAGCCATATCGAAATCTCCAGTCCTGCAACAGGCCCGGCATTATAGCTAATGGCACTGGCTTCCGCCACCCCGATGCGATCTGCGGATGCATGACCGTTTCTGCGCTGCTCGCTTGGGCACACTGCACAGGCACGAATATCGAAGTCCGAATTCCGAAACAAGCCCGAATGACCCAAAATCCAAGCTCGAAACACGGAGGCCATCGCGTACAACTCGGTCCTGCCCATGCACACCGGGGCGAATTTGGAGCACTTGGACCTCGTGCCTGGAATTTGTTTCGAGTTTCGTGCTTCGGATTTCGAGCTTGTTCTCGCCGGCCATGAATCGACGCCCACCAGAGAGGGTCTGACCGAGCCGGATCGCAAGAACGGTCATGCGTCTGTCCGCTTTTTGCTGATCTGCCCTCCTCGTTTGGCCGATAACACCAGATACCGGAGGCCGCCACACCGAGGGAATGGACCGTGGGAGGGGCGCGCCCCGCAGCGGATGAACGGATGGTTGTCCGTGCAGTCCATGTGCCGCTCTCCGAGCACCGGAGAGGACACCATGTACCATAAAGAATCTCGTGACCGTGATCGAGACATGCCAGAAAGGCAAAGACAACCATGAAGAGGACTATCGGCATCAGCCTCGCCGTTCTCGCCGTGGTGGCTCCGGCACTCGCCATCATCCCCACCACCCGGGATGAGATCCATTGGCGCTGGGCCGCCCACCGGGACCGGGCAACCGGTTATCGGTCGTATGCAGAGACGTGGCCTGACGGACGCCACGCCATGGAAGCCCAGAGGCGGTATGACGAACGCGACTGGGCCAACGCGCAGGCGGTCAACGCAGTCGAGGCGTACGAACAGTATCTGGTATTCCACGGTGAGGGCAGGCACACCGCCGAGGCCCAGGACCATATTGACACGCTGCGCTGGCAGGAGGCCGTCACCGCCAACACGGCCGAGAGGTTCCAACGGTACCTGCGACTCCACGGCGAGGGAAGACATGCCGCCGAGGCGCAGGATCACATTGACGCTCTGCACTGGCAGGAAGCCACCACCGCCAACACGGTCGAGGGGTTCGAACGCTATCTGCAACTCCGCCCGGAGGGCAAGCACGTCGCCCAGGCCGGAGAGAACTTAGACTCTCTGCGCTGGCACGAGGCCGCCACCGCCCACACCATCCGATCGTACCAGGATTACTGCGGCGCCCTGCCCGGGGGGCAGCACGTGCAGGAAGCCATATCGAGGGCCGCGGCTCTCAGGACGGATCGCACGCCCTTTGCGGCCGCGATGAAGACCGGGACCGTGGCCTCGTTCCAACAGTTCCTGGAAGACTTCCCCGGGCATCAAGGGCAAGCGCGCGTTCAGCAAGCCATCAAGGACCTCCGCGAAGAGCGAGACCTGGTCAGCCTTCTGGAAGAAGAGAAGATCGACGTGGTCGTACGTGGAGACGACATCGGGAAAATCACCGTGCGAATGTGCAAGCTGGTCCCTTATTCGCTCGCCGTCCGCATCCCGGTCGGCACCTTCTTCGTGGCGGTCGATCCGTCCGTCCAGAACATGGTCTCCACGGCCGAGAGCAAGGTCCGACTCACTTCGGACCGCTGGGAGTCCGTCTCCGTCGCGGTAGCCTGCGCCAACAGGTCCAGGAAGATCCCGGGAGCCGGCGACAGCTTCACGGTGCGCCGATCGCCCCCCGAGTGGCAGTTGGCAGAGCTCATGCCCGTTCTGGCCCAGGCCAACGTCGACACCTATGCCAGACAAGCCGCCGTGTGGATTGTGACGGACGATGCCGACTACGAGGATCTCGGCACTCTCACGACCAGCATGTATGGCTTCCGCGCACGGGCGATTAGCGCCAACGACACCGCCCGTGCCATGAAGATCTGCGATGAGGCCGGTATCGACATCACGTACAAAGCCATCTGGAGCGACCGCGACGAGATCGTTTCCCAACTCAAAGACCGCGAGTCAACCTACCCCGAATCCAAACAGTTGAGACAGTGGCTCGAACAGAAGTAGCATGACATCCGCCTAAGAACACCCAACGGATCGCAACCCGGCAAGATGCCAACACCTGCGCATGCGGTGGTGCCGCTGTGACCTCCGCGCGAAAGGTCATTGACCTAGCGCAGCACTTCGTCTACCCTGCTGACAAGGTGTGTTCGAGGAAGACATGATTGGAGAGGCTTCTACAGCCCGACCCGCGGATTCAGAAGCCGGGGGGAATTAGGGTGCGCGGTAGATTTCTTCATGGTGGTAAGCACGTAGGTTGTTGGGAGTAATGACGATGGTGAAGGCCATGGTGGCGTGTTGGCTGATGTTGGGGGTCGTGCTGGCGGGTGGGTGCGGGAAGACGGAAGACGGGCCGCGCTTTGTCGGACGCGTCGTCTCGCATGTGGATACGTATGGCTCAGGGACAGGGGGTGAGGCGAAGCTGGACGCGGAAGGGTCGATGAAGAGCGGATTCCAGTATGGGGCCTCGTCGAAGACGGACTGGACCTCGGAGATCAAGTGGCGGTTCGTCAGCCGCGATGGCGCTCATGACGTGTACCGTCTCGACTGGACCTTCCGGCTGGCGGGCGGGACCGGCGTATCCGATACGAAAAAAGTAGCCTTCGATGGGGCCCAATCGATGAAAGTCTTTGGCAACGAGCGGGAGGTCGTATCGATTGAACCCGGGACAATTGCCGGGAACTGAAGCTCTGCGGTACATTTTCCGAGAAATAGCGGAAAGGAATCGGGATGGAATCACAAACGCCAGAAAAGAGCGCCATTCCGGAAGCAGAAGGCGAGGGAACGCCGGTGTGCAGTCGGTGTTTCCGGCCGGTGGACCCGTTGGCACACTACTGTCCCAACTGCGGCGCCGCGACGGGGCAGCTCACGCATTATTTGCCGGTGGAGAGCATTCGCTGGCAGGCGAGCGTCTGGGGACAGGCCTGGCGCCAGATCCGGTACCGCGACGTCTCGGTCGCGGGCCGGCTGTTCCGCCTGCTCATGATCGTCTGGAACGTCCCGATCATGCTGATCGGCCTGCTGTTCCGCTCCAGTGACAAGGCAGAGAACACCCAGGGCCAGGACAACAGTGCAGACCGTAGCGAATGACCGGCCAACGAAACTGATGCGCGAAAGGAACGGCGATGAATGTGCGAAGAGCGAGCGTGATTCTGGTCTTGGCTCTGGTTTCGGCAAAGGCACCGGCGGGGCAGCGGCGGTGGATGATTGAGGACTCCAACGACATCATCCATCTGTCGGAGATCTACCTGCGGGACGTGTGCATCCTGCCGGACGCGGCCGGCGGGATCTACTACATGGTCGGCCCAGGCTTCAACAGCGTGCGCATCTACACCAGCAAGGACCTCAAGACCTGGCAGGGGCCCCGGACGATCTTTCGCGCGCCGGACGACATCTGGGGCGACGTCCGCGTGGTGAACATCTGGGCGCCCGAGATGCACAAGTACAAGGACAAGTACTACCTGTTCCTCACGTTCGACACGCGCAACCGCCTTGCCGAGCAGTGGCGCGACTGGCTGCCCCGCGTGACGCGCGGCTCGCAGGTCCTCGCGTCGGACCGGCCGACCGGACCGTTTGCACCCTTCGCCAACCGCTCGACGCTGCCGGCCGACATGATGACGCTCGATGGCACGCTGTGGGTCGAGGACGGCACGCCGTACATGGTCTTCTGCCATGAGTGGGTGCAGATCAAGGACGGCACCGTCGAGTACGTCCAGCTCACCGACGACCTGTCGGCCACCGTGGGCGAGCCTAAGCGGCTGTTCCACGGCAGTGACGCCAAGTGGAGCAAGAAGTCCGACCAGTACGGTTGTCACGTCACGGATGGACCGTACCTGTACACCAGCAAGTCGGGCAAGCTGTTCATGATCTGGACCAGCGGAGGCTACAGCGGCTACACGACGGGCATCGCGATCAGCGACTCCGGCAAGCTCGCCGGACCCTGGCGGCAGCAGGATGAACCCGTCTACGCCAAGGACGGCGGCCATGGCATGCTCTTCACGACGTTCGATCCCGGCGCGCCGGGACTGATGATGGTCCTGCACGCGCCCAACAACCGTGACGCTCAGCCGCACCTCTTCGAAATGGAAGACACCGGCGAAACCCTCCGGATCGCCCGCGAGTTCACCGGCAAATAGCCCAGCGCAGACCCTGGTCCCCTACGGAAGGAACGCAGTCTCCGAAGGCAAGGGTGGATGGCCGAGACACGCTCTGCCGGAGGGAGTGGAATATGAAGCCCAGAATCATGTACATCGAGTTGAAGACACATGGCGGCGGTCACGATGACAATGGACCTGCCTGGATTTCCCGTGTCACTTTCTCCAAGACCGGCAGAACCATCTACTGGCGTAACAAGCGACTCCGACGCGGCAAGCGAGGATGCGCGAATCACTTCGATCTCGACACAGGAGACACGTACTGGATATCAGGCCCGAAGAAGAACGGCGAAGACCGCTACCCGTGGGCCGCGGAGAAAGTCAGAATCGATCCAGACGTCCGCCAGGAGTATTGGACTCAGATCAGAAGACAGCCAGACAAGGTGAATGAAGCGTTCGCCTGACAGCCAAGAGCGCCCGGACCATTCTCATTTTGGTTCGCCTGGCGCACGCGCAGATCGTTCTTGGATAGACCTGGATGGCTCGCGGGAAGCAGACCGTGGTGGTGGGCATCGATCTGGCGGGGTCGCCTCGCCGGGCGACGGGGCTGTGCGTGCTGCGCGGCCTCAGGGCGAGGACGCGCGTCGCATATGCTGAGGAGGACATCCACCGCGCAACCGAGAGAGCCAGGCCCGACCTCTATCAGACTCACTTGACTTGCGAAGCAGGTTTCGCCTATCATCATTGGAGTCGGAAGGCGCTGAAACAGACGAAGTCGACGACGGCGCGACAGGGAACGAGTCAGCAGGAACCAAGCACGATGAATGCCGCAGACATCAAGAAGATGAGCCGGACAGAACGGCTTGCCGCCCTGGAAGCCCTTTGGGATTCTCTGCTGGATGAGGAATCCAAGATCGAATCGCCGCAGTGGCATCGAGACGTCCTCGATGAGAGAAGAAGAAAGATCGAGGACGGTCAGGCCGAGTTCATCTCCCTGGCAAAGTTGAGGGCGAGTCGCCGATCATGAAGGTACGAGACGTCGTGGTATTAAGAGAGGTTGCCAACGACCTGAACGAGGGGAAGACCTTCTACGACCAGAGCGAGCCCGGTGTGGGCGACTATTTCTGGGACAGTCTGTGCGCCGATATCGAGTCACTGATCATCTATGCCGGGATTCACAGCAGGCAATGCGGTCTCCATCGAATGCTTGCCAGACGATTCCCTTACGCCATCTACTACGAGATTTCGGATGACGTTGCGTACGTCATGGCCGTACTGCCGATGCGTCGCGATCCTGTCTGGATCGAAGGAAGGCTCAAAGATAGAGGCTAACCTTCGGTCGAGCGGAACAGGACAACGAGAGGTGGCGAGCGACGAGCATCCTGAGGGAGCCGGCATGGCACGCGCGAAGCAGACGGTGGTGGTGGGCATCGATCTGGCGGGTTCGCCTCGCCGGCCGACAGGGTTATGCGTTCTACATGGCCTGAAGGCGCGGACGCAGGTTGCGTATGGCGATGAGGAGATCCTCCGTGCGGTCGAGCAGGCAAAGCCTGACCTCGTTCCGATCGATGCGCCGCTGAGTCTGCCGCCTGGACGCAAGAGCATTCACGATCGCACGGGCGAGCACCTTCGCGAATGCGATCGCGAATTGCGGCGGCGCAAGATTCGGTTCTTCCCCATCACGCTCGGCCCGATGCGCATGCTGACCGAACGCGGCCTGGCGCTGAAGGCCAAGATCGAGGCGATGGGCTTCTCTGTCGTCGAGTGCTACCCCGGCGCCGCGCAGGACCTCTGGCACATCCCGCGCCAACACCGCGATCGAGCTGGGCTCCTGCACGGTCTGGCCAATCTCGGCGTCAAGGGCCTGACTGCCCAGATGACGGGCGATGAGCTCGACGCCGTAACCGCCGCCCTCGTCGGACGCTGGTTTCTCACAGGCAAAGGCGAAATGCTCGGCGGCGACAGTGGCATCCTCGTGCCCCATCTGGCATAGCCACGCGGATGCGTGCGCCCCTCAGAGCGTAGAGGAAGACGCTGTTGCCGAATTCACACTCGGAAATCGAACCCCACACCTGCGCGTTTGCCCTGCGGGTGTAACATCCCGGCTTGATGCGCAACTCCATTCATACAACGGTTGCGGTTACGACAAGGCCTATGGAACAAACACCCGAAGGGTCCGCGCCAACGTGCTGAACCGCACTTGGCCACCCTCGGCGATCCACGAAGCGGAGTTCGGAGAATTGAGCGATGACATCGGCGCGTACAAGACTTGCGGTCGCAGCGACTCTCATCGTCATGCTGGGCCAGGCATCGGCAAATACCATCCATCCGGAAGCAGAGGTGTTCGTCACGCACGGTGTGCGTTTCGAGTTCGTTCGTATCCCGGCCGGCCGGTTTGTCATGGGCTCATCGTCCGGCGACAGCGACGAGCAGCCGGTCCATGAAGTGCAGATCGACTACGACTTCCACATCGGCAGAACGGAGGTCACGGTCCGCCAGTTTCGTGCATTCGTGGAGGCAACCAGCTACAGGACAGATGCCGAGCGGGAAGGCTGGGCCAACACATGCCCGTTGCCCGGCCTGCACCCGCACCAGCGCGGCCTCGACTGGCGTCACCCTGGCTTTGAGCCGACGGACGACCATCCGGTCGTGGTCATCAGTCGTAGCGATGCGATGGCTTTCTGTCGGTGGCTGAGCGAGCAGATGGGGCAGACCTTTCGCCTGCCGAGCGAGGCCGAGTGGGAATACGCCGCCCACGCGGGCCGCCAGGACGATTCCGCGTCTGACGTGGGCGATGCGGCGTGGTACGAGGACAATGCCTCCGACAGAGCACATCCCGTCGGCGTCAAGAGGGCGAACGCCTGGGGACTGCACGACATGTCAGGCAACGCCTGGGAGTGGTGCCTCGACGTCTGGCGTCCGGACTACCAAGGCATTCCTGCCGACGGCAGCGCGTGGACGGATGATCCCGTCGCGCCACCGCTTGCCTGGCGCTACGTGCTGCGAGGGGGGTCCTGGGCGAGCCCGGTTCGGCAGCTTTCGCTATCCTACCGCTGCCGCCGAATGCAGGATTTCCGCCGGCCGGACAGCGGATTTCGGCTCGTTCTGTCCACGGAAGATTCAGGCCCGCGGACGTCCCTCCCGTCGGTTCGCCAGGAAAGAGAAGGCCACGCCCTATGCACTCGCGACGCACAGACGGGGCGCACCATCCTGACGACGCACGGCGTACGCTTTGAATTCGTCCGGATTCCCGCCGGCCAGTTCATAATGGGTGGTACCGGCGAGATCGAAAAGCCCGCGCACAAGGTGCACATCGGCTACGAATTCGACATGGGCGTCACCGAGGTGACCGTCGCACAATTCCGCGCGTTCGTCAAGGCGACAAACTACCTGACCGACGGTCAGAAGGAAGGCTATGGCTGGCTGCGCCATGCAGACCAGGATTGGCAGAGCGAACAGGGTGTCGACTGGTGCCGCGTGACGTTCGAGCAGTCGGACGATCACCCCGCGATCTTCATAAGCTGGTACGACGCGATGGCCTTCTGCCACTGGTTGTCCGTCGAGACCGGCCAGGAGATCCGCTTGCCCAGCGAGGCCGAGTGGGAGCACGCCTGCCGGGCCGGAACCACCGGCCTCTTTGCCGGCGAACTGAGCGCGATGGGCTGGTACCAGTACAACGCGTACAACCGCACGCATCCGGTCGCGCAGAAGCAGCCCAACGCCTGGGGCCTCTACGACATGCATGGCAACGTGTGGGAATGGTGCCTGGACTTCTTTGCGATGAGCTACGACGGCGCGCCGACCGATGGGCGACCCCGCTGGAATGTGGACGGCCTGCCCGACGTGATTTCGCGCGGCGGTTCGTTCGTCAACCCGCCGGGCTGGCTCGCCTCCGGCTGCCGCATGGCCACCCCGCCTTCCGCCAGCCACTACAACAACGGCTTCCGCCTCCTCCGCGTCCCGAAGGAGCCCTGACCAATCCCTGCCGCAACCACCCTCCGCCCAGAGGCGTTCGTGCGTTGGAGCGTAGATGAGTAGAAGCGGCGCGAAGCAGCCTCAGAGCTTGTCCCGTTCGGTTCCACTCAGGGCAGACTCTGAGCGTAGTCGAATGGACCTGGAGGGTTTGGGGATGGTCGGTTCACGCACAGCGCCGTGGCAGCAGCTCCAGCAGGTCCTCCTCGTTGAGCGGCTCGGGCGGGTGACTGGCCAGGATGTGGTTGGCCATATCGACGAGGTCGTCTCGCTCGCACCCGCAGCTCTGGCAGCGCCAGCCGTCGCCGAGGTAGATCGGCAGGCTCCGGCGGCACTGAATCAGCAAAGAGAAGGCGTCCAGTTCCAGCTCGCTGAAGTACCCCAGTTCGATGGTCTGCGCACCGCAGTCATAGTCGTACGTTTCCGCATAGGCAGCCATGTGCATCCTCCAAATGCATGCGGCTCGATTTCTCACACATTCACACGACCCCATGCTCACCCGCGACTGTTAACGCCGCGCAAGACTTCGATGTGTTTTCTATAAGCGGCATCCCCTGGTCGGCAGAAGGCAGTTGAAATTGCTTTGGCGGGAGTTTAGTGTGGTCGGCGCGTGGGGCGGTTGGGTCCGCCGGGGCGGGGGGATTGGGATAGGACAAGAGAGCGAAGGAGGTTCCACATGGGCAGGCGTATCACGGGGATCGGATTCGTTGTTCTGGTTTCTCTCGTTCTGGTTGGCGTTCTGGGGCAGGAGGCCTCTGGGCAGGGGGCGGGGCGGGTGCGGTGGCAGCATCTTTCGAGCACGGCGGGGCAGATTCCGACGCCGGACGTGGGGCGGCAGGTGGCGACGCTGATCCTCGACATCGATGGCGACGGGGTCAACGACTTCGTCGTCGCCAGCTATGAGAAGATCGCATGGTTTCGGCGCAGCGCCGGCGGCTGGACGCGCTACGCGATAGAGAACGGCGCCCAGGGCGTGCGGATCGAGGCCGGAGGCGATTTCTTCGACATCGATGGCGACGGCGACCTCGACATCCTCGAAGCCGCACAGTCCAAGGCGGGCGAAGTCTGGTGGTGGGCCAATCCCAGTCCCGACTTCGACGCCCAGACGCCCTGGAAGCGTCACGAGGTCATTGCCGTCGGAGACACGCACCACGATCAGATCTTCGGCGATTTCGACGGCGACGGCAAGGTCGAGCTGGCCTTCTGGTACAACGCGGGCAAGCAGTTGTACCTGGCCGAGATCCCCGCCGACCCGACGCAACGCTGGCCCGTCACCGAGATCGCCAAGCTCAGCGCCGACAAGGCCAACCCCGAAGGTTTTGCCAAAATCGACATCAACGGCGACGGCAAGCTCGACATCGTCGGCGGGGGCCACTGGTTCGAGCACGTTGGCGGCACGATGTTCAAGGCCCACGCCATCGACGATGACTATCAGTTCACCCGCTCGGCGGCCGGCGATTTGATCGAAGGCGGCCGGCCCGAAGTGGTGATCGGCTCGGGCGACGGCGTCGGGCCGCTGGCGCTGTATGAGTACAAGGACGGCACGTGGACCAAACGCGTGCTGATCGAAGGCGTGGATCACGGCCACACGCTCCAGGTCGGCGACCTCGACGGCGACGGCCACTGCGACATCTATACGGGCGAGATGTACAACCCCGGCTCGGGCGCTAAGTGCAGGCAGTGGGTGCTCTACGGCGACGGCAAGGGCAACTTCGAGACGCAGTTGATCTCGACGGGCATCGGCTGCCACGAGTGCCGGATCGGCGATCTCGACGGAGACGGTGACATGGACATCCTCCAGAAGGACTTCCAGCAGGATCGGCGCGTGGACGTCTGGCTCAACGGCGGCACGCGCCCGGGCGCTGCCGGCGTCGGCGCCAGCGCCGATTTTCGCGGGCCCGTCGGCCTCCAACTCTACAGCCTGCGTGACATCTTCAAAGACAACGTCGCGCTGGGGCTCCAACTGACGAAGAACTTCGGCTTCGTAGAGGTCGAGCTGGCCGGCACGTACGGCCTGACGCCCGCCGAATTCCTGAAGCGTCTGGCATGGCACGGGCTCAAGCCGATCGCGGCGCACTGGTCGTACGAGCAATGGGAGAAGGACCCGGCGGCGGTGGTGGCCGAGGCCAAGGCGCTGGGACTGGCCTATGCCGGCTGCGCGTGGATTCCTCACGATGGTCCGTTCGACGAGGCGCTGTGCCGTCGTGCGGCGGCCGTGTTCAACCGCGCGGGCGAAGTCGCGGCGGCGCAGGGCATTCGGTTCTACTATCACAACCACGGCTACGAGTTCGTCCCGCACGGCGACGGCACGCTGTTCGATCTGCTGCTGGCCGAGACGAAGCCCGAGCTGGTCACGTACGAGATGGACGTGTTCTGGACGGTCCACCCAGGGCAGGACCCAGTCAAACTGCTGCGCCGCTACCCGAACCGGTGGGATCTGTTCCACATCAAGGACCTGAAGAAGGGCGTCGCGACCGGCAAGCTCACCGGCTCGGAGGATGTCCGCAACGACGTGGTCCTCGGCACCGGCCAGATCGACCTGCCCGCGGTCCTGCACGCCGCTCAGGAGATCGGCGTGAAGCACTACTTCATCGAGGACGAGTCGCCCACGGTGATTCAGCAGATCCCGCAGAGCCTGCGGTTCCTCGAATCGCTGTCCTGGTGAGACGCAACGCGGCTCGGGATGTTCACCCGACATCGAGAGTGAACGACTCTGCGGCGTCGGGATCGGCGGCGATGTGCCAGGTGGTTCGAGTGAGCGCCTGAAGGAATCGCCGGTCGTGGCTGACCAGCAGCAGACTGCACGGGCAGTCGGCCAGGGCGGTCTCCAGCGCCTCGATGGAGGGCAGGTCCATGTGGTTGGTCGGCTCGTCCATGATGATGATATGCGGGGCGCCGAGCATGCCCAAGGCCAGCAGGAGCTTGCGGGTTTCGCCCGGGCTGGGCTCGTCACTGGCGAGCAGTCGATCGGGGCGGGAGCCGAGCCGGCTGACGATGGTCATCAGGTGACCGAGCCGGTCCTTGGCCAACAGCCTGACCTGATCGAGCATCTGCCGCGATCGGCCGGCGTTGATCTCCTGCGGCACGTAGGTCAGTTGCTCCGGCGGGACCTCCAATTTCGCCAACAGATGCCGCACGAGCGTACTCTTGCCCGAGCCGTTGACGCCGGTCAGCGCGATGCGGTCCGTCGGGCGGATCGTCAGGTCGGGATACGCAAGCCGTCGCTGCTCGCCCAGAGCGAGCGAGCCGGCCGGCAGTTCCAGCAGCGTGTTCCGCTTCGACGTCGAGCCGGGCAGCCAGATACCGATTTCGTACTGCTTCTTGACTCGCGTCGTCTCCGATTTCTCCTGCGCGCGGGCCAGTTGGCCGCGAAGCTGCCGCCGGAGCTTGCCGCCGACGCCGTCCTTGCCGCTGACGCGGGCGCGGTTCTTCTTCTCCCGCGCATCATGGTCCTTGATCGCCAGGCCCCGCTTCGAGCGCCGGTTCTGGGCCTGCCTGGCCAGCTCTTCTCGCCGGATCGCCTCCCGCCGGACCTTCTCGTGCGCACGCTTGTCCTGCTCGTGTTGCCTCTGCGCCGTCTGCTGTTCGAGTATGGCGGCCTCGGCGCCTTTCGTGATACCGCCCGGCCGGACCGTCACATCGGGCGGGTCGATGAAGACGCACTGCGTGCATAGACTGTCGAGCAGCTCCCTGTCGTGGCTGACCAGAAGCCCCACCCCGCGAAACGACCGCAGCGCCGTCGCCACAAGGTCCCGCGCGAGCGCATCGAGATGGTTGGTCGGCTCGTCGATGGCCAGCACATCGGGTTCGAGCCACAGGGCCGTGGCGATCTGCGCGCGCTTGCGCTCACCATGCGAAAGCGTATCCCAGCGATTCGCCCAGTCGCCCTCGACGCCCAGCATCTCGCGGATGGTCCACGCGGATTTCGTCTGGGCACTGGCGAATTGCTCGAAGCGGTCGGGCACATCGTCGGTTCGCTGCGGGCAGTAGACGGCGCGCGTCGGCGCTTCGATCGTGCCCACATCTGACGTCAATTGGCCGGCAGCCAGCTTCAGCAGAGTGGTCTTGCCTGTGCCGTTGGCGCCGACGACGCCGGACCAACCACGAGGAAGATGCAGAGACAGGTCGTGGAACAGCGGCTCAGCAGCGGATGGATAGGCAAACGTCACATGGTGGAATCGGACAAATAACCGGCTCATGGCCTCGTTCCCAACGGTCTGGCGACGAATCGGCTCTGCGCCAATGATGTCGCCAAAGGAAATGCCCTTCGCGGGCAGGCTGGTCGAACTGCGGCTCGGGTCTATTTGTCTAATTCCGCATGTACTTGGCTCCAGGACATCACAGGAACTTCGAGTCTTCCTTACAGAGTTGCCGGTGCGCTGTCAAGTCCATCCTTACTTCAGGAGAAGGTGGCGGCGGAACCAGTCGCGGGTTCGGCGCCACATTTCGTCCGAGAGGACGTGGCCGGAACCGGGCTCGATGTAGTGGGTGAAGTGCTCCGGCGCTCCGGCCCGTTCGTAGGCTCTGGCGATGGTCTCGATCCCCTGGCGGACCTCCTCGATGGGGCTGCCCGTGTCGCGTTCGCCGAAGTTCAGATGGAGCGGTCGCGGCGCGATGAGGGCGGCGATGTCCGGCGTGTCGCCATATTGCAGCCAGCCGGGGATGAAGTTCGGGAAGCAGTGCAGAATGTGCGTGCGGTGAATGGCCCCATACGTGGGCAGGCAGCAGTTGCCGACCAGGCAAACCAGCCTCGGCTCCCACGGTCCGACGAGCCAGGTGTGGGTCGCGCCCATCGAGTGGCCGTAGCAGCCGATGCGGTCGGACCTCACTTCGGGCCTCGAACAGAGGTAATCCACCGCGCGGCGCATGTCGAGGATGTTCTTCCAGGCCATGCACCTGCCCGCCACCACATAGCGGAGAAACTCGAATCGCTCGAAGTCGCCGCCTCGCAGCCTGTCGTTCTGTCTTTCCTCGAAGCACAGTGCGTCGGGGCAGAGAACAACGTATCCCTCTTTGACGAGCGAGACGCCCGTGTGGTGCATCGGGTCGCCCGCCAGTCCGGCCGGTTCGCTCTTGCCCAGATGATACTGGCCGTTGTGCTGGTGCCAGACGGCCACCGCCCCAGCAGGGTGGTTGGCATCGACTCCGTCGGGAACCAGAAGCAGGGCCGGCACGCGGTCGCCCGGCTCCACCTCGTACGTCACCGACTCGATGCGATAGCCTTCCTTGCGGATGGTCTCGCGGGCCATCGCTCGCAGGTCGCAGGGCTGCGGCCACGGTCCGCCCAGGCAGGCCAGAAGCTTCGCTCTCAGATCGTCGGATACCATCGCTTTCTCCTCGCCGCGGACTGGTCCGCCAAACATCTCCGAAGCCGCCAGGATCGCCGCCCCCGCAGCCGACTGCTTGAGGAACTGTCGCCTTGGGATTCCGTCCGGCGGTTTGTGCGTCGCGCTCATGCCTTGCGCTCCAGGTAGCATCTCCAGATGGCGTCGAGTGCGGGGCTGGCCCGCATGGCCAGCCGGATGTCAACCAGGTGGGTCACGCGGCTGACGTCCGGGTTGATCTCAACGGTCGTCGCTCGCAACTGGGCGGCAAAACGGACCGGCTCGGCGATGTACGGAAAGACACTGCTCGTGCCCACGGAGAAGACGATATCGAACCCTTTGTTCAGTTCGTTGAAGAGCTGCTGGACCTTGTCCTCGTCCAGCATCTCGCCGAACAGCACCACGTCGGGCCGCAGGATGGCGTTGCAGTCAGGGCATCGCGGCGGAACCGACAATTCGCTGTAGTCCTCGACGGTGCGCCGGTACGCGCAGCGCGTGCAGAGCAGGTGGTGCAGGTCTCCGTGAATGTCGATGATGTTGCGTGCCCCGGCGGCCTTGTGCAGCCCATCGACGTTCTGCGTCAGCACCCAGAGCCGCTCGAAATGGTCCTGCATCTCGGCGATCACCTGGTGGCCCCGGTTAGGTCGGGCGCCGCGGCAGTTCTTCTCGATCTGGCTGAGGTACTTCCAGGTCAGCTCCGGCCGCTCGTCCATGATTTCGCCGGAAAGCGCCCGCTCGATGGGCATGTCGTCCTCGGTGGTATTGACGTTGTAAAGCCCCCCGATGCCGCGATAGGTCGGCAGACCCGAGTCGGCGGAGATCCCCGCCCCCGTGATGAACAGCACGCTGCGGCTCCGCGCCAGCCTGGCCGCGATGCGTTCGATGGCCTCGTCGTTGTTGAGTATGGATTCCATGAGCTGCCAGAAACCGGGCACACGCGGCCCCGGCCGGGAGCGGCGGTATGCCACCAGCCATAGACTACCCCACCGTGCGGCAATTGCAAGGCCGTTCCTCCACGGCACTTCCCACCCGCTTCCAAACGGTGCGCGACGACGATTGACAAGAGCGTGCCCGCTGTGCATACTTAAGGTTTCGCTCGTCGGGTGGCATCCCCGGATTCTGGCTGGGGATGGCTTCGTCGCGCAAACCATCCCCAAGGCTCCATTTCATTCCGCCTTGAGGCTGCCACCCGCGGGGCCCGGCCATGGGGCACTGGCCCCGGAGAAGGAGGAGGCCGTTCTCGTAACAGGATGGACAATGAAGACCTATGAGCAGATCAACCAGCGGATCGAGTCGGGCAAGGCGGTGGTGCTGACGGCCGACGAGATCATGGACTACGTGGACAAGAAGGGCCTCGAAGCGGCCGCACAGGAAGTCGACGTCGTGACCACCGCGACGTTCGGCCCGATGTGCTCGTCCGGCTGCTTCCTGAACTTCGGACACTCCAAACCGAAGATCCGCATGACCGAGGCCTGGATCGAGGACGTGCTGGTCTACACGGGCATCGCGGCGGTCGACGTCTACCTCGGCGCCACGCAGTTGCGCCATGGCGACCCCGCGAACATGTACCCGCCGGGCGAGTTCCGCTACGGGGGCGGCCACGTGATCGAGGACCTCGTCGCCGGCAAGACCCTGCAACTGTTCGCCCTTTCCTACGGGACCGACGATTACCCCCGGCGCGAGATTCGCACGTACTTCACGATCGACGACCTGAACCAGGCCATCATGGTCAACCCGCGCAACTGCTATCAGAACTACAACGTCGCGATCAACGATTCGGACCGGACGATCTACACGTACATGGGGACGCTGGAGCCGAATCGCAAGAACGCCACGTATTGCTCGGCGGGGCAGTTGTCGCCGCTGCTGAACGACCCGTATTACGAGACGATCGGGGTCGGGACCAAAGTCTGGCTGGCGGGCGCACAGGGGCACGTCTACGCTGAAGGCACGCAGCACGCCGCCGCCTGCGAGAGGACGCCCGACGGCGTGCCCACCGAAGGAGCCGGAACGTTGGCGCTGACGGGCGACATGAAACAGATGAAGCCCGAGTTCGTGCGAGGCGCGAGTCTTCGCGGCTACGGAATCTCGCTGGCGCTCGGCGTCGGCGTGCCTATCCCCATTCTCAACGAGCAGATCCTCAAGCGGACCTGCGTGCGCGATCGCGACATCTTCGCGCCGGTGATCGACTACAGCAGCGACTATCCCCAGAAGACGGGGAAGATCCTCGCGAAGGTCAGCTACGAGCAACTGCGCCGCGGCGAGATCGAACTCGACGGCAGGACCATCGCCGTCGGCTCCCTCTCGTCCTACTTCAAGGCCCTGGAGATTGCGAACCTGCTGGCCGACGAGATCCGCAAGGGAGATTTCCTGCTGGCCCAGCCGATGGCCATGCTGCCCAGGGACAATGCGATGAAGCCTCTGGCAATACGGGAGAAGGCATCATGAATGAAACTGTGACCCAGAAACTGATGCTGTTCTTCCCCAAGTGCGAATGTGAGAAGCCGATCATTTACCATCTGGTGAAGGACTACAATCTCATCGTCAACGTGTATCGCGCCAAGGTGACGCCCGAGGAGGAAGGGTACCTCGTGCTCGACGTGACCGGCACGCCGTCGGACATCGAGAAGGGCATCGCGTTCGTCCGTACCTTCAACGTGACGGTCAACCATACTGGCAAGGGCGTGACGCGAGACGAAAATCGCTGCACCCATTGCGGCCAGTGCGTGGCCCACTGCCCGACGAAGGCGCTGCACATGCCGAACAAGGCGACAAGAGAGGTTCTCTACAACGAGGCGGAGTGTATCGAGTGCCTCGCCTGCATTCGCGTCTGCCCGTTCGGCGCCTGCGCGTCGGCGTTCTGACACCCAGAATAGGTCCAATTGGTCCTATCGGTCGAATACGACCTGTGGTTGCCGTCATGACAAAGCGAGTCTATCGAACGTTCACCCACCACGAGGCGGTGCTGCGCATCTGCTGCGAGGCGTTCGATGCCGTGACCGAGGAGATTGTGCGCCAGCGCCGGATTCTGGAGGACTACATCCGTCGGCATCCGGCGTTCGGCGCCTCATTCGAGCCGGTCGAGCTGTTGCCCGATGCGCCCGAAGTCGCACAGCGCATGGCGCGTGCGGCCCGGTCGGTGGGCGTCGGACCGATGGCGGCCGTCGCCGGCGCCATGGCCGAACTGGCCGCCCAGGCCGGTCTGAAAGCCGGCGCCGCGGAAGCGATCGTGGACAATGGCGGCGACGTCTTCGTGCAAGCAGCCTCGCCCGTCGTCATCGGCCTGCACACAGGAACCGTCAAGCTGGCGGACCGCCTGGCGTTCTCTCTGCGCGCGGAAGACACGCCGATCTCCATCTGCTCCTCGTCGGGCAAGATGGGCCACTCCACGAGTCTGGGCTGGTGCGATCTGGCCACCGTCGTCGCCCGCGACGGCGCCTTAGCGGATGCCGCCGCGACGCAGGCGGCCAACCTCGTGCGGACGGTCGACGACGTGGACGCCGCCCTCGAACAGATCATGGCCATCGACGGCATCGACGGCCTGGTCATCGTCAAGGACGACCGCATCGGCCTGGCCGGCCACCTGCCTTCGCTGGTCAGAGCTCCCCGATAGGCATCCCTCAGGTGTGGCAGCCTCAAACGCGCCAGCGTTTGGGGATGGGGGACTTGGCTGCCACACCATCCGTGCAATGGATGAGTGACATGCGGCGCTGCGGCTGGTATGCTATGGCAGCACAAATCGGGCCGGCGCTTGGGATAGACCGTGAGACAACCGCCGGCGAAATCGTTTTGCGGATGAGTATCTTCAGTTGAGGGAAGACACGATGGATGCGAACACACATGGAATCAAGACCACGTCCTTTCTATTGCTGATCGGGTTGTTTACACTGCTTGGGTCCGGTGGAGACAGCAGGGCGGCGATCACCACCGGTTCGCTCTTCGAGGAGATGGTCGACATGGCCGGCCTGTCGAGCTTCCCGGACCCGGCGTATCACACCGTGCAGTTCTCCTCCACCGATCGACGCAGCAACCTGCCCGGCGGGCCGGACTGGTTCGCCAATTCCGACGGCTTCGGAGGTGAGCCGATTCCGAATTTCGAGAAGGTGCTCCGGGAGCCCGACGCCGACGGTATTGGCGAATACCTGATCGCGGACGTCGCCGGTCCCGGCGCGATCGTGCGCCTGTGGACCGCCGCCATCCCCGGCCAGGTGCGGATGTATATCGACGGGGCCGCGAAGCCGATCTACGAAGGCAGCGCGGACGGGTTCTTCCACCGGCCGTACGACCGCTTCGAGCAGTCCAAGGAACTCCACGCCGAGACATTCGGGCGGACCGTGTATCAACGCGACGCCTCGTACGCACCGATTCCATTCGCCAGGCACCTTCGCGTTGTGTGGACGGGCAACTTCAAGGAAATCCATTTCTACGAGCTTCAGGTGCGGCTGTACGATCCCGGCGCGTCGGTCGTGTCGTTCCGGCCGGAGGACATCCACACGTATCGCTCGACGATCGACCGCGTGACAAAGGCGCTCGACGACCCGGACGAGACTTTGAAGCCTCGCTCGCAGACCGGTGCCAAATCATTCGACGTTGCCTTGGCTGCCGCGGAAAAGAAGGTAGTCGCCGAATTCGAAGGCTCTCAGGCCGTCGAGCAACTGGTCATCCGGCTGAAGGCAGCAGACATCGACAAGGCCCTGCGACAGACGGTCCTTCAGGTGACCTGTGATGGCTATCCCTGGCCCCAGGTGCAGTCTCCCGTAGGCGACTTCTTCGGCGCGGCGCCGGGGATCAATCCGTATCAATCGCTGCCTTTCACCGTGCGTCCCGATGGAACGATGATCTGCCGGTTCGTGATGCCCTTCGAGCGCTCGTGCAGGGTCGAGCTGGTCAATCTGGGCGACCAGCACATCGATGCGACCGGCACGGTTGCCACCACACCCTTGGCCTGGAACGAGCGGTCCATGCACTTCCGCGCGCGCTGGCGCGTGGATCACGATCTGATCGCATCGAATCGCGACGTGCAGGACCTGCCTTTCCTGCTGGCCCAGGGCAGAGGCGTCTACGTGGGAACGAGCGCCTACCTGCTGAACCCCGCCGAGGTGCCGACGCCCTACGGCAACTGGTGGGGCGAGGGCGACGAGAAGGTGTTCGTGGACGGCGAGGCACGGCCGTCGATCTTCGGCACCGGTTCCGAGGACTATTTCAACTACTCGTGGTCGTCGCCGGATATCTTCCTCTACCCCTACTGTGGCCAGCCCCGCAACGACGGCCCGGGCAACCGCGGCTTCGTCACGAACTATCGCTGGCACATTCTCGATGCGATCCCGTTCCGTCAAAACATCCGGTTCTACATGGAGCTGTTCAGCCACGAGCGGACGCCGGGCATGTCGTACGCGCGCATCGGATACCACTATGCGCGTCCCGGCGTGACTGACGATCATCTGGCGATCATGCCGGCGGATCTGCGGGCGCCGGTCCTGCCCGAAGGCTGGCAGCCGGCGGCGCGCATGGGCGCAGCCAACTCGGTGTTCTTCACGAGCGAGGACTGCCTGACCGACCGACAGAACACACGCCTGGACGGCGGCGCGATGTGGGCGGGCGCGAAATTGCTGGTCTGGACCCCGAAGGACGGCGGCGAGCGCAAGAGCTTCAAGATCGCCATCGACGACGCAGGCAAGAAACAGATCAACGTCGCGTTCGCCCTGACGCCCCGATCCGGCAAGGTCGCATTCTATCTCGACGGTCAGCCGCTGAAACGGGCGGATCGTTCCGACACCGCTGACCTGCATCGCCCATATCGCACGCTGCTCCGCCGAACTGAACTGATGCCCGGTGAACTGACGGCGGGCGAGCACACCCTGACGCTCGAATGGAGGGGCGCGGACGAAGGCGTTACGCAGCCGGAGGTCGGAATCGACTTCTTCTGGGTCCAGCGGCAGTAGTCCTCTTGGAAAGGTGACCCGTGAATGCGATGACAACACGACGAAGTCTTCTGAAAGCGGCCGGAGTTGGTGCGGCGATGGCGGCGTCGCAACCGGCGCAACTGCTGCGCGGACACGAGTTCGCCTCGCAGCGGAGACCCGTGCTGGTGATTCACGCCACGGACCTGTTCCGTCCCCACTGGGACCCGGACGACCATTGGGACCTGGCCAGCGTCTTCGCGCTGGCCTACACGAGGCAAATCGACCTCAAGGCCGTCTTGATCGATTTCGAGCCGCACTCCGCGAACGACCATAATCCGGACGTGATGGCCGTCGCACAGATGAACTACATCACGGGACTGCAGGTGCCCGTCTCCGTGGGCACGCCGCGTCCGATGCGCTCGCGCGACGACAGCCAACCCGATGCGAGTGCGAGCGACCACGTCGGCATCGATATGGTTCTGGACATTCTGCGCCGCTCGCCCGAGCCGGTCGTCATCAACGTCATCGGCTCCTGTCGTGACATCGCGGTCGCCGGCAAGAAGGCGCCGCAGCTCTTCGCGGAGAAATGCGCGGGCATCTATCTGAACGCCGGCACCGGCTCGCCCGACCGGGAGAAGGCCGCGAAGCTCGAATACAACGTGAGTTTGGCGCCGCTGAGCTACGCGGCGATCTTCGACCTGCCCTGTCCGATCTACTGGATGCCGTGTTTCGAGCAGATGAACTCCGACCGCCCGATCATGGAGTACGCCACGCACTATTCGTTCCGCCAAGGTGAGATCCTGCCGCACCTGTCGAGCCGCGTGCGAAATTTCTTCCTGTACATGCTCGCGAAGAAGACCGATCACAACTGGCTTCGGTCGCTTCTCGGGCCCGTCGATCCGCAACTGCTCGAAACTTTCGGCGCCCAGGATCGGCACATGTGGTGCACAGGCGGCTTCCTGCACGTGGCGGGACAGAGCGTCGTCAGCGAAGCGACGGATCAGCCGGTGTTCTCATTCGATCCGATCCGAGTGACCTGCTCCGACGAGGGCGTCACGACGTGGACGCACGATCCGAGCGCCAAGGATCGCTACATCTTCCGTGTGCGCGACCTGGACCACTATCAGGCTGCCATGACCGGGGCCTTGAAGTCGCTCCTTCTGAAACTCCCATGACGGTCTTGCGCGACCTCGCGGAGGTTCTTATGGTTCGGACGCTGGCATTTTCGATCTTGAGTGCGGTCGTTGTCATGACGGCGCAAGCAAGCGGCGCGCTGTTCGTGATCGATGCAGACGCATTTCGCCATCACGTCGATTTCTTCAACGGCATGGAGCCGGAGAACATCGTCAATCACGTCCCGAACAGCGAGGCGTGGGCCTGGATGGTCCGGAATGTTCCGTTCTTCGAGTGTCCTGACAAGGGGTTCGAGCAGATCTACTATTTCCGCTGGTGGACGTTCCGCAAGCATCTCAAGCAGACGCCGGACGGATTCGTATTCACCGAGTTTCTCGACAAAGTCGGCCACGCCGGCACGCACAACACGATCAGTTGTGCGCTGGGCCACCACATTCGCGAAGGGCGATGGCTGCGCGACCGGCGGTATATCGACGAATACGCCCGCTTCTGGTACACGGGCCACGAAGGCGATTTGCAGCCGCACTTCCACCAGTACAGCAACTGGGCCACGTGGGCACTGTACGAACGGTACCTCGTTGACCTCGACAAGGCCTTTGTCGTGAGCCTGCTCGACGCCTTCGTCCACGACTGCCGCGCGTGGGAGAAGGAAAGAGGTCTGGAGAACGGGCTGTTCTGGCTATACGATGTGCGGGATGGGATGGAGGAATCGATCAGCGGTTCGCGCCGCGACAAGAACGCCAGACCTCCGCTGAACAGCTACATGTATGCCAACATGATAGCGATCTCGAAGGTTGCGGCTCTGGCGGGCGATGACGCAACGGCCCGCCAGTATGCCGAGAAAGCCACCAAGCTCAGATCGCTCATCCACGAACTGCTGTGGGACAGGCAGGCGGAGTTCTTCAAGGTCCGCCATCCCGACGGCGTGCCGGCCGACGTGCGTGAGGAGATCGGGTTCATTCCGTGGTATTTCGATTTGCCCGAGCCGGGCTGCGAAGGAGCGTGGCGGCAGTTCACCGATTCCCAAGGCTTCAAGGCGCCGATGGGGATCACCACCGCCGAGCGCAGGCATCCTGCGTTTCGCAGTCACGGCGTCGGAACGTGCGAGTGGGACGGCGCGGTCTGGCCCTTTGCGACGAGCCAGACGCTCGTCGCTCTGGCCAATCTGCTGCGTCACTACGAGCAGACCTACGTCACGAAGTCGGACTGCTTCGACGCGCTGCTGACCTACGCGCGGTCGCACCAGCATCAAGGCAGGCCCTACATCGGCGAATATCTCGACGAGGTCAACGGCACGTGGTTAAAACCTGATTCGGATCGCAGCCGGTACTACAACCACTCGACCTTCTGCGATCTGGTCATCAGCGGTCTCGTCGGGCTGGTTCCGCGAGAGGACGACACCCTCGAGGTTCATCCGTTGCTTCCACCCGACGCGTGGGATTGGTTCTGTCTGGATGGGGTCCTCTACCACGGGCGAACGCTCACCATACTCTGGGACCGAACGGGCTCGAAGTACGGCAAAGGCGAAGGACTCCGCGTTCTCGTCGACGGCCGCCAGATTGCAGCATCGCCCGAGCTTTCCCCCGTCACCGGCCAGCTACCCTGATTGTTGCCGGCGTTATCCCTGCTTCGGCGGGTAGAACTCTTTGCGGTGGCGGTCGGCGTATGCCTTCAGCCTCGCGGCGACGTCGGGGTACTTGTCCAGCACATTGGCGGTCTCGTACGGATCGTTCTCCATGTCGAACAGCGAAAGCCCGATGTCCTCCTGGCGGTACTTGCCGGCGGCGCCATCGCAGCCCGGCGTCACCAGCGTGCGGTACTTGTGCGGCAGGTGCAGTTTCCAGTGGCCGTCGCCGCTGATGACGCCTTCGAAGGTCTCTCCCGTCGAGAAGGGATAATAGTCATGCGGGTTCATCGCCCCGGGCTTGCCGGCGATCAAGTCCCATACGTTCCTGCCGTCGACGGGATTGGCGGGCAGCTCGGCTCCGGCCAGATGCGCCACCGTCGGCAGGACGTCGATCGAGCAGAAGGCCCGCTTCGAGACCGTGCCTGCCTCGATCTGCCCGGGGAACTTCATGATGCACGCGCTGCGAGTCCCTCCGTCGAAGCTGGTGCCCTTGGCCTCGCGGAAGGGCGTCCTGCCGGCGTGGTTGCCGTATGAAATCCAGGGACCGTTGTCCGAGGTGAAGATCACGAGCGTGTTGTCTTCGAGTCCGTTGGCCTTGAGCGCCTGCGTGATCTGGCCGACCGACCAGTCGAGCTCCATCATCACGTCGCCGTAGAGGCCCACGCCGGATTTGCCCCTGAACTTGTCGCTGCAGAACAGCGGCACGTGCGGCATCGCGTGCGGGACGTACAGCAGGAACGGCTCGTCCTTGTGACGGCCGATGAAGTCCACCGCGTGCTGGGTGTACCACGTCGTGAGCATCGGCTGATGCTCCTTCGTGACGCGCTCGATCGTGACCTTGCCGTTCTCCCAGAATTGCAGGGGATGCCGGCCCCAGTAGTCCGGGTTCTCGGGGTGGAATTCCCACATGTCGTTGGAGTACATCAGCCCGCACGACTCGTCGAACCCCCTGGCGCGCGGGCGCGTCTCGGGCTGGTCGCCGATGTGCCATTTGCCGAAGACGGCGGTCGCATAGCCGCGCCTCTTGAGCACCTCGCCCAGCGTGGCGAATCTCGGATCGAGCCCTCGGGCCCCCGGCCCGTGCGCGCCGAAGACCTTCGTCCGTCCCGGATAGCAGCCGGACAGCAGCGCCGCCCGCGAGGCCGAGCACACCGCCTGGGGCACGTAGAAATTCCGATAGCAGCAACCTTGTTCCGCCAACTGCTCGACGTTGGGCGTCGGGTAGTCCTGCGTGGCAAACGGCCGGAAATCCGCCCATCCCGAGTCGTCGAGGAAGACAATCACGAAGTTCGGCCCGCCTGTGGCGGGCTCTCGCCCCTTGCCCGGTCCGGGCCACCCCATCGCCGTGACGGACAGCGCCGCCGCCTTCAAGAACGCTCGTCGTGTGTGCATCGTCGGCATCTGTCGTATCTCCTCTTGCCAAACGGTTGGGCATCAACAGGCTGATTATGCATCGGAGCCGACGCGATTTCAAGTCTTCCAGATCAACGCCGCATAAGGCCTATTGGGCAGGGCGATTACGCCCCCGGCGGTTGCTCCAGGACAGACAAGAGGTTCTCCCGGGTCAGTAGGTTGACATCGGCAGGGCGTTCGAGGAAGGGCTTGACGTCTTCGGCGACCTGCTTCCACTGGAGGGTTTCTATGCGCCGGCGGACGACGCTGCGCCAGTTCTCCGGGGTGACTTCAGGCTCCTCCCGACCTGTCTGCACCGGGGCATTGTGGAGCAGCTCGAAGTTCGGGGCAGGCCAGGTGCGGTCCGACAGATACCAGATCAGATCGTAGATGTCACGACCCTTGGTGTACGGACGGGCCAGGATCGCGTGAAGCTTGCCCGCCAGCAGCGACCCCTTGTCGTAGTGCCGCAGGTTGAGGATGACGTGTCGCCTGACGAGAGACGAAACGATGCGCGCCCCGGCGGGCGGGTTCGAGTCCACTTCCACCTTGACCGAGAGCGTCTCGGACCGGTGAGGCGAGAGCCCCAGTTCATACGGCAGACCCCGGAAACGCACGAAGGCGGACTGGACCGCCTTGGTCTCCTTGATGCGAACGTCGACCTCGTATCCCTCCGCTTCCAGAGCGCGCCGGCAGCCCGCCAGGTTCTCGTGGAAACGAACGTCCGTTCCCGGCTCGACCAGGGCGAAGTCGAGATCCTCTGAGAATCGCGGCATCGCGTAGAGGAATCGCAGGGCCGTCCCACCCTGAAATGCCCACGTAGCGTACGCGCCCTGGTCCTGGAGCGACTGGAGAAGCCGGGCCTGGAGATACTCCGTCGCCAGGCGTCGCGCCACGTTTGCGTCGGGCGCACCGACAAGGATCTGCGTGAGGTAGTCCTTCATAGTCTCTCCCCGGTTTCTTCCGCGACCAGTCCGGCAATCCGTCGCGCAGCGCGACACAGCTTCGGACTCTGCGATGTCTCTGCCAGAGAGGTCAGGGCGTCCATGTCGAGCGTATCCAGGTTCTGGAGGCGAAGCTCGGACAAGAAATAAAGACTGTCGCCGCCGGCGGTCAGGTGCACCAGATCAAGCAGCGCCTTTTCGGGTGTGGCGATGAACGCCTGCTGACGATTCCCGAGGTCGACCTGCCTGTAGCCGTGGAACCAGCTTGCCTTGACGCACCGGAACAGGAATACCCCCAAGGCTGTCTCGACCCGCTGGGGTCGCCGTGTCGTGACACTCGTCACCGTGGGAACGTGCTCGGGGATCATCCCGAAGTGTGCCAGCGCCGACTGGAGACTCACATAGGAGGCTTTCTTCATCGCATTGGCAAGGACGAACGGATGGATGCTGACCTTGCGGTACGGCTCGGCCAGCGCATAGAGTCCCTTGGCAGGCTGAACCAGCTTGCCGGCTTTGACCCAACGGCTCAGTTGAAGTCGCAGAGCGGGAAGGCTTTCGGCACCTGCGGCCAGAAAACCCGTGCGGAAGACCGGCACATCGGCCACCATCTTAAGCAGTTCGTGCCATTTCATTGCAGCATCTTATCATATATGATAATCTATCGCAATATACTTCGGCGTTTCCTGGGCTTCTCTTGAAAGGATTTGGCCGCTGGGGGCGGTTTGCCGGCGTTCAAGTCGGTCAACGGCGTGACGGGCGGAGGCACCGTGGCCTTAAAGAGGCAGAGGCGCAGAATCATGCGTCCTGACATGGCGCGCCCGGGACATGGCGGTTGCCGAAGAAATGGGACGCGATAGAATGGGCCGGCAAATGACGACGTCGAATGAAGCCGGAAAGAAAGGCGGGGCGTAATGATGCGGACAACACGTGGGAATCGAGGCCAATGGATGGGCAAGTTGTTGCCCGCGGTGATAGCGCTGTCGGTCCTTCTGGTCGCTGCCGGATGCGCGCATCAGAAGGCATACAAGAAGGGCGCCCGGCTCTCCCAGGAGGGCCAGTACGAGAAGGCGATCGAGGAGCTGGAAGAGGCGGTCGCCCTGGCGGAGAAGGGCAACAACAACAAAGCGGCCGATCGCTATCGCGAGAAGCTCCAACAAACCAAACAGCAGGCGGGCCAGTTCTACTATCGCGAGGCGGAGCTCTGCTTCGGGCAGGCCGACCTGGCGGGCGCGCAGAAGTTCATCGAACGCTGCGTCCGCTATTGTCCGGCCGAGCCGCTATACCGGTCGATGAGTCAGCGCATCGCCGGCGCGGTGGCCGACGCCGAACGGATGCGGAGCGAGGCACTGTCGCTGGCCGAGCAGGGACAGTGGAGCGCTGCGGTCGGGCGAATGACCGAGGCGCTGCGCCTCAATCGGACGATGCCCGGCGGGCAGGGCAACCTTAAGCAGATTCAGGAGCGGGCGTATCAGTATTACCTGGCGCGGGCCAAAGACCGCCTGTACGCGAACGATCTGGAGACAGCAGTGACCGAGGCCCAGACAGCACTGAACTACCGCGACGATGGACGGGACGCGAGAGACATCCTGCAAACCGTGCAGAACCGGCGCGAGGCGATGGGGCTGGTCGCGCGCGGTCAGACGCTTCTGGGACAGGGCGACTGCGAAGAGGCGCTTCGCGTTCTGGAACAGGCGCAGCAACTGTATTCTCTGCATCCCGAGCTTCCCGGTCTGCTGGAACAGGCCAGGCAGGCGGTGTGCGACCGCTGGATCGGGCAGGGCCGTCAGGCCATGGCTGGCGGCGACTGCGCCACTGCGCTGCGGCTGTTTCTGAAGAGCCAGGACCTGCTCGGCGGCTACGGCGGTGCGGCGACTCTTGCGGCCGAAGCGCGAGCGACGTTGGCCCAGCAACATGTGCAGGCCTCTCAGCAGTGCGCACGCGACGGCGCCGATGGCTGCGGCCTGTTTCATGCGGTCGCGGCGTTAGGATACGAGCCCGACAACTTCGACGCCCGGCGCCAGCTCGGCCAGTGCGCCGGCCAGGTGCAGCAGGCGGTGCAGTATACGGTGGGGTTCGTCGGCTTCCGCGCGACGCCGCCGCAACAGGCGATTGCCGATACGCTCGCGTCGATCTCGCTGGAGCACCTGACCCACGCGCGCCCGGCCAACATGATGCTCGTGGAGCGAGGCGACCTTCAAGCCATTCTCGACGCGCAGCAGCTCAGCGCAACAGACCTGATCGATCCGCAGTTCCGCGTGCCTGCCGGCAAGCTGCATGGCGTCGATGCGCTGCTCGTCGGCCAGGTGCTCGAAGGCAACGTGACGAGCCAGACCAAACAAACCGGCCACGGCGAATCGACCTACCAGGACGGGTTCGCGGCACAGCCCAATCCGGAGTATGGCGAGGCGGTCAAGACCCTCGACCACGCGCAGAGAGAACTTGACAGGGCGCGACAGAGACTGGCGGAGGCCGAAGCGAGACTGGCGCGGTACGACCACGCCGACCCGCACGATGCCGGCGCACAGGCGGCCAAACGCAGGGCCCGCGCCGAGGTGGATGAGGCCAAGCAACGTCTGGTGAACGCGGCGACCGACTTCGGCGCCGCCCAGATGCTCGCGGCGACGACGCCGAGGGAGGTGCTCGTGCCGCACATGGTCACGTTCCAGTATCCGATCCAGACGGCGACCTGGACGGCCAAGGTCGGCTGCATGCTGAAGATGCTCGACACCGCGACGGGCGAGGTGCTGCTGGCCGAGCGAGTCGAGGGCCAGCACGCCCAGTCAGATCAGTTCGTTTCGCCCGATGCGGCGCACAACGTGCCGGAAGACCCGCTGGTATTGCCCGACGAGGGCAGGCTCCTCGAAACCGCGGCCAATGCGGCGGTCGGCAAGCTCAAGAAGGCTCTGGAGACGGCGTGCGGCAAGCACGGACAGCGGTTCGCCCTGCAAGCGCAGCGGGCCGAAGCCGCCGGCGACACCGTTGGCGCCGTCGATGCTTCGATCAAGTATCTGTTCGCCTATCCGAAAAGCAATTCCGAGACGGAGAAGAGGGTGACCGCCCTGCGCGGCTATCTCAGCTCTGAGGCCGGCCTGGTGGACATCCGCGAGCTGCTGCGGATCCACTGCCACGTCCTCCAGAACTGACCGGCGCTACGGTTCGTCGCCCCAGATGGCCTTGATGGTTTCCTCCTGGCCGAAGCCGGTCGGCACGGCGTCGCTTGGGGTGTTGGCCCAGTACCAGTGCATATCGCCGACGGGGGCGGCGAGCGTGCGGCTGCCGGGCATCTGAAGATAGCCGTTGCGGTCGTGCCGGCAGATCCAGTCCCAGGCATAGCGAAGCCACTGATTGCGGTATTCGGGACTCTGGTGGGCGAACCAGCAGATCTCGTCGTAGCCCCAGATCCAGTGAGCGCCGATGTTCTGCCCTTCGCGTCCGCTACGTCCAAAGTTGTCCAGCTCGACCAGATAGGGCAGGCTCTCGCACGACCATCCGCTCGGCGTCACGCCGCCTTTGCTGCGGCCGAAAAGGCTGTCGAGATAGCCGACCTTCAGGACGCCCTGCTCCGGATGTTCCACAACCTCCTCGATCCGCAGCGGGAACGAGTGCAGGTCGAACATCAGCTCGCCATCGTGGACGATGCCTCCGCTGGGCACGTGGGCGTCGCATATGACCATATGTCGCCGGGCGTGGCGGCGGGCATATTGGCGGACCCGGCGCATCATGTCGCGCCAGTGGACGTGGTCGGGATCGCGGTCATCCATGATCTCGACCTGTCCGAAGTGAATCGCCTCGATACCGATGTCGATGTATCGTTGGCAGAGGTATGTGAACCACATCCGCGTTTCCAACTGGCTCATGTCCGGCACGGACGAGCCGCGCCGCCACTGGTCCACACGGTGTCCGTCCGGATAGAGCATGTCCTCATAGCGGAAGTTGCGCTGCTGCGGTTCGAGGCCGAACGCTTCGAAGAGCGTTGCCGGAACGGGAATCCGGTTAACCTGCTCGCTGACGATCTCGAACGCGGCTGCCTGGAGGATGACGTTGGGATCTATGGCGTGGATTCGCTCGGCGATGGGCTTGGCCGTGGCGAGCAGGTTCTCCAGGTCGGCTTCTCCGCCCCAGCGGTAGATGGCCCGGCCGATGAACTTGGCGCCGATGTTCTCGAGCATGCGGAGGTTGTCGTCCACGTTGCCCTGGCCGTGCAGGACTTCACTCATGGTGATCGCGCGGGACAGATAGTTCTCCAGCACGGCGCGGGAGATCGCACCATCGAAGTGGTAGTTCCGCCTGCCGTCGATGTACTTGGCGGGATTGGCGGCCGACGGCAGTTCCGGCGTGATGCGGAAGCTGTCGTCGCTCAGATCGATCGTGACGGTGGTGCCGTCGGCGAAGGTCGTGCGTTGCTTGCGGCGGGACTCGTCGAGGAACTCGTGCTTCGTCATCTCCAGAAGCCCCACGCGCTGGTGCAGGGCGCACATCGTGCGAACCTGCTCCAGCTCCGCCTCGCCCGGATCGAGCGACAGGTATGGAAGGCCCGCGTTGGCCAGGCCGTGCAGGTAGCCCAGATCGGTCTCGGGAATGCCCCAGGCGCCCCTGTCCATTGACCAGGGCGTCAGCAGCCCATCGTGATAGACGAGGTTGAACAGCGGGATCGGGACACCCATGGCCGGACCGCTGCCGGGGCCCGGGCTCAGAGCGAACGGCGCGTGGTGGACCAGGTCGAGGTGCGGAATCGCCCAGTCGGCCGGTTCCTCGGAACTGACCACGCCCCCGGTCGAGCGGATGAAGTCGAAGCACATCCCCCGGTGCGTCAGGCAGTCGGTGCGCGTCGCCGGATGCTCGGGGCTGTAGCACTCGTCGGGAGGCACCACCGCGAAGACGTCCAGATAGGCGCCGCGGACCTTGATGCCGTGGTCCAGCAGGGCGCTGTAGTTCTTCTGCACGTGTCCCGGCGCCAGTCGCGGGCAGAGAATGGACTGCCGGCCGCCATACCACAGGCCATACAGGGGCCGCTCGCCGCTACGGTCGACGATGGTGTGCCGCGCATCGTACGATTTCGCGTCGCAGTAGTAATCGCGGTACTGATCGTGGATGGCGAACACGTAGTTCAGGTCTTCACACATCTGGGCGAGGCGCTTCATCCCATCCCAGCCTCTCCCCTCCGGGCTCGGCGGCAGCACATCAGGGTGCAGATTGTCGTAGCCACGGAAACCCCATCCGTCGAGATGGACGTACGCGCGCGGCACTCCCTTGCCGGCCACCCCATGAAGGTACGCGGCCATCTGGTCGAACGTCGTGAGGATGTGATTCTTGGAGGGGTCGTCTTTGCTGTAGTATTGCGACTCGGGCTGGATATGAACCAGGATGCCCGCGTGAATGACAGGGCCGCCGACGAGTTTGGCGACGAGCGGCGTGCGCGCGATCTTCTCCTTCAGCGAGACGAAGTGACCGGTCCGGCGGACGTGGGCGCGGTACCGTTTGGCCATGTCCACGTAGTTGCCCTTGTCGAAGAGGCACAAGCGAACGCGTCGTGGATAGCGGAACTGGCCGAGGGAGTGAACCCATCGCAGTTGTATCCGGGTCGGCCCGCCCGCCGGATGATCGAAGTGGCAGCCGCCATCGTCGGGCGTCTCCAGCACCACGAGCAGCGCGGAGTCCGCCTGCTGATGTCCCCACCACGGCATGTACAAACCGCGCCCGTAACTCAGCGTGTCGTACAGGTAAACCTTCTGGGGCCAGTCCTTGGGCAGGAACATTCCCTGCATGAACGGAACGATCGTCGTATCGAATGAGCTCTCGGCCAGCGCCGGGGGCCAGAGGCACTCCATTGCCTGACAACGGCTCTCGTCGGCAATCACTTCGCAGACGAGGTCTTCCTGCGGACCTTCCAGACAGGCGGACAGCGCGATCGGCAAATCGATCTCGGTCCCTTCGTGCGCGAAACCGCGTAGCGCGATCTTGACGCCGGTCTTGAATCCGGTCTGGTACGGCGAAACCTCCCGCGTCTTCGCATCTGCCAGACGCAGCGTGTACGTCCTTCCATCCGCTTCGACAATCAGATCGCCCACGGCCGACGCGACCGTGGACCAGGTGCGATCGCCTGCGCTAAGGGTCATTTGCAGGTCGGATGGATTGACCTCGACGCGGCTTCTGCGCCCTTGCACGACCCATCGCCCGTCTTCCTGCTGGACCTCGACCGTGGGCGCACCGTAGTCGTCCTGCGTCGCCTCGGAGGCTACGGTCAGCGATGCCGAGAACAGGATGACGCACAGAATCAAACAGGATGGCTTCATAAGCGGAATCTCCGAAATCACTCGCGTTGCAGGATTGGTCTATCGATGGCGCGCAAGTTGCGAGACAGCGCGTTTCATGCGGTCGAGGCCTTCGCGCAGAGTCTTTTCCGGACATCCGAAATTCAGCCGGACGTAACCAGGCCCGAGGAAGTCCGCGCCGTCCGAGAGTCCCACGCCCGCCTGCTCGAAGAACTTCGCCGGCTCGGGCAGACCCAGTTCCGTGGTATCGATCCACGCCAGGTACGTCGCCTGGACCTGGTCCATCGACAGGCCTGCAATCTCTTCGTTGACGGTCCGGTATACGATATCCCTGTTGCGGCGCAGAACCTCGATCAGGGCCGCTCTCCACGGCTCACCGTCGCGATAGGCGGCCAGACAGGCGGCGTAGCCCAGGGCGTTGGTGCCCGGGACGATCCCCTCGCGGGCTTTCTTGAAGGGCTTTCGCAGCTCCACGTTCGGGATGATGGCGAAGGCACAGTTGAGCCCCGGGACGTTGAACGTCTTGCTCGGCGCCATCAGCGTGATCGTGCGGGCGGCAACCTCCTCGCCGAGCGTAGCGATCGGTACATGCCGGCCGCCGTCGAGGACGAGGTCGCAATGAATCTCGTCCGAGCAGATGACCACGTTGCGGCGGAGGCAGATCTCGGCGACGCCCTGCAGCTCGTCCGGCTCGTACCGTCGGCCGACCGGGTTGTGCGGATTGCACAGCAGCAGGACCCTGGACCGATTCGACAGCTCATGCTCGAACCGTTCGAGGTCGAAGGTCCAGCGGTTGCCCTCCCGCCGCAGCGGCACCACCTTCATCTCGCGGCGCACGTGTCCCGGCGCCGCGAGAAATGGCGGATACGCGGGCGTGAAAGTCAGCACCTCGTCGCCGTCGTCGCCGTAGGCCCGGCTCGTCAGGTTCAGCGCCGGAACCAGCCCGGGCAGCCACACGATCCACGAAGGCTCGATCCTCCAATGATACCGCCGCTCCATTCGCTCGACCACCGCCTCGATCAGCCCTTCCGGCGGCACCGCATAGCCGAACACCCCATGCTCGACCCGCGCGTGCAGCGCCTCCAGCACGCACGCCGGCGCCCGAAAGTCCATGTCCGCCACCCACATCGGGATAATGTCCCGCCCGTGGTAGCGGCGCCACTTGAGGCTGTCGGTGTTCCGGCGGTCGGGCACGGTCTCGAAATCAAAGCTCATGTCGATGGATTCTCCTTCTCTGGGAAACGGCGCCGCGGATGGCCGCGACGACAGTCCAATCTCGCCGCATCCTACCACTTTCGGTCGCGATAGACCACGCCCATTCACCCTCGTTCGCAGCGGCCCGAACCCGATGACATGGGAATCGGGATGAGGCGCTATTCGATGACACCGAGGTAGCGGCCCATCCAGTAGGGCAGGAGGTAGATGTCTCCGCTGAATTCACGCCGGCCGCCCTCGCCGCCGTCCAGTCGAAAGGCGTTGCCGTTGTACTTGCTCATCGGCCGTTCGTCGGGCGGCAGGACTTCGGCTGTGGACTGCTCCCGGAAATTCGGTTCCAGGAATGCGAGGTCGCGGCGGTTGCTGTTGCGGATGTCCCAGCCGATCGTGTCGAGAGGAAACTGCCGCAGGCTCCAAATCGACTCGGCCAGGTCGAACTGCTCGGCTCCCGTGTCGGCGTAGATGAAGTTCCACAGCGGGTTCTTCTCGGGCCGCTCAATCTGCCAGTGTTCTCGGATAGCCTGGCGGTACTGCTCGCGAAGATCCTCGTTGAAGGCGTACCGGTACAGATTCCAATAGCTCAGGAAGGCCAGCTCATCGTCGGAATGATTCCATTCCGTCGTCAGATCGATTCCTGACACGCGCCCGATCTCGGAGATCGGGATCATGATGTTGTCGAGGTAGCCGTGCTTCTCGAACAGTTCGAAGGCCTTCTGCCGGTAGAGGTCCTTGCCTGTGAAATGCCAAGCGGTCTGGAGGAAGGCGATGATCTCGACCGAGTTGAGCCGCCGGTCGCCCACCTGGCGAGGGAACCGGTTCACGTAGTCCGGGTGCCAGCGACCCCATTGGGTGGGCTTGCCGTCGTAGTCCACCAGGTGCCAATCGTTTCGCACGATGTGGTCCATGATGGCGTCGATCAGCGCAACGGCCCGGTCGCGCCAGCTCTGGTCCGGCACGATCTCGGCGAAGATCGCATACACGAAGAAATGCCCGACGATCTCGTCGCTGCTGGTGGTCGTTTTCCAGACCCAGTGGGGGTCGGCCGCCTGTTGCCAGCGCGGCTTGTCGGCCACCTGATAGCCGGCGCGGTCGAAGGAGCGGGCGGGAAAACCCTCCATCGGCGTGATCTCGGTGAGCCGCTCCATAGCGTCGAAAGACTCATAGCAGTTGCGCAGCGCCTCATCCGATCGGGTGACGGCGTAGCGGAACAGCTCGCCCGCCACGTACATCGACGTCCAGAGCCCATCGTTGTCCTCGTCGATCAGCGTTCCGGTGGACAGATCGCCAGGCTCGCTCATGACAAACGCGCTGTTGAAGCCGTAACGAACATGTCGCTGGCGCGTGACTTTGTCGAAGTGCGCCGCTTTCTGAGCCAGGGTCATCGGCTCGAAGTGAATGATGCTCAGGCCAGTTTGCGAGAGGACCAGCACCGAATCGTCCGGCCCCGGAGCAATGTCGATAACCTCATCGTCCACCAGCCATCGCTTCGACGCATAGTAGTCGATGGTCCCGTCGCGATTCATGGCAAAGGCGCCTTGCGGCGTCCCGAACCACGTCTTGCCGCCGATGGGCCGGATGCAGCGGATATCGACGCAGGGCACTTTCGTCTCGATGTCCGAGCGCTGCGCGAACGACCTCGGGTCGAGATGCAGGTAGCCATCTGATGTGCCGATCCACAGATCCTCGTCCGCCGGCGCAAGGCAGTTCATTTGCCCGTGCCGAAAAACAGCGCCTTGCTCTCCGGCCGATGTCACACGCCATAACGCAGTCTCTGCGAGCACGAGAAAGTGCCTTCGCGCGGGGTCGAAAACGGCTTGTCTGACGCCGCCTTCGGTGGAAAGCTCGCGGCCCGCCTCCGATCCACGAAAGCAGGTGGCCCGTTCGCCCCCGGCGACCATGAAATCGAATGCCGTCCCCATCGCCAGTCTCTCGGCCTCGGGCATCTGGTGGCTGGCAAGAAATCGGCCCGCCCAGGCGTTGCTCAAGACGTGCTCGTCCGTCAGGTAGACGAACTGGCCCTCGTGGACTTCCATGTCCTTGATACGCAGATCCGCCAGAGGCCGGTGGAGCCGGTCCGGCTTGAGCCTGCCTTCATGGACCTGCAACAGCCCTTTGTCCGAGAGCACCAGGACTCGGCCATTGCGGTCGGCGCGGACCTTCCGCAGTTCGGCGCCGTGAAGTTCAGATGCCAGAGGGACCTTCTCGCTGTAGTCCTGGCCGAAGGGCTCGTCGTGATACGTTCTTGCGGCTTCCTTCGCAACAAGAACACTCGCTGTCACCAGCACACAACACAGAATCGCCATTGGTGTCTTCATAACGAGCCCCGCTCATGGTTGTCATCTTGAACTGTACCCGGGTTCAGTCTTCGCGGATCATGGGGCAGTGTTCGATGTTGGCCTCGATGAAATTCTCGCCGCAGACGCGGAACCCATGCCGGGCGTAGAAGTCGCGGACGGCCACCTGGGCATTGAGCTTGAATCGGTTGAAGCCCATGGCGCGAGCGACGTCCATGGCAAAACGCACGAGCTGGTCGCCGTAACCCCGCCCGCGATAGGGCTTTCGCACCGCAAGCCTTTCAAGCTTGGCAAAGGAGCCGGTGAAGCGAATTCGCCCGGCGGCGATAGGCTCGCCGTCGATCTCGCCGAGGACGTGGACGGCGGCGTGTTCGTGCTCGTCCATCTCCTCCCGGTAGGCGACGTGCTGCTCATCCATGAAGACGATGCCCCGAACGATAAAGACCTTGATCAGATCGTCCAGCGAGCGGGCAAGGCGGAATGTCGGTCGATTCTCCATGGCCTGCTGTGACGCCCATCTCCACATTCGAGGTCGTCTGCGAACCACGTCACCGCGATCCGCAACCGGGGGCTATTATAGACCTACCGGGCCGCCGGTCAACATGGAGACCGCCGACGGCGTGAGAGCCAAACATGCCCTGGCACGAGCCGGCGGCTCTGCGACAGCCAACGACAAAAAAGATTGCCGCCCATGGCCGGACCGGTAGAATCGTTTGTAGTGACGCCGTCAGGCGTTATGCTCGTACGGGCACACTACGAACGGTACATCGGGTTCTTTGGAGTTGGAGTGGGAAGTGCGAGTCGCTCTGGGCCAATTCAACGCCACCGTCGGCGATCTGTCGGGCAGTATCGAGAAGATGAAGACGATGTGGGCCCGGGCCGTCGAGGCCGGGGCAGACCTGGTGGTCTTCCCCGAACTGGCGATCTGCGGCTATCCGCCCGAGGATCTGGTGTACAAGAGGCAGTTTCTCGAAGACAACCGTAGTGCGGTCGAAGCCCTGGCGAACGCCTGCCCCACGAAGACCATCGTGGCCGGCTTCGTCGAGAGCGTCAACGGCACCGCGTTCAACGCGGCGGTCGTGATCCAGGAAGGGCGAATCGCCGAGACGTACCAGAAACGCGAACTGCCCAATTACGGCGTCTTCGATGAGCGACGCTACTTCAAACCGGGCAGCCGACCTGTCCTCATCGACGTCGGGGGTCTGCGAATCGCCCTGACCGTCTGCGAAGACCTGTGGGAGATCGAAGCGCTCCGGCGATTCCTCGCCGACGTCGATCCCTTCGATCTCATGGTCAATATCTCGGCATCACCTTTCCACATGGGCAAGCTCGACGACCGGGGCCGCATCATCGCGCGATGCACCAAGGCCTTCGGCTGCGCCGTCGCCTACTGCAATCTCATCGGCGGACAGGACGAGCTGGTCTTCGACGGTCAGAGCATCCTGGCCGACTCGACCGGCCGGATCGTCACCAAGGCCAAGGCCTTTGACGAAGACCTGCTGATCGCCGACGTCACGCGGGCCGAGGGCGGTGTCACCATCGCGCCGGCCCGGCCGCCCGTCACGCAGCCCGATGGCCTCCTCGACGAGGTCTACCAGGCGCTCGTCCTGGGCACGCGGGACTACGCGCGGAAAAACGGATTTCAGAAGGTGCTGCTGGGCATCAGCGGGGGGATCGATTCGGCGGTCACCGCCGCCATCGCCGTGGCCGCCCTCGGCGCCGAGAACGTGCTGGGCATCACCATGCCGTCGCGGTTCAACAGCCCCGAGACCATCGCCGACTCGGCCAGGGTGGCCGAAAACCTGGGTTTTGCGCTGCTGACGATTCCCATCGAGCCGATCCTGACTCCGTTCAACAAGGCGCTCCAGGCAGACCCGACCTGGGACGAGAAGGGTCTGGCCTACGAGAACCTCCAGGCGCGGATTCGTGGCACGATCCTGATGTCCCTGAGCAACCAGGCCGGAGCGCTTGTGCTGACCACCGGCAACAAGAGCGAAACCTCCGTGGGCTACAGCACGTTGTATGGCGACACGGCCGGCGGGTTCGCGGTGATCAAAGACGTGCTCAAGACGGTGGTCTATCGCCTCGCTGCCTACATGAACGAGAAGGCCGGCCGCGAGCTGATTCCGTCCGCCGTCATCACGCGCCCGCCCAGCGCCGAGTTGCGGCCCGATCAGAAGGACGCCGACTCGCTGCCGGATTACGATCTGCTCGATGAGATCATCAAAGGCTACGTCGAGAAGGACCTGTCCGCTCGCGAGCTGGTCGCCTCCGGCCTGCCCGCCAAAGACGTCGAGCGCGTGATCCGGATGATCGACCGCAACGAGTACAAGCGCCGCCAGTCCCCGCCCGGCGTCCGCATCACCCCCAAGGCCTTCGGTAAAGACCGCCGACTGCCCATCACCAACCGCTACGCCACCACGATCTTTAAGCCCTGACGCGCGTTTCCAGCGACCTCGCCGACGGTCCCGACGGCCGTCGGGATCGCCGGCCAGACAATACTGCAGAAAAGACCTGCGTGGTGCCGATATAAACACAGGTTGGACAAGAGCCCGGAGGGTGTGCGCTTCCGTGGCGTTGGATTTTATAGGACCCATTGAAGGGGGTGCGGTACGGTGGCCACGAACAGGAAGTCACGAGCGAAGAGGAACAGGCACAAGATCATCGGGGCGGGGGTACGGCTGGCGCTTCTGTGCATCGGGGTGGTCGTGTGTCTGGTGCTTCTGTTCAGTTGCCTGAGCTTCGACATTGCAGACCGTCCGAGCACATACGCCTATCCGCCGAACGAGCCGGCGACGAACTGGTGCGGCTCGATGGGCGCCTTCGCGGCGTTCTACCTGCTGTATTACATCGGCCCGGGGGCCTTCGTGCTGCTCGGGTCGCTCCTGTGCTACCTGCTGGCCCGCATCGCGGATCGCACCATCAACCAGGTTGTCTTCCGCTTCGTGGGGATGGTCCTGTTGACGGTGGCGGTCTCGACGACGTTCTATTTCTTCTGGCCGCACAAGGTCTACACCTTCCCTCTTGGCTCGGGCGGCGTGCTCGGGGTCTCGGCCGCCACGTTTCTGCGGAGCCGCTTTGCGGTCCTGGGTACGTTCATTCTGGTCTCCGCGACCTGGGCGGTCGGTCTGGCCCTGCTGGCCGACAGCGTGATCATCGGTGTGCTGGCCGCCTGTGGGATCGCCGTCCGACGCGTCATCGGATTCGTCGTGCCCGCCTGGTCGGTCGCCAAGGAACACTCCGAAGCCCTGGGCGAGATCTGGCAACGGCTCAGTGCCAGGCAGAAATCACTGGCCATGGCCGGCGGCGGAACCGTCGAAGCCCACGAGGAAGTGGAGGACTATGCCGACGACGAGACCGAGGCCGAGCAGGACGAATACGAAGACCCGGCCGCAAGCCCGGAGGAGGACGAAGAAATCGAGGAAGCCCTTGAGGCCCCGGCCGCGCCGGTCGTGAAGCGTCCGCTGCCGATGGAGGTGCGCCAGCGCGCCGAGAAACGCCCGCCGCCGCCCTTCGTCCAGCCCTCCTACGACGACTACGCCCTGCCTCCGATGGAGTTGCTGGCCGAGCCGGAGTATGGCTACGCCGCGATCCAGGAGAAGGTGGTCAAGTCCAAGGCCAGCGCGCTGGAGAAGCTGCTGAGCGAATTCAACATCAACGCGCGGGTCGTCGCCGCCGACACCGGACCGGTCGTGACGATGTTCGAGCTGGAGCTGGCTGCGGGCATCAAGGTCAGCCGGATCACGAACCTGTCCAACGATATCGCCCGGGCGCTCAGCGCCGGCGCCGTCCGCGTCGTCGCGCCGTTGCCCGGCAAGCACACCATCGGCATCGAAGTGCCCAACAGCGCCAAGGAGAAGGTCCGCATCAAGAGCCTGATGGACCTCGGGGGCACGCGGGCGAGCAAGATGGAGATCCCGTTGTTCCTTGGCAAGGATTCCGCGGGCGAGGCGCTGGTCTCCGACCTGACCCGCATGCCGCACCTGTTGATCGCGGGCACCACCGGCTCGGGCAAGAGCGTGTGCATCAACAGCATCATCGTCAGCATCCTGCTGACGAAGCGCCCCGACGACGTGCAGATGATCCTGATCGACCCGAAGATGGTCGAGATGACCGCCTTCAGCACGGTCCCGCACCTGATGTGCCCGATCGTGACCGAGACGCAGATGGCGGTGCAGATCCTCGAATGGGCGACGGTGAAGATGGACGAGCGCTACGCGCTGCTGGCCGAGGCGCGAGTCAAGAACATCGCCGAGTTCAACAAGCTGGGCGCCGAGGAGGTCGTCGCGCGGTTCGCGCCGAGCACGCCGGACGAAGAGGCCCAGATCCCCAAGAAGCTGCCCTACATCATGATCGTGATCGACGAGTTGGCCGACCTGATGATGACCGCGTCGAAGGAGATCGAAGCGTACATCGTCCGCCTGGCCCAGAAGAGCCGCGCCGTCGGCATCCACATCGTCCTGGCGACGCAGCGTCCGCAGGCGACGGTCGTCACCGGCCTGATCAAGTCGAACATGCCGTGCCGCATCGGCTTCCGCGTGGCCGCCCGGATGGACAGCCGCATCATCCTCGACCAGAACGGCGCCGAGACGCTCCTGGGCGAGGGCGACATGCTCTTCCTCAAGCCCGGCACCAGCGACCTGATCCGCGCCCAGGGCACGTTCCTCGACGAGGCGGAGATTCGCGGGATCATCAAGCACCTCAAGGACATCGCCGAGCCGCAGTTCCATCCGGAGCTGACGCAGCTCAAGCGCGTCGACGCCGGCGAGATGCCGCGGGATGAGCTGTTCGACCAGGGCGTGCGCGTGGTCCTCGAAAGCAAACGAGGCAGTGTGTCGCTGCTCCAGCGCAAACTCAGCGTCGGGTACGCCCGCGCCTCGCGCATGATCGAGATGATGGCGGCCGCCGGCATCCTCGGCGAATACAAGGGCAGCCAGGCCCGCGAGGTGCTGATGACGCTGGAGGAATACGAGGCGATCCGCAGCCAGATGACCGACGACGCCGATTCCGGCTACGCCGATCCGGCCGAGGAAGAGGAGGAAGAGGAACCCGCTCGCGCCTATGCCAGCGAAGGCCAGCAGGGCTACATCTCCAGCACCGCCGACGAAGATTGACGGCTGGAAGGCGCACGTTCGCGGCTATCGTCGTTGCAGACTCTCGCGGGCCATCTGAAAGGCCCTGTCGGGGCCCATGGCGTGACCGACGACTTTGCCGTCGGGTCCGACGACGAACCACGAGGGGACGGCTCTGACGCCGAACTCACTGCTGAGCAGGCCAAAGCCCACTCCTGAGCGTTCCCGCGGCAGGTCCACGCAGACAGGGCCATCGGCGTGGTACTTGGCCATCATCTCCGTGATCTCGTCGATGGTATTCTGCGGCGTGTGAACGCCGATGAGCACCATGTCCGCGCCCTCGGCGGAACGTTGGAGCAGGTGAATGTGACTGTGGCACGGCCCGCAAGTGTGGGACCAGAACTGGAGCACCACGGCCTTGCCGCGCAGGTGGGGCCAGGTCAATGGGGCGGTGTTGAGCCACTGGCATTGGTCGGGAAAGGCCGGCGGTTCGCGGCCGATGCGCGCGTCGAGACGCTGCTCGTCAGCGGCATCCTCTTCGGCACGCGTGCGGGCCTCGGCGCGGATCTGCTCCCAATCCTGTTCGGTCATGCCCTTCTTGTATCTGTAATGGACGAGACCGCCAAACCGCTGGTCGAACACGCGGACGCCCTCCTTGAACTCCATCTGGAACAACTCGTCCGGGAAGTCTCGGTCAACCTCTAGCTGCGTGACAGTGATGTCACGCCAGCCGCTGAGAAAGGACCGCAAGGCGTCGTCGTGGTCGAACGACTTGTAACCCTGGCACATCGGGAACCAGCAACCGAGACGGACTTCGCGGTATCGGTCCGTCCAGAACTCGCTTCGGAGTTCGGGTCCGTAGGAGAGGTTGCCGCGCAGCAGGCCGTCTTCGACACCCACGAACCAGCGATTGACGTCACCAGTCCTCGGGTGACATTCGAGCACATAGCAGGGGACGCCGCGATAGTCCTGTTTGCCCACGAGCAGGAAGTCCTCGGCCCGGCCGAACAGGTCGTCTTCCTTCATTTCGTCCGGATCACTGCCCGACCACCAGAACTTGTGCCGTTGTGCCATGCGGGGCCAGGTGAAATCATCCAGCAGGAACCAGCCGTGATTGCCGAGATCGTCCGCGATGCTGTAATTCTCCTGGGTGTGCGTGTAGTACTTGATGTGCGAAAGGAAAGTGCGGCCGTCCCAGATTCGGACATCCTCTTCTCTGTCGCTGCTCCTGGAATAGCGGAACCTCTTGCGATCAAGGTAGAGTTCCAGCTTGTCTTGCGCCGAGGGGCTAAGACCCCAGGACTTGTCCCGGCTGAAATCTTCGTCAGGGAATTGGGCCTTCAACTGCTTCTTACGGTGGGCGATACCCTGGGCGGTTCTCGTCCACACCGAATCGGCCGCGATGTGCAGGCTCGCGATCTGGTGGACCCATTGCTCGCTCTGGCGCACGTGCCGGACCAGGGCCTCGGCGCTGACGCCGAACTGGCGCTCCAACGCCGCGCTCGGAGGCGGCACACGCTTGACCAAGGTCATTGCGATCGGCACCTTTGGCCGAGCCGGTCCGGCAGTAGCTTGGGCCTGTCCGCTGAAGATGTAACGGTCGCTTTCGCCGTCGCGACGTATGCTCACCGAGGTGCCGTTCAGCCTCACTTCCCCTGTCAGGGCGCCGTCGCAGAGCGTCAGCTCACCCAATTCGGTTCCCTCATGTGCCTTGAGAGTGAAGCCGGTCTCGGACCGCGTGACTACGAACATCATCAAGTGCGGTGTCGCTTCGCAGGCATATTCGCCGACGAAGTGCTCGTTCGCGTCTGTACTGCCGTCTCTACAATCGCCGTTCATCTCTCGCACCTCCATAACCTTCCGGCCTTTGAATCTCTACTCCGACATCTGCAAGATACCGTAGCTCGCTCTTCTGTTCCATCCCAATCGCGAATTCTGCCGGATCGATGGCAGGCGCCGCGAGCAGCGGGGCGGCGGATATGGTAGAATCAGGTCATGAGCAAGGCCACTGAGGACAAGAGACCCGTGCCAATCGAACGGACCGCTCCCGACGGCAACGCAACCAGGGGTCCAGAATGATCCGAGAGACAGGGGAAACGACATGACGGCTACAGGTGCCCGTCGAATGGCGGCTTTCTGCCTTCTGGCATGGGTGGCGATCTGCAGCGCCCAGGCCGCTTCGCAGCAGACGCCCGCATTGTTGACCGTCGATCCGAAGACGCCGGAGGGCCTGAAGGACCTCCTCCGCCACAATGGCCAATCCCTGCATCTGGTCAGCGCCCATCGAGGAGGCGCGGGAAAGGGTCTTCCGGAGAACTGCATCGCGACCTTCGAGAACACGCTGCGGCACACACACGCGATGATGGAGGTCGATCCTCGCTACACAAAGGACGGCGTCATCGTGTTGCACCACGACCCCACGCTGGAGCGGACGACCAACGGCGCTGGACGCGTGGCGGATCACACGTGGGAGGAACTGAAGGCGTTGCGGCTGAAAGACGCCGAAGGACTCCTCACGGAGTATTCGATTCCCACGCTCGATGAGACGCTGCAATGGGCGCGGGGCAAAACAATCCTCGTGCTGGATCAGAAGGACGTGCCCGTCGAAGCCCGCGTGCGCAAGGTCGCCGAGCACAACGCCGAGGCTTACGTCGTGCTGATTGTGTACAGTTTTGCCGATGCCCAGCGGTGCTACACGATGGACCCGCACATCATGATGGAGGTGATGATTCCAAACACCGAGCAAGTGGCGGCGTTCGACCGGACCGGCGTGCCGTGGTCCAACATCGTGGCGTTCGTCGGCCACTCGCCGCCGAACGAGCCGCAGCTTTGCGAAATGATCCACGCCAAAGGCGCCAGTTGCATGGGCGGCACCTCTCGCAACATCGACCGCCTGTTCATCGAGCGAAAGGTCACGGACGTCAACGACTTGCGCCGGCAATACCGTGCGCTGTTGGACAACGGAATCGACCTCCTCGAGACCGACTTGCCCCGCGAGGTCGGACGGATGCTCTACGGCCGGGACCCTATCCCCGCGTCACGAGCGCCCTTCTTCCAGAGTGGATCACGTTAGCCTCTGCTGCTCTGTCACGTCATGAGGATCGTTCCGTGGATCAGCGTGGGGTCGGCTATTCCTTTCTCTTCCGGCGGGCGATGAGCCAGGAGCGGTCGGCCCATCGGGCCAGCTCGCTGCGGTCCTCCAGGACGTCGGCCGGGATTTCGTAGTAGGACATGACGGTGGTCTTGCCCTTCTCCGAATAGGGCTGGAAGGGCGCCGAGCCCGCGGCTATGAAGTCGTCGCGGTTCGAGTCATCGACTTTCAGGTAGGCAACATCATCGGCGATCAGTCCGAACATCGTCCCGTCACGATAGAGTCCGGCCCCGCCGAACATCCGGCGGACCGACACCGCCGCCCACCCCGAAAGCTGCTCGACCACGTACTCGACGAATTCCTCCGATACCGCCATATGCCTTTTCCCTCGGGATTCTCCGCATGGACTATGACGCCGTCTCGGCAGCGTAGCGGGCGAGCAGGCCGGTGCGGACGGCGTAGCGGTAGATGCGAGCGAACAAGCGGCCCGCCAGCAGGATGTACAAAACGGCCAGCGACAGGCTCCACAACAGGCTCATCCAGGAGACGGGACCGCCGGCGAGGATTGTTCGCATGGACTCAAAGACGTACGACGGAGGCAGCAGGTGTGAAGCGTACTGCATCCACCGGGGCAGCGTCGAAAGCGGATAGAAAACGGCGGCCAGAGGCGAGAGGACCGCCGGAATGGGCCAGACGAACCACTCCGCCGCCGGGCCATATCGCAGGACCATGGCGACCGCGAAGATGCCCAGCGCGATGCCGAAGAGAAACAATACCAACAGGAACGGAATCAGCGCCAGACCGTACACGAAGAACGACAGTCCGAACACCGCAATCGCCAGAACGAGCATCACGATCAGGCCGATCGAACTGGTCACGATACTTGAGATCACCAGGCCGGCAAGATACTCCGTGATCGACAGCGGCGTCGCAAACAGGTTCAGGAAATTACGCGACCAGACGTCTTCGAGAAACGTCGTCGTCACGCCAAACATCACCCGGCTGAAGAAATCCCAGAACAGCACCGCTCCGAGCAGCGCGGGAATGAAACTGAACCCGGACGTACTGATGGAGTTCAGGTACCGGCTGATGAACCCCCACAGCACGATATCGACCGCCGCCCACACGAACAGAGGCAGCAGGCGCGCCGGGCTCCCGCGGATGAGATAGAACTGCCGCAGCAGGACCGCCGCAATGGGTCGCACGTGCATCATGCCGCACTTCCTCCAAGCGTCAGCGGCTCCCGGGCCACCGTGATGAACAGTTCCTCGAGGTTGGCCTTGCCGTGTCCGGCCGGCAGCGTCCTGGGGTCGCCTTCGAGCAGGACGCGTCCGTGAGAGAGAAACAGGACGCGGTCGCACACGGTCTCGACCTCGACCATGTTGTGGCTGGTCCAGAGGACGCCGACCGTTTCCCTGGCCGCGAACTGCTGGATCGTCGCGCGGATGTCCCGCGCGACCGCCGGATCGAGTGAGGCGGTCGGCTCGTCGAGCAGCAGCAGGTGCGGGTGATTGAGCAGGGCCTTGGCCAGTCCGACGCGGGTTTGCTCGCCCGAGGAGAGGACGCCGCACTTCGTGTCGCGGAACGGCGCGATGTCGAACTGCGCGAGCAGTTCCTCGATCCGCGCAGCGAGATTCGGAACGCCATAGAGAAGCCCGAAGATGCGCAGGTTCTGATAGACCGTGAGGTTGCCGGGCAGCGGCGCATAGACCGCCGCGAAGTTGGTACGTTCCAGGGCGCAACGCCGCTGACTGACGATGTCCAGCCCCTCGATCCGAATGGTGCCGGCGGTAGGCTCCAGCACGCTGAGGATCATGTTGATGATCGTGGTCTTGCCCGCGCCGTTGGGACCGAGCAGCCCGACGATCTCGCCGGCTGCGACGTCGAACGAGACCCCGTCCACCGCCACGGTCTCGCTGTAGACCTTGCGCAAATCCCTCAACGACAGCACCTTCGCGGTCGAAGGCGCGTCGGCACAGACAGACGAAATGTACGCGGCATCTGCGGCCATAATGGCAGCAGATCATAAGCCCGCCCACCCGCCAACGCAACAGGGGCATTCCGTGAAGGCACGCAGAGCGCGCAGAAGGATCGCTACGGCAGGTCGAGGGCGATTCGCAGCGCTTGGTTCAGCGCCTCCAGTTTGGAGGGAGGAAGCATGCCAACGAAATTCGTGAGCATCGATTTCGGCAGACTGACCAGCTCATCGCAGTGGATGCTGCTGTCGTGTTTCATGCCCTCGTCCGGACCTATCGGCACTTGTGTGGCCAGTTCGTCGTAGGCACTGTAGACCGGCGCACAGGTGACACTGGAAAACCGCGAGTCGATCAATACCTGCCGGCTGACGATGACAAAGACACGGTGCCTCTTCGGATCGCGTGCCGAGGGATGGGTCACACGGTAGAGTTCGCCACGTTTCACAGCGACACCTGGTATTCCAGCACGTCGGCGGCTTCCTCGTTCAAGAAACCCGCGCGCCGATTGATGATCTCAAGATCGCGGGCGTTTTGCTCGTCTCGGATCAGTCGTTCGATGAACGCCCATACGGCGGTCTCGATGAAATCGGAACGCGTCTTCTTCTGCTGTCTGCCCCGTCTGTCCACGGCCTTGAGCAGTTCTTCCGAAAGTGTGATAGATGTCTTGACTTTCATACTACCATTATACCCCCGCACGGACTTGGCGTCAACGGCCATCTTTCCACCTGTGAGGCGTTTGAGGGGCGTCGGGGGCAGCAACAATGCCGACGGCCGCGGTGCTCTGGCGGTCGAATTCGACGCTCCTGAGCCCCTGTGGTACAATGGGGCGATGAGCAAGGATCTCAAGGACAAGACGCTGGGCGAGCTGGAGTGGCTCGTGGTGGACCTGGGGCAGAAGGCGTACCAGGCGAAGTACATCTTCGGCTTCGTGCACACCAAGGGCGCCCAGACAATCTCGGATATCACGCCGCTGAGCAAGGCGTTTCGCGACCGGCTCGGCGAGCAGGGCTATTTCGTTTCGCAGCTCAAAACGCTCGACTGCCTGGCGGACCCCGACGGGTCACGGAAGTACCTCTTCGAACTGGCCGACCGCGAGCGGGTCGAAGCGGTGCTGCTGCGCGACGAGCAGCGGCAGACGCTGTGTGTCTCGACCCAGGTCGGCTGTGCAATGGGCTGCGCGTTCTGCGCGACCGGGCGGATCCAGCTCCGCCGCAACCTGACCGCGGGCGAGATCGCCGACGAAGTGAATCAGGCGGAGCAAGACGCGGGCAAGATCAACAACGTCGTCTACATGGGCATGGGTGAGCCGTTCGAGAACTACGACGCCGTGCTCAAGTCCGTCCGCATCCTGAACCACGCATCGGGCAAGAACATCGGCATCCGGCACATCACGATCAGCACGTGCGGCGTCGCGCCCGCGATCGTGCGACTGGCCGATGAAGACATACGACCCCGCCTGGCGATCTCGCTGAACGCGCCGAGCGATCCGCTGCGCAGCCGCATCATGCCGATCGCCCGCAAGCACCCGCTCGCGGAGCTATTCGCCGCCGTGCGCACCTACCAGGCGCGAACGCAGCAGCGCGTGACCTTCGAATACGTGCTGATCGACAAGCTCAACGACTCGACCACTCACGCTCACATGCTGCTCAAACTCCTGCGCGGCATCCCCTGCAACGTCAACCTGATCGAGCACAACCCATACCCGGGCTGCGAGCTGGCGGGCAGCAGCCGCGAACGCATCGCCCGCTTCGCTTCGGTCCTCACCGACGCCGGCGTCGAGACCGTCACCCGCTTCAAGCTCGGCCGCCACATCCAGGCCGCCTGCGGCCAGCTCCAAGCCGGTTACGGCCGCCCCCGTTCGTAGTGACGCCGTAAGGCGTTACCATGTATGCCCTTGCGGGCACACTACGAGCAGGATGCCCTTACGGGCACACCACGAACACGCTGGACAAATCCCGCCGGATGTGCTATGATTTCTAATAGAGTTGAATGCCGAGATCGGATACGGAGGGAGCATCATGACGCGGAGGATTGTTCGGAGAGTCGTATTCGTCGCGGGGGTCTTGCTGCTATTTGCCGGCGCTGCCCCTGTAGCGGCCCAGCGCATCGTCTACGTCGATGACGATGCAATCGGAACAGGCGATGGCCGGTCCTGGGCTACGGCGTATCGGTTCCTCCAGGATGCCCTCGCCGATGCCGAAGCGGTGGGCGAACCCGTCGAAATCCGCGTCGCGCAGGGACTCTATAAGCCAGACCGAGACCGTCGGAACCCTGATGGGGGGCACGCTCGGAATGTCTTCTTCCGTCTGGACAGTGGTATGAGCCTTCTGGGAGGCTACGCCGGGATTGGCGCGGACGATCCCAATCGACGGGACAGCGAGACGCACCAGACCGTGCTCAGTGGCGATCTGCTGGGCAACGATGCAGAAGTGACCGACGCGGCGACGATGAAAGACGACCCCACGCGTACGGACAATTCAAGTGTGATGTGCGTCTACGGCGATGGATCGCGATTAGACGGATGCGTCATAACGGGTGGGGGATGGAGCTTCGGAGCGTTGCAGATCCTGGGCAGCATAACGATCAGCAACTGCACTTTCTTCGCCAATTGCACCGACGACCGATATCCTTCCTTCCCAGGGGCGGTTCGGTTCGTGACAGGGAGAGCGTCTGCGATCATCGAGCGATGCAAATTCATCAGGAATGCTGGCGAGGAAGGAGGGGCTATAGGAGGTGGCAATGTCGTTCTGAACCACTGTGTGTTTGCCGAGAATTACGCATGGGGCTATGGAGGTGCCGCCAGCTTAGGCGCTAGCGTGCTCACCGATTGTACCTTCGCAGACAACCGTGCCAGATCGTCAGGTGGGGCATTAGAGTTAGACTTGGGTGGGGTTACGGTGGTCCGCTGTGTCTTCCGCGGGAATTCCACAGTCAACTACGAAGGGGGCGCAATCGTATGCAGTACTGACACGAACATTGAAGACTGTCTGTTCGTGGGAAACACAGCCGCCAAGGGTGGCGCCGTTTGCCACAACCAGGGTGGTGATGTACGACTGGCCAATTCGCTTCTGGTCGGAAACCAAGCGGGCGGGCGTGGAGGGGCGTGGAGCACGCGGGAGGGCAGTTCTCTGGAGATCGTCAATTGCACTATCCTGGGAAACCGCGCACCGGAGGCTTCTTTCCTTGCCGTGGACATCAACAGCGATCCAGGCTCCAGTCACGTCAGCGTGGTGAACAGTGTTGTGTCCAATGGCGGCCCTGAGATTTGGAGTAACGATTCACCCGTAGAGATTGCATATAGCTGCATTGAGCAAGGGACCGTTGCTCTCAGCGAGCAAGAGGACTGGCTCGTCTTGGGGCCGGGGAACATCGACGGCGATCCGTGTTTTGTCGATCTGGGGCATTGGGACTCGAATGAGACGCCCGAGGACCCGAACGACGATTTCTTCGTCGAAGGGGATTATCATCTCAAGAGCCAGGCGGGACGCTGGGACCCGAACAGCGGGAGTTGGGTGGCGGACGATGTCACCAGTCCCTGCATCGACGCAGGCGACCCGAACAGCCCCATCGGCCATGAGCCTTTCCCCAATGGCGGGATGATCAACATGGGGGCCTATGGCGGTACTGCCGAGGCGAGCAAATCCTATTTCGGCGCACCACCCTGCGAGACGATCATCGCCGGCGACATCAACGGCGACTGCCGCGTGGACATCGCCGACGTCATCATCCTGCTGGACCATTGGCTCCAAAGTGGTTTGTAGAAGCGTTTGTAGTGACGCCGTAAGGCGTTACCATGTATGCTCTCACGAGCACACTATGAGCAGGATGCCCTTGCGGGCACACTGCGAACGGCACACTACGAACGGGTCAGCGGAGTTTGAGGGTGGCCAGGGCGAGGGCGGCGAAGGCGGCGGCCATTAGCCAGAAGCGGACGACCACCTGCGGCTCGCTCCAGCCGGCCAGGTGGAAATGGTGGTGCAGCGGCGCGCAGCGGAAGAGGCGCCTGCCATGAGTGTACTTGAAATAGCCCACCTGGAGCACCACGCTCATCAGCTCGATGACGAAGACGCCTCCGATGACCAGCAGCAGCAACTCGTTCCGCGTCACGAGGGCGCCGTAACCCATCGCGGCGCCCAGAGGCAGCGAGCCGACATCGCCCATGAAGGTCTGCGCCGGATAGCAGTTGAACCACAGGAAACCGAGCACCGCGCCCAGCACCGCCGCGAAGAAGATGCTCAGCTCGCCCGCCTGCGGAATGTGCGGCAGCAGCAGGTAGCTGGCCCACGTCATAGGCGTCATGCGTGACATCGTCTCGGACGCGACGTAGCAGAGGAAGGCCAGCACGAGACTCATGATCGCGACGCAGCCGGAAGCCAGTCCGTCCATGCCGTCGGCGAGGTTCACCGCGTTGCTGGTGGCCGAGATATAGAAGATGGCGATGAAGATGAACGTCCAGTTGGCCAGCAGCAGGCCCTTCTTGTAGAACGGCACCCACAGCAGCTTGGCGTCGGGGATGTTCTCGAAATCGAAGTACAGAAACGACGCGATCAGCACCGCCCCGGCGATCTGGAAGACCAGCTTCTCCCAGGCGTGGAGGCCGTCGCGGCCGCGCTGGCGGGCGGCGGCGGTAAGCTTGAGCCAGTCGTCGATGCCCCCGAGCGCGCCGAACCACAACAGCACGAACAAGGCCTTCTGAACAAACGGGTTGTTCAGCTTGGCCCACAGCAGGGTGCTCACGGCGGCCGAGAAGAGGATGATCAGCCCGCCCATCGTAGGCGTGTTGGCCTTCTCCTTCGTCAGCTCGTTGAGTGCGGCGTGGTGGAACTCCGGCCGGTCGCCAATCTTCTTGCGCATCAGCCAGCGGATGATCCGCGGGCCGATCAGCAGCGCGATCGCCAGAGACGTCAACGTCGCCGTGACGGCGCGAAACATGACGTACTGATACGCGTAGAAATGCAGCGTTTCGGTCAGGAAGTCGCTGAAATGGCGAAGCAGATGGTAAATCATTTAGAGCGCAAAGATCAAAAATCAAAAGGCAAAACTGCGAGACTCAAAACCGCCATGCAGTGATTTGGCTGTCATGCCGTTTGATATTTCACCTTTGATATCCCTTTATCAATCCCTGAACGACGGTCTCCAGCCGGGCCGCACGTGAGCCCTTGACCAGAATTATGTCGGATTCCGTTACGATCCTCTCCAGATTATCACAAAGAGAAGCGGTGTCGTCAAAACAAACTGCTCGCAGATCGTACGTTGCGGCCGCGCGGGCGGCTGTGGCGGTGGCTCTCGTCGGCTCCCCGACGGCCAGGAGCAGGTCCACTCCCGCGCGGGCCACCTCGCGCCCCAGTTCGGCGTGCAGCGCCTCGCTTTGCGCCCCGAGCTCGGCCATGTGTCCGCAGATAAAGACCGTGCGACGCTTCGCACCCGCCTCGGCACGCAGACCAGCGAGGATCGCCAGAGCGTTCTTCATGGAGGCCGGACTGGCGTTGTAACAGTCGTTCAACACGGTCAGCGTGCCGAGCTGCAACGGTTCCGCTCGCATCGCCACGCCGGATAGCGTTCGCACAGCACGAGCGAAGTCGTCCGCAGTCAGACCGAACTGCCTGCACACCGCCCAGGCGGCCAAAGCGTTCTCCACATTGCCCGGTCCGGGCAACGGCAGCTCGACCGATGCGCCGTCGATGACGAACCTGCTGGTCAGGCCCTGGTGGACGATCTGTTCGGCGCGGTAGGTTACGCCGGATGATCTGCCGAACGTCTGAAACGGCCTGCCGAGATTGCGGCAGGCGGCCGTCAGGATCGCAATGTCGCCGTTGACAATCAAGACGCCGTCGTCGGCCAGGCCCTGTGCGATAGCGGTCTTCTCTCGGACTATGGTTTCGAGACTCCCGAAGCCCGCCAGGTGGGCCGGGTGGACGTTCGTCACCACCGCGACGTTCGGCTGCGCAATGCGCGTCAGATACGCGATTTCGCCCAACTGGTTGGCGCCCAGCTCAGCGACGATCACCTCATCGTCGGGTTTGGCGTCCAGCAGCGTCAGGGGCAGGCCGATGGTGTTGTTGAAATTCTTATGCGCCTGATACGTCCGAAAATGTTGGCTCAGAACATGGTGAACGATCTGTCGGGTGGTGGTCTTGCCGACCGAGCCGGTGATGGCGACCACCCGAAAGGCGTGCATCCTGCGGTACTCGTGCGCCAGATCGCCCAAGGCAACGATCGTGTCCGCGACCTTCAGCAAAGGTCCGGGCGCCTCGACGTCACGGCTGACCACGGCGCAGGCAGCGCCCCTGGCGAATGCGTCGGCGACATGGTCGTGCCCATCGAACCGCTCGCCCGGCAGAGCGAAGAAGCAGTCGCCCGCCTTCGTCGTCCGCGAGTCCGTGCTGATTCCGGTGATGGATAGCCGGTCCGAATCGCCCGGCGCGATCGGCGCGTTCAGGATTCGGCCCACAATCTCGATGGAAAGCTCTTTCATCGGCGTCCCTTGAGGCACTTTCGGGCGACCTCCTGGTCGCTGAAGTGGATCTTCTCGGCGCCGATGATCTGGTACGTTTCGTGTCCCTTGCCCGCGATCAGGACGACGTCGTTGGGCCTGGCTTGGGCGATGGCCCGCTCGATGGCCTTTTTGCGGTCGGGCTCGACGGTTACCGTCGCTTGTCGCTCGTCGCTCGTCGCTCGCCGATCCTCGGCGCGGTCGAAGCCGGCGACGATGTCGGCGATGATCGCCTTCGGGTCTTCGGTGCGCGGGTTGTCGCTGGTGACGATCGCGACGTCGGCCAGATGTTGGGCCACCTTCGCCATGCGGGGGCGCTTCGTCTTGTCGCGGTCGCCGCCGCAGCCGAAGACGACGATGAGCCGGCCCTTGCAGAGGGGCTTGAGCGTCGTCAGAACGTTTTGCAGGGCGTCGTCGGTGTGCGCGAAATCGACGAGAACGGAGAACTCGTCGCCGCCAACCTTCTCCAGGCGACCGGGGATGGTCTTCAATGAGGACAGTCCCGCCGCAACAGTGTCCAGATCGAACCCTGCGGCCAGACAAAGCCCCGCGGCAGCCAGATGATTGGCGACATTATAGGCCCCGAGCAGCGGGGTGACCACGCGAGCTTTGTGCCCATGGTGTTCCAGCGTGAATCGCGCGCCGTCGACCGTCATCGACTCGACGTGCGCGGTGATGTCGGCCGGCTCATCGACGGCGAACCACCAGACCCGGGCCTGTGTCTTTTCGGCGATGGCCTGCGCTTCCGGCGCTTGCTTGTTCAGCACCGCGGTCGCGTCGGGTCCCAGCGCGGAGAACAGGCGCATCTTGGCGGCCAGGTAGTTGTCTTTGGTCTTGTGGTAGTCGAGGTGGTCACCCGTGAGGTTGGTGAACGCGGCGGCGCGGAACTCGATGCCCGCCAGGCGGTCCTGGTCCAGGGCGTGGCTGCTGGCCTCGATCACCATGTATTCGGCGCCCGCTTCGACCATGCTCTGCTGCATCCGCGCGATGGTCAACGCATCCGGCGTCGTCAACGAAGCAGGCGTGATGCCCGAGCCGGTGTCGTAGACGACCGTGCCCATCAGGCCGCACCCCTTGCCGGCGTGCCGGATGCACGCGTGTGTCAGAAAGGCGACGGTGGTTTTGCCGTTGGTCCCGGTCACCGCCAGATTCGTCAGCTCCGAGGCCGGCCGGCCATGGCTCGCCTGGGCCAGTAACCCGGCCGCCTGGGCCGAGTTCTCCACCACCACGGTGGTCGCGGACGGTGAAGAGTGGTTGGGCTTCTGGCAGACGATATACCCGGCGCCGTTGGCGACGGCCTGGTCGATGAACTTATGACCATCCGCGGCGCTGCCTGCGATGGCGACGAACACGTCGCCTTGCCGCACCAGGCGCGAGTCGGTGCGAACGCCGGGCGGGACATCGCCGCTAACCACGGCCAGCAATTCGTCGAGTGTCATGCTCATGTGTTCCCTGTCTGCAATGGCGCAGACGAACCTAACTGCTGTGAGAAAGCCATTTTACGTTGAAGGCGTCGAAGGTGCAACGGCACGCGGCCGGTGGTCGAAAAGCGCAAACCTTCACCCGCTATACCTATCGGCATCCGACGCGATTTGGGATGAAAAACAATGATTGTGCTCGTATAATCCGCCTGCCTGGAAAAGATCATCCGTGATTGAGGCAAGATTCGTTCGCTCACTGCACTGGCTGTTCCCCTGAGGAAGAGCAGGGCGAGAGGGTATCGCTCATGAAGAATCAACGTCGCTGGTTCATCGTGGTTGGACTGCTCGTGCTCGCGGGTACTGCCCTGATCCTGACCCATCGTCTTGTCGTGACAAGTGAAACGAAGACCCCGCCGGCACCGGTGCCTGCACAAGTCGAGGAAGTGCAACAGATCGCAGAACCCGCTGAGCCGGCGAGGCCAATGCAGATCGCAGTCAGTCGGGCGGCGGAAGAGACGGAGTACTTCGCGGTCTTCATGCAGGGCAAGAAGGTGGGGCACGCGGCGCACAGGCGGTCTGTCGAGGGCGACAAGGTCACGACGAGCGAGGACGTGAGCATCACGATCAGCCGGCTCGGTATTCCGCTGACGGTCCGGATGACCGACATCAGCGTGGAAACCACGATGGGTAAACCGCTGAGCTTCGAATCGATCCAGGTTCTCGGCACTATGACGGTGATCAAGGTCACCGGTACCGTCGGCAGCGACAGCATGGTCGAGCTGGCCAGCACGTCCATGGGTGCCACGCAGAAAAGCACAATGGCCTGGCCCGAGGGCGCGGTCATGTCCGAGGGTCTGCGTCTGGTGACACTCGAGAAGGGCCTTACGCCCGGTTCCGAGTACCGCGTGAAGATATTCAATCCCTCCGTTACACAGGCTCTCGACGCAGTCGTGTCGATCGGCTCCAAACAAGAGGTAGACCTGCTCGGCCGGGTCGTCAAGCTCACCGAGGTCACCAGCACGCTGGCTATGCCCGGCTCCGGCCCGATCACCAGCACCAGCTACGTCGACGACGACATGCAGGCGCTGAAGAACACCATGTCCATCGCGGGCATGAACGTGGACATGATCGCCTGCGCCAAGGAGTTCGCGCTGGGCGAGAACGACGTGCTGGAGCTGATCAACACGATGTTCGTCGCGAGCCCGACGCCGCTGGGCAACCCGCGCAGGGTCTCTGCGATCACCTATTGGCTGGCACCCAGCGGCAGCGAGGAGTTCACGATCCCGACGACGGACAACCAGACGGCCGAACGGCTCGACGGCGGCAATGTCAAGCTCGTAATCCGGCCGGTGGCGGCGCCCGAAGGCGGAGCTTTTCCCTACGAAGGCAGCGACCTGGCGTTGTTGGAGGCGGTCAGGCCGACGCGGTACCTTCAGAGCGACCGCAAAGAGATCGGCGAGCTTGCACGCAAGGCCATCGGCGACACGAAGGACCCGGCCGAGGCGGTCCGGCGGATCGAGGCGTTCGTCGCCGACTACATCGAGGACAAGAGCCTGTCGGTGGGCTATGCGTCCGCTGCGGAGGTGGCAGCCAGCCGCCAGGGCGACTGCTCGGAATTCGCCGTGCTGGCCGCAGCGCTGTGCCGGGCAGTGGGCATCCCCGCCCAGGTCGTCGTCGGAATCGCCTACGTGGAGGACTTCGCCGGCCACGAGGGCTTTGGAGGTCACGCCTGGACGCAGGCCTGGGTGGCTGGCAAATGGGTCGGCCTCGATGCGGCGTTCAAGAGCAGCGGTCGCGGCGGACACGACGCCGGACACATCGCCCTGGCCGTCGGAAACGGCGACCCCACCGACTTCTTCAACATGGCCGGCGCCCTGGGCCGCTTCAAAATCGAACGCCTCGAAGTGGAACAAGCCCCATAGGAGCAATCGGGTCTATTCGAACTGGACGTCGAGGGCGATGAATTCGACGTTGCTGTTGCCGTTGTAGTGGTTGATCTGGGCCTCGAAGGCGACGCTGAAGAACTCCTTTTCGAGCATCTTCTTTTCGAGGTGGCCCATGCGAAACCCGACGCAGCGGGCGGCGCCGGAGTTGTCGCTGATGGTGAACTGGAGATGGTCGCTCTTGGCTCCGACGCGTCGTGGCGTGGCGGCCAGCCGCACACCTTTGACCGCGAAGACCGGCTTCGGATTGCCCTGCCCGAACGGGCCCAGCATGTCCAGTTGCTCGACCGCCTCGCGCGTGAATTGCCTCAGCGGAACGAGCGCATCGATGTGGAGCTTGGCGACAACGTCGGCCTCATGCAGATGATCGGCAGCGTAGGCCTCAAAGTCGGCGGCGAAAGCATCGATCCGCTCCGGCTGGATCGTCAGGCCCGCCGCCATCGTGTGACCGCCGAACGTCGTCAGGTGGCCTGCGCACGCCTTGATCGCGCTGAGCAGACAGAAGCCGGGAATCGAACGGGCCGAGCCTTGGGCGGCTCCGCTCTCGCCGGGCGCCGCGTTGATCATGACCGTGGGCCGATAGTATTTGTCTACCATCCGCGAAGCGACGATGCCGAGCACGCCGGTGTGCCAGCCCTCGGCCGCCAGGACGATGCTGCGCCGGTCGGGGTGGTTCAGGCCCCGCTGGACGACCATGTCGCAGGCCTCTTTGACGATCTTCTTCTCGCACTGCTGGCGTTGGGTGTTCTGGTCCTTGAGGTACTCGGCGATCTGCATGGCCCGCAGGTCGTTGGTGCTGGTCATCAGCTCGACCGCCAGGCGGGCATGGCCCATGCGTCCGGCGGCGTTGAGCATCGGCGCCAGTCGGAACCCGATGGCGTAGCTGTCCAGGCCCTGGCCGGTCAGTCCGGCTGAGGCGATCAGCGCGCGAAGGCCGCACAGCTTGCTCTCGGGCAGCGACCGCAGCCCGTAGCTGGTCAGGATGCGGTTCTCGCCTCGCAGGTCCACGACGTCCGCGACGGTGCCGATGGCTGCCAAGCTGGTGGCGTTGAGCATGAACTCGCGCAGCTTCGGTTCGAGTCGCGGTCCGCGACTGAACTCCTCCGCCAGTGCCCAGGCGAGCTTGTAGGCAACCATCGCTCCGGCCGAATCCTGGTTCGGATACGAGGCCTCCAGGACCGGATGCACGATGGCGACCGCTTCAGGCAGCGTCGCCTCGGGGCTGTGGTGATCGGTGACGATCAGGTCCATGCCGAGCGTGCGGGCCTCCGTGGCGGCCTCGATCGCGGTGATGCCGCAATCGACCGTCACCAGCAGGTTGGTGCCGGACTGGGCCAGCGAGCGCACCGCGTCGATATTGAGGCCGTAGCCTTCGTCGATCCGATGCGGAATGTAGAAATCGACCGTCGCGCCCAGCAGCGTCAGCAGCTCCCACAGGATCGAGACACCCGTGATGCCGTCGACGTCGTAGTCGCCGTAGAGGGTGATCTTCTCTTTGCTCTCGATGGCCTGCTTGATCCGGCGGACGGCCGGTTCGATGCCGGGCATCTTGTCCGGTCGAATCAGCTCGGTGAGTTTGGGACGCAGGAACACGCTGCCGTCGCCGGCTTCGGTGATTCCCCGGTTGAGAAGGACCTGCGCCACCAGGGGCGAGACCCTCAGCGATTGGGCCAGTGGCGCGACCCGCTGGTCGGTCGGCCGGACCACCCATTCATTCTTCTGCGTCCTTGCGGATAGTAGCATCTAACCCACATGCCCAACAGCCACGGTTGAAAGCGATATCCCGGCACCCCTTATATCACAACGCACGGCCCTTCTCAAGCGGGTAGGGGCGAATCATCATTCGCCCCTGCGCAGGCTGCGCATCACTCCACGCCAGGCATCTCGTAACGGGCCAGTGAAGGCACGTCTCCCATCTCGGGACTGTAGGGTCGGATTCGGAAGCGGTAGCTGTAAGGCTTGGCCGGCAGCGTATACTCCGGGTGCGTGCGGGCGCCCCAACTGTCGTCGCCGCCGACGCCCATTTGCCTGTAGTCGAGGTTCAACGTGATGAAGTCGCGCCGAGGCAGCTCGTTGATATGCGTGGCCTTTTCGAGGTCTGCCATGCTGAACGGCCAGGCGCTGGCGCTGAGCAGCGGAATCCCGACGGCCAGCAGGCCCCTGCCGCGCTGGTTGGTCAGCGCGATCCAGCGCACATCGGTCTTATTGCCGTTCTCCTGCGGCCGCACATAGAGATGAATCTGCTCTTCGACCGGACCGGAATATAACCCGACGGCCGCGCCGGTCTGGCGGTCCCAATACGTCTCCTGCGGCCCGCGTCCGAACCATGTCATCGTCGAGAACTGCGCCGGAATGGCCATCTGCATCCCGAAGCGCGGCAGGTCCGGAATATCGTCGCCGGAGGGGGTCAGACTCATCGAGACGACAACGTCGCACGTTCCATAGACGTCATACGTGGTGACACACTGCGTCTCGTCGCCGACCGGCAGAGTGGCATCGACCGTGATGCGAGCCAGTTTCGGATTGACCTGCTCGGCCCGCACCGAGGTGACGGTGCGATCCGGCCCGGCCGTGCGCCAGACGCCCTGGCGTCGCGGCATGCCATTGCCGTTGTCGTTGTCGATCGGCGGCCGCCAGAAGTTCGGCGCCAGCGGCGCCGCTATCATCTCGAAGCCCTTGAAGACCAGCGATTCGAGCGCGCCGGTGCGGTTGCTTACCACGACTTTGAAGTCCGGGCCGCTGACCGTGTATGCCTCCGGCTCCTGGTGCAGCGTTACCTCGGGCATCAGGCGAAGGTCTGCAACCGTCGGCTTGGGCGTCTCGACGGGGACTTGGAACTGGTCCCACGCGACGACATGGCCTTTCGGTCCCCAGCGGTGATCCTGGGCCAGCGAGAAGGTCACCTTCAGCCAGTGCTCGGCGGCGCGGTCGGGCGTCGGCGCGGTGAACGGAACCTTCATCTGCTGTGTACCCCCGGCGGGAACGGTCAGCCTGGGCAGTTCGCCTTTTTGGACCACGGCCCCGTCGCAGGTCAGCTCCCACGTGACATCGACGAAGTCGAGGTCGAGGAAATCATATTCGTTCGCCACGGAGACGAGGCCCGCGCTCGCATTGTCCGGCGTGACATGGATTCGCTGGTAGACCTTCTTGACTTCGTAGAGCGAGGGGTTGGGCCGGCGGTCCGGCTGGACGAGACCGTTGCAGCAGAAATTGCCGTCGTTGGGCGTGTCGCCATAGTCGCCTCCGTAGGCCCAGAACATCGAGCCGTCCTCGGCGTATTTGCGCAGGCCCTGGTCGGCCCAATCCCAGATGAACGCGCCGATGAGCCGTTTATGGGCCCGGATCGCGTCCCAGTATTCCTTGAGGTTGCCGACGGAGTTGCCCATCGCGTGGGCGTATTCGCACAGCACCATGGGTCTCTCGTCGCGCGGATCGGTGGCCATCTGAACGATCTGGTGGATTCGGGCATACATCCGGCTGCGCATATCGACGTAGTACGGGTCCCTGGGCTCGCCGACGGCGCCTTCGTAATGGATGGGCCGCGTGGGGTCGTAGTCGCGGATCCAGGCGGCCATCGCCGCATGGTTCGGCCCGCAACCGCTCTCGTTGCCCAGCGACCAGAAGATCACCGACGGGTGATTCTTGTCGCGCTCGACCATGCGAACAGCGCGGTCCACAAAGGCGCTATGCCATGTCGCGACATTGGTGAGATAGCCGCCCTGGCCATGCGTTTCGAGATTGGCCTCGTCGATCAGGTAGATGCCGTACAGGTCGCACAGCTCGTACCACTGCGGATCGTCCGGATAGTGCGACGTGCGGACGGCATTGATGTTGTTCTGCTTGAGCAGCTTGATGTCCTGCACCATGCGGGCGAAGGGAATGGCCCGGCCGTGGTCGGGATCGTGCTCGTGACGGTTGACGCCGAAGAGCCTGACGGACCGGCCGTTGACCAGGAGCTGGCCGTCCTTGATCTCCACCTTGCGGAACCCCACCTTGCAGCTCTCGGCCTCGACCACCTTGTCGTCGGAGTCGTGCAGCGACAGGACCAGCGTGTAAAGGTTGGGCGTCTCGTCCGACCACTTCTTCACTCCTGGAATCGTCGTCTGCATCAGCGCGAACGGGACATTGTCCCTCTGCGGATATTGCTCGTTCAGGATGGCCGACGCGTCGATCTTCAGCGGCTCGGAAAGCACGGATTCCTTGCGGTCGTTGTAGAGCCTCGCCTGCACCGTCCAGCCGCGCGGCGGCTCGTCCGCGTAGTTCGCCAGCTTCGGGCGGATCATCAGGACGCCGTTCTGGTAGAGATCGTCCAGCGTGCTGCGGACGAAGAAGTCGCGGATGTGCACCTTGGGGGTCGCGAACAGGTAGACCTTGCGATAGATGCCGCTGAACCGCCACATGTCCTGGTCTTCGAGATAGCTGCCGTCGGACCAGCGATAGACCTCGACGGCAAGGACGTTCCTGCCGGGGGCAAGGTACCTGGTGATGTTGAACTCGGCGGGCGTCATGCTGTCCTGGCTGTAGCCGACCTTGCAGCCGTTGACCCAGACGTAGAAGGCGCTCTTGACGCCGTCGAAGTGCAGAAAGACCTCGCGCCCGTCCCACGACGCGGGAATCTCGAAAACCCTTCGATAGGAGCCCACAGGATTGTAGTCGTGTGGGATGTGGGGCGGATTGGGCGGAAACGGGTATCTCATGTTCGTGTAGATGGGCCGGCCATAGCCGTACTCCTGCCAGTTGGCGGGCACGCGGATGTCGTCCCAGCCGCTCACGTCGAAGGTGGGCTTGTAGAAATCCACGGGCCGGTCAGCCGGCTTGATCACCCAATTGAACTTCCACGTGCCGTTGAGCGACTGGTAGAATGGCGACGCCTCGCGAATGCCCTCCAAGGCCGATTCGATGTCCCCGTACGGCGTGAGCGTGCAGTGCCCGGGCTCCTTGTTCAGCCCGATCATCTGCTCGTTCTCCCAGTCCAGGGGCAAGAGAGAGTCCTCGCCTGCGGTTGCGACCGCACACACCGACAGCAGGAAAGCCGAAAGCAACATCACGCTCGACAATACCGGGAATCTGGGCAGCTTCGACATCGTCGTCCTTCTCCATAGCAAGAGGTTTGGTCACGGCACATGGCCAAGCGGGCCTCCGTCCGCCGCGCGTCCGCAAGGCGGACGGACCGCGGGAAAGACGCCGTTGGCCGACGTCCATGGGATCAAGGTATACCACTTCGAGGGGAATTCTGCAACCTTGCGACGGCACATCCCGGCATCAGGGCTTCTGTTCCGGGACCCCTTCCTTTATAATCCGTCCAGACAAGGACTTGCTTGAGGCACAGCGATGGGCAACCGTTTGGAAAACAAGGTGGCGATCGTAACCGGCGGCAGCCGGGGCATCGGCCGGGCGATCGGCGTGGCCCTGGCGGGCGAGGGGGCGACCGTGGTCCTCGCGGGCCGGGCCGAGGCCGACTTGGCCGAGACGGCTCAGCGCATCCGCCAGGCCGGAGGCACGCCGGAGATCGTCCCCACGGAACTGACCGAAGAGCAGTCCATCCAAAACCTCGTGGCCAAGACCTCCGAGCGCTTCGGGCGGCTCGATATCCTCGTCAACAACGCCGGGATCACGCATTCGGCGCCGCTGGAGCAGACGCGGACGGAGGACCTGGACCGCTGCTGGGCGGTCAACGCGCGGGCGCCGTTTCTGCTGTGCCGCGAGGCGCTGCCCCTGCTCCGCAAGGCCGGGCGGGCGACCATCGTCAACATCTCGTCGGTCGTCGGGGTCAAGGGCTACCCGCTCCAGAGCGCCTACACCGCGTCGAAGCACGCCCTTCGCGGGATGAGCATCGCCCTGGCGGAGGAGCTTCGCGGTTCCGGCGTCCGCGTCCACGTGATCTGTCCAGGTGCGGCGGACACCGAAATGGTCAGCCGCGTGCGTCCTGATATCAATAGGGACGAACTTATAGGACCGGACGAGATCGCCGAGTTGGTGCTCTATCTCGTCACGCATCAGGGCAACGCCGTCGTCGACGAGCTTCACATCCGACGCGCGACGGCATCGCCGTGGTTTGGCTGAGAGGACAGGCACAATGATTGAGACAACAGTATGGGCCCTCCTGAACCTAGTCCTGACGAGCGGCTGGACGACCCACGACAAAACACAGATTCTCTACCTCTCCGGCCAGGGCAAAGACGACCCCGTGACGTGGGAGTTTTATTGCACCGCCGGACGCAACACCGGGCACTGGACCACGATCGGCGTGCCCTCGAACTGGGAGTTGCAGGGGTTCGGCTCGTACAATTACGGCAACGAGCGACGCAAGAGCGACGAGCAGGGCAAGTACCGCCGCAAGTTCACTGTGCCGAATGCCTGGTCAGACAAGCACATCTTCATCGTCTTCGAGGGCGTGATGACCGACGCGGAGGTGCGGATCAATGGCCGCTCGGCCGGGCCGAAGCACCAAGGGGGCTTCTACCGCTTCAAGTACGAAATCACCGATCTGGTCAAGCCAGGCGAGAACCTGCTGGAGGTGGACGTCAGCAAGGTCTCCTCCGACGCCAGCGTCGAGCAGGCCGAGCGGCAGGGCGACTACTGGGTCTTCGGCGGGATCTACCGCCCCGTCTATCTGGAGGCGGTCCCGGAGCCGTTCATCGAATCGGTCGCCATCGACGCGCAGGCCGATGGCTCATTCCGGGCCGATGTGCAGCTCCGCGGGATCGGGCTCTACGATGGCATCGACGCCGCGATTAGAGAGCGTAACGGTGGACTTGTCCCCGTATTCACGTCCGTGGTACCGCTCATGCACGATCAAGTCAGTGCCTCGCTGGTGCAGAGAGCGGTGGGGATCAAGCCCTGGACCGCAGAGACACCCTACCTCTACGACGTCGACATCTGGTTGACGCGAAGGGACGAGATCGTTCACTCCGTTACACTGACGTTCGGATTTCGCACGGTCGAGGTTCGCCCAGGCAATGGGCTGTACCTCAACGGGCAGAAGATCCGGCTCAAAGGCGTCTGCCGGCACAGCTTCTGGCCCGACTCGGGCCGTTGTCTGAGCCGGCAAATCAGCTACGACGACGTCCGCCTGATCAAGTCGATGAACATGAACGCGGTGCGGATGTCGCACTATCCGCCCGATCCACACTTCCTCGACGCCTGCGACGAGCTGGGCCTGTACGTGCTCGACGAGTTGGCGGGCTGGCAGAAACCGCCTTACGATACCGAGATCGGCAAGAAGCTGGTCCGGGAGATGGTGACGCGCGACGTCTGCCATCCCTGCATCCTGTTCTGGGACAACGGCAACGAGGGCGGCTGGAACCGCGAGCTGGACGACCAGTTCGCCCTGTACGATCCGCAGAAGCGGACGGTCCTGCACCCGTGGGAGAACTTCAACGGCATCGACACCGACCACTACGAGAGCTACGAGAGCACGTTGCGCAAGCTCTCCGGCTCGGCGCTGTTCCTGCCGACGGAATTCCTGCACGGCCTCTACGACGGAGGTCTCGGCGCCGGATTGAACGACTACTGGAAGGCCACGGTCGCTTCGCCGATGGGCGCCGGCGGCTTCCTCTGGGCGCTGGTGGATGAGGGCGTCGTGCGGACCGACCGGGACGGCGCGATCGACGTCGCCGGCAATCAGGCCCCCGACGGGATCGTCGGCCCGTACCGCCAGAAAGAGGCGAGCTTCCATACGATCAAGGAGATATGGTCGCCGATCCAGATCGCGCTGGAGAAGCTGCCGCCCGATTTCGACGGACGGCTGGAATTGGAGAACGGCTATGATTTCACGAACCTGCGCGACTGCCGGTTCGAGGTCCGGCTCGCCGAGTTCCCCGGACCGGATGACGGCGCCGACGGACACGAAGCGTTCTTCCAGAGCAGTTTTGCCGGTCCCGATGTTCCCGCGCATGGCAAGGGCGCGCTCAATCTCGGGTTGCCGGGCAACTGGACGCAGGCGGAGGTGTTGTATCTGACCGCCTTTGATCCGGCAGGCAACGAGGTCTGGACGTGGTCCTGGTCGGTGCAGGACAACGACTATTACCGCGACAAGTACGTCGCGACACAGGCCGACGAGGCCCCGCGCGTCGAGATCAGCAGCACGACAAACGAAATCCACGTGCACGCGGGTCCGCTGATCCTGGCCTTCGCCGGCAACAGCGGGCAGCTCGCCTCGGTCAGCCTGGACGGCAAGCCGATCGCGTTCGGCCCCGGGCCCCGCCTGATCGGCGGAACGGCGGAGCCTTCGAAAGTCTCGTTTTCCCTCAAGGGCGATGGGGTGGTTCTCAGCGTGACGTACGCGGGTGATATGGACAGCGTCCTTTGGAACATCTACCCAACCGGCTGGGTCCTGCTGGAATACCAGTACCAGCTCGAAGGGGCGCTCGACGCGTTCGGGATCAGCTTCGAGTACCCTCACGAACACGTTAAAGGCATCCGCTGGCTCGGACGCGGGCCGTATCGCGTGTGGAAGAATCGCGCCAAAGGCGGCGTGCTCGACGTCCACCGCAACGCGAACAAAGACCACACGCCTGGCCTGACGTGGGACTTCCCGGAATTCGAGGGCTATTATCGCGACTGGCACTGGGCAGTCCTCGAAACGGACCAGGCCCCCATCACGATAGTCAACATGAGCGACAACCTGTTCCTCGGGCTCTATCGTCCGGACGATGGTCCCGATCCGAGGACCACGAAACTCGATGTGCCCGAGACGGGCATCGCCTTTCTGCACGGCATCCCGGCGATCGGGACCAAGTTCCACCCCGCCGAGGCGCTGGGACCGGAAAGCGGCAAGAACATCGCGTCGGGCAGATACCGTGGCGCGGTCTGGTTTCACTTCGGCGATCCGGATGCGCGCAGGAGGCCGGCCGCCATCCGACCGGATACGGCACGAGATTAACCAGGGGAGCAGCCAAGAAAGTCCTGAATCCTTTGTGGGAGGCCAGATGCGGGCGGTCATTCAGCGTGTGTCAGAGGCAAAAGTGGCGGTGCAAGGGAACGCCGTCGGCCAGATCGGGCCGGGACTGCTGGTCTATCTCGGCGTCGGCAAGGACGACACCGACAAGGATGCCGAGTTCATGGCCGACAAGCTCGTGAACCTGCGCATCTTCTCCGACGAGGCAGGCAAGATGAACCGCAGCGTGATCGATGTCGGCGGCGCGGTCCTTCTGATCAGCAACTTCACGCTACAAGGCGATTGCCGCAAGGGCCGCCGGCCCGGCTTCGACGCCGCGGCCCTGCCGGAGACGGCCGAGCCGCTCTACGAAAAGGTCGCCGAGCTGATCGCCCGCAGCGACATCCCCGTCGCCAAAGGCTCCTTCGGCGCGCACATGCACGTCAGCAGCGTCAACGACGGCCCCGTCACCTTCCTGTTCGACAGCACGCGGCTGTTTTAGCCCGGCCGCCGGACCGGCCGCACGTCGGAATCGTCCGCGGAACCGTAAATCGCTGGAGCTCGCACCGCCGTTGGCCGATAGAACACGATAGAGCTTGCCATGGTCGCGCCGTCAGGGCAATCGAAATAGTGGGGTGTGGCAAGACCATCACGACTTCTTGTCAGGAGTATCGAAAATGAAGAACACGATCACAGCGCTATGTGTATTGGGCGTTCTGTGCTGGGCCACGAGCGCGTGGGCCCAGGGCAAAGGCAAAGGACGCGCCGAACGACCCGCCAGGACGGAAAAACCCGCCCAGGAGGCCAAGGCCACCGAGGCACAAGCCAATCAGTCTGCCGAGCAAGCGGCCCAGCAGGCCGAGGCCGCCAAGGGCAAAGCAGCCAAGGACGCTGCCGCCGCCAAGGAAAAGGCGACCGAGAAGGCCGCACAGGGCAAACAGCAGGCGGAGCGGAAGAGGGCAGGCCAGCAGACCGAAGCCGCCAAGGGCAAGGACCACCAGCAGCAGTTGCGCGCCTTCGAGGCCCAGCAACAGCGCCACCGCGCCAAGCACATGGAGCGCCAGGCCAGATTGGCCCGGATTCGCGAGCTGGCGGTGCAGAAGGGCGATGCGGAGATGATCGCCCGGGTGGACAAGCTGATCGCCAAGGAGCAGCAGGTCCACGAGCGCAAGGGCGTCCGGCTCCAGGAGCAGAAAAGAACGATGATGGGTTCGCAGTCCGCTGAGGCGCCGACGGTAGAAAGAGCGGCCAAGGGCAAAGGCGCCGGCAAGAGCGGCGTCGATAAGGCCGACCGCCCGGACGACGACGAGAAGCCCGAAGAGCCCGAGGTCGAGAACGAGACGCAGCAGGCCCCGCCGGTCGAGAATGCCCCGCAGGAGGCTCCGCCTCAGAACTGAGCGGCGGGTCATCGCGTGCACCAGTCAGAGAAGATACTGTCTACGGAGATTGAACGATGTTGCGAAAGATCGTTGCTGTTTGGATCGTAGTGTTGGTTTCGCTGAGCTTGGCCGGCTGCGGCAGCAATGAGCCGTCCGCCCCCGCCGAACCGACCAAGACCGAAGCCGAGTACAAGGCCGAAGCGGACAAGGAGATCACCACCGAGAACGTCGACGCCGAGCTCGACAAGCTCGAACAGGAAGTCAACCAGGACGCCGGTCAGGAGCCATAGCCACCGGAACCGGCCGGCGAGGATATGGATCGACACCGTTGGCCTTCTTTCATTCTATCAGCTCCTTCTCTGCTCTCTGCACACCCGCGCCCCATAGACAGCCAACCCTCTGCCGGGGGCGATAGGGCACACGCCCATCGACCCGAGGAACACGCCATCGGCTAATCATCCAAGCCAAGTACAGCGTCGCGCGCATGTGGCACGCCCAGCAGCAATTTGTACGCTCTACTGGGAGCGCGATCGTCCGTGCGGCGGGATGGTAGCAAGGTCCAAGTGGGGGACCGGCCGATGAATAGCATCCGCCGTCGCAGAGGGGCAACCCTCGTTCTGTGCATGATCTTCATGGTCGTCCTTCTGGCCTTCGGAGCCAGCCTGGCCGCTCTCTCCGGCGCGAACGTCCAGATGGCGGCCAATCAGCGACGGGCCGCCCGCGCGCTGGCCGGCGCCGAATCCGGCCTGGAGGCGATGCGCTACTGGCTGAGCTACGTCATGATGGAGGCCACCACGCCGCCGGCGCAGTACTTCGCCACCATCGTCGGCCAGGTCCAGGGCGAGCTGGCCGATGCGAGCGTCACCAATCTGGTGCTCGCCAGCAACGGGACCGTGCCGGCCGTAGCCATCAATGCCGCGACCGGACAGGCGTTCACCGCCCAACTGGCCATAAATCCCGGCGATCCGTCCATTCTCGACGTTGCGGTCACCGGTGCTTGCGAGGGGATCCAGCGGACGGTTCGCGTCGGCTTCGACATCGCGCCGTACCAGCATCCCATCTTCAACTATGGTCTGGCGACCAAGGGTCCGGTGCAATTCCCCAACAACCCGACCACCGGCACGGTCACCAGCAACTGGGAAGCCGATATCTACGTCGAGAGCTTCAGCGACCTGATCGCGGTCTACGTCGGAGGCAACACGAACTTCGATGGTGACATCAGCATTGGAAACCCGGGCGCCGTCGTGGACTTCGCGGGCGACGTGCAGATCGCCGGCGATACGGGCCAGACGGCCATCGACAACCACGTCGAGATCGGCGCCCAGGCCGTGGAGTTTCCCGAGCCCGACACGAACCGTTTCCTGGCCTACGCCACCGGGCCGGTGGTCGATCCCAACACGATGAACCTGGCCGCGCCGGGCATGACGCTGGTGAACGCACGGATTCCCGCCGGGACGAACCCGACGTTCGCCGGGACCGTCACCATCCAGGGAGTCCTGTTCATCGAACAGCCGAACGTGGTGACCTTCAGCAAGAATGTCGTGTTGCAGGGAATCATGGTGGGGGGCGGCGACAACGATTCGACGGCCGGCGGCAATCAGATCAGTATCGCCGGCAACTTCGCCAGCTATCCATTCCCGAGCGAGAGCCAGTTCGACGCCCTTCGGCAGGAGCAGGGCACCTCGATTCTCACGCCCGATTTCGATGTGTCCTTCACCGGCAACTACTCCTCGATCGAGGGAGTCGTCGCCGCCGGCAGCCTGTACTTCAGCGGCAACGCCAGCGCCGTTCTGCACGGTTCGCTGATCAGCTACTCGGGCGATCCGACCGTGGTCGCAGGCAACGTCTCGCTGACCTTCGACCGCGCCGCCTCCGTCAAGCTCCCTGTCGGCTTCGACACCAAGCGGATTCTGGCCTACAACCCTGCGTCGTACACCATGGTCTTTTGAGCCGGGCGCGCACAGGGAACCGCTAAAGTTCCGCCGGCATGTGGCCGATTTCCATGAGCAGGCGTAGTCACGCAACCGTCTGTTCCTGAACGTCTTTAGGCGGAATTGAGGAGAGAAGACGATGAGACAGGCAACTGCCCTGGCGGCGATTCTCGTCGCCGTCTTCTCCACCGATGTGTGTGCCAACGACGATCTGGGCGTCGGCGTGATTGTGGGCGAGCCCACCGGCCTGAGCGTCAAGTACTGGCTGGACGACCAGCAGGCCCTCGACGGCGCTGTAGGCTGGTCGTTCAGCGGGGAGGACTCGTTTCACCTCCACGCGGACTATCTCGTCCACCGATTCGATTTCTTCAAGAACCCCAAAGACGCGGAAGGCCTTGCGGGAACGGCGTTCTACTACGGCGTCGGGGCCAGACTCAAGGACAAGGACCACGACGACGACACGGCGTTCGGCATCCGCATCCCGCTGGGCATCACGCACCTGTTCGCCGACGCGCCGTTTGATCTCTTCGCGGAGATCGTCCCGCTGGTCGACCTGACGCCCGATGTCGATCTGGACCTCAACGTCGCCGTCGGCCTGCGGTTCTACTTCAGATAGCGACAGACAGGACACGGCGAATCAACGGCCGTCCTGCACATCAGATCAGGCGTCGGTCCTGCCGAGCCACTGATACGCGACCCCTGCCAGCAGGGCGCCGACGATGGGGGCCGCCCAGAAGAGCCACAGTTGGCTCAAGGCCCAGCCGCCTACGAAGACCGCCGGCCCGGTGCTCCGCGCCGGGTTCACTGACGTGTTGGTCACGGGAATGCTGATCAGGTGGATGAGGGTCAACATCAGGCCGATGGCGATGGGAGCGAATCCCTGCGGCGCCCGCTTGTCGGTCGCGCCGAGGATCACCATCAGGAACATGAAGGTCAGGACCAACTCGGCGACGAACGCCGCGAGAAGCGAATAGCCCCCGGGCGAATGCGCGCCGTATCCGTTGGACGCGAACCCGCCGTCGAGACTGAAGCCCGCTTTACCGCTGGCGATCACGTAGAGGACGGCGCCAGCGGCAATGCCCCCGACGACCTGCGCCACGATGTAGGGCAGAAGGTCCGAGCCGGGAAACCGCTTGCCCGCCCACAGGCCGAGCGAGACCGCCGGATTCAGGTGGCAGCCCGAGATGTGCCCGATGGCATACGCCATCGTCAGCACCGTCAGCCCGAACGCCAGAGCCACGCCCAGCAGACCGATTCCCAAGTTGGGAAAGGCCGCGGCCAAAACGGCGCTGCCGCAGCCCCCGAACACGAGCCAGAACGTGCCCATGAATTCCGCAACCGAACGCCTCGCCAGTGACATAGAACGACTCCTTTCCTTCTTGCTCGGATAGAACGCGTCCCGCACGTGTGCCCAACCCACGCCAAACGCCGGGTGTAGGGGCGAATTGTGATTCGCCCCTACACCGCATGCGACTCTGTCAGTACTGCCGCGTAGCTTCCGTCTCTTCCACGGGACGTCCCAGCTCCTGCGTGTTCATCGTCACGCTGAAGCGGATGTCGCCCGCCCGGAGAGCCTTGACGACCACGCGCCAGGTCGCCTTCTGCTTCGCCGCCAGAGTAGGCAACGGCGCGAACCGGATCGTCCGGCCTTCCGCGGTGGCCCGCGTCGGACCATCCGAGGAGACGTACTCCTGCGCATCTTCGAGCACGCAGGTGATCGTTACGTCGTGATCCACCGCCGAGCCTTGGTTCGTCGCGGTGATGACATACGTCTCCTGTCCGCCTACCTCGATCGGGTCGGAGATGTCGACCACTTCGAGCAGCACGGCGGCAATCCCCTCGACGCTGGTTCGGGCCGAGGCGGTCACGGCGTCCGCACAGGCTGCCACCGCCGTGACGGTGTTGACCTGCGGCTCTGCCGTCGTGGGCGTGTAGGTCACACTGAGCGATCGCGAGGCGTTGATCGCCAGCGTGCCCAGTTGCCAGACCACTTTGCCGCCGGAGACCGTGCCGCCCGTGGAGGCCTGCACTCCCCGCACGCCCGCGGGCAGCGTGTCCTCGACGGTGGTGTTGACCGCCGGCGCGTCACCCTTGTTCGTGACCGTGATCTGATACGTCAGCGGGCGGCCGAGGAACAGCCGTTCCGGCCCGGTCTTCGTGATCGCCAGCACGGGCTGGTGAACGATCGTCCGTGTTTCTGCCTCAGCCTTCAAACCACTGGCCGATGTGGCAACGGCCCTGTTGATGTACGTCCCCGTTCTGGCCGCCTTCAGATTGACCGCGAATTTCTTGGACTGTCCGGCCGCGAGCGTGCCGGCGTCGACCGCGATCTGGTTCTTGCCGTCGGCCGTCTCCAGTCCGGGCGGCAGCGTGTCCAGCACGCGGACGCCCTGGATGTCACCGGTTCCACTGTTGGTGACGACGAAGCTGACCGGGATCGGATCGCACAGAATGACTTCCGCGGGCGCCGTCTTGGTCAGCGCCAGCTTCGGCTCGACCACCTCGATGTTGGCGCACGTCGGGACCACGAAGTCCACCGTCGCACAGTGCGTGAGGCACTCGGCGCTGGTGGCCATGCCCATAACCCTCATTTCGCGGCTGGCCTTCGGGTCCAGGGAGCCCAGCGACCAGACCAGGTTCGTGTCACTGGCGCTGGCCGGCGGGTTGGACCCCTGGATTCGGAAGTTCCTCGGCAGACGTTCCGTCACGACCACCTCGCTGACCATCACGTCGCTGACGTTGGTGGCGCGGATGAGGAACTCGAACGGCGCGTTCAACGCGACCTGGGGCGGAGCCTGCACGTCCAGACGAACGGCCCCCTGTGCCGGATACATCTGCGAGGCCACCGACGAGCCGCACCGCCCGCCGGAGGAGGCCCGAGCGCCGGTAGAGTCCTGCGCCGTCAACCGGGCGGGCGCTGGTGCCGGCGCCGGCGCCACTGTCGTTTGCCGAGCAGGAGCGGGCGCCGGGGCAGGCTGCGGCGCCGGGGCAGGCTGCTGCGCGGTCGTGGTGCGCCTCGGAGGACCTGTGACTCCGCCTGATGAACAGCCTCCTATTACCAGCGCTGCCACGACCAACAATGTCAGTACCGATCGTACTGCCGCACGTGATTCCATGGTTTCTCTCCTTTCCATTTGCTGGGTCGCCGGCTACAGCGCCGGCTTGATTGCCAAAGAATAGAGACGATACCCCCCGCACTCTTCGCACCGCCTGCGACACACCCACGGAAATCCCGACGGTCCCCATGCGATGGTAAACGCGTTCCGCGCAGAAACGCTCTAAGGAAATTGCCTGATTTGCTTGGGTATTTTCTCCCGGACCGCCGCGCGCAACCATCATCCCCGCCACCGATCGCGCGCCTTCGGCCCGCCGACGCAGAAGTCCCGCGCGCCACAAGCCGCGCGCGATTGTGGAAACTACGTATACCCTAAGGGGGATCGCGAAGGCGACACGCCGCGACCGGGCGGGTCAATCGACGAAGAGAGGCCGAAGATGACGGTCGTAGATGTTCGTGGTGACCTGTTCGGCGATGGTCTCTTCATGCCGCACCAGTGCTTCGAGGAAGCGCGGGCCCATCTCCGCGGCGATCTTGTAGCCGACGTGGAGCAGTTGTCGAAAGTGGTAGTTGTAGTACGCACAGAACGGGTCGTGCCGCAGGGCCTGGGCGAACAGCGAGCCGTCCCAGTTGGCGACGATCCGTGGATCGGGCAGTCTGCTCTTGTCGATCTCAATGACGGTCGTGTAAGGAGCGCACAGTTCATCCATGCGCGCCAGCGCCTGGTTGTAGACCTCCTTGGCAATCGCCAGGCCGTCGTCGCCGGCCAGGGCCAGCCCGATCAGTTCTTCCAGCCACGTCGTGCCGGCGGTCTTGACGTGCAGGCCCGCGTCAAACCGCTTCAGCGCGTTCTGAATCGGCTCGTAGATCGAGAACTTGTCGCTGCCGGAATGAATACTGAGCTTGAGGTCCTCCGGCAGCCCGAACTGCCTGACGGCATAGGCAATCACCGCGAGGTCCTGCTCGAACTCCCTGGCGAAGGTCTGAAGGTCGCCCACGTAGTCCACCCCTTTGTTGAATCGGCCGCTGAACTTCGGCGCCACCGTCTGGGCGGGGATTCCCTCGTCGCCGATTGCCGCCAGGATCACCAGCAGTTCGACCGGCGTCTGCGGCGCGTCCGTCTCATCCATCGACACTTCCGTGATGAATCGGCCCGCGCCCTTGCGCGATTCGACGTGCCGATAGATCCGGCCCGCCTCCTTGACCGCGGCCAGGTACTTCGACGCAATTGCCCTCAGACCGGCTGCTTCAACGTTGAACGTCTCTGCAATCCCGTCGATCTCCAACGATCCGATGAGCGCTGCGTGTCGGGAAAGGAACGCGTCGATGTCGGCTTGGGCCGCCGGCTGCCCGATGACATCGGCGACGTCGAGAGTGAAAAAGTCGCTGGCCTCGATGAAGTGCTCCACATTGCGCAAACTGATGTGGTCGGCATCGACGAAATACGGGGTCTCCCAGTTGCAGGCGGCGACCGCCGCATCGGCCTCGCGGCGCACGTCGCCGGGCTCGGTCCCGATGATGCCGTGCTCGCGCTGCGACTTGTTCCAGACGGGCGTCACATCGACCCCCGCCTCTTTGGCCTTCCTCATCGCCGCCAATTGAGCCTTGCCTTGCCGACCGAACCTGTCCCCGATTCCGAACGAGTACTTTCCGAGCATCATAGATTACCCCATCAAAGCCGTCGTTTCAGTGACTGAGGTTTGCCGACATCGCCAAGGCCGTCGCGCCGACAGCATCATCGAGCTCGACCTCCTGAACGGTCGACCGACACGAAGGCAACAAAAAACCCCGCAGCGCATCCGTTCGCCACGGGGCAATGAAAAACGATTGGAACATCGTATTCGGTCGTTGTCTGAGAACCTAGTGAAACGGCTTTACTGCTTCTTCTCCATGGTCATCGGGGGCGCCTCGGGCGATTCGACGACCACTCCCAGCCTGCCCAGCGCGCCGGCGACGTCCGGCTGGCGCGGATTCAGCTCGAAGCTTCGGCTCAGGTACTGCCGAGCCTTGGCGGTGTCGTTCTTGCCGAGGTAGTAGAAGCCCACCTGCTTGTTGACGTCATAGGAATCCGGTCCGACCACCAGCGCCTGCCGGAAGCAGCGCAGCGCGTACTCATCGAGACCAAGCCTCTCGAACTCCCAGGCCAGCCGCAGCAACTCCTGATCGTTCGCCGAAATCTGCTGCATATAGGCCGACGCATACTGCTCGCCTTTGGCCTTCTGGCCCTGGTCGATGAACAATTGCACCACAGCCGCCTGCGCGGCCCGCAACGCCGGGTCGAATCCCAACGCCATGTTGTAGTGGTATTCGGCCTTCGTCCACTTCCCGCCCTGCGCATACAGTCGGCCCAATTCGTAGTGCGCCTGGGGATTCTCAAACTTCTTCTCGATCTCTGCGAGCAACTCCCTCTCACCGCGCTCGGACGGAATCACACCGGTGGAATCAACCGAACTCTGCCTGCTGGTGGGCTGGCAACCCGCGACGAGGATCAGAACCGAACAGACAAGCAAGAACACAAGCGAGCCTCTGGCCGCTGGCATCCTCATGCTCTTGCGTTCCCTCGTCATCCAGCGTCTCCCTATCCTAACGGAGCCCATCAAGCGGTAAATACCGCATCCTTCAACCGACGCACCGCATTTTGGCAACGACGTTGCCGGATTGCAAGCGAAAAAACAACACGCTTCCAATAAAGTCGCAGTTTTTTTCGCGACAGCGTGACATTCGCGTGCCCCGAACGCACGCCGCGCTTCGATGTAATAAACTGGGCGCGCGAATCGACTTAGCTATAGTGGCAAGATGGGCAGGCTCGGCATCTTGCCGCGCGCGAAGCACCCGGGTGAACGTGCACGAGTGGAAAGCAAGAGGTCGCCGTTTGCAAGTGCATGACTGGAACCGAATTACTGAAGAACACGCCTCGGCGGTTTGGCAGACGGCCTATCGTCTGCTGCACAATCAGGCGGATGCGGCGGATTGCCTGCAAGAAACGTTCCTGGCGGCGTTCGAACTGGCGCAGCGACAGCGTGTGCGCAGCATGCGCGGCCTCCTGCTGCGTCTGGCGACCACGCGAGCCATTGACCGCTTGCGTCAGCGCACGCGGCGATCGTGCCAGGAATCGGAGTGTGAGGACTGGCAGCAGCTCGCCAGCGCCGAGCCCGGGCCCGACAGCGAGGTGCAATCGCACGAGTTGGCCGCTCGATTGCGTGCCGCGATCGGCCAACTGCCGCCGCAGGAGGCGAAAGTGTTTTGCCTGCGGCACTTTAACGAACTGAGTTACCGCCAGATTGCCAAAGAGCTTCAGATCACCACCGGCGCCGCCGGCGTGTTGCTGCACCGCGCCAAGGCGAAACTGCGCGACCTGCTGGCGCCGGTCGAGGAAGAAACGAGGTTGCCCTATGGAACGTGAAGACGACATTCTCCAACGAGCGATCGAGCAGTACCGCAACGAACCGATCCCGCCGCATCCGCCGCAAGCGGTGGTCGATGCGACAGTTGCGAAACTCGCAGAGGCTGCCGGACGTACGGCGGACTCGCGGGGGCAGCGGAACACGCCTGTCTTCAGGCTGACGACGAGGTTTGCCGCAGCAGCAGCCGTGTTGATCTTCGCCGGCTACGCCGTTGGAAGGCTCTCGGCGCCTCGACCTCCCGACATCGACCAGTTGCGCCAGGCAGTGGAGGCCTCGCTGGCCACCTCCATCGAGCCCGCGGTACGCCGGAAAGTGATCGAAGACCTCGGCCGGCAGTGGCAAGCGACGCTCGAAACGACGTATGTCGCGTTGCGAGAGGACCTTACTGAGCAGTACCGACACGATCTGGCGCAGGTCGCCGTCCAGACGCTGGCGGCTTCCAACGCAAACACCACTCGCCTGCTCGAAGATCTCATTGAGGCGATCAACGTGGCCGAAGCACAGAAACGCCAATGGTTTGCAACGGGCCTGGAAGAGATCGACGCGGCGCGCCGTCAGGACAACACGCACCTCGCCGATGCGCTCGTCAGCTTCGCAAGCGCCCTGGGCGGTGAATTCGAACGAACCAAACAAGACATGGTCAACCTGGTGGCCGGCCCTCGCGCGGGTTCTCCCGTGCCCGATCGGCCTGATTCAGCCACCAAGAACTAAAGGAGCATCGCAATGAATCTGATTTGCCGAACGTTGGGCCTCGTTACCACCCTGATTCTCGTTCTGATCTCTCGCGGCAGCGCCCAAGTGGCCTCCAGCGGCGTGGCGCCGGCCGTTTCCGTTCCGCCCGCACCGACGGCCAGCGTCAGCGTAACTGCCCCGGCGGGGGTCGCCACAGACCGATTGCTTAGCGTCCTGGAGCTGAAGACCCTCGCCTCCACAAACCGCTCCCAGGCGGTGTTCATCGTGCCGGCTCAGCCAATGACCACGGAGGAGCTGACGAGCATCACGGAAGACGTCAACGTGATGCGGCGCATCTTCGAGAACAAGCTCCGGCAGGCGAACCTCCTGCCCCCGGCGGGCCCGTTCTCCCTGTTTGTGGGGGATGCTCACCCGTACTTTGGCAGAAACGACGCAGACGCAGGGCGGAGCATGTATCTTCAGGGCTACGGCGTGCTGTTCGTGGTGGACGTCGACTATCCGCTCGCGCCGGGACCGCAGGCCGAACCCAACGAAACACCCGAGCCGCAGGTCGAGGGAGATCCGGTCTGGGCCAAAACTCGTGAGGAGGTTTATCAGCCTCGGGCGGCGCGCAAGAAGGACCCGTACGATTCACGACCCAAGTACAGCGCCGCACAGGTCGAGAACCTCAAGACGACGCTCATCCAGACGCTCGTCCACGCCGCCAACATCCGTTGCCTGGCGCCGGAAGAATCGGTCATCGTAAGGCTGACAGGAAGCCCTGAATCCGACGTCTTCGCCGGCGAAACGATCGCGATACCGGGAACAGGCCAGATCGTGGTCAAGAGCAGCAACAACGACCTGCGCATCGTGGAAGGGCCTTTGGCCGAGACGGCGCAGACCGTGCTGACGATCCGAGCCAAAGGGGCTGACATCAAGGCTCGCGCGGAAGGAAAACTGACCGACGAGCAGTTCCGCCAGCGCGTCCAGGTTCTCTCACAGCCGGTGTTCGGTATGGCGGCGATGGACGTACTGCCCGCTCCACCGCAGCAGACGCAGATTACGACAAGCCGACGGCGCATCAGCCGCTGATCCACATCGAACGTCTGCGACGCCCGCGACGCGATAGCGCCGTGGGCGTCCTCGTTTCCTACACGTCGAGGTTCTGCACCTCGAGCGCGTGGTCCTGGATGAATTTGCGTCGTTTGTCGACGTCGTCGCCCATGAGGATGCTGAAGAGGCGGTCGGCCTCTCCGGCGTCGTCGAGCCGCACGCTCAGCAGCGTCCGCGTCGCCGGGTTCATCGTCGTTTCCCAGAGCTGATCGGCGTTCATCTCACCGAGGCCTTTGAAGCGTTTGATGTCGATGCCCTTGCCCCCGATCTGCCGGATCGCCGGGCAGATCCCCGCCAGCGAAGCCACGTCGTACGTGTCGTCGCCGTGGGTAAGCAGGAACTTCGTCGGCAGCGATTCACCCGATTCGGTCTTCTCCTCGGTCAGAACGAAGTCTTTCAGGTCGAGGTTGAAATCGCTGCGGAGTTTCTCCCCGATCTGGTTGATCCGGGCGACCTCATGGAGTTCCTCCGCCGTCACGTGCGATTCTTCCCCGTCGTCGCCGTTCTCGCCGTTCAGACGTTTCCCTTCGCCGATCTCGTCGAGGCGTTTCTCGTAATCGGCCGCCTCGTAGTAGGCTTCCTCGCGCCCCTCGTAGCGAATCACGAAACGCGGCAGCTTCTCCCCATTGTAGTGCGCCTCATGGAACTTCGTGAAGCTGATCCCGCGGCGCTCCAGAACGGTGACGATGCGTTCGGCGTCGGCCAGCATCTTGACCAGCTCGGCGAATTCCTTGTCCGTCACCTTGCGAAGCTGGAAGGTCGGCGCCTTCTTCGGGGCAGCGTCGCCCCGCGCGCCGACGGACAGGCCTTCACGGATCGCCAGCGAGGTGCCTTCAAGACCGCGCTCGACCATGCGCCGGCGCATCTCGTTTTCTGTCAGCACGTACTCCGATTTCTTCCTGCCCTTGGAACGCACCTCGTACAGCGGCGGCTGGGCGATGTAGATCATGCGTTTGTCGAAGAGGACCGGCATCTGCCGGAACAGGAACGTCAGCAGCAGCGTGCGAATGTGGGCGCCGTCGACGTCGGCATCGGTCATCAGGATGATCTTGCCATAGCGACACTTTTCCACGTCGAACTCATCCGTGCCGATTCCCGTGCCGAAGGCGCTGATCATCGTGCGGATCTCCTCGTGACCGAGCATCTTCTCCAGGCGGGCCTTCTCGACGTTGAGGATCTTGCCTCGCAGCGGCAGAATGGCCTGGATCGTGCGGTCGCGGCCGCCTTTCGCCGAGCCGCCGGCCGAATCGCCCTCGACGATGAAGATTTCCGTCGTGGCCCTCTCTTTGCTGGCACAATCCCAGAGTTTGCCGGGCAGGTTCGCGTTGCCCAGCGCGCCTTTGCGCCGCGTCAGCTCGCGCGCCTTCCGCGCCGCTTCCCGCGCGGCGGCCGCCTGGATCGCCTTGTTGAGGATGCGCTTCGACTCCGGCGGGTGCTCTTCGAGGTAGTGACCCAACTGCTCGTTGACCACCGTCTCCACGAAACTGCCCACCTCCGGATTGGTCAGCCGCACCTTCGTCTGCGCCTCAAAGTGCGGGTCGGCGAGTTTCACCGCCACGACCGCGGTCAGGCCCTCGCGCAGGTCTTCGCCCGTGGTCGCCTGGCCGTCCTTCACGAGATTGTTGTTTCGCGCGTAGGCGTTCATCGTCCGCGTCAGCGCCGTCTTGAAACCCGACAGATGCGTGCCGCCGTCGGTATTGCGGATGTTGTTCGCGAAGACGAGCACGTTTTCGTTGTACCCGTCGTTGTACTGCATCGCGACTTCGCAACTCAGTCGCGCCTCGGGATCCTCCTTGCTCATGTAGATGACGTCGTTGTGCAGAATGTTCTTGCCTTCGTTGAGATGCTTGACAAAGGCCTTGATGCCTTCGGGAAAATGGAATTCCTCCTTCTTCTTGGCGCGATCGTCGCGGAAGATGATCTTGATGTTGGCGTTGAGGTACGCCATTTCGCGAATGCGCTTCAGCAGCGTATCGTAGTTGAATTCCGCGTCGCCGAAGATTTCGTCGTCCGCTTTGAAGGTGATTTTCGTGCCGCGTTTGGTCGCCGGGCCGATCAGTTCGACCGGACCGCGGCGTCGGCCGCGTTCACATTCGAAATGGTAGTGCTGGCCATCGCGGTAGACGTCGGCTTCGAGCCATTCGCTCAGGGCGTTCACCACGCTGACGCCCACGCCGTGCAGTCCGCCGGCGACCTTGTAGCTGTCGCTGTCGAATTTGCCGCCGGCGTGCAAGGTGGTGAGCACGACTTCCAGCGCGCTGAGCTTGGCGTCCTTGTGCATCTCGACCGGAATGCCGCGGCCGTTGTCCTCCACGGAGCAGCTCCCGTCCGGCTGGATGCGGACGGTGATCTCGTCGCAGGCGCCCGCGAGGGCCTCGTCGATCGAGTTGTCCAGCACCTCGTAGACCAGGTGGTGCAGACCGCCGGCGCCGCGGTCGCCGATGTACATGTCCGGGCGCTTCCGCACGGCCTCCAGACCGCCTAAGATCTTGATGTTGCTGGCATCGTACTTATGTGCATCCATATTCGTCCTCGAATGCGAAATCCTTATGGTTCGTCGCTCTGATCGGGAAACGGGGCGAGACCCGCTGCCCGGTGGAGTTCGTTTCCAGCCCCCCGGCGGAGCGTCCTATCGCGGGCGGCGCGCCATGGCGACGACGATTCGCCGCACCGCCGCACCCGGACAGAGACGCTGGAGCTCCGCGAGCAGCTCGGCCTTGCACAATTGCAGCTCGTACATGTAGCTGGCCGCATCGACCGCGACTCTCACCGAACCCCCCGTGACGCTCTCGACGCGGCAGTGCCTGCGCATCGTCTCGGGCAGCACCGTTTCCCACGCCTGGGTCACCGAACGGCAGCACGCGTGCAACGGCGCGAGACGTTCCACGAAATCACCGACCGCATCCCCCAGTTTGCATGCCTCAACCGCTTGCGGATTCGCGTTCACTTGACCCTCCTGGCCTCGCGCTGTGTGCCTAACCAAGGTTGATCGGCATCAGAACGTACAGGAAATCGCTGCCGCTCTTGACGAGGCCCGGGCGATCCGCCTGTCCCAGCTCCAGCTCGAACTGCGGCTCGCGAACGACCTTCAACACGTCCATCAGAAAAACGGGATTGAACCCGATATCGATCGCCTCACCGGCATACTCGACCGGCATGCTGACTTCCGCCGCACCGGCCTCCGGCGAGCTGCCCGAAAACACCACGGTGTTGGGCTTGACAGAGACCTTGATGCCCTTGGACTCCTCACTGGTCAGCAGCGACGCGCGACGCACGGCGCTCAGCGCGATTTCCGTCGAGAGCTTCAGCTTCTTGTCGTAGTCCGTCGGGATGATGTCTTCGTACTTCGGGAAATTGCCTTCCACGAGATTTGAGCTGATCACCACGTTCGCGCAGCGGATGAGGATCTGGTTGTCGACGAGCTTGATGGAAACGCTCTCTTTGTCGTGCGAGGCGAGCTTCTCCAGCAGGCCCATCGTCTTGGCCGGAACGATGATCTTCTGGGGGGCCTTTTCGTCCTTCGGCGCCTTCTCCAACGAGACACGGCAGCGCGCCAGGCGACGGCCGTCCGTGGCCACCAGCATCAGTTTCTTGCCCTTGACCTCCCAGAGCACACCGTTGATCGCGTACCGGCTGCTCTCCTTTGCCGTTGCGAAAAGGCACTGCTGTATGCCCAACTGCAACTGCTCCAACGTAATCGTCATGTCCACGTCTGCGTCATCGAGCGAAGGGACCTTCGGGTATTGCTTGGGGTCCTGGCCGTAGATCGTGAAGCGGCTGTCGGCGCCGCGAATCTCGCAGGTGGTCTCCGCCGCATCCAGCACGAGGACGTCCTCTGCACTGGCACGCACGATATCGGCAAGGTGATTGGCCTCGACAACGACCTCTCCCTCGCGAGCGATTTCCACCTCGGAAACCAGGTAATTCAGACCCATCTCGAGGTTCGTAGCGCAGATCCTGACCTGCTTGCCGCTGGCGGCGATGCGGACGCACTTCAAGACGGGTTTCGGCGTCCGGCTGGGGACCACGGAAATCACCAGTCCGAGGGCTTCGGCCAACGCGGAACGGTTGAATGTGACTCTCATGGCAGACCTCTACGCTAAGGGTTCCTCGGGCTGCGAAGACGCAGCGGGGTATCACTAAAACAGCCCCACAGTTTAATCGCTCTGCGTCTTGCGGACAATCTTTTTCCGTGAAAAGCTCGACCACGGTGCGTTTTGCAGAACCACGAGACGTGCACGCTACTACAGAGAGACCGCCGCATAAGCAGGCGATTGCAGACGATCCTGTCGGAGAAAGGCCATGTGGATAGACAACTCGAATAAGAAGGATAAGAAGGAAATAAGGTAGTAGTATTAGTCATATGGGCCGACGGATTGTTAGCACTGGCAGGGGCGGTTTTATAAGCCCTTGTGACGTCGGGAGATGGCGACAACAGCACCTGGCTGGTGACGGTGGAAAAACTGTTAGGTTCGCAGTGGGTGGACTTGACAATCCGGCCGGTTTTGAGTAAGCAACAGCCTTGCGTGTCTGTTTCTAACAGGAACAATCATAAGAACTAACAGTCGACGCGTGGTCTCTGTAGAGCTCGGCAAAGCCTCCTCCACGTGGGAGGCCGGCGCTTGCGGACTGTGCGATTCGGGCGGCGTCCTGCGTCCGCGCCGATAGTCTGTAAAGCGGGCGGATCGAGCAGCGTCGGTAGCACACGAACATACGGGTGGCAAACGATGCAAGTGAACGATAGCGTGCAGTCTAACAGGCGGACCGGCAAGGGAGGCCTTTTCGCAGGGATCGACATCGGCAGCAGCGCTTTGCACTACATTGTGCTGGATGCGGACAGGTCAGTCGTCTATTCGCCGACGCCCATCATGCACTTCGCCAATCCCCTTGGCGCCCTCGCCGAGGCCTGGCGCGACGTGCTGACTCGGTTTGACCGTGAGCAGATTCGCAGCACCGCGTTGACCGGCAGCGCTGCCCAGAGCTTTCCCACTGTGATGCACGGCGCGCTGTATGTGTACGACAGCGTTGCCATCCCGAAAGGGGCCCAGGTGGTCGCTCCGCAGGCGCGTCACGTCTTTCACATCGGCGCCAAGGACGCTTACTTCTTCACGGTCGGCGCTACCGGCGGGCAGCAGGTTATTCGTGAGTGGCGGACCGGCACCAAGTGCGGCGGCGGCTCCGGAATGCTCATCGAGAAGCAGTGCCGGCGCCTGTTCCAGGGCGAGGTGCCAAGTCCGGAACTGGAAGATGGCGGACCGGCCGACGACGAGCTCCGCCGGGCGGCGTTAGGCGCGCGCAACCGGCGCAAGCTCCAGCGGCGCGTCGAGGAGATGTTCGGCCGGGCCGAGCAGGAGGCCAGCAGATCCACCGAACCCAGCGAGTTTCTTGCCCGCTGCGGCGTGGTGGTCCAGTCGGACCTCATCCACAAACAGAACGAAGGGGCGACGCGCGTCGATAACTTGGCGGGCCTCTTCCGCACCGTCGCGCGGAATTACGTCATCGACGTCCTCGGTTCCACCGAGTTCACCGGCCCCGCGCACGAAGGTCAGGCCATTTGCAGCGGTGGTGTGTTCTCCAACGACCTGATCCGCGCCAACCTGGCGCGACTGTTGGGCGTACCTATCGCGCGGCCGGAGCACTATCACAGTATTGCCGCGGCCGGTGCAGCGCTCAAGGCCATCGAAGAAAACAATACGTTCGTGCTCAACCTCGATCAGCTCGCGCAGGTGGCCGAGCACAGTCGCCAGAAACGGGCGTTCGCGCCGCCCCTGAGCGCCAGTATTCCGCATGTTCGTGAACGCAGCGAGAAGCTCGCCGCGCAAATCGCGCCGGGCACGGAAGTGGTCCTCGGCATCGACGGAGGCAGCACGACGACGAAGGGCGCCATCGTCGAACTCCAGACCGGCAAGCTGCTCGACAAGCTCTACATCAAAACGCACGGCAACCCCGAGGAGTCGCTCAAGCGCGTGCTGCGCTATCTGTCGCGACATAAGGACAACGTCATCATCAAGGGGGTCGGCGCCACCGGCTCGGCCCGCAAGCTCTACGAGAAGATCCTCTTGAGCAAGAAGAAGGCGCAGCAGTTCGCCGAGCAGGGCGTGACGCTGACGGACCGCATCACCGACGAGATCACCTGTCACGCGCTGGGCGTCAAG